>JBARIW010000051.1:0-233490 GCA_049799955.1 Pyrinomonadaceae bacterium
GCCTTTACGGTCGCGCTCTTCAATCTGCTCCAACAATGGAACGGTTTGAATGTCGATAAAAATGGAGTTTCGCATCTCTCGTTGGCTGAATTCAGTTTATGATTTCACTAGCACCATTGGTTTATTAGAGAATCCGGCTTTTCATCAATCGATTTAGGGTCTTTATTATCAAGCGAAGATTTATCTGAGTCTTTATCCTTCTTTTTCTTATTGACTAATGCTCTGATTTGCGGGTCATTAGCGATTTCACCTTCAACTTGCGGTGGTTCTGAAGAAGAATTTTTGCCGGAAGGTTTCTTAGATTCCTCGATGAATTGTTCGAGAAATTGCGGATATGCATCTTCAAATCTTGTTAAAGCGTTTTTGTTTTGGATTTTAGGGCTTCAAGCGCCGGGCGAAGGATGCGGAATTTATCTCGGCAGACAGAACGAATTATCGAAGCATCCACTAACTCTTTCTTGGTTTCTATCGCTCTTTCTTGAGCGAGCATATAGGCTTTTACCGCCAGATCGGTAATTCCTTGTGTTTCTTCATACAGAATCTTAGCTAAGTCAGTGTTGTCTTCCAATAAACACACTTTGCGGGTATATTGAAAATGCCAAAGAGCTTTAACAAATAGGTTCCATTCCTTATCAAGTTTCATTCTGTCCCAGACTAAATCCCCTTGTCCTGTGCCGCGTCTCATCTGTGAAAAATTACCTTCAAAAACAGAAAGTGATTTATAAGTGCCAACGAGGATGACCGGTACACCAACCGTATTTACGACCTGAACAAAAAAGTTGAGCATTTTCTCAATTCCGCCGCTCTTAGCTAGGCTCAATCGCTGAATTTCATCAATTACTAGAACACCGATGCCGTGATTAGCAGCAACCAGTGCCATATAAGGCAGCATTTCATCAGTATTTCTGCTTTTGCTGCCATAATTTTTGTGATAGGAAGTTCCGAGAATAATGTCCACAGTCTGAAAGAAATTTATGCAAAGTCCTTTGAGACTGCCATCGAAGGGACAATCTATTTTGAGCCAGACAATCTGTGAAAACGTAAATTTTCGTCCGTGGTATTCGCTGTGATGAATAACCTGCGGATACAGTCGAAGATCTCTTTCAGCCGCGAGCGACTTACCGGTGCCGCTAATCCCGATAATATTGAATCCAAATGCCGAGGTTGAATGAAAATTAGGACAGTAATATACTTGACGAATCAAGTTCCATAATGTATGATTGTACTTAATGGAACCAAAAACACTACAACAAGCAATCATTTTCTTTAGCAATCAAGATAACTGTCTCAATTATATGGTTGCTCGCCGTTTCCCAAATGGCGCAGTCTGCCCGACTTGCGGGCGCGATGATGTTACATTTCTTGCAAAACAACGTAAATGGCAGTGTAAAAGCGCACACAAACAACGTCAGTTTTCAATCAAAGTTGGCACAATCTTTGAAGATTCGCCTTTAGGTCTGGACAAATGGCTAACCGCCGTTTGGATGATTACAAACTGCAAAAACGGCGTTTCGTCTTATGAAATCCATCGCGCAATCGGTGTTACTCAGAAAACTGCGTGGTTTATGATTCATCGGGTGCGCGTTGCAATGGAAACCGGTTCCTTTGAAAAACTTTCGGGCACCGTCGAAGTTGACGAAACTTTCATCGGCGGAAAAGCCAAGAATATGCATATCAAAAAGCGTAAAGAAGTAATTCAAGGTCGCGGCTCGGTCGGCAAAACTGCCGTTATGGGCTTGTTAGAGCGCAAAGGTAGAGTTTTAGCCAAAGTTATTGAAAACACTATCCGTGAAACACTTCACAACGAAGTTAAAAACAACGTCGAAAAGGACTCAAACCTTTTCACAGACGAATAGCGTTCATATCGCGGTCTGGATGAAGATTACATTCACGAAGTTATCAATCATTCGATTGAATATGTGAAAGGCAATGTTCACACAAACGGAATTGAAAACTTTTGGTCTTTACTGAAACGCACAATCAAAGGAACTTATGTTTCGGTTAAACCGTTCCACCTTGGCAAATATTTAGCCGAACAAACTTTTCGTTTTAACGAGCGCAAAGGAACCGACGCAGACCGATTTCAAAAAGTTACTTCGCAGGTAACCGGTAAACGGCTAACCTATGCGGAACTAACCGGTAAAATACCTTCGATGCGTCTTATATCGTTCTAAATTTACTTCGCCGTTCGGGAAACGCGGGCACCGGAAATAGACCGGTCTTCGCGTTTCTTTTTCTTTTGTTCCTTTTCTTCGTCTAATTTCTTTTTCAGTTCTGAATACGGAACCGACAAAAGTTTTCCCATTACATCGTCAAATTTCTCAAATTCTGATTCTTTTTCCATAATTCACATAAAGAATAATAACCGGTCTGGTGTAACCGGTTATGCGCCAGCGACCTTTTGCCAAGCCGAACCAAAGCCAGAGCGCCCCGGAACGGGTTCAATCATTCGATTGTCGCGCATACGATAAAATACGTTCTTCATAGAATTTTCTGATTTAATGCCGGTTAATTGTCTTGCTGTTCGGTTGGTAATAAAAGGATTGTTTCCAAGATATTCCATAATTAATGTATCTGGAGTAGCAAGTTTTTGGTGGTTAATTTGAACCACAAATGAATTTGCCTTTTCAAACCAAATAGGGTCTTTAAGTCGAAGTGCGCGCATCGCGTTTACTGCCGTGTTCAATCCTTCACCTACATCTTTGTTCGGCGGATTAGGAAACTTATTAATTACGCGCACAATATTACCGTTTCGGGCGAATCTTTCACGCAAGAGATTGTTAGGTGTCATGTGCGCCGGAAGCCTGCCGGGACTTTCAACTTCAACTCGATTATTAAAAATCCTTACGTGAACATCGTCGGCAATGGAATAATCACGATGTAGAACCGCATTGGTAATTACTTCGTGAAGGGTTTCTGCCGGATAAATAACCGGTTCAAGAACGCCTTTTGTACCAATTACCTTTACATTGCCAATTATCTCTTGTGTTTTGCTTACTGCCTCTGTTATTAGGTCGTATGCGCCCCCTTCAATACTTATAGGATTTCCAATGAGCGTGTCGCGCTCGCCTTCTTCATCACTTGTTTGGTATTGATAAATTTTTATACCGGTTCGTTTAGGCAGCAGAGCTTGCGGCAAATCAGCAAAAAGCATAACACCGGCAACTGTAGGTTTACCTTCTTTGATGAGTTCGTTTTTTCTTAGCCAAGTTTCCGGTTCAGATGCCGGGACAACTTCAAGAATGAATCTAAGAACGGTTTCCGAATTTGAGATAGTTGTTATATCCGTATTTACCAATTCATTCTCAAAAGACGTAATCCCCTTGTTGCGCTCTAGCAAAGCAAGTTTTGCCGGGGTGTCAACAGGCAGGTTTTGTGCGTTTCGACGTAAACGCGGGACTCCATCACCCGCGTTTACAACGCCTTTGGTTTTTCGGATTGATGCTTGCAAAACGAAACCGGTTGAACCGGCGTGGCGTAAAAAGTTGTAGCTGTAATCGTGTCCTAGCGGAAAGAGCTTTTCAAATTCGGCAATATGAGCATTAGCATCTTCAGGGTCAGCAAAACCATCCCACGTATGCCACAAACTTGCGCTTGATTCAGCAATTCCAATATACAATTCGCCACCATCAGCATTTGCAAATGCTGAAATTGTATTTGTAAGTTTAGACGGTGTTATCTCTTTCCTTTTGAGGTCTAAAAAATGCCCTTCGTGATAATACAAGATTTTATTGAATTGGTCATCATCAATGTCGAAGACTTCAATAGCCATAGTACAATACTATAAACCATTGAGTTTTGATTCGTCAAGTATATTATTGCCAAACCTTTTACTAGAGAAATTAAACTCCGCTCCAAAAAACTCTCGAAAATCTAATAAATTTATCTATATTCTTCCAAAACCTAGAAAATTATTGACTCTAATTTTAACCTGTGATAGTTTTAACAAACCGACGACATAGGAGTTTTACGGAAATGTTCTACGGGGAAAAAGAAAAGAATATTTCCAAGGGAAGCTTAGACCAAAACGAAAAGAACAGAGAAACTAGAATAGTTGAGAATTTGAGTTAAAGAACAAAGAGCTCAAAAACATTTGGTTGAAGTTTAGAATTTCATATTTGGATTTTCTTATCAAAGATAATGAGATGTTAAAAATCATTACTTAGATAATAAAAATCCAAAGGATAAATCTCTTTATATGTTGGATATCTTCTACAATTTTAGAAAGAATTTAACGACTTCCCGAAAATTAAGTTGGAAATATATATCGAAAGTCGATTATCACTTGATAATCGACTTTTTTGTGTTAAAAATTGGAAACTCTAGATTACGATATTGAGTATAAAATATATTACTAATTGTCAGTTTTGTTAAAAAACTTGATTGGCATTCTGATTTATCAAGTCGATAATTCACTATTATGGAGATAGTAGATAAAACAGTCATATTAATTGTACAAGCGATGCAGATGGCTGTCGTTTTATTGATTATTGTCTTTGCATACACCTCGACAATAGCCAAGGAGGTGAAACAAGAAAGTTTTCAATTTTGGGGAAGCATAAGAGGAGAGATTGATAAAACCAGACCGCTGCTTTTCATTGCGCTCGGATTTTTATGCAATTTGATTTATTTAATCCTTAACATGATCCGGGCTTATGAAGTCAAGGATATCCCGGCAAGCAAAATTAGTGATCCGTATTTTTTAATTTTCTTATTTAATATACTTACTACCTACTGTTTTTTATTACAATCTTTACCTCAATTATATATTTCAAATGATAAGAACGTTAATATAAAGAGTTCAGCGTCAATCGGAAAAAAAGAATCTTCCGGAAAAGCGTTAAAATACATTATTGTTACGCTTTTTACAATCATTGTTTACGTTTACTTTACGTTGTATGGTGAGAATCTCCTTTTTTACTCATTTGAGTTTGTCGGTTGTCTATTAGTCAGTTGGCATTTATTCCAGTTAACTTCAATTCATAACGACTCACTTAAGGATAGTTACACTCGTTATCTTATCTTTACAGGTTGGATGATTTGGACAAGTCTTCAACTTTGGAAACCCGTAGGCTCTGGACTAGGGATACCTCACGACATAATTCAGCTAACCGGTTTTTCTCTCTCGCTTCTTGCAAAATGCTTAATTCTATTTGGGTTGTATGATTTTTCAGTAAGAATCGGTCGCCGTGCCATCAAAGATCTTACCGCTAAAGTTGAGCAATTAAATATTTTGCCGAAATTAGTTAACTCAGTATCTAATTCAAAAGATTTGAAAGAACTTTCGACTAAAGTTGTGCGTCATTTAACCAATAAGGAAGTATTCGATTTTGATTATGCGATTTTTTCAGAAGTGAATCATCTTAAGCAAAGAATAATTTATGCGGCTTCGAAGATTGAAAACAATAATATTAAACAAACTGAAAAATGGGTGTGGAGTGACGGAATCACATTTGACCACCACGATATTATGGCTGAGGTTTTTAGAAAGGGAGAGACAATTCATGCCTATCGAGAGCAGTTAGATGAAAGGATTATAAACATCAACTCCGAAAAATCACCGCTAAATCGTGAGATTTACAATACATATAATCATCAAAATCTCAACCGGCTTTTTATTCCGGTAAAAAACTTAAAGGATAGCGATAAAAATCAGAATAGAGTGGTGGCAATTATTGAAGTTGGTTACTGCGTAAAAGGCAATGGTCTTAATTCGGATGACCTGAAGATAAAAGATAAGATTGATAGAAAAGGTGAATTAAATCTTTACCTGGATAATTGCGCTCAATCTTACGAAAGACTTATTGATAAGGATTTGGAGGAGAAAATTGCTTCACTACTTAAAAATTGTGATAACTTGAGTAAAGATGACCCGATAATGTATTTGCAGGAAATCCTGAAATCTACCTGCATTTTAGTTGATGCGGAATTTTGTTTCATTGCATTAGTCCCGTTGGATAAAAATTCTCAAAACTCAACTCTTGTATTCGAAGATAACGAAACCAAAGATAAGGAAAAAATAATCGAGAATTTTCTAAACTGTATAGAAGGAGATGCGGTTTCAGGTGACGATGTAAAAATAAATGAGAGCAAATTTAAACAGAAAATGTATGAGCTTCTTGGCGCTAAATCTATGCAAGTGAGCGAGATTTGTTTTCATGAAGTCAAGGTTGGATATTTGTTCATGCTTAGCAGGAATAAGTACCTTTTTAATGAGGTTGTTAATTCAATTATCCAAAAAATTGCCGATAATATCGGTGCCACCTATAATGAAAAAAAATTCCACAACGCCGTTGCTTCTTTAGTTTCGCCTGATAACGCTATTATTGACCTTGAAGCCAATATACAGCCTTTAATTGAAATGATTAAAAGCTATTTTGGAACTCCTTATATCAGCATTTGGCTTAAGGATGATAAAGATTATTACGTCCAGAAATATGCTTCTGATGAATTAAGGTTAGGCTGTACAAATTTTGGAGTTAACAAAATACACATGGCGGAAATAGAACTAGAAAATGAGTATAAAATAATACAGATTAATTCTAATAACGCCGAAATAAAATATACCCCATTTAAAAAATTCGGTCGCAATAATAACCTTAAGACATTGTTGCTCCAGCCACTTAAAACTCAACACCAGAGCTTTGGATTAATCAATATTTACTTTAAAAACAGTAAAAACCGTATTGTTTATGAAGATATAAATTTTCTGAATTTGATTTCAGTCAAAGCCCTTATCACTATTCAAATACACGACCTTGTGCGTGCCTTTAGAGAAATTTCGGATTCGTTCACGCAAAATGATTTAAACAGTACGCTACAAACAATTACAAATTCTGCTGTGAATTTGCTCAACGCCGACCCGGTGATTTTATACAAGAGTAATGATGGCGTGAATGTTTATTGCAGCGACGTCACTTTTTCGTATAAAGCGGACTTTAAAGAGGAAGAACTCCTTAAGCTAATTAAAAGCGAAAGGAAATCTCACGTTCATCTTGCAGAAAATATTATTAAAAGCGGAAGCAGGTTTTTTAGTAATAAAAACGAATATAAAGATTATATTCAAAAACACTCCGTATCCCATAACAAGATTAAATTTAAAGACGATTTCTGGGATAGAGAAAACATTAAATCATTAGCTGCCGTTAAGTTGGTTCATAAAACAGCTAGCTATATTAAACCTGTCGGAGTTTTATTTATTAATTTTAGAAATGAAGTGACATTCAATGATGAAATCATAAAAGTCATTGAAACTTTTGCAGCATTCGCGTCCGGAAGTATTTCTAACGGACTTGTTTTTAAACAAAACAGACAATTTCTTTTGGATAACCTTCGATTGACAAAACCATTACTCACCGAAGCTTTAACCGCAGGAGCTTTACACGATGCAAAAAAAATATTTGACACCACATATTTTTCTTACAATAGATTAGTTGAGAAAATTAACGACCCTTACGACTTTAATAATAAAAAAATGAATAAGATAACTATCAGGGGCGAATTGGAAAAATTAAAATCTTTTTTTGTAAGACTTGACGATGAGTTTTACAAAATAGAAGCATTGTATGCTCCTGCTCAAAATACAGTTATTGAAAATCATGATGTAAAAAAGATTTTACAGCAGCAGCTTGACATTATGGAGGCTGAATTGTTCCAAAAAAACATTAAAGTTACTAAAGATTTTCCTAATGAAGAAATTTTTATTGATTGTGATGAATCTCAAATCGGACTGGCGATTTTGAATATTTTAAAGAATGCCTATCAAGCTATGGGAAATCGTGGAGAGCTTGAAGTAAGAGTAAAGAAAGTTGACAATTCACAGGTGAAAATTGAAATTGTCGATAATGGTAAAGGAATAAGTGATGACATCAAAGCCATAATGTTTAATCCTAATATCACTAATAAAGAGGGCGGCACCGGTTTAGGATTGTCAATGAGCAAATATGTCATTGAAAACAATCACCTAGGACATATCAAGGGTAGAACAAAAGATGGCAAAACCACCTTTACAATCATTTTACCAATCAAGCTGCCGAGTGAACCTAATATACAAGACAAAGAAAAATAATTCTTTTTGTGAGTTTAAATTTCAAACCTTAAGAGACATACAATTATGAATGTAGGACAAGTTACAGCAAAAAACGTCAATTTAGATAGCGAAGACACAGAAAAATTTACTCTATATGTTGAAGACGATTATGACAGCAGAAATGCAGTCCTCGGATATCTGCGAGACAAAAACTACCACGATATCATAGCGCCAACTTCAATTGCTGAGTGTGTTGAAGCAATCGAGTCCAAAAGATTTAATCGCGCTGTCATTGATAACAATTTGAGTCACTGGGTCGATAGAAACACCGTGAATTCAATTAAAATTGGTAATAGAGAATGTTATAACGGAATACAATTAGCAAAAGTACTGGAATACTATAATTATAATATTCAAATAGGCTTGTTCAGCTCACATACTTATGAATTACAAAATGCTATTAAAAGCTGGCGCGGAGATAGTTCTTTTGAAATTCTTAAAGTAGAAAGAGGCTCTCCCAATAAACATATATTAGATTTTATAGAAAGAAATTATAAGCTGGAAATAACTATAAAACCTCTACATAAAATAAAAGGCGAATTGCCGAACGCGATACAGGCATTTTACGCTAAAAAAATTATCAATTTGCCCAAGACCAAGGATGATTTGTGGAAAGCCGGAGAATACGCCTGGCTGGTAGGTGTAAACAAAGATATTTCACATCGTTTTGCCAAAATCGAGAAATCCAATAAATACACTTTAGATAATCCCGAAGAAGAATTTCTAATCACAATTGATAAAAATGACTCTGATGTAGAGTCAATAATTGATAAATCAACGGACACGGAAATCAATTTCAAAAATATTTTGACTAAAGGTTCGATTCCCAAGTCTGACAAATTCATTTATAGCTATTTTATTACTCAAGCTATTTGCAAAAAATATTTAACTAATCAAGTCGGCATTGAGAAAGTTATTAAAACTTTAAAATCGCTAGGTGAGTCTGCCATGTTTGAAAGTCAAAAAATTCTTTTTAAAAAACTACCGCAAACCGTAACTACTCAAATCAACCATAAAGAAGAAGTTTATGAATTATTAAAGGAATTTTCTTCAAGTCACTTTCCGAAAATTCTCGATATTTATAAATGCAGAGTCGATTTTGTCGAGGATGGAGTTGCGCATGTCAAGTTAGAAAGTTTTTCTCCTGAAAAAGCAGTAAGAGTAGAGAGATTCAGCACTGAATTTCTGAACAATCACAATATTGACGAAAATTCATTTGAATACACAATCTATATTCCGCCGATTGGTGGTGGAAGCGCGTTTCATATTGAACCTATCTAAAACTATGAAAAAAACTCTCGCGAAAGATATTCACACCGCTTCCAATAGATTGGAAGTATTTCTTTTTAATGTTGGACAAGGCGACCACATTATGTTGAAGTTTCCGACATTGGAATATGGGATTATCGATTTTTATTATGATACGGCAGATAATCAAGTTGAACCTCCTTGTTTAAGTTACTTCAAAGAACTAAAAGACAGCCTGCCGAAATCAGAATTTGAGAAGATAACCATTTCCTTTTTTTGCATATCTCATACAGATAAAGACCATGTAAGAGGAATTATGGAAACAATTCAATGGTTTGATGATAATGGAATTTTTATTCGAGATATCTGGCTAGGAGCGGCAAGAGATAAACTTCAGCTAAATCGTTTCTTAAAAGAAAAAGTCAACTCAATAATTGAAGAATTTGAATTAGATGAACGGCTTAAATACGATCCAAGTGTGAGTAAGTTTAAGAAAGGAATTGAAAATTTCTTTGAAGCTTTTGAGAAATGGAAGCTAAAAGAATTTAAGTCGGAACGCTATAGAACCGAAAAAAATATAGGTAAAGGTCAATATCTCGTTGAAATTAGACCACTACCCCGACCTTGCTCACAAGATAACAGTAGAGCAATTAATATGGGACCTCTCAGCGATCAACTTGAAAAATATGTTAAAAACCTTGATTTGGATATAGTAAAAGAAATTCTTAAAGTTAAAGATGGTAAAAATAGAGTTGATAAAAACCTTATTTCACATATTCTCAGGATAAAATTCGGAGAAACCAATCTGCTGTTTGGCGGAGATACTGACAAGAAAATTTGGGAAGAGTGTTTAGCTGAATATGAAAAACCGGGCAACTCATTTGTTCAAGACTTTGGAAACTTCGATTCTCACTTTATTAAAGTAAGTCATCACGGGTCAAAAAATTCTTCCAGTCCGACGATTTGGAAAAAAATTATCCCGAATTCAGGCGACGTATATCTTGGAATATCTGCCGGACGGGATAAAAAATATAAACACCCGGACTCTCAAACTATGCAGGAAATTCGAGCGTTCAGGAGTGATTCTAATATTTTATCCACGAATATTTGCCGTCCGTGTCTCGAAGGAGACGATTTCAAAAGGGAACATCACGTTTGGTACGACAATTTCATTGAAAAAAATTTAAATTATGGAAAGGCTACCCCGAATGCAAATGAAATTGAAATTAATGAAACATTCAGAAGAACAACTATTGATGAAAGCCTGGAAAAATCTCAAAAACCACAAATGGGTTTACTGGCTTACATAATTGAAGTTCCTGACAATCTAAATGAAGAAATTAACATTCGTGTTGCAATGTCCGGCGTTAATAAAGCACAGGACTGTTTCTTTACAGCACATCTGGAAAAGTTGTTTCCTGACTGCAAATAAAATATTAAAACTTGTTGACATGAGTTCCCAACTTTATTAGCATAAAAATTAGTGGAATTTTATACAATGTTAAACACAGTTCCCAACTTTAGCAAAATGGCGCAAAAAACTGCTACGTAGAATCAACAAATTACGAGCGGTTAAGTTTCCAACTTAGGACTCTTAATAAATAAAAAGGTCGGAATCAAAAACTCCGACCTTTTTATTTATCTTCTTTTCTGCTTCTTATTGCGCCGAAAAATTCACTTCGCTCAATTCATCCGACACGTTTATAACTGCCGGAGCAAAACTGTATCTTTTTGAAGCTGCACTTATAATATATGTTTCTCCTACCGAAACATTATCAAAGCGATAATAGCCGAACGGATTGGTCAAAGCGATTCGCACATTTCCCTCCGAATCCGTTAATGTAACGGTTACTTTTGCAATTCCCTGACCTTTTGCCGTAACGACTCTGCCTGAAACAGGAACGCTTGCCGCAGTCGGCGCGAGCGTCGGCAGATAATCCATTCCAGCCAGAAATCCGGCTACGCCGGCTGAATCGGCTGACGTCGTTGCAAGAAGTGTTACAGCACCGGTAGTTGTGTTGAAACTGTACCTCGAAATGTTTCGGGTCGAGCTATTGGCGGCATACAAAAGCGTTCCGGTTTGATTGAAGGCAATCGTATTAGCAGTCGAGCCGTTTGAAGGCGCGCTGCCGACCTGAGATAAAGTAGTCGCCGCGCCCGCGCCTGAAATTTGATATGAGGCGACCTGGCTGCCGCTGCTGTCCGCGACCACATAAAACTGCTCGTTCGGCGAAAGAACTCCGTCGGTCAATCCCGTAAAAGAAGTAGCGAACGGGCTGCCGGAAACCGCTGTCGGAACTCCGCCCGAAGTCGTAAAAACTCGAAGTCCGCCGTCAGTTCTGTTCGCCGTGAACAATCTTCCCTGCGTGTCGGTCGCGTAAGCCAGAGTGGTCGGGCTACCGACGTTATAAGGCGAGCTTGGCAGCGTCGTCAAAATATCCGTTCCCGTGTCCACGCTCAAACCCGCGAAGGTTGTGCTTAGAGCGCCGCCGACGTAATAGTAATTTCCGTCACGGCTGAAAACCGATGAAAAAGGTCTTGCGCCGCCCGTATTAAAAGGGCTTCCCGCCGCCTGCGTCGCTGTCGTCGAAGTGATGTCAAAACTGTCTGCGCGGTAAACGCCGCTCAAAGGCGTGCCGGTATTGCCGCCGACAACCAAAGGCGAGCCGGTCGGGTGAACGGCGATTGTTACGGCATTGGTAACAACCGTCAAAGGAGAAAAAGGCATCGGCGTAAGCGCGCCTGTAGTCGTATTGATGGTAAACGCGCCGACCGTATTCGAACCTTTATTTATCGCATATAAACGATTGCTCGCGCGGTCGATAGTTAAAAGCTCGCTCTGCGTTCCGGTTACGCCATTGCCGCCCGACGAAACGGGAAATCCCGCCGCCGGGACAAGTGTGCCCGTTGTTTCATTGACCTTAAAGCAATAGATTTGATTAGGCGCGCCATTCTGTTGGCTCAGAACATAAAGATAACCGGCGCGAGCCGGAACAACCGACATGCCGAAAACGAACGCGAGGCACAGTAGTGCCCGCGATATAAAGTTTAAATAAAATTTCATAATGCAGATAATTTCAGAGTGGAAAATGCTTTGCTTTCTTTTACGACAAATAGAAATCAGTGAATTGAATTTCCAAGTCTGTACCGCTTATTAAAGGATACTTTCAAACCAGTTCCAAACATCTTCAATTATACCGCGTGAACCGGAATCAGGTGAAGCCGTCGCGGTGCCGCTGCCAATCAAGCCGCCTTCGGTATAACCTCCGCTTCCCATAACCTGAGATGATGAACGACCGCCGCTTCCCACAGTCTGAGATGCGCGACTGCCGCTTCCTATAATCTGACCTGACCTATCATTGCCGTCAGTTCCGCCATTTGTTTGCGCGGCAATACTTAATCCTAATGCTAAAATCAACAAAAATGTCGGAACAACCTGTTTTAACTGACCTGCGTTTTTTATTTTCATCATAATTTTCTCCTAATTGTAATCTGTCTGAAATTTCCTCCAGGATTCTGAATAGAAAACTTTCATCATCTGACTGTAAGATTCAGAATTATAACAACCAAATTGTTGAATACCGGATGCAAATGTGACGAACGGTGACTTGAATATTACGAATCGTGCGATTAACCAAATAAGATTCTGTAAATAAGTCGGATTATGGATGTTTGCAAACTGGTTTCAGTCTATTTTGAACAAGCCTTAGCTGCCCGGTTTTTTATATCTTTGCTGCATTCTCTCGATATAGGCGGCTAAAGGTTCTAATCCAACTTCGGCTCTGCGTTTATCTACATTTGCTTCATCTTCAATTACAGGCGCTTCAACCTTTCCGGCGGGCGTTATATTAACCTGTGTGCCATATACTTGCGGTTTCTTTTCTGCCATGCGAATCCGGTCGGTCAGATAAGCCACGGAAGCAGGAAAAATGTCTTTTAGTTCGGCGGCTTTGCGCAGCAATTCCAAACACTGCTTTTGAAACTCTAAATCCTGGTCGGCGTGTTAAATCATAATAAAAGCTGCCTGCGCGGCATTTTCTCCGACTAATGAATAGCCCGGATAACCGTATTGCTTAACTATTTCCTTCATTCGCGCGGTGTTTTCTTTGTCTATAGCCTTGAAACGCTCGATAACTTCACCGGGAAGCGGCTTGCCCGGAGGATAATTTTTCACCACTTCTATGCGAATGGCTTGGTCGGATTTTAATCTTTGCAAAATTTCATCGCGCAGCTCAGGATTTTTAACCGATTTCGCGGGCTGATTAATGCTTGACCGGGTTGTAACAGTTTTCGTCTCCTGAGGGAAAGCGCAAATGACAAATAGTAAAAAGCAAAGCGGTAAAAGTAATAAAACAGATGATTTCATATTAGTCTCCTTTTTTATTACAAAGACGACGATTTTGATAATTTAGCTTTTTTTTGTGACAAACCGTGCGAATTATGAAAGAAACGGTTTACTGAAAGTGGCGAAGTATTGATTAAATTAATTTATCGGGATGTATCAAAAGATAAATTCTTACTTTGAAATCATAATTTGCCGAATATTTTTATTGTTCGGATTAACAATTTTTCGCCTGATTCAATTAACAACTCGCCTTTAATATTTCACGACTCGTCACAAACTTTCACCGGCAAAAAGATTTATCTGTTTAACTGCACATTGCCTTAATGGATTTTGTAAGTTAATGAGCGAAGTAAGAATGGAAGAGAACGCAGTGATTGTTTTTGAAAACGCATTTTGCTTAAATAAAATGATGCGCGAAGAGGCAGCTAATCCAAACTGGCGGCAAACCGGAATTTTAATCTTTGTTTTTTCAACCTTCCTGACGCTTTTGCTTTTTCCGCAAGGTTATTTTTTTAACATCGACTCAAAAAATCCTGTTTCCTTGTGGTCGGCTTTCGGTCAGATGGCTCTGGCTATGTATTTGTGGGCGGCACTAACTCCGCTGGTTTTCCGAATGGGCGTCCGATTCGTGATTGGGAAGGAAAATTTCTTTCGAAGCTTAGTCATCCATTTTATTTTTGGTATCACTCTGGGAATAATCTGGACTATTGCCTATCACATTATTTTAGTCGGAATTTTTGAAGGTGAAAATGCTTCTGTCGTTTATGACGAAATATTCGGGAAAACAGAAATGTTTCTTACCAATGTAACGAACGGCTTTGTCTTCTACATTTTGATTCTGGCGATTAATCAGGCAGTTATTTATTCGCATAAATATCGCGACCGCGAATTTCGTCTCCAGCAAGCCGAACTACAAGTTCTCAAAATGCAGCTTCATCCGTATTTTTTATTTAATACTTTGAATGCCATCTCGGCGCTTGTTTACTCTTCGCCTCAAAATGCGACAAAGACTATTTCCCAACTCAGCGATTTACTCAGACTTACCCTGAACAGAAATAAATCGCAGGAAGTCGCGCTCAAGGACGAATTGGATTTTTTACGCAAATATATTCAGATTCAGCAAACTCTCCTTCAGGAAAGGCTTGAAATAGAGTGGAAAATAGATTCCGAAACACTCGACGCGGCAATTCCCAATATGCTGCTTCAGCCGCTGATTGAAAACTCGATAAAACATGGCATTGCGCCGCTCGAATCAGGCGGTCGAATCGAAATCGGAACTCACCGGGAACGGGAAAAACTTTTTATTTACGTGAAAAACAACGGGTTCGCACTTGAGCCTGATAAAAATGAAACCGGTAAGGAAGACGGGTTGGTTAATATAAAGACGCGGCTTGAGCATCTGTATGAAGAAGCGCACGAATTTTATCAAAGCGAAGCGCCGGACGGCGGCTTACTGGTTGAAATCGTAATTCCGTTTCGGGAAACGATTCGTGAAGAAGAGTTGGTTTAGACAGTATTGTATGAAAATCCGCACATTGATAGTTGACGATATGCAGCTTGCGCGCGAAAGAATCAAAATGCTTCTCGCGTCCGAGCCGGAAATCGAAATCGCCGGTGAATGTACCAACGGACGCCAAGCCGTCGCCGCCATTAAAAGCCTGAATCCTGAACTGGTCTTTCTCGATATGCAGATGCCGAAAATGAGCGGTTTGGAGGTTATTAAGGCGATTGGAGCCGAGCGAATGCCGACGGTCGTTTTCGTCACGGCTTATGATGAATTCGCTTTGCGCGCCTTTGAGGTCAATGCGTTGGATTATCTGCTGAAACCTTTTGATGACGAACGTTTTAACAAGGCGCTCGAACGAGCCAAGCGGCAGATAAATCAACGGGAGCGCGGAGATTTTGACCAACGCCTCCTGCAATTGCTCGGCGAAGTTAAAAATAAGCCGGAATATTTCAAACGGCTTCCGGTCAAAACGGCGCAATACACCATTCTTGTTTTAGCCGAGGACATTGATTTTATTAAAGCGGCGGGTAATTATCTCGAACTGCACGTTGGTAAAGACCTTTACCTGATAAGAGAACGCGTTCATCAATTTGAACAAAAATTAGACCCCGAACAGTTTGTCAGGATTCATCGCTCGACAATTGTAAATATTAATCGTATCAAGACCTTGCATCCGATGTTCAATGGAGATCACGTAGTTATTTTGCGTGACGGCACAAAGCTGAACATGAGCCGAACTTATCACGAAAAACTGCTTCAGCTTTTAAAGTAGTTATCCAATCATCTCCATATTCTTTTTATCCCGGCTGAAACCAACGTCTTACCGGTAACGAGCGTGTCTCCTCCGCTTCCTTTCCTGTTTGAATAAGATAGAGTAAATTTTTCGGCATCACCGGCTAAAATTTTCTAATTTTACAACACTCGCCCGACTTTTCTGCTAACTTTTTGAAGGAAAAGACAGCTTTTAACACTACTCGTCACTCGATTCTCACGGCTAATAACAAGTCGATTTTTCGGTAAATAAGTATTTATTACAGTAATAAATACTTATTTCATTTCACGGAGGGGTAGTATGTTTCTCAATTTCCTTAAAATAATCCTGACCGGAAGTTTTTTAATAACTTTTGTCGGTCTCAGTTTTGCGCAGCAAAATTCTTGCCCGGAGTTGAAAAGTAAAAAAATAACTTTTCAGAAGCGTGAGAAAAAATCTTTATTCGATGGCTGTCTCAGACAGCGCGAGAACGTTAATAAAAACAGCTTTGGCAACGGGGTAGTTACAATCTCCGGCAATGTAACGCATCAAAACGGCGTGCGAATGAGCGGCGTTACAATGGAACTCTACGATGCAAATGAGGGAACAACGCGCACCGTTCTGACAGATACAACCGGCAGCTATCTTTTCGGCGATATACCGGTTGGCAGCGATGTTGAAGTTTCTCCTTTGCTCGAAGGCTATGAATTTTTCCCGCCTTACGCCGCTTTCGGTGGAATCGCAAGCAGCCACGTCATTAATTTTATCGCGTCCGGACCGCCGCCCAATCTGCCGCCGCCGCCTGCAAATCAACCGACTTTAGCCTGGTCGAGCTACGCTGACGGCGCAAATCATTTCACCGATTACGACGCGATGCTCGGACGCGACGCTCAGGGCAACGTCTATGTCGGCGGAACTTCTGACACGGACGATAACGGGCAAACCGATATTATTTTGTTCAAAGTCGATTCAAACGGTAATCGCCTTTGGACGAGAACTTTTAACGGCAGCGGAGGTTATGCGGACGGCATCAGGGATATTGCCGTCGATGCAGGCGGCAATGTTTATTTAGCGGGTTATGCCTTTAATAATCTTACGGGCGCTGACCAGAGCTACGACTATGTAATCCTCAAATACGACACAAACGGTAATCTGCTCTGGTCGAGAACTTATGACGGACCTTCAAAACGCGACGACCTTCCAACTTCGATGAAAATCGACGCGACTGGAAACGTATATGTTACGGGCGAATCTTACACAATCGGAGCTTCCTGGACAGATTACGCAACGGTCAAATACGACACGAACGGAAATCAAATCTGGGCAAAACGCTTTGACGGCGGCATGGCTGATACGGCATACGAATTAGAACTGGATACAGCCGGAAACATTTACGTTACGGGCGAATCTTTGGGGAGCAAGACCGGCGGCGACATTCTGACGATTAAGTACAATTCTGCCGGGCAGCAGATGTGGCTGAATCGTTACAACGACCCGACAAATGGTTCTGACACGGGCTACGAAGTCGAGATAGCCGCGAGCGGCGATGTTTTCGTGATGGGCGAAGCCTTGCTCAGAGCCGAAGCGGAAACGGTTATATTAAAAATTAACGGCTCGAACGGCGCTTCCGTCTGGACAAAAAATTACAGCGCGACAAACGGAGAATATCCCGAGCTTCCCGGCGCAATGAAGCTTGATAATCAAGGCAGCATTATCGTAACGGGAACGACAAGCCTCGACACAAAGAGCTTTTCAAATCTGGATGTTTTTACCGCTAAATTTGATGCGGACGGAAATCTTCTCTGGTCAAAAATTTATGACGGACCGACGGAAGATGATTACGACAGCGACGAAAAACTGGCAGTTGACGCATCAGGAAATGTTTATGTCGGCTTAACTTCCGAAGGCTTTGCCAATCCCGATATTCAAATAATTAAGTATCTTGCAAATGGCACGCAGGATTGGACATATCGCTTTAACAATCCGTTTTTCGGTTACGATGTTTTTGTCGATAGATTAGACGACGTTGCTCAAACGGCAATGCTGTTGGATGGACAAGGAAATTTATATATAGCAGGCTCGTCGGATATACCCGAACAATCTACGGATTTGCTCGTCTTTAAGCTCGAACCGCAGGCGCAGACGCGCGCCGTGCCGTTTGATTTCGACGGCGACAAAAAAGCCGACATCGCCGTTTATCGTCCCGAAACCGGCGTCTGGTGGATTCTAAGAAGCTCGGATGGCGGCTATTCGGCGACGAAATGGGGGCTGAGTGAAGATAAAGTTACACCGGCGGATTACGACGGCGACGGCAAAAATGATTTAGCGGTTTACCGCGACGGCGTCTGGTATGTAATGAAAAGCTCTGACGGAAATTATTTCATCAACCAATTCGGTTTGGCAAACGACAAGCCCAGTCCCTCGGACTATGACAATGATGGACGCGCCGATTTGAGCATTTTCCGGCAGGGGAATTGGCATCTGCTGAATAGTTCTGACAATGCCTACAGCGTAACTCAATTCGGACTTGCCGGCGATTTGCCGATTCCTTCGGATTACGACAGCAATCGCCGGAGCGATATTGCCGTTTTCCGCGGCGGCGCATGGTATGTGCGTTATCAAGCGGAACTACCCGTTACCGGCGCTCTGTTCGGAATTCAGACGGATAAAGCTGTTCCGGCTGATTATGACGGCGATAAGAAAACTGATTATGCCGTTTTCCGTCAGGGCGACTGGTATGTCTGGCAAAGCTCGACAAATTCGATGACGGTATTTCACTGGGGGACGGACGGCGACGTTCCGGTTCCGGCGGATTACGATGGTGACAGGAAAACCGATTATGCCGTCTATCGTCAAGGCGTCTGGTATATTATGCGCAGTTCCGACAGTAATTACACGATAACACGGTTCGGACTCGCTAACGATATTCCGATTCCTTCGGCTTATACAAGATAAATTATAAATTTTGAAAGGGAGCAGGTTTCTACACGCTCCCTTTCGAAATAATAAGTATCCTGACGGTTGACGGTATTTAAACCCTTTTTTTCACGGCTCGTCACTCATTTGGTATTTATAAAAGAATCAACTGATATAATCTTTGTTTATGTCCGAAGATTCGATGATGCTTTCAAGCGCAACGCCCGCAATAGACTTTATTTCCAAGATAAAGGCAATTAGTTGGCGAACGGCAGGTTTAATCTTCGGATTTTATACTTTTTTGGCTTTAATCCAGTTTCCGCAGATTTATTTTTATAATTCAAATGCGAAAAATCCACTTCCCTGGGTGCAGGCTTTCGGGCAAATTGTATTGGCGACATATGTGTGGGCGTTTCTGACGCCGCCGATTTTCTGGCTCGGTAGGCGATTTCCCATCGAGCGACCTAAAATAGTCTCGCGTCTGGCGATTCATTTCGTTTTCAGTGTATTTTTCGGTGTGCTGAACACAATTTTGTGGCACGTCGCGCTGATGAGTATTTTTCGGGGCGAAAGCCTTCCGGCAATACTCAAAGAGACTTTCGCAAGCACCGGAGCGTTTCTCAACAACGTAACGAATGCGATTGTATTTTATATTGCGATTCTGGCGTTTAATCATGCGATGAGATACTCGCGCAAATACCGTGATCGCGAATTTCGCCTTCAGCAAGCCGAACTGGAAGCATTAAAAACACAGCTTCACCCGCATTTTTTATTTAACACCCTGAACGCCATCTCGGCACTCGTTTATGTTTCGCCTCCCGAAGCGACGAAAACAATTTCACAATTGAGTGATTTGCTGCGTCTGACGCTGCACAACGACAAGGCTCAGGAAGTTACGCTGAAAGAAGAACTCGATTTTTTGCGGAAATATCTTCAAATTCATCAGACTCTCTTGCAGGAAAGACTAGAGGTCGAATGGCGGATTGAGCCGGAAACTCTAGATGCGCTCGTGCCGAATATGATTTTGCAGCCGCTGGTGGAAAACTCAATCCGCCACGGCATCGCGCCGAAAGAGGACGGCGGACGCATCGAGGTTTTTTCGCGCCGCTTAAATCGCGAGCTTTTGATTGAAATCAAAGACAACGGGCTTGGCTCAGAAAGCAATTATGAAAATAAAGACGGCGGAATCGGGCTGGTAAATACGAAGGCTCGATTAAAACATTTATACGGTGAGGCGCAGAGTTTTGAAATAAGCACGCCTGAAAATGGCGGTTGGCGCGTGAGCGTCAGTCTGCCGTTTCGCGGGCAGACGCAAAAATAAAATATAAAATTCCACTCCCGGTCAAATCCAATCAAATCCTCTCTGAACGATTCGCGACTTCCGCTAAATGAATCATTTCTATTTTTTCACGACTCGTCACAAATCAATTTCCCGATTTCGTCTTCTGAATCAAAATTGTTAATGAAAGCGTACCGGCTGAGAAAATCTTGAAACCGATTTATAAAGCGAAACGTCTTGTGATGAAACCCGACAGCCGTTTTCGGTTAGCTCAAAAATCAAGAAATTAAATTATGAAACTCAAATATATCTTCTTTCTTTTTACCATCATTTCCTTTTCTTGCCCGTCGTTTTTGCATTCTCAGTCGAAAACATCGACGGATTTAACCGAACCTTATTCGATTTATGCCGGGAAAATCGGTCAGGGCGATTATCTCGGCGCGTATCTCGAATTAAAACGACACGAAGCCGAATACAAAGCTTCGCCGCAATTCGCTAGAAATTATTTCCAACTGATGTCGATACTGGCGTCCCAAGTCGGCGAATACAATGCGGCGAATAGTTATCTGGACGAATTTTTCAGCCGTCAAATGAAGCCGCAAAAGGATTTGGAAAGCTCGCCGATTGATAATTTCGAGCCGCGCGGCGCGATTGAAGTAATTGCTTCAGCGGCTGAAAAACAGCAGGTCATTATGATTAACGAAGAGCACGATACGCCGATGCACCGCGCTTTTACAACCCGACTGCTGCCGGTTCTTTACAAAAAAGGATTTCGCTATCTGGCGGCTGAAACCATCGCCGAAGCCGACACCGAGCTAAACAAGCGAGGCTACCCGACGCAGAAAACCGGATTTTACACCGCTGACCCCGTTTACGGCGATATGATTAGAACCGCGCTCAAGCTCGGCTTCAAAATCGTGCCTTACGAACATATCCGAACCGACTGCAAAAATCCTGACGACAACGAGGATTTTTGCCAGAACGAGCGCGAACGCGGGCAGGCGCAGAATCTCTACGACCGCATTTTGAAGAACGACCCGAAGGCGAAAATTCTCGTCCACGTCGGGCGCGGACACAACCAGGAAGCGAATTTTGAAACTTGGGCGATGATGGCTTGGCATTTCAAACAAATCAGCAAAATCGACCCTTATACGATTGGACAAATGCATTTGAGCGAGCGGAGCCGTCCCGAAAATGAGTTCCCGCTTTATCGATATGCGACGGCGAAATGGAAATTCACCGAGCCGTCCGTTTTTCAATCGAAAGACGGAAAATTCTGGAGCGAACCGGCAAACGACCTGACGATTTTTCATCCCCGCGCAATTTATAAAGACGGTCGCCCGACGTGGTTAGAGATGAGCGGCGCGCGAAAATCGCTGGCGCTTTACGGCAAAGTGGAAAACAGTGTGGCGATGCCGTTTCTTCCGCAGACGGGCGGAATATTTCTGGTGCAAGCCTTCGCCGCAAATGAACCGAACGACGCGATTCCGATTGACCAGATTATCGTGCCGGACGCAAAAAAAGCGCCGGTTTTGATGCTGCCGGCGAAAGGAGAATTCCGCATCATCGCAATTGATGAAACCGGCAAAGTCGTCGTCGAAATGAGTGTTTCAATTAAATAGAGGATTATCAATGAAAAAATATTTATCTCTTATCTGTTGTTGCCTGACTGTCGGAATAATTATCTGTATCGGCAATATTTGTATCGTCGCTCAACAATTGACTATCAAAGAACAGCAATTGAAAAACGGCTTGCGCGTTTTCTTTGTTGAAGACCACACCGCGCCGGTCGTTACCGTCGAAGTCAGTTACCGAAGGCGCGTTAAAGGAATTTTTATATGAAATCCGCCGCATTGGCGAAGATTCGTCCGGCGCTGGAGAAATTTGGAAATGTGCAAATTTGGAAATGTGCAGCTTGTAGAAACAGAATAATTGACCGGCTTGCGAAAAATCAGTTGTAAAATCTAATTAAAAAATAACTATTTCCTGTCTGTTATTTTCGAATCGGCAAAAATAATTTGCGCGATTTGCGGGCTGAGTTTTATCGCGGATTCATCGAGATTCAACGAATTCGTCATAATGATGCAAACTACGTCCTCATCGACGTAGCGCAGAAAATTCGCCTCGAAAACATCGTTAACGTTGCCGTTGTGCGCGATTAGTTTCGTGTTTCGTTTAGTTGTAAAAATCGCCCAGCCATAGCCGTAAAAAGATGTCGCGCCTTCGCCTTCCCGAATGTGCGGCGTGAATATTTTTTCTTTCGCCGCTTTTGAAAACACGCGCTCGCCTTCAAATTGCCTGTGCCATTTATACAAATCGCCGATGGTCGAAAGTATTGCGCCCGAACCGCGCCCGCAAAACTCGTAGCCGAAAAATTTTCTGTCCGGGTAATCGTAATCAAACAATTTTTCGTAAATGTTTCCCCATCTTTTCCCGTCGCGATAGCCGACGGCGATGTTGTCGAGCGCGTATTTCGGAACAAATATTCCGGTCTGTTTCATACCGGCGGGCACAAACAGATTTTTGCTCACATACTGCTCGAAATCGTCGCCCGAAGCCGTTTCGACGATGACTGCGAGCAGATTGTAACCGGCATTTGAATAGCTGTATTCAGTTCCCGGCTCAAAATCGAGTTTTGACGCGAGCGCCATTTTAACGAATCCATCGCGCGTCATCTCCTGCGTGCAGCGCCCGACGCTGCCCGGAATACCCGACGAATGCGTGAGCAGTTGATGAATCGTAATCTTCGCCTTATCCGCCGGAACGTCCTTTAAATATTTCGCAATCGAATCGTCAAACTGCAATTTCCCCTGCGTTTCGAGTTTCACAATCGCCGCCGCCGTAAATTGCTTGCTTACCGAACCGATTGGAAAAACCGTCGAAGCGAGCGCGGGAGTTTTTTTCTCTCTATCTACAAAACCGTAGCCTTTGGCTAGAAGTATCTTGTCTTTTTTTGCCACCAGAACAGCGCCGGAAAACCCCTTATCGACCTGCGAAGTCAAATAAGCGTCCAGCTTTTTGCCAAGCATCCCTTTAATCTTATTCTGCTGAGCTTGCGCAACATTTGAACACACCAGAGCGAAACAGATAATTGAGAAAATAAGCTTCCTGAACATAAAATTACTTTTATCACCCGATTTTTTTGAAGACCTTGCCGTTTTTCATGACGAAAGCGACTTTTTTGAGCGTCAGAATATTATCAAGCGGATTTTCCGACGTTGCAATAATATCGGCTCTCAAGCCTATTTTGATTGCCCCGCGCCGGCTTTCAACTCCGAGCAGGCGCGCCGCATCGGCGGTCATATAACGGAGAGTGTCTTTATTGGCGACGCCGGCTTCGACGAAGCTGTCGATAATTTCAAGTGATTGCTCGCCGCGCGTTTCGCCCGCAACGTCAAAAAACGCGTCCGAGCCGTAAGCCATCTTGACGCCTATTTTGTACGCGCGTTTTAATCGGTCAACGTAATTTTCGTGAAATTCGACCGCCCGCTCATGCGGCAAACCTAAGTATTCACCGAGTTTTACGGTAAATTCAGTTCCGACAAGGACGACGCCGTTTCGCTTGGCTATCTGAAGAGATTCGTCCGACATCCCGATTCCGTGCTCGATTGACGCGACGCCCGCTTCGGCGGCATTATGCGCGCCGCGGTCGGTCGAGCAGTGTGCGGCGACTTTTAATCCGGCGTTCTTTGCTTCTTCGACAATAAATTTTATGTCGTCAACCGAATAAATATATCTTTGGTCATCGACGACTATTTTGATAACCCGCGCGCCGTATTGAATATTTTCGCGGACGGCTTTTTTAAGTTCGTCGCGCGTATCGGCATACAAATATTCAGGCTCGCCAAGCCCGAGTCGCTCAGCCTGAATCCGGTATTGCCCGCCGAAAGGAGCAATTATTCGCCCGGCGGTAATCATCGTCGGACCCGGCACAATGCCTTTTTCCAGCGCCTGCATCAGCGATATATCGCCGTAATTTCCGCTGTTTCCGACATCCCGAATAGTGGTGAAACCCGATTCGAGCATTGAACGGGCGTTGGCGACACCCTGAATCGCGCGGTAAGCGGTCGGAACTGTTACGGTGTAGTAGAGCTGCGGCTGACCTGCCGGAACATTCAGACACATATGCGAATGGGCGTCGAAAAGTCCCGGCAGAACCGTATATTTTGAAAGGTCGATGATGGTTGCGCCCGTTGGAATCTGAATATTGCCGCCGACCGCTTTAATCGTATTGTCTTCGACCAGAATAATCTGATTTACCGATGTCGTGCCGGTTTCAGTATCGACCAGCTTTCCGGCTTTGATTGCCGTAATCTCGGCGCGCCCCGACAAAGCAAAGAAAAATAGCAGAACGATGACTAAACTATAGTTAAAAATATTTTTTGCGCGTTTCATATATTTGTTTTTTTTAATTATTTCAGTTCTAAAGTGACTAAATACTTTTATAACCTTACTGCTTTTATACCGCCTTTAGGATTTGCAATCGTAATCGCGGCGGCTTTCCCCTTATTTTCAATCTCAAACTTAACTCTCAGCGACATAGCCAAAATAATAAAATTTACGAATTAGAAATCCTGTTCGTATTTTAGGAGGCTTTATTTTATTTGTATTACGAAAACTTAAGAAGTTTTATATCCGATTAAGTTTGACGGAAAAAATTACGATATGAAACGGGCGTTAATCCGGTCAGACGCTTGAATGTGCTGGAAAAATGTCCTTGATTGGCAAAGCCGGCTTCTAAAGCAATGATTGCGAGCGGCGTTTTCCCTTTTGAGATTTCAGCGCAGGCGTATTCAATCCGTAATTGGCGAATGTATTCACCGACAGTGCAGTGATATTTTTGCCTGAAAACACTGGCTAAATGTACCGGATGGATTTTAACTTCCGAGGCAATCCGTTCAAGCGTCAGATTTTCCGAAAAACGCGCGTGAAGTATATCTTTCGCCTGTCTGAGCCAGTGAGGAATTGTTCGTTCGATATATTGATTGGAGCTTCGAGCCGTTCCAGCCAGAAGTTCCATCGTCAAGCCTTCGATTATTAAAGAAGAAGCCATGTCCATCTGATGAAACTCGCGGTTGAGTCGCGTTACAAGCTGCGGCAATAAACCGTCATGGAAATTGGCTGCATGATTTAATTGTAATGAATTATCGTGAAGCTTTTCAATCCATTTCGCCGGAATTTCGATAATAAAAACACGCACGTCGCGGTCGTGAAAATAATCTCTATGCAATTCGCCTGAAGGACGAAAAGTCAAAGTCGAGGGCTTACACATTACCTCTCGTTTATTATGAAATTCGGAATAGCTTCCCTGAAGAACAAAACAAAAATGAGCGTTTTCGTGCGAATGTTCCGAAAGTTTCGTGTTTGCGAGATGAATATTTTCAGTGATGATAAATTCGGCAATTTCCAAACTTTTTATCGTTTTTCCATGCGAACGTCCCGGTAATAATTTCTCAGCCATATAGAAAACTTTAATATATTTCAGTTATTTTACAGTAATAAAATATGGCAATAATATAAAATTCTCACTTTTTCAGTAATCCGAGTTTATTCAGGTTGCCGGTAAGGTTCGCCCCAACGGCTTAACGCCGAATTTGCCGAATCTTTCGCTGGGCAAGACTCCGATGTTAAGCGGATTTTTTTACTTATGCCGCAGCCGCAGAGTTTGCAAACGCTGTCGGCAGCCCGGCTGCCGATTTTTTCGCTTACCTTACCGGTTACAAGCTTATGCAGTCCATTATAAGATGTGGTTCTATACTCGCAACTCAGGCACGCGTTTTCCCTGCGTTCAATCATTTCTTCGTCTACAGTTGAGAAACCGGTTTTAGCCCATCCGACTAAAGCCTTTGCAGCTTTGACCATTAATACGGAACTCGACATTTCACCGGGTTCATCTTCCGTGTAATTTTTTATCGGTGGATTAGATAGTAAATGCCGGAGAAATTCGGGCTGATTCCTGCAAACGATTAAATTATGCGCGTAAGTTTCATCGTTTAGCGCGCATAGAAATACATCTTCTGAAACCGGTTTTTCTAAACCGAGCAGTTCTCCGAGCTGCTCTCTGCTTTCCGTTAGATTTACGTTCATATTTATTAACACCTCTTAAAAAATTTACAGAAGCCCGGTTTTTACTTGTGGCAGTCATAATTTAATTTGAAATCCACTCATAGTACAAAACCGAGCTCCTGTATTATTTACCGTTATCTCGTCAAAAGACTGTCGCTGCTGTTTCCGGAATCCGAGCCCTTACCAGTCGAAAATCTGGCGATACTGTTTCCGCGATCCAAAGCCTTACCTTCGGTTGTCGTTACATTACTAACTTGAAGTAAGTAATTCGTAGCCTCAGTTAAATCACAAGTTAATTCAACCTGTTTGCTGTTAGCCCCGATTTTGGCAGATTCGATTTTCGCTTCAGGAGTAAAAGTATAATTTTCTACATTCTCTCCTGTCGTCGGGTCAACCTCTGCACTAAACGCGATAGTTACAACTTTCTTGCTTGAATCATAAGTAGCCCAATAGACCATGAAAGAAAGCGGTACCGGAATTCCGCCCGCGCACTCAGGTAAAACGCCGCCCATTTCGCCTGCCAAAAAGGTTTCTTCTCTGCAAGCTAACGCGGGATCGTTCTTCGGGTCTTGCGGATTGCCGCCGTTATTGATTTTAACGTTAGTGAAAAGTTGTTTGATTTGCTCGATGGCAGCTTCGGTAACCTCAGTGTACTGAAATAGCCATACGGTACGCAATACATTTTTTACGCTGAGCAAATCTGCCTCGGATTTGGGTATAAGCCTGTTTAATAAGCCGCCTTGCTGGTCTTGTTCGAAACTAGCGACGCACTGAGCCAGAATTAGCGAAATCCCCTGCCAAAATAAACTATTCACCCTGCCCATCTTACCCGAAATTACCACATGCTTCTCACCGTATGCCTCAAAAGCATAGGCATTAGGCGTAGTGTCCGTTTTATCGAGGTAAAAACGTATTTGGGGATAAAATGTGTTGAATATTCGAAAAAGGTTTTCGACTAATGCTCCATTAATCGGATCGAAGGGCGGGCGGAAAGTGGCGTTTGCATCAATCTCGATTGCCTGATCCACGGTTACAAAAGACGCAGCGCCATCGGGAATCGGGCTCGAATCGTTCACATACAGATGTATCGTTTTCGGCAAATCCGTCGTAGATTCAGAAGCTGTTGTAGAATCAGAAGCTTTTGAATAATCAGAAGCTTTTGAATAATGGAAAGCGCCCTTAATATTATCCTTGTGCAAATTATCGTATTCTTCGCTCCCGATATGCGGACTGGTTTCTAACTGGTCGCCTATTCGGGCTGTCCCGATTTGCAAAGAATAATCCCCCGATATAACCCCATTGGTATTCAGTAAGTGACCATCAGGAGCTTCAACCGGTGTTACGCTTGTAGAAATGTGATGAATGCCTCCTGAGTACTTAACCACTTTAATTGACTTAATTTCAACCGGTGAGCCGTCAGGCGCGGTCAATGTATCCTTTACCGACAATTGAGACGCATGTTTTAATTTACCTGATGACAATAAGAAAACCTGATCCAGAGTACTAATCAGCTCAAAACCCTCCCCGTAACTCACAAGTATCATATCCTGATATCCCTTATCGGCTGTAGGCGGGGCTCCCATACTCATAACCACGGTATTTTCTTTCCAGTTCACTTGGAGCTTGCCGGATTGTAAAACAATAGAACCGGTTAACACGGCATCGCCCGGTAAAAATTGTTCAATCGGTTTCGTTCCCTCTTTAGAAATAGCCACGGGTGTTCCATAAGCGAAACAAGCGCAGCAGCAATCGCATTCGCGAGACCTCCAAATTTTTGGATTCGGCTGGTTGTCTCTCCAGTTGCTTTGATCATTTACCGATGCAAATACATGCGGGTCGCAAGTAGACGGAGACTGACCGGGACCATCAAAATACTGGTTCTCAGCACATAATGTTGTGTTATAGGCTTCTTGCCATCTTAGCGGATAATAAAGATTTTTCTCAACACAGAAATCATGTAAATCATTAGCTACTGACGAGCAATGATAGGACAATCCATTTGGTCCGCCAGCGCCGTCCGGACACGGATGTCTGCTTGCGCCGAGTAAGTTGTTATAACAAGTTTGGGGTTCGTATCCCATAATATATCCTCCTTAAGATACTGTTTTTTTAATTTCAGGAATTCTCTCTTCAATAAGCTGTCTCATCCTGTTACAAAACAGCGAGAACCTACAAGCCGCTAAAAAAATATTTTGTGTTAAATCATAATTGCCCTCCTGTTTTATCGTCTGAAAATCAATCTGAATCTTAATTAAAACGGTTTCTCCGTATAAACAATCACGACCGCCATATCGACGAGCTTTGTCTCATCCAGCATTTTGACGCTGCCTGAGGTTTTCGTTATCAAATCCGGAGCTTTATTGATATCGAATACCAAAGTGCAATTCGGACTTTTAACGCCAAAACCGGCAGTTTGCAGAGCCGATGAATCGATTTCCGCAAAGTTGTCGGCAACGCTGAAAGGCGCATTTTTAGTTCCGACCTGAAGCTGTAGAAAATTGCTGCCGGTAAGCTTATCGTTGCTTGAAACTTCAAGCTGAAGCATCAGCGCTCCGACTGTTACATTGCTCAAATTCGTCAGCCAGTAATTATCGGTCAAAGGGAATGAAATGGCTTGCTGACTATTGGCGTCAGGCGGCGTATTGAACATTTGCAGCCAACTTTCGGCAAACGCCTGTCGAAGGTCGAATGTTTTGGCTTTTACATAATTGCCTGAAGAATTCGGAAGCGCCGAGTAAATTGCTTTAACTTTACCGGCGAAGTCGCCGCCGTCTTTCGCGGTATATTTGATGTTGATAATCACATCGGAAATGCTGTCGAAATTAATCCTGTTGGTCGAGGGCGGCAGGCTCAGAGTCCAGGTCGAAACCGCGCCCGTTCCTTCAAAGGGCAGATACCTTTCGTCCCTGAAATCAAGAAAAAACATCCCGCTGTCATCAATCCCTTTTGAAACGGCTATCGCCTGGTCAGGAACCCAGTTTTGCCTCAGGTCGGAGCTTGACGGTTCGGCGGGAACGGGTCCTGAGTTCGGAACGGTTTTTGCGACCGCATATTTTACGGCATTTACGCCGTTGGCATCTGTCGAAAGGACAATCATATTAAAGTTTTGCCTTAAGGTAGCGTTTAGATTCTGGTAAGGTCCGACAATCGCCGGTATTGAAACCGAGATTGATTTGATTTTTCGGCAATAATGACCGGGAAAATCAAAGTCAAACAGCTTTTCGCTCAGGGTGAAATCCAGAGTTCCCTGCGTGCCTCCGTTATGCCCCCATTTGAACTTCAGGAATTCTTCGGGAAAAGCCTGGCTGATGGAAACCGTTTTTTCAATTTCCAGTTGCCGTGTATTGTTCTGAATATACGCGCTTTCCATCTGCTGAATCGACATCATCAGCGACTCGCCCGACAGCAAGCCTTTATGAAGATTGTCCCAGTAATTAAAGGCAATCATCTGGTCTGACGAATCGAGTTCGAACTGGTAAGCAGCCTGCGCCCGCAAAGCCATCGCTTCGGCGAGATTGTATGTTTGAAAATAAAGAGAAGACAGCCTCGATACTAACCACTGGTACAAATCCTGATTGGTAAACTTTGATTTAAGGAAAGTATCGACCGCCTGCGATTGCTCAATATCCTTTTGATGAATGACGAGTTCCTGCTGGGCGATAACAATGCTGACATTATTGGCGTTAATCTGGTTCGTGATTTGAGCCACATCATAACCGGCGGTGTCCTTTGCGAATTGCCAATCTTCCTGACGGCGCTGATAACTGCCTGCGGTTGCGACAAGTCCGGCAGCCTGATTTAATATTTCAGACTCCAGATTGCTTATCGCCGCACCGGCGTTGATAGCGTCGCCGAACTTCATTCCGCCATCCGAAAAACCAAATATATTCGGCAACAGATAGCCGGCGATAGAAACTCCGTTTATGCCAATCGCAATATCTTGCGGAATAATCGCCGCCGAACGTAAAGCGAGGTCGGAAATTTCAAATGCATTGAGACCTGCGCTGATTGTCTGAGTGTAATTGTTCAGCCGGTTTTGCGCGTTTAGCAGACTTTGCTGCAAGCCCGCCAGTTGGTCCTCCTGCTCCTGTATCTGCTGTTGTTTAACCAGAGTGGTCAGGTTCAGAATGTTGCCCTCATTGGCGGATTGCAGGAGAGCCAGACCTTCCGCGTCATTTTTCTCCAATGCGGACAACAAACTGCTTCCGAGCTGAATTACCGTGTTCGTCAGGCTTTTTGCCTGCTCTACCATATAACTGAACCGGTAAGGAGGAATGACGGGCTGCGTCAGCGACGCGACATCCAGAACATTGTTTCCTGACGCGGCGGCTTTAACCAGCGCCATCGGGTCAATCGGCGGTTCAAATAAAGGAAGCGGCTGGGCAACCCCGTTAATATTCAGACAATGGCGAATGTTATACAATCTGCCTTCCACCGTGTCCCATTTCGAAATAAACGTATCATTCTCCGGAACACAAAAATATGCCTCAATATCATTAAAGGGAACATCTTTCTCGTTATTCGGTTGAAGGGACAATTGAATCTGAGACGATATGGCGTTTTCCATATCAATCAAAAACTGCGGAATTCCACCATCGACCTTGCTGTATTTTTGCAGAATTTCCTTGAAATTTACCGGAAACTCGGAGTTACAGGGACCCAAATCTTTCGGACGAGGTCCGAGCAAATCATACGCGTAGACATAGAGCATAAGCGCGGCGGTAATTGATTCCCATGTATAAAGCCTGAATTCAGAATCGCCCCAATCAATTAAATTCTCGATATATTTCATCACCACCGCTTTTTCATACGCGCCTATGCGTAAACGGGCAATGGCGTGCGGGTCAAAAGGGTCGGTATTGTAAGCGTGTATCTCATTCGGATTGGTCAACTGTTTTATCAAGGATTCCCGCGTATGATTTCTAAAAGGCTGAAACTGCCAATAACGGGAAAGCTTATCATTGACATAATTATTCACCAGGATGTTATAAACTTCCTGTCCTTGATGAGCATCGACATCTTGTAAAAGCGGAGTTAATTGCGAGGGAGTCATTTGCGTAATTACAGCAGTTACAGCCCCGTTTTCGACCAAACCCAATGCTTTACTTTTCAGTATCCCATATATTTGTGCCGCCAGAGATTCAGGAATATCATCAGTTACGAAAGATTGTGCGGAAACCGTGTCGGGTTTTACTGTCGGATTAAAAATATACTGTAACCAGTTTTCGGCATTTTGAAATTGCTGATTATTGTTTAAAACCTGTGCAACCAGCATCGGACCGTGAAAAAAGAGTTCCCAGTAATAATTACCATAAGGTCCGTCAAAGGCTACCTGCTGACCTGAGCTTATAGCCGGCGGAATCACCTGCGGACTCGGCTGGTAGGCATCAAAAAGTAAAGTTGCATTTTGAGGAGGTTGTTGGGAGCTTAAACTGAGCAGCCCGTCAATCCCGGTGGTAAACAGCTTACGGCTTAACTCGCGCACCGCCGCCGTCGTAACTCTGGTTGTTTTAAAAAATAACGTGTGCAGGTTGTCCTCAAGACCAAAGTTTTCCGAACTATATTGCAGCGCCACTTTAGCGGAGTTCAGCAATATCGAATAAACCTCCGCCCCCTGTTCCGCATTAAGAACCTGTAACAAATTTGTCAGTTGCGGCACGGTCATCGACTTTAATGTTGTAAGAGAAACGATTCCATTAGCATCTACGACCTGCAAGGCGGGAGATTTGAGCGCCGAATATATATTCTTTGCAGTATTTTGGTCAATATCATCGGTAATGAAAGATTGCTGAGTTACATAACCGAATGGCTCGCGGATTGTTGTTCCATCAGTAATTTTGGAAAAGGTTTCTTCAAGCGCGTTGCTCTGATAGCTTTCAAGCAGAAACGACTCGAAGGCGGTTTGAAAAAGGAACCATCCCGGTTGATTTTTGACCGGGATAACCGATGTCGGAGCGGTTGAAATCGCACCAAAGATATATGGCGTGCCGAAATATAAATCAAAGAGAACGTTTCGCACAAATTTTCCCTGTTGGTTATTATCAAGCTGGCAAACGATGGCTATTGTCTCCGCCGGTGTGTTTGTAATGGTTGGTTGGACATTACCGTTTGCATCTAATAATTGAACAGCCTTACTCTGCAAAATAGTGAATATTGAACCGGAAGCCCCTGCATCGATGTTCAAATCAGCATTTATAAAAGAAGTCGCTGTGGCAGTTCCGGGCGGGGTAATGGAAACCTTACCGAGTCCCATCGCCTCAGTGTAATTATTTACAATCGGATTATTCTGCGGATACAAGGCGAGACTGCGATTTAATTCCGCCATGGTGGCGGTAAAAGTCGGGCTGAAATCCGTAGCGGCGTTTAAAATATTGTTTTCAAATATAAGAAATTCATTTTGATCCGCTACATACGAATCTTCCAATTCGGTATTAATAACGATGGAATGAATTAACGGAAAGCGCCCGTTTTGATGCGCGTTTTGCATTTCTACCAATTCCAGATTGGCTTCGGTTATCGTTTTAACAAAATTTTGAAAATCCACGCCTCCGTTTGTAGTCGGATTATTGCCTGTCTGAATGTTTTGATTTAGGAGCGGTCCGTATAGAACGACCAATTTTTCCGGTTCGCTTACCGAAACAAAATCCGAACTATAGTTTGACTTGGATAGATTTATTAAGGCGACTTTCTTCCAATAAAGCAAATCAGGGTTAAAAATTGAGCCGTCGAATGGTCCGTAAAGATTATTAGAAGAATCTTCAATATTAACGACGTAGTCCGCTAATAATATTTGTGGCGGAGCCCAGTTCCCCGAGAAGTTATAAAAGGAATATTTGATGGTCGCTTTCGTGATTATGCTGTTTCTCACGTCAGAAGTTTGTTCTTTTTCCTGATGACGGGATAGCTCGACCCAAAATACAAAAAGCTTGTTATAAGCATATACCGGAGTTACATACTCTGAATTTATGGTTATGTTAATTTCATTCCATTGCGACCAGATATCTCCGGGTTCTCGCGTGATATAAAAATATTTATAGGGTTTACTTTGTGTTCTGGCTAAAAGAAATAATGTATCGGTATCGCCGGTCTCATCATTCTCGACGGTACAATGATATGCGTCCACATACTTCAATGTGGCAAGCTCTTGAAATGAATCAAGATACTTTGTATAAGCCGCCTCTACCGTATCCTTCGTTACATTCCCCTGACTGAGATCATTTTCAAGCGTTTTAAACAGGTCGGTTTTCGACTTTCTAAGGCTTGGGTCGATATAATTTTCCGGGTAAAGAAATACCTCGCGATTGGCTTCCCATACACGGTAGTTCATAATCCATTCCCAGTAAATGTCGGGAAGGTCGGCTTTATCAATGACGACATTGCGTTCGAGGTTTAACCGGCATCTTTGCAGGTAAAGCTGTGCAGAGTTTAGCGCCTGTTTTATAAAAGAGATGTCCTGACATCCTCCTCGTTTGACATCAATCAATAAAAACTCATACAAATTGTCGGGGGTTGTTATATCCTTATAGATTTTTCCAGCCTCCAATACCGTCAGGTTCAAAATGGCATCTCGCTTCGCTTCCTCGATGAAGCCGTTAATTTTTTTGAAAGTGGACGACCACGCTTCTTTCGAGGAATTTGCGCTTACCTTTTGAAGCAACGAAGCTGCGTAGCTTTTATACGTTTCCCAATTATCTGCGGCGGATGTCCACGAAGCCATTTCATTTAACTGCGCAATAAAATATACGTCAATCCCCAACTCCTGCGTGATGGTAAAAACCCGATTTAATTGGGTCAGTTCACTTACAGTAGTGCAGTTTTTGCCTTTTCCGAGAAAGTATTCGAGTAAATAGCCCAGTTGGTCTTTATTCCAGCCGGTAATCGCGACCAGTTCACCGAGAGCAGTTTCATAGTCGGTATTTCCAACATTGGAAAAATAAGAAACCAGTTGATTTTTCTGGTCATCAAAATCGGCTTCCAATTGCGTGAAAGCATAAATTTCATAAATATTATTGATTTCAAACGCAATCGTGAAGGCTGTTTTATCGACCGTATAAATTTGATTGTAGGCGGCAGGCGTTTTTATAATCCCGTTGATTTGGGTGTTGTTTAGCAAAAGACTCTTATAAAAAAGAAGAAAGCGAGACACGCTTTTTATAAAACTGCCAATAAAGGGATTGGTTACATCGAGCGGAACCTGTATAAATTTTTCAAGGTAGTCCGGTTCATCCAAAAGAGTCTGCACCTGAGCTATAATTGGGGAAATAGAATCTCCCTTCACCCCGAAAAAGCTCGCGAGCTGATTTACAAATATTTTATTCTGATTCTGCCTGAAGGTTTCGACTGTCGAAGCAATAAAGGTTTTTTGCTCGCTGCTTAAAATAAACGTTGAACCGCCCGGCAATGACAATTCGCCCGGCAAATCGCCAGCCTCCAGAGTCTTGTCATTTAATACGAGCCCTATAGCGTTGATGTATTCATTTAACAATAGCCAGCTAAAAGCGGCACTTGAAGCATTCTGAGGAATACCGTAACCCGAGAAATTATCGGGCTTTAAAAGCGCGTTTTGAATCGTTGAGTTTAAGGATATGACAAACGAGGGAATATTGTTTTCATCGTAACCTGAATTTACATACTGGCTGGTTTTTCCATAACAAATATAATTTATAGCAAAAGCGCTTAGCCCGGAGTTTCTCATCCATTCCAAAGTCCTGACGATGAGAAGCACCTGGTCCGGCGTTAAAGACGAAGGAATAAAATTCGGGTCGGTTTTGCTGGTTATTCCGAGGAGCTTTAACAAAAGCAAATATTCTTCCACCTGCATATTCAACTCTTTCGCCAACATCGCGTGCCGGTACAGGATTGAAAGATTTTCAACGGTTAAATCGACGGAATCCTTACCCGCAAACACAGACATCGCGATTAATCTGAGAGAGTCCATCGATGCCGGTATTCCCGCAATAATTATGTTAGCGTCGGAGTCCGCTGCGGTCGCTTTATTTAATTCCCATGATTCAGGTTTAGTCTGGTAAAGAGGATTAACAAATCGCGCGTACCCGTCAGGGTATGCCGGGTGATAAGGCGAGCTGTCCGTTGAGCTAATCTGTTCGGGACTATTAAATATTTTATCAAACGGCGCTTCGGAAAATTGACCGGTTCCGATTCCTGTTGTTTGAATGTCGTACCACAAAGCGGCTAGCAAAGTATGCGGCAGCGAATAGACCTCTTCCAATTGCCTGATTTTTGCAAGCTCCTGAAAAGTATCGTCAGTTATATCCCGACTTACCGTAGCTGCCAGAGACGATACGGTCAATAACATCCAATCCAGTTCGGCATACGTCCATCCGAGCTTTTGCGAAAGACGAATAAATCGATTCAATGTGTCCAGCGATTTAATATCGAGCTTTGCAATCTCGTTAAATACATTTTTCGGATCGGTCGTATTAAGTTGAATAGATAAATAGTCGGTATTATTTGCAAACGCCTTGTTAATAAACAAGTTATGCGGAATGATTCCGCCCGTTGCCGCAGGATACGGCTTTTTCGTTGCCGGGTCGGTGCCTGTTTTCCTTGTGCCGTTCCATGCCATTGACTCCCACGGCAGTCCTATTCCGGTGTTCCAGTTGCCCGTAAAGCTTGAGCAGTCAGGCGAAAAAGTAAATTCACAGTAACCGGAGCCGGCGGCGTCTTTCCACGTTGCCTGAACAACATTATTTATAATGCTTCCCGAAACTATTCCTTGATTTGGGTAAACAGCGTAAACGTTGCTGCCGTTCTGGATAAAAGTAATCGTATCTCCCTTTGTCGTCTGGGCATATACGCCCGAGACGTTAAATATCTCTTCCGTGCTTAGATTTTGATAGAGCAGTTCGTGTAAGTCATTTAATGAAATACCGGTCTGGGAAGTGTACGTATCGACTTTATTTAACTCGGCGAGATTATTGGCTGTGATGGTTACGCCGTAGTTATTTGTTAAGACCGCTGGCAGTTGGGCGACGGTTTGCTCTTTGAGATTGACAAGCTCTTCCTGCGAAATGTATAAATATTCCCTTGCCGCGGCAATGGACAATGATTTATCCGTGTCCTTATCCATCGCCTGATAAATTTCGGACAACGATGTGTTGTTTTGTGCTAAATAAGTCCGAATTTGTGTAAGCGGAAGGTTAAAGGGCAGATTAAAAGGATAGAAGGTGCTTGTGAGCGTTTTATAAACATCCGCTCCCAGAGATTCGCTTAAAGTTTCTTCAAGTATCTCGTTTACGATTTGAAGATAGGGAACCAAATCGTTCGTATTGGCACAGGTTAATTTAATTTCGGAAATGTCCGGGCGGCGCTCATTAAACGTCAAGCCTTTCGGAATATTGTCATCGTTATTAGTCCGGGTCGTATTGGGCACCGTTATCGCTTTATCGATTAAACGCAGTAAGTCCACGAGATAAGCCGCCGGTCCTAAAATGGATTTACACTCAGGACAATCGCAATAGTTTAAATAACCGAATATTTGCTGGTAACTGGAAAGGTTTTCAAAGGTTTCGGCAATGCCTTGCGCCGCCGGTGCCGCGTTCATTCCTATATAATACGGCGATTTTTTCAAATGATTTACGTTTGCCCACAAGTGCATCGCTTGTGTTTTTAATACATTCGCGTTTTGGTAAACCTGTTTTGCCGTTTTTGCGCCGCCTTGCAGTTTCGGCTCAAACTGCTTGACGAATTGAGTCTGGCTGACAGATGTAATCTTGCGCGCCGAATCCATTGAATTCTCGTATAAAGTAGCGGCATCGGCAGGAGTCGGCGCAATCCGGAGAAGACGCTGGTAAGCCATAAGCTTTTGCAGGTTTGCATCTTTATCGGATTTGGCGAGCTTCAAAGAATCGACAGCCTCCTGGCTGAGGAAATCGAAATGGAGAATATCGAAATCGGGGTTTTTCTTGTAAAAACTATCCAGCGTTGAATCTTCTATTTTTAATGTACTGTTTGCCATCTGATTTTCCTTTTCTGATTTCTTAAATTAATTACCGTTAATTCCGTATCAATATTTTTTCAAATGCCGCAATCAAGAAAACCGGCTTTCTGCCTGCTCCTGAGCCGGTTTACTACTGGGGCTTCCAACCGGTACCTGAATTACGAAGGCGAAAACGGCGCTGATTATGATCACTTCCTTTAGGTTTCAATACACTGGAGCTACCCACTTTGTATGATTTAGCTTTACTCTCTTTAAAGAAAACACCATGATCAAGCGCCCCGCCGCTTTTCTGCGTTGCCGTGTCAGCCAGAAACACCGTCGTTTCTAATTTTCTTTTTTTCGATACCCGACCGAAGCTGTCCGCATTCATGTTTGCGTCTCCGACAAGAAGGGTCGGCTCTTTATGTTCACTGGCTTCAATAACACGTTCCAGATGTTTTTCAGCTAACTTCGGGACTCCTGAAACCAAATGAACATTAACAAAATTCATTTCCTGAACCTGTGTTGCGAGAGCTGTTCTGAACCTGTAGGTACCTTTCTCGGCGGGGTCGGCAACATGAATCAAATGGGCGTTCTCAATCGGGTGAATTGACAGGGTCATTATATTCTTACTACCCGTCGGGACATGCGCAAAATATACTGTTTGAGATATTGTGTCAGTATATCCGTATCGTTTTCTTTTAACAGTGCTGCTTCCTGTTGTAACTCCTGTCGTGGCATTATAAAGACCACCGGAAGGAACACTTCCGGCTTCTTGTACGTGCAGTACGTCCGGAACACGTATTAATGAAAACTGGGCGAGTGCTCGTCCGTTTTTATCTTGTGTATTCCATGACTCTACAACTAAGTCATCTCTGGTACGTTTAACTCCATGCGCCTTCCACTGAGCTTTCGTATGAGCGACCGCCGCCGCCGCTTTCCGCGTTGCGTCATTTGCAAGAGCCTTTGCTCCTTTCGGTTTTTTCTTCGATAAACCGTTATAATCAATAAATGTTATAGGGTTTCCACCCACAAACGCATACAAATTCAAACCATCCGCCGTCCCCGACGGGTCGGGATTTAGCCAGCGACCCAGCCATGACGCGTAATATCTGGCGCCGTAGTAATAAAGCCCGGTGCTGTCGTCGCGCTCTTTGCCCGAATAACGGTAATCTTTCAGCTTCACCTCGGCTTGATTTGACCCGGCGATAATTGCCGTGCCGCCATAGGGGAAATACTCTTCATAGCTAATCAACTGCGTGTCTTTGTCGTATTCGGACGTAATGGAACCGAGATTGTCGCTCATCTGAAAACGAAGTTTTCGGGTTCCTGCTTCTTTGCCGATTGCGCAGTAATGCACGATGAGCACGCAGGAGGAATCATCCATGACTCGCAGGGTTTGCCTTTCCATGGTGACGGTTTTATCACCCTGCGCATTGACGCTGATGTTGCGTTTTATTTCATAGCTGCCGAGGTATGTTTTTTCCTCAATAAGCGTAACCGCCCCGCCGTGCGCCATGCGCTCGCTGACTTTACGGGTGCGCTGTTCGCTGCTGTCATAAACGTAATAGTCACTATCATCCAATTCGTCGGGACGCTCGATAATTCCGGCGCTCACCAGATTTTCGCAACAGTTAAACGACAGCTTTACCGTGTTATTAATATCGAGTTGGCGCAGGTTTCCCGACGCGTCATATTGAAGGTCTTTGAGGCGGTTTGAATTATCCTCAACAGGGGTTTTCCGCGTCCATGAAGAAGATACGGCGATATGCCGCTTATTAATCAGGTTTCCCGAATCGTCGTAAGTGTATGCTTCGCTGTAATTTTCCAGCGCGCCGGCGTCATTGATATTGGGAAGCTGGCTGAATAGACATTGCTTGAAATCATTGTCCGATATGTTGTTTTTATAGGTGTCGGAATTTATTCCCGGATGCTGTCTGCCGTCTGCGCCGGTCAGCCGGTAAAGCGCATCGTAGGTATATTGGGAAAGCGGCTCAACTTTCTGGTTATTATTAAAGACCGTTTCAAAGGTTTTGTTCCAACTGCGGGTGATGTTGCCGACCGGGTCGTAGGTATAGGCGATATTCTGAACCGATTCCGTTCCCGCACCTTTCGGTCTCGTGCTTTGCAGTCCGGTTAAACGAAGGGTCGTCGATTCATAAGCATAATTTGTTGTGATGCCGTTGCCGTATTGAACTGTCGTCCTTTGTTCGTTAGCGTCATAGTCAATCAGGTTGATGACCGCATCTTCCGTCTTGTCTTTATAGGTAACTTTGACCTGATTGAGAAACCCGCGCAGATTATAGCCGTTGGTCGTAACGGAACCATCCGGCGTGGTTTCCGTTATCAAATGCCCGAGGGCGTTATAGGTAAATTGACCGGGATAAATCTCCGTTTCCAGCGGCGGCGGCGGGACGCTTTTCCAATCGATGGCTTTGTTATAAACCGTCGTCATCTGCCGCGAGGTTTCAAGCATCTCACCCGCTAAACTATATTGACTGTTTTTTACGATGCCCGATAAATCATTTAATTGGTAGAGTTGACCGCGTAAATTATTTTTTTGAGCATCCGTTGCCATTTCTCCATAGGTAAAGACTTCCACCAGATTAAAATCATCATAAGAAAGAATGGGCTGGTCGTCCTCAACTTTTTTCACCTGTAGGGCAGAGCGCCTCTGTAACGCGTCGTAAGAAACCAACTGGCAATAGTTGCGGGGGCTCAGCGACCATAGCTGATTGCCGAATATATTGCTAAGATGCTTTTCAATCCCGGCATCGACGCTATCGATATACAACGGGTCTTTGTCATCCATGGCGTAGCGGTATTTGAAATTGTAGTAGTCTGTTTTTTGGGTTTGATTGGAATTATACAGGCGAGGGTCGATTAACAATGTCGTCCTTCCCTGAACGTCCGTTTCGGAAAAAGAAATAAGCTGCCTTTTATCCGCCAGAGTTTGAATGTTTAGAAACGCATTGCCCAGATTGTCCAGAACATTGATGGCGGGCGTGTCGTAAAAAACCGCTGCCTTATCCAACGCGTCTTTTTCATCGATTTGTTCCTGTGAAGGTTTACCGGGATAGTTTTTCATGAAATCGATGTAATACGTCGAGTCTTTCACCGTGTCGTCCTCGTCGCAATGCTTTTCTTCCCAGGGGGTAAATTCAACTTTGGAGAAAAATCCCTTCGGGGTGTCAATCCTGATAACTCTCAAGAGCGGGTCGTAATGAGTTATCGAGGGCGGAGGAACGAGCTTTGCGTCCACGATTTGCTGTTGCTCTTCAAACAGGGGCGTGTCGGTAAAATAAGGCAGATACTGCTCGCAGGGTTCGCCCTTGTTGTTATAAACCGTTCTGCCGGAAACGACCCAGCGGTCATCTGTCGGGGCAAGCAGTGGCTTATTGTTTTTACCGGAGACCAGCTTTCCGTCGGCATCGTGAACGATGCTGACACCGGAGTCGGTCTTTAGCTTACTCTCCATCTGCCTGCCAAACCCGTCCGAATAGTTAATCAAAGTCTTGCAGGAAAAATCCGAAACACCTTCCGAAGTCTGGTAAAAATCGTCCCTGACCAAATCAATCGAGCAGGACGGCTGCCTTCGGTCTTTCCAATTAAACAGGTCGTAATAGAAGAAGCTCGCTGCGCCGCTCAGATATTCTTTAGAGTTGTCGAGTACCTTTTCAAATGTCGCATCAGTCGGCAGTTTATATTCGGCGGCTTGACCGTTATAGGGATAAAGCCTCATTCCCCCGACGGAAATACCGTTTTCCGTGCCGAATAAAGTAGTCGCGAGCACTTGCCCGAGAGGGTCAAAAAGACACTGGGAAACATTGCCATTAATATCAACCAGTTGATACGGCTGGAGTGCGATGTAATCGATTTCAGCGGTAATTACATTTTCAATCTGTTTAGCTTCATTAATGAATCTCGTTACTTTTACCGGAGAAAGAAAATACGGGGAATCATATTCAAAAATAGTTTTTGAATAAACCGGCGATGAAGGTTCAACAAAAGGATTCTCCGTCTGAGAAGGCACATAGAAGAATTTCCGGTCATAAATATAAGACTGGGTCAACCCTCTGTTCCACCAGTAGCCGGTCGCGTCGTCAAAGAAATATCCTCCCTGCGCCGCGATTGTATCGTCCGTCAATCTCGCGCCAAAGCTGCCGGTGATAAATTCTCTGGTGAAAACTGCGTTATCGATGCGCACCATCAACGCCGGTGAGGAAATTTCGCCGAGTTTCTGGTCTTTGTTATAGAAATATCTTCTGCTCCAGCTTAACTGCCGAGCCTGTAGTTCCGCCGGTGTGATAGTCCCCTGGTAAGGGATTGGACTTTCCACAACAGATTTGACAGGAAGTAAGTCATCGTAAGAAAAATATTGACTTCCTTTTAAATCAAGTCCGAATATTTCAAACTCCTGAGCCTGATACAAAATACCGCGATACCTGAAAGCCTCGGTATCGGAGGTGTTGATATAGTTGTTAAATGTGGCTGTCGCTTTTATTTCATGTTGCTCGGGATAGATTACAACCCCGGAGCCGGCAGCCTTTCGCCGAGGCAGGAAAACCGTGCAGGCTTTTATTATTTCTCCGGAAAGAGGGTCAACCTCCAACGTAAACGCCTGCTGCATCCTCGGGTCTTTCGGGTTTCGTTCGTAATGATACGAGATGCTTTCTCTCGGATTAACCTGAAACACGGCATACCGTTGATTTCCCGTGGGTTGAATGAGTTCTACACTGACATTTGTTTCATTTACGGAATAAGGATTTTCCTGTTCCGAACTATTGTCCAGCGCGTAGACTTCCTGACGCATCATCGTACCTTTGAGAGCCGCATAGGCTTGCCGGACGGTCTCGGCGTCGCTTTGAAATATCGACGAATCGAACACGCTGTCGGGAAAGTCATAAGCATCTTTATCGTCCTGAAAATATTCCTGTTCGTATTGCTTTGTAATAACCTTATTTTCAATATAAGCGCCGGTATGGTGCCAGGTTTTGGTATATACGGGAGGCACGTAGAGTTCTTTACTCAATCTTTCTGACGGAAAGGCGGGATTTGAAACGCTTTTCTGATATTCTTCGAAAGTTTCGGTGTCCCAGCTTTCCACAAAACCGAAGCCCCGAAACTCCCTTTCTACCGGGTCAAAATAACCGTCATGATACTTATAGGCGCTGGTTAAACAAGAGCCGCTAATTTTATCGGTCGCTACGGTTTTTTCTACCACTTGAACCGGAAACGGCAGCCGTGTTACCCGAGGTCTTCCGGCTTTTTTGTCTTCCAGATAAAATTTCGTGGAGCTGGCGTAAAAGATTTCAGTTGCAGCGCCCAGATTATTTTCTACTTTAGTCAGCAGGTAGGGCTTTAATGCGTGTGTAAATGCCGCTCTTTCTCCACAAAAATTGTAGTACCAATGGCTCATCGTCGAGCCTGCTTTGGTAAGCACCAGAGCAGAAGTTCCCTCGCCCAGAATATCGGCAAACTGGATTTGGTCAATATCGCTAAAACCTCCCGGCAAAGCGATGGAAATGGATTTTTCGGCAAAGGAATTACCGGCTTGGTTAAGAAAAATATCTACTCTGTCGGCATAGGCGAAAACCAAATCCGTTGTCCCTGAGCCGTCAACATCCGCTAAAAAAATCCTTGCCGCCGTCGTCGTCGAATCGAAACGCGGCGAATTACCCAAAGTCACCTTTTCGCCGAAATGTCCATAGCCCAGATTCGGGTATACTTCCACCGAACCGTCTCGAATTTTTACTCGATGCGAAAGTCCGTCGCCAAATATATTTGCAAAAGTAACCAGCTCACACTCGCCGTAATTTACAGACACCGGAAATCCCTGCGGCAGCGGTACTCTTCTGGGTTCGTCATACCCGACTTTCCCCTTTGACGCGTAGAAAACCAAATCCGGAGCGTTAAGTGTTAAAAGGTCGGCTTTGCCGTTTCCATCCAAATCAACGCTTTCGCGATAGGGATTTGTAATATCCGTAGGTATGGACTGAAAATTTTGATAGGCTGACCATCTACCGGCATATTCCTGGCTGAAATACCCGGACATTTGCGCGGAGTTGACGACCAGCTCCATTTCCCCGTTGGCTTCCAGGCTTTGTAAAGAAAAAGAAGGGTTTTGCAAGTTCCTTGTGATGGGAAACGAAGCCGGCACAGAGGGCGGCATATAATCACCATCGCCGAGCGGCTCGTAGTAAAACGCAGTTTCCTCGTTACTGAAAAACAACCCCGGCAATCCTTCACCCTTTAAATCTATCGGGTTAAAGTCGGCGCTATCCAGATAACCGGGAATTGTATTCATTCCATTAACAAGCAACGGTCGGAATTCGGGCGCTTCGGGCGGAGAAAACTGTGAATACTCGAAATCTAACGGGGGAAGCGATTGGGACGCATAACTTCCGTCCTCATTTATCCGATAACCGGCTTGAGTAATCGATTTTAAAAATGAGAAAGAAGGGGTTTCATCGTGAATTAATTGTAATGCCTTTACCAGACAGGGATTCTTGCCTAATTCCTTAAAGTTATGAAAAATAAGTATGTTTCGACAAAGCCGGAATGTACGTATTTCAAATCCGCTGCGGTAATTCGAAAAGGGGTCTGCTCGTTCTTTCCATTCAGCGACCGGCTTATAGGGGTTGGAATCGGGCGAGTTATCGTCAGGCAAATCGTATTCGCCGTAGTCAAATACAACTTCAAAGGCAAATTTTTCAGTTCCGGCGGCAGCATCTTCAATATACGGTCCATATTGAATCGCCCGAATATACTTTTTTGCGTAGAAAGACCGGTTGATTTCATAAATCCGATTCGAAATATTTTTTCCATTTTCAGACTTGTAATGATAGAGAATTTTGTTTCCTTTACTATCAAAACTTTCTTCTATCAGCCATTCAAAAACTTTCGTTTCGTCTTCCGGGTCAGCGATGCGCGCATTTTGGCTTTTGCCGTAATGAGAGGTTACATTATTACGAGATATTACCTTCCACCATGCATCGCCGCTTGAAGGATTCCGCCATAGTTCAATCAGTGAAAAAGAATTAATTTCTCTTGGTAAAAATCTTAAAACAGTCCAAGTCTCAACACCATCGGATTTTGTCGTTTCGGCAAGAACCCACTGGTCATTTTGCTCTATTAATTCCGGCGTCAATTCGCCCTCGCCCAACAAAATATATGTGTCTTTTTCGCTATATGTAGGAATTCCCGTTTCTGTTTTTCTGGAAATTTTAGGCAGGGATAAAGAAAAACCCATTCCAAAAATATCATTGCCTCCGCCGGAACTGTAATTTAGGCTGAGTTGAGGCTCGAAACCGCGGGCTGGAGTTAAAGGAATAGGAACAGAATAGCTCGCGGCGCCTGAAAAAGCGTTTGGCTGAAAACTTTCGCCAAGACTTTTTATAGCACCGCCGCCTTTTGGAAGTGATATATTTATCGCCTGAATATTTTCCAAGTAAACTCCTTTCTATCTATATGAAAAATATAAACCTGCGTCTTTTTACCTGCCTTACGCTACAATGCAGATAAAATTGTCAGCGCCATAATTTCCTCGCGCCAGTCTGAGCCGGACCAATTCGGCGGCGTTCGCCAAAAGTATGCACGACGGTAATTACACTTGAATCCGCCAGCCACTTCTTCCACATCTTTGCCAATTTACATGCCAAGAGCGTGAATGCTGCCTGCGGCGGTTTTTTCAATCAAGAATCCACCGCCAAATCGGATAAATGTATAAAAACTGACACAATTGCTTAAAAATCAGTCGAAATCAGTCATTTTCGTATGTCTTGAGTTTGATTTATAGAAACGGAATGAATTAAGATGCGGAATGACTGGGGGCATCTTTGAAATATTCCGTTTCAATTATTGAGCCCTAATCGCCTGATTGATGATTACCGTCATCGGTCAGGCATTTCTTCTTTGGCTCAACCTTTTTAAATCAATAACAAAAAGCTGATTATTCACTTATGAACAATCAGCTTTTCTTAATTTCCAATTCTTTCTTTTTGCTAAAGACCCGACTAACATTTCGATTTTACACAAATATCTTTCACAAACTTTTTTGGAAGTCTCCTGATAATAATTCCAAGCTAAAGTGTAAGAGAAAGTCAACATGAAATTTCTCTCGAATTTCGATTTGCCCGAAAAGAAATATCAGATAATCGATATATGGTCAAAAAGATAAAACTGAAAATAGAAAAGCTTCAACTCTAAACGTTACAAACAAAATTACTTTATTTACTCTCGTTAAGACTAATTCAGTCGCGCTTTACGAAAATGTTCTGTTTTTTATCCGTTCCGAACACTTCCACTAAAACCGTTTCTGTCTTAATTAATTTGCAAGAATAATTGCAAGCTAACTTAGCATAAGTAAAGTGCAGTGTCAACGGTTTGTCCGAAAATTTAGAAAAAAAAGCCTTTGAAACGGTATTTGTCTTTTGACCTTTTATGCCCTAAGATTTTCACTTTATGCCCTAACTGAACACTCACAAGTGTTACTAAACCCATAAGTTGGTATTGATTGGAATCATAAGTTGGCAGAGCGTGAATCTAAAACTAATAACTTATAGCTAGCAAAAGTGAAGCATTTTTTTATTTTTGGAAGCATAAATTGGCAGAGAGTTAAAATTGGAACCATAAGCTGGCAAAACGCACAAAAACTCTTGATTGAATTATAAGTTGGTAGAGGGTGGACGGAAAATCAGTAACTTACGAACCACCTTGACAAGGTGTCTTTTATTTTTGGAATGGGCTTTGCTTATAAACGGCTTTGCACGAAAAGTCGTACCAGCACAACTAAGTGCATAGTTTACCGAAGAGTATTATTTAGGATAATTTTCTTTTGCACTAACGCACTGCCAGTTCGATTGTAGATTATAACGCTAAGGGTTTAATAAAAGTTACAATTCGTATTTTTTCACTACTTCTTGAGTTTAGATCTGCTTCTACGCCACGCGGATTTGCTATTCTACCCTCAGGGTCATAGACAAAACACACTAAAGTTTTACAGTCAGGATGTTTTGAATATTTTTCAATATCAATTATTAATTGTTCGCCAAGTTCTTTTGCAGCCAATCCTTTACGCGTTTTTTTTGCCTCTATGACAATCTGCTCATTTTTTACTAAAAAGTCCATACGCGCAGAACCACCTGCGTAGGAAGGAGTCCATTCTTCAGGTCGTATGTCTTCAAAATGTAGTCTCAGAAGTGCGTGAAGTAAATCCTGCACATCATATTCGTCCTCAACATCTATTGTCGGACGATTCTCGCGCCTGACTCTAAGCTGGCTGGCTACTGTATGAAATTTTTTGCAAATGTTTTCAATACAAACGAACGGCGAATTTTCTTGGGTTAAATTCAAACCAAATGTAGAAGCTATTTTGGATTGCAGCTTATCGGCAGTATTAATTATTTCTCTAAGTTTACGTTGATGTGAAGCCGCGCTAGCGCGCATATCACGCGTGTAAGATGTTCCTCCTACCCGGCTATGATGCACCTCATAATCCCGTTCAGCGGCAGCAACTTTTGGAATATCAATTTCTATTCCAATATTTTCTGCTCTTTCAATAAGCAAATTTATTTCAGAAATATAATAATCGCACGTATTCCAATGTTTTTGGTCATAGTCATTTTGTGCAGATTTCAAAAGGCGTTTCAAGTCAATTATAAATTCCTGAACTTCAATTTGTGACTTCTTCATAGCATCAGCATATCGCAAATTTCAAAATCAATTATTCTCTAAATAACCTAGCAAACAAACTTTCAATGGAGAGGTATAAATTAACAGAAAATCTAAATTTAATAATATTCTGGCTTTTGTTTTCAAAAACACAAAAAGGTGGCTAAATAAACAATCTATTCATAAAAATATCGCTGTTAATGAGCGATTGTTGAAGGATTGCTTTCCAATAATTATGACCAAAAGATAATTTATCAAGTTTGACCTTTTGTTCGACAGCATCAATAATTTCTTCTCTTGGAAGGCGATTTCTATATGCATAAATTAGATTTTCCAATTCAGTAATTGTGTCATTCCTATTATCACTAAATCTTTCCGGTAAATGGAGTCTTCCATAATGACTTTTAATGACATCAAAAAAGGGGGCGTCAATACAATTCCTATTATCTAAATAAAATTCAGTATCAATTATATTGTCTGCAACTGTAATATTAACAAAAAGATATTGACTATTTGGCAGTTCGTCCAAATATAAATTTAAGAACAGCATTGAGTTTCCAGCTTTCCAAATTGCTGTTTTAAAACTATTACAAGCAGTACAACTGGGAATAAGATTTTTAGGATTTACTATAAATTCAGCAAATTCCTCTTTAGGTAAAAAATGATCGAATGAATTAATTTCATTTATCGTGCAATTTTGGCAAGTATTTAGAATCCTATTATTTTCTAGAGTAGTAATTTCTATCTTCAGTTCTTGGATAGCTCTGCTCTTATAAGAATATAAATTCAATAAGTCTGTTTTATCCTGGTCAACAAATCCTGCGCTCACCAAATTAGCTAATTCCTTACTAGCAAATAGTAGATCATATTCATCAAATTTTTCTACGATTTGTGCTCTTAATTCTTGTACTCTATCTTTATATGTTTCATCATTTTTAGTCCTGTATTTATTTTTTAAGACTAAATCGTGAAAATCAATTGTATTTCCAGAGAAGGATTTAAGATTTCTCATTTGTTAGGCTTCTAATAAGCATAAGAACATTAAGGCTAAGAGGTAATCCATCCGATTCAAGTAATGATATTATTTGGTCATAAGATTTCCCTTCATCAACCATCTTTTGAAGAATAATTTTGTGTTGTTTATTAACAGCTCTGTTGCCAAAAACTTCTTCAGTTAAAACAGTTAAATTCTCACCAAAAGACTCTATTCCAATTTTTCTAACTGACGGCACATTTCCGTTTCTTTCAATCACTAAAACATTTTTTGATAGCAGTTCTCTGATAATTAAAGGGGAGTGGGTAGCCAAAATACAATAAGATTCAAATTTATTCACCAATTCATAAATTGCATTTACAAGCTGAGAAATTGCGTTGGGGTGGAGATGGGTTTCAGGCTCGTCATAAAGGAGGAGTGAGTCATATCTAATGTTTGCAACTATCTCTGTTACGATATACAAAATAATGTTCTGACCAGAACTCATTATTGCTCGCACTCTACTAAACCCATCTATACTTACATCATATTTTTCATCATTATCTAAAACGATAAACTCGTTTATTAATTCCTCTTCAATAAAATTTAATAAGATTTCTCTCCATTCTTCCATTCGGCTTAACTCTTTAATTTTTTTCCAAGTATGATGAAATCTTAAAATTAATCCCTGATTTGAAATTAACTCTCCTTTTTTATCTTTCAATCCGCAATAAACATAATTAAATGAAGCAGTTTTTGAAGGAATTACAAATGTATCAAATACACTGTATGAGACTGCTATAACTTTACTAAAAAGGGGAGTTCTAGGACTAAATAATTTGCTATTGTTATTAGCTATTTCTATTGGAAGCGAGGTTATTAATTGGGTTTTACCTGTAGCATTTTTTCCTATTAATCCATAAATTCTATCTGGAGAATCAGAATTGTTTTTAAAATCAAAAGTTACTGTTACTGATATATCTGAGAATTTAGGTTTGAAATCAAATGAAAAGCTATATAAATTGGATAAATCATAATCAAGCACCTTGTATTTCGCTTCTCTTAAAAGCCTTTCTGCCTTGTCCGTCCGAATTAGAGACTTTTTAAAAATATAGTTGTTTTCAAAATTGTCGTGTATATCTGGGAAAAATGCAGAATCTCTTATTGCGAATAACACACTCTCAAAATTTTTTTTGAGTAATCCTTTTAATTTGTAATAAAAATCATAAGTCTGTCCCAAAGAACAAAAATCCGCTTCAAGAGAAAAAAACCTTTTGGGAATTGATTCAATTGTGTCCTCAATATCTATTTTCATTATTTTAGTTTCGCCTACATATGAAACTACGCTTTCAGCATCATAATAAAATAATGAAAACTCAGTTTTATATCCAAAATCATTCCATCCATCATTCTGAACCAAGACAAACGCGGGAGAGGTTGAAGGAGTTTTGTGAGATTGTAATTTGGCTGAGTGACCGCTTAAAGACTTAACAACAAAAAAAGGAATTTTATTTTCGACTAAACCAAGTGGTGTTTTTTCTACATCTTCTAATTGCTTGATTTTATAAAGTGGATAGTTACTTTCATCGTATGAATCAATAGTGAGTGCAAGCCCTTCTTTTTCTAAAATAGGATTTAACAAAAAATAATATTTTGTAATATCGTCTTCATCATTTCTTATTTCGGAAGATAACAGCGTCTCAATAAAAATTTCAAATTTATGATCATCCTCAATTAATCCAAGCCTTTCTGTAAAAAGATATTCATAGTCCCAATCTGGATTATTTATAAAATGTTGGACAATATCGCCACTCGCATCATCAAATCTGGGGTCTAAGGACGGCATTGACTCTAAATCCCAAATTTTACTTAGGAATTTGATAATACGTTCTTCGCCTTTTGATTCAGCAAATGGGTCAGATTGCGAAATGACAAGCTTAAAGATTTCAAGCTTTAACTTTTTTGAGATTTTTAGCATATAAATCTTATTGCTAACAAAAAATTAAAGTAATTTGTTTTAACTCGAATATAACATAGGATTTGATAATGATATGAATTTCTCAATCTCTATTTGACGCTTAGTAATCCGTTAATATTGTCTAAAACAACCTTTAATAATCAACTAATTTAAGACTTATTTAGTTCTTAGAAACTTTTTGAGTTATATAGGAGCTAGACATTTGTTGCCCTGATGTTTATTAAATTTAGGAAAAAATTTACTTAATTATTTTTGAGGCTTATTCCATTGAATGCAAGAGGTTGGTTGCTTTGCACGTTTAGATTTACGTCGCCGTGGTTGGAATCCTAGCTTTTGCCAATCTTCTTTCGTTATAGGCTGCCACGTGGGATTTTCAAAAGCGAAATCAGGAGGCATTTTCTCAAACCTTACTAAATTCCACTCATTTTCATTACAAAACCAAGTATCATAATGTTCAATTAATATTAACTTTTGAGGATTTATATTAAATTGATCACATAGTTGAAATGCAATATATTCTATTGCATTTGTTACACTTTGACCTGGATTACCGTCAATTTGCTCACATATAACTACTATGTAATCATTTGAAAGATTTATTCTCTCGATTCGACAGATTCCATCAAAACGATTAGCTGATTTATATGCAAAAAGTTGTGGCTCCATCTCATCCAACACACGTAATTTCCAAGGTTTATAAATAAAATCTAATTTACCATTAGATTTTTGAGCAATTTGCTTCAATCTATTTGTGTCCTCGGTTAAAGAATCATTAGATTCTCTAACAATCTTGGTAGTAGGTGAAGGCGTATTTGTAGTGTCTAATTCTTCGTAAAGTCGCCTCCGATACTCCTCTACTTCTTTTACTGTATATCCCTTAGATTGGCTTGTCCTTGAATCATAATCATCGTGATGATTTAAACAGAGATAAACTAAATTAGAAAAATCGGAGTTCGACCGATTATGATTCAAGTGAGCGAGCTGCCCCTTTTGCTCATTTTTTCTTCGTTTAAGGAAATAACATAAACAGCATCTTCTCATACTTGCAACTAAAACTTGCATTTCAATTGATTTACTTATTCGTGCTCTTTTGCTTGTCACTGTTACCTCAAATTCAATTTGGAAATATTATGTTTAAGTCCTATTCATTACTTCTGAAAAATTGAAAATATCCTCTCAATTATCCTCTAATTTATCTCCTCTAATTGGTATAAGATGAATATAACCAGTAGATGTATTTGATGTGCGAATTTGGTGGCGGGATTCAGTATTAATTACAATATTTTTGCCTCCAAAAAAATTGATTGATACATCAAATTTTCGGCGAAGTTCTTCAATACCTCTAATTTCTAAAAAATGTTTTTCAAGACCTTGTGTGTCGTAATCTTTCAGTAAACCGATTATTAAATACTGGCAAAAATGTTGATAATCAATAAAGTTCACATCCGGAGCCTCTTGACGCATTTGCTCTGTCCGTCCCTCGGTAATCATTTGGATTGGGGAGAGGACTGTAGCAAGAGCGGAGGGTGAAAGTTTAAGTATATATATTATCTTTTCACGCTCGTCCTCATTAATGTTCAAATCAGCTTGAATAGCAACTATCTCATCCAGAAAGGAATCATTAATATGGTTATCATAGAACTTACTCATTAACATCTCTAATAAAGGAGGTAAGAAGAATTTTCTATCTACCAATAAAAATTTAAGAACTTCTGTAAAATGCTCAAAATATCCTTCCCCATTAATGTGTGTAAAACTTACTAAATCGTTTTCAGTTTCAACCCAGCCCTGTTTCCTTAAATCTTGAACAGGCTGTTTAATTTCTTCAATTGTAAATGGAGTTTTTTCAATTAAATCTGCTTCTGTAGCAACACCAGAAAAAACCATTAACCGCGAAAGAATATGCTTCTTTAACAGCAGTCGGTGATTGGCTGCCTCAATTTCCTTTTGAAGATCAATGAATAAAGGAATGCCATCTTTATTTTCAGGCGCTTCTGGATTTTCAATAATACTTTGTAATTCGGGCAAACGCGGTCCATCAATTAAATTACCTCTAAAATCCAACAAGCTATATCCATGATCGAATTGAACAAACCAGCCACAAAATTCTCGGTAGTAAAACATTTCAAAATTAGCCGTTCTTTCTGTATATTTTGATACGGATTGTGCCGCCTTTGCCAAAGAACACACACTGTATCTAGCTCTTAAGAATTCTTCAATTTGAGCTGCATCCACTAAATCAATATTATTTTCGGGTTGTTCGCGTAAATCATCATAGCAGGAATAAACATTCGGGTTGAGATTGGCGGTTGTAACATATAATCCATAAACAGGACCATTACGAGTTCTTTCTTCCAAAAACACTTTTCCCAAGAACTTCTGCCAGTCGTCCATATCAATTTTTTTACTACGTGCTTTACATTCTCCAACGACGTGGATTTTTTTTGGAGGATTGCTTCCGACAACCGGCAAAAGATAATTTGCAGTCAAATCATATTCAGCAGCACCATTGCGAACAGCATTAAGACGAATGTCAACATAATTCTTTTCAGCAAGCATGAAGGATGCAATTCGTTCAAGTTGCGTTCCTTTATCATCATTGGTCTTTCCGAATATCAACATAGTTTATAAAAAGGTATTGGTGAATAATTACCTAATGGATAATTCGAGTATTGATTAGTTTGTATCACCTTCAGTATTCAATAAATTTTGATTTTGAGCCGCAATAAGCTGTTTAACAGTATCTAGCAACAAAAACACTTTAATAGATGCCTCCTCCGTGAATAGAAATGGTTCGTAACGCCCATGCCCAATAGCATTACGGTTTGGAAAGGCAGGATCAAGGTCGTCCTGCCAGTTTTGGAATGTGCTTAATACTGGACCTGTTAGGATAAAATCAATAGTTGTTCCATGAACTGAGTTATAGAGAAATGGAGATTTTGCCTCACCTTGTGTTGTGTTTTGAAAATCTTTAATCCGAGATTCTGCTCTAAATCTTGTATTCATACCTTGGTTAAATTCCCAATGCACTATGATTCCTTCTATGTGCGGTAATAGAGTTGAGACGCTCAGATGATATTTACGCTCTTTATGTGCCCACAATGCTTCCTCGATAAGTGAACGTCGAAATTGAAATTCTTGGATGTGCCACCAGGCGGAAACTAATTTCTCCAGAAACTCCGAATTGCAAAATGCCACTAATAAATTCCGAGCTGTTTCTTCATTATTAAGATTAAGATACTCAGCAATTTGAGCTAAAGGATATGGAATAAGGATTGGCACTAACCAAAGTCCGAAGCTACGTAATAAATCTTTATTATCCAAACACATCTGAGCAGCTTTCTCTTCAATGCGTCCTTGGAGAAAATGAGTTAAAAATGGGTTTAATGTCCATTCATCATCTTTTGCCAAACCATGTGCAATGCGTTCTTCCTCAGTCCAATTAGGAGAAAATTCAAAACACCCTTGATATTGATTACCGTCCCAGCCGAAAAATATAAAGGCAGTTCGCTCTCCGTTCACCTGTGGTGGCTCTACTGACTCTATCTTATCAAGCTCATAAATATAAACGGGGGTATTCATTATGAACTCTTGACCGTCACCACGCTTAGCATTAGCTATCCAATCAATTTCATCATTAAACTGAACAATAACTTCACGATTTTTAGGCATTAGAATACGAAATTGGCGAATCTTGAAATCATCCGGTAATAGGTCATTTTGGCGACGGCGTTGAACTTCCGGTTGAACATAAGTTTTATCAACCCACTCCCAAAGATTTTTTATACCTTCTTCACTCATCATAGTTTTGTTATTGACGCTCGTAATCTGTTAAAGCTTCGTTTAATCCTAGGGCTTTAATTTGAGAAAGAGTATCTATTAAATTTAAACAGCGAGTTTGAATATGAGGGTCTTTAGATTGACTATAAAGTCTAATTAATAGCTTTGATACTTGATAAGATTCGGCTGCGGCATGGGTGCTTATATCTGCAACTGCTATTCCCGCGATTTCAAGAAATCTTTCAAAAGCAAGACATGAAAGTTCAGGAAGTGGAATCGTTGATTTTTCTAAAGCATAAAATAGCAGATCATGTTCTTCGGTGAAAGCTTCACTTTTTACAAAAGAATCCACCAAATTTATATACTCACCCAATTGATCATTTCTAAGTTTCCGAAAACATTCGGACGCTGCTTTCCGAACCTCTTCCGCTTCATCGTTGAAAAAAACACATAAATTGTTAACACAAAACTCCTTAAATCGTGCTTCTAAAAGATTTGCTGCGAACACTTGAGCAGCTCCAATTCTTAAAGTTTCATCGCCCTGAATACAGGTTTCCGTTAATTGTTGTGCTTCTTCCAAAAGAAGCCCCATAATACAAGATAATCGTGCTCCAGCAGTTTTGGTATTTGCATCCTTAGAGTTAATCATTCGTTGAAGGATTGGCAAAAGAATTGTGTAGTGGGTTTGTAGTGCATAATTTAAAAAGCGCTCAACACCACGAGTTCTTAGCAATTCATCTCTACTATTACAAAGGCTTAAAAATAGATTGACAGCTAAGTTTCGATCATGATTAAGAATATTTATCAAAGTAAACGCGACGGCGGCTCGGACTGTGATAGTTGAATCATTAACCATCTTTTCAATCGTTGGTAACAATTTCTTCAAACGGGTTTGATCATGAAAAATTAAGCGTCCTACAGCTCCCGCTGCTGTTCCTCGAACAGAATTGATTGATGTGGTGTCAATATCTCCATTATAGTAAGAATCATTGCCATGAACCTTCGTTTCCCATAATTCACAGGTAGGATCAGGATCTTTTGTAGCGTACCAAGCAACCATCTCTATATCTTCATCAGTTAAAGTTTTGTCAGCTAATTTTGCAACTACTGACGTAATCCATTGTCCTACTGGTCTTTGAGGAAGTTGATGAGAATATCTGCATAAATCTAACGCAATTTCAGGATCAATGGATGTCGCTTCTATACCTCGTAAAGCACTTTCAAAGAAAACAGGATTTACATTTTTACCAAATTTGCGCGCCAGATTCACAAAACGAACGGGATCTTGCTTAACTTTAGCTTCAAAGTCCCGAGCTAGTTCCAAACTACCGCCTTTGAAGGCGTCCCTTCTATAATTAAAATTAGAGTCATTATTGTATTCATAAATAGCACTCAACCATTGTTCATCTGTCATTTTGTCTAAGGCATTATCAGGTATTGGAGACGCTACAAAGCTAACTTCCATACCCTTTGGTTCTTCAATTGATTCCAGCTTAAACTTTCTTCGCCACTCACCTAAACGTTGTTGGATAGTTTTTGATTGATGTAATGGAGGAATACCGTCAAGTAAAGTAAATTGTGCAGAACCATACGTTTTGTATCCATCTTTGTTTTTTTCTCGATCAGGGTAATAATTTAGAAGGACGTTTTCAATTTTTTGCAATGCTTCTTCCGAACAATACTGAGTGGTAGTTTTGATTAATTCTCTTGTCGCCCAGTAACTATTACTAGAATATCCGGTTTTTAAACGTACTTCCTTTTCACACAAGTATTCAATAGCTTCATCAGCTAAAACAGGATTTGCCCCATATGCTTTAACAAGAATGTATTGAGCTGTTTCAAAATTTGATTGTTTTAGAAACTCAGCATATTGCTTAAAAGCATCAACATCACTTTTTGCAATAAGGGATAAGGCTTCAACTATTCCTTCAAGTAGAAAATCTTTTATACTTCCATATTCGTTTGTAATACTTCGATAAGACCAAATGTTATCCATTTTTAACTCTTTTTCTGAGTTGTATACTGTAAGCCGCATTACTTCAAGCATAAACGGCAAAATTTGTTCAACAAAAATATGAGGAGCGCCCTTAGCAGCATCTAAGAAAAAGTCTCGATGACCATCCCGCGCGTCACTAAAGATATTATGAATAAGAATGTCTGCTTCGTTTATATCAGGAGTGGAGATAGCGATAGTCAATCGTCTATTGAAATAATGACCGATAACCTCAGATGCCCAATCAGGTTGTTTTTGAGCCAAACCATATGACAAATCCCAAAAATCACTATTAACGGCAATAGGTCCTCTGGCATCATCAAGAATGCCTTTATCAAGGCACTTTAGAAATAAATCTAAAAAGGCTCTGCCCTCATCTAGATTTGCCCATTGCATAACAAAACGCAGGCGATTGTTCCACTCCTCTGATTGATCAACGAAAGGATCTAATAATTCTGCAACTCGGTTAGGTAATGCTCTTTGCATATTTCGCAATACATTAACTGTTTGATTTATTAATATATCGTTATTACTGTTTAACCAAGTATTTATGTAGCCGAGCGAATCCAAAAGGTTAAACCAAGCTGGCGTCCAAACAAGTTGCCATACTTCGTTTGTTAAGGGATGTTTATTATCTAAAATTACAGATAGAATGGTTTGCAATTCATTCTTTGTTGGATTTTCATAGCTTTTTAGAAGCGCAAAAACGGTGCTCTTTAAATGAAATCGAATCTTTTCATTTGAAATAATTTGGCTTAAATCTTCCAAATACCGTTCATAAAAATACTCTCTTTCATGTAAAAGAATTTGTCGTACCTGTGCACGTTTAAATAGATGCTGCTCTTTCTTTAACAAAAAGGGAAGTAATCTTTGCTCACTAGAAGCAAAACGTCTAGCGAAAGAATAATCAAAAAATGTTTCATGAAAGAATGAATAGACTCTTTCATCAAAGGTTAAAACATGTTCTGAAACCATTACCTTAACATCTGAAACAATATCATCTTCATCAAGAATGATTGCGGGAACAGAAAGAACTTGATGTTCATTCATATAATTACACATTCTATCTATTACTTGAGTCCAATGAACTTCTCGTCCCAATCTTTCACGCACGAGTATTCTTTTTCTTTCCCAGAACTTGTCGAAAAGGTCTTTTGCTGTTTCAAAATTAAGTGTTAAATTTTTATGACCTTGAGCTATTTCGGAAAGAAGATTTAAGTGCAGCGGTATTTCTAAAAGAGCGAGTTGTTTCTGAGAGAGTTGAGATGAGTTAATATGAAGTTTGGCAAGAACTTCGCGGATTTTTTCCTGCGAAATACCTTTTATGGTAATTTCGTGGATATTGTGACGTTCTTTAATTAATCGCTGTAATCGATAATCATTTTCTACGTCAAACTTTCTGCAGCCGAGAATGAGATGCATATTAGGATAAACAGATGTTTGATCTATTAGTTCATTTATGCACTCAAAAAATTGAGGATTACGTCCAGAAGTTATGCTGACCGCATCTATTTGATCAACTATTAAAGCACAATCGCGTCCTTTGGCAATTGATGCTAAAACGTGTGCCGGCGAACCGGGTAAAAGCAGTTCTTTCCCAAGTTGATCTGGAATCATTTGTGGGGTCAAGCGATCAATACGGAAAGCTAGAACAATCCAGTGATTTTGCTGAAGTTGTTTTGTTATTTGAGGAATCAAGCTGCTTTTGCCTACCCCTGCTCCCCCAGTTATGATAACGCCAGATTTGATTTCATTCGGAGAATACAATTTATCAATAGCTTGCAGTGCCTCTTCGCGGGGAATAAGTGTTTGCAAAACTGCTTCATTAAGCAAACCATTTAGATACCTACTGTTTTGTGCTTCGACAGCAGCCAATACATGTGGATCATTCCCCCAGTGGCGGCGTCCACAGTTGTTTTCTCGCAAATAGTCCCAGATTTCGATAGCAATTACTTGATGATGAATCTTATCTAAAGCAAATTTTCCTAAGAGTGCTGTAACGGTTGATGAAGACGCACCTTCCACCAGAGGGGCTATTTTGCTTTCGAGTAGTAGTTGGAGGGTATTTTCCCCTATAGTTTCAACAAAAATTTGTTTTAATTTCTGATAAGCCTCTTCCTCTTTACAATTTGACCAAGAGGAGCAAAGGGCATCAAACCATATTTTTCTTTCGTTTGATGAAATAAAATTCTTCTTGAATTCTTTTAAGGATATTGCCCCACGCGCTGAATTTGATAATTCATCAAGTTGGTAAGCTGCATGAGTAGAAACAAAAATACAGTGAGAATTATGAGTGTTTAATTTGTCATAAAACTTTTCTAAAACACCGCGTCTAGCTAAACTAGTAATAGTCCATCTACCCTCTGATGTATCTTGCCGCTTAACCTGATGGTATTTTGTTAGCTCGCCTTTTTTGACAAAAAACTCAACTCCTTCGCCTTCTTCTCCCGGCGGCTCAAGACGAATGGAATCAATTTTCTCATCTAAGATTTCAGCAAATTGAAGTATCGTCCATTTTCCTTCGTAACGATTACCGAATTTATCTGCTGCTCCACCGGCTAAAGGCATAAATATTAAAATGGAAACACAATAATTTAAGTACTATTAAACTTACTTTGTTGAAACTATAAAAGTAGTTCAATATTTTAATTTTTGAATTATTGTATCATAATTGATACTTAGTAACACATTTAGCACAATATGTAATATAAAATATTAGATGGTGAATTCTGCCAATTTATTTTATTAACAAAGGTAAAAAATGATTGAAACCACACAAATTTCTCCGTCAGTTCCTTCTTGGCTTGAAATGCCGCCGACTTCAACCGTAAAGCCGCCGACTACTACCAGAATTCAGCTTTTACCTTTTGGCGACCTCACTTGGGAAAACTTTGAACGATTATGCTTACGTTTAACTAAATTGGAAAATGATGTTGAGCATTGTCAGCTATACGGACTGAAGGGGCAGGATCAAGAAGGCATTGACATATTTGCTCGAAAAACATCAAGCGATCTTTACTCAGTCTACCAATGTAAACGAGAAAACAATTTTACTGCAAGTAAGATAAAAGCAGCCGTCAAGAAATTCCTTTCAGGAGACTGGTCTAGTAAATCAGAAAGATTTGTTTTATGTACTAAGGAAAGTTTAGTTGAGAAAAAACGCGCCGATGAAGTAGAAGTTCAGACTCAATTATTGAAAAAGCAAAACATTAAATTCAATATTTGGGACAGTGAAGAACTTTCACTTAAATTAAAGGTTTTACCTGAGCTGGTTGATGATTTTTTTGGGCGTGAATGGGTTAGAAGTTTTTGTGGCGAAGATGCCGTTCTTCGTCTTGGTAAAAGACTAGATGCTAATCAAATCATTGAACTTAGGCATCGGCTACAGAAATTTTATAATCGAGTTTTTTTATCTCATGATCCAGGCTTACCCACAATTGATCAAATAAACCAAGAAAAATCTCTACCATTAGAAAAACGCTTTGTATTACCTGACATTGATAATAGACAGTTATCCTTTGAACAAGAAAAGTCTAATGACTCTGAATCTAGAAGCAACGACTTTGATATACCCGAAGAGCAATATGACAAACCTTATGCTAAGCGCCGAAGACATAAGAAATTTAAGCGTAGGCGAACGCTTTCTTATGATCAGCGACACAAGATAGAGAATTGGCTTATTTCAAATTCGCGAAGCGTAATTCTTGGTGTTCCAGGAAGTGGTAAAAGTACATTGCTTAGATTTTTGATCCTTGACTTATTACAGGAAGAGCCTCAATTACAATCCATTGCTTCTAAATGGGGAACCTACTTGCCTATATGGGTGCCTTTTGCTTATTGGACTAAACAAATTGCAAATATTAGAACTGGAGATATCTCTCTTAAAGAAACTATTCAAACATGGCTTAAGGGTTGGGATGAAGAGGATTTGTGGATTTTGGTTGAGCAAGCTCTAAACGATAAAAGGCTGTTGCTCTTTGTAGATGGTTTAGATGAGTATACTGATGACAATGCTGGAAGAATCGCTCTTTTTCGGTTACAAAATTTTGTTGAGCAACGAAACCTTCCAGCAATAATCACCAGTCGTCCTCATGGTTTTGAAAAATTGAGTTTATCGATGCTTGGATGGGAAATAGGAAAACTAAGCAGTTTTTCTCTTATACAGCAAGAAAAGTTAGCCCGAATTTGGTTCTCTCATTGGCTCAGTGTAATAGATAGTAATGCAACTTCCTCAGAAGAAATTGAAAGAGTAATTGATAAAAAAGTCGATGACTTTAAAAATGACTTGCATAAGTCAGGAGACCTACAAGAATTAGCTAAGACTCCACTACTTCTTTCTTTGCTAATTGCTTATAAATTGCATAACTTCCAATTACCACAAAATCGTTTTAAGGCGTATGACTCTCTAGTTCAACACTTAATAACAGTTCATCCACAACAACGAAAAGTAGCTGCTTCGCTTCTTACAACAGCTTCAGATATTACTGACGATGATTTGAAAGTTGTATTAGCTAGATTGGCTTTTAAAATTCACAATAGTTATACCGAAGGTATTATTAATCAGAAAGAAGCATTCAAAATCGTTTATGACTTTCTCAGAGATGATGAGGCGGGTGGTTTTGGACTGGAATCTGCCCAAGCTCGAAAAATCAGTCATGAAGTATTAGAGATTAGTGAAAATACATTAGGTATTCTTGTACAAAAATCACAAAATGATATAGGTTTTTTTCACCGAGCATTACAAGAATATTTAACTGCTTATTATATCTCAACAATGGATTTTACAGACCAACTGCGTATTGTGGAAGAACGATGTATTGACCCGCAATGGCATGAGGTAATACTAGGGTTATTCTCTCTAACAAATCGTGCAGAAGACATAAAATCAATTATTGAAAAAGTGAAAAACCGAAATGTAAATTTTGCCGAAAAATTTTCTATAGATTTGTTATTAAGCGAAGTTGTTTTTGGAGATTTTAAGATTAATGTAAGTCTAGCACGTCAACTCGCTGAGGAGTATTTTACCAAAATTGAAGTTGGAACTTTTTTAGAATATCGGGAAAACCTATTGAATAATGCTATAGATGGTTTACGTTCAACAAAGGTCAAAGAATTAGTTAAAGAAAAAATATTTGATTGGTTTCCTGACACTACAAAATGGTCTAGAGAAGGCGTATTTTTTGAAATGGCAAACTGGAGGTTTAGTTCCGATGTTGTTGAATGCCTTTGGAAAAATCTTTATGATGAATATCCTAGTAACCAAAGAGCGGCAGCAAAAGCTTTAGCCAAAATTGCAAACAATGATGAAAAAATCGGGCAACGAGTTGCTGATTTAGCTTGGAGCGAAGTTGATCCAAATTTAAGAGCAGTTGCAATAGAATGTTTATTATATGGTTGGTCTCAGCATAAAGACTTAGAAAAAATCCTTCAACATGCGCGGAAATCCTTACATCCCTCTTTACGTCTAATTGCAATATTTGGAAGAGTAAGCCGTGGGAAAAAAACCAGTAGTGATCTAAAAGAGTTATTCTATTTAAGTTCTCATAAAGCAGGCTTAGATTATTATTGGGATGATAAAGTTTCTGAGACTATTGTTAAAGGTTGGTTAAAATCGTTAGAGGTAAAACGGCGATGTCTTGACGCAACAGGAATTGATAGATACAAAAGACAAGAAAACAAAGACAATCCTATTATTGAAGAGCATATAGCTGAAGCTATTTTGCTTAGCGGATTTCCTCAAGATGACGAAGTTGCAGAACATTTTGCTCAGGAAATAACAAAGCCTTATTTTAATCCATATTCCCTACTCCGTTACGATTCCGAGAAAAAATTCTTTAAATTATTAGAACAAAATTTTAATGACCATCCTATAATCATCAACGCAATTGATAAATATTTAAGCCAAAGTGACCAGCATTATCGAATTGAATTTCAAATGGCTTTGGTAACTAGAACTCCCTTTGCTAAAGAAAAAATGCTTTCACTATTAGATTCTGATAACCCTTATTCAGCGCCATCAACTTTACTTGATGGTTGGGGAATGCAGGATTCTGATGTTCGTAAAAAATTGCTGACTTTGATTGATGAAGATTCAGAAAAATTAAGTAAAATTAGTGATCTCTTGCCAAAAATAATTGATAAACAAAAAGAATGCCGCGCTCTTCTTTTGAAGATTATAAAAAATCCAAAGGTTTCAAGTATTTCACGAGCAGTGAATGCTTTAGCCCAATTAGATAAAAATGCAATTAATAATGAAATTATTGACATAGTTTTATCAAAAGTAAAAGAAGATGGGTTTTATAATTCAGGAATTTCAACACTCATTGAATTAGGAGTGCCAAATAATGAGGTTAGAAAAATAGCATTAGAACAATTTACTAAACCATATAGTGATTTGAGTACTATTGCTAAAGGATATGAGCATGATGGTGAGATAAAGAAACGATTGATTAAATCAGTCACGCCACTCGTTAGTGATTTACGCTTGACCATTGCAACTCAGTTAGGTGAAGGTGTGGAAGGAGATGATTTTGCTCTGTCGGTACTTGAGAATTATAAATTTGACAGAGATATTGATGTCGCAACTCAAGCTTCGATAAATTATCATAAAAGACTCAATAATAAAGAGTTAAATATACAACATATAACTGAAAACTTAATTTCTGATGCAAAATCCCGAGAACTTATTCATGATCAATCTGTTTACACCTCCTTTTGTGGACTAACGGTTCTTAAACAGCTTGAGAAATTGCCCACTAACTTTTCAGATAAAAATCGTTCGCCGCAAGAAGATTTCATTAGAATTCCAATAGGAGAATCTACATTTGACTCACCTGTACCAATTCATAAACTTTTACTTGAAAATTGGAGTTATATAAAGCAAGTATTTGGTGAAGCATTTTTTCGGAGATTTGCCTCAAATTCATATGGCAGTTCAAAATTGGCTTTTTGGACAGAACTTTGTCCCTTTCTTGATGAATATTCAATACCTAGGAAAGAAGCAATTACCTTTTTTGAGAAAAACAAAGAGAGTAATGAATTTATTAGTAGTGAGGTTTTGAGCTTTTTGGGAAGAATTATGCCAAAAAGCTCTTTGTTGCTTGATTACTGTATGAAGGCTTTAGGAGAAAGTGGTAAGGATTCATGGTATTTACAAGAAAATGCTTTTCTTGCAGCAGAGATATTAGCTAAACAATTTACTGATAATGAAAATGCGTTTCATAGAGTTATAAACCTAAATTTAGAAACAGTAAATAAAACTCCCTCTGAAAAGAAGATACCGGAAAACTATGTTTTGGCATTATCAGAAGCTTGGGTGAATTCTGAAGAATTTAAGCTTATGGTTGAAGAAATATTTAAAAAAAGGCAGCCACTTTCGTATCCAGTATTCTTTCAACTAGTTTCGCGTGCTTACCCTCCAGATATCCTATTTAAGGAACTACAGAGCTTTATAATTAAAGCCGAACAAGATAGTCTTTTACAGCATAAAATGGTGGTCCGAGCATTAATTAGAAGAACTAGAAGTGATGAAGAATTTTATCAACTTCTAATAAAACGCCTAACCGAAGGCGCAACAGCTTCTGAAAAAGCATCTTTTTCAAAATTAGTTGCATTTTCCCGTGGAACCTTAGAAATAAGAAAGTGGTGTATTGAAGAAATTGAAAATCAGGTAAGCGGAAAAACACCACCAGAAATTGGTTTAGATTTATTTAAGAAAGATTTGCATCCTATTGTAAATAGTTTGCTTGAAGTAATTGAATTTAATGTTAATCGACTATAAATTTTTGAACAAATTTTAAGTGAATACTTATGCAATTTGATTTTAACGAAACACAAAACCATAAATGATTTCGAAGCTCTCAAGAATACGCATCTTGATAGATTGTTCAATTTGTCCTATGGAATCTAGATGTTTATACTTTTAGCAATTGCGAGATTCCTAAGAAAATAGTATTTTCGCTCTTTTTATTAAATTACTTATACTTCTCATTATCAACAAAAGGTAGATCTATTTTGTCATCAATAAGCACATCTGTGGAAGTTCCAATCGCACGAGCATAACGCAAAAGCGTTGGGAGTGAGGGTTCTCTAATAGCTCGCTCAAATTTTGAAATATCCTCTCTTGTTAACTTATCTTCTAAGTTCAAGTGCCTAATTATCCCATTTTGTGAAAGTTGCAAATGTTGTCGTATCTGGAGTAGTTTTTCTGGCAACCTTAATACTTTTTCTCGCGGCGCATGTCCCATCAGAAGATACCTCCTGATAGAACTTTGCAGAATATAATTTGGAAGGATTGGATTTGCTTGATTATAGGGCTTATAAGCCCTATAATGCATTCTAAGCATAATTTCGCCGAAAAGAGGGGTTTAGTCCATTTTTCAGCAGACGGTTTCAACTAGATTTTGATACCGCCGTTTTCATTTTCTATTTCGAGCGATTAATTATTCAATAGATCCTTCTATATAGGTTATTGAAATAGAAGATATTTTGCCCGAAGTAATTAAACATTATATCAAATGCAGTCAAACAAAAAGCTATAACAATCTGTTTTTCAATAGCTGCCGCTTCTACAATTATTATGAAAATAACCTCCGTTCTTTTACTTGTATTCACATTAATGCTCTCTATCCCATACCTGACTTTCGCACAGCAGAATCGATGGGTATTAATCAGTGAAGATGCCGACGACACATTGTTCTATCTTGATAAAAGCTCCCGCCAATCAACTGAGAACACAATCCGAGTGTGGACTAAAAACATTTACCGGGACGGCTCCTATCGTCTTAGTCTGGTTGATTGGCGATGTCGTGAAAAAAAGTACTTCTTTGTTGAGGTTGCAACTTACAATCCGGCAGGTAGTTTTGTCCAAAAAGAAAATGGAATGGATTGGATAAATGTCGTTCCGGATTCAATCAGCGAAGCGATGTATAAAGCGGTTTGTCTCACCTCTTCAAAGAAAAATTCCAAAACAGAATCTACAAGCAAGAAAATAGCAGAGATTATCGTCGTGAAAGCCAATATACGAATCGAGCCAAATCTAAACAGCCAAGTAATACAGCAGGCGACGACTGGCGAGAGATTTATTCTGGCAGAAGCCGAGCCGAGCGGCGGTTGGTATCGGGTTATTCTTGCCGGGATGAATGAAACAGCATGGATTCATGGAAACAATATCAAACTGGTTGAAGTATTTAGTAAGACTAATATCAAAAAACAAAAAGCGAATCGAAAAATCAAAAAGCAAAAATCAAATTAGAGCAAAGATAGATTTCAGATCAATGCTAATGAACTTAATAAAACAACAAAAGTTAGAATGGCTATAGAAAATAAGAAACAAAGTCCGAGTATCAGCAAAGAACCCGTATCGTTATATATTTCGACTGACCTGCTCGAAAAGGTGGAGCAGATTCATCTCTACATTGGTCAAAAACTTCCGAGAAACAAGCGGAAAAAGTTAAACAAATCTCAGCTATACGAAATCATTTTAAGAAATATTGTTGACGATTATATAGAGAATGAACAGGACGGAATGCTCTGGAAAATGGTTATTGATTGGAGCCAGTCTTGAAAACTTATACACCTGTAACTCTTTATTTAATAGAGTTTAATTTCTTGGCATAATACCGCTATTCGTACCATCAATACTTGCTTGACATTATAACGTTAATCGTTTGTTTGCAATATTTACAAAACCTATCACGGTTGACAAATTCTAAAACTATCGCTACTTTAAAGTTGAATCAAAATCAACTTTTTCTACCTTGATGTAACTATTTTGATTCATACGAATTTTATGGAATAAAAAACTAAAACCTGATGTCAGCCGGCAAGCATGTCATCAGGTTTTAAGATTCTTAATTTATAAATTGGTGGCTACTTTCCACCGATTTTTACAAACTAACCGCTTTCGTGCGGCACGCTCGTAGTGTTTTTATAGCATAGAGTCTTGGACGTTGCAAGTTTAATTGCACAAGCAAGATTTTTGAATTTATATAAACCCAATCCGAGAATGCCAGAAATAGTCTTTTGTTCCCGTGTTATAAGGCGGTTTATTTAATAGAGGCATAATGTTAAAAAACACTGAGATAGATTTTTTGATAAAAAAACAGAACATTTCAAAAAAAGCGGAAAACGTCATTAATCAAGTTCGTATTTCTCAACCATCGCGTAGAGTGCAAAGCGGACGTGGCTCCATGAGCGGCAGATTTCCAAGCCGTAAGATGGGAGTAACAATTCAGTTTGAAAGTCATAAAAATGAGCTGGCTTATATATATGAACTGGAACATGACGCAAATGTGCTCGAATATTATGACCAGCCGCCTTCAATTCCACTAAAATATAAAACAGTTAATGGAAGAAACATTGGGTTTAATCATACACCGGATTTTTTCGTTCTTGGTGAAGATTGGGCTGGATGGGTGGAATGTAAAACTGAAGACCAATTATTAAAGTTAGCTGTAACACAACCAAACCGATTTCGTGTGGATGAAAGTGGCAACTGGCAGTGCCCGCCAGGAGAATCATATGCCGCTCAATTTGGGTTGAGTTATAGAGTCTGGTCAAGTAAAGACATTAATAGAACCTACCAACGAAATATTGAGTATCTAGAAGACTATTTTCGTTCCGATAATGAACATCGCGTTAATGACTCCACCTGCAAGATAATCCTTTCTCAAATAGAAAACAAACTGGGTATTCCTTTAATAGAGTTGTATGAAAATCTCGAAGGACAAGCCACGCGCGATGACATTCTTATGCTCATAGCATATGAAGAAATCTTTGTTGATTTGTATGAAAATCCGCTTGGCGAGGCTCGGTTCGTAAAAGTTTTCTTAAATAACGAAGCTGCTCAAGCTTATTCAAATATTTATCGAGTTGATTTACCTCCATTTGAAAGCTCAATTCAAGTTCAAATCGTAGAAGTAGAGGTTGGTAAGCAAGTTAGCTGGGACGGGAAAATATGGCGGATAGCAAATCTAGGCGCTACCAGTGTAACTCTGGTTGACGATTTTGGATCATCAGATATTCCAATACATATCTTTGAAGAATTGGTTTGTATTGGAAAAATAACTGGATCATCAATTTCGCCCTTTAGCGAAGATAAGCAGGAAGTAGTAAAACAACTGCAAAATGCAAGTGCGAAACATCTAGCTGAAGCTAATCGCCGTCAAAAAGCTGTCTTAGCTTATCTAGAGGAAACTGAATTACCCTTTGAAATCCCGGAAAGGACTATTAATCGATGGGTATCGAGATACCATTGGGCTGAAAAAACTTGGGGATATGGTTATCTTGGCTTACTTCCTGAGCAGAGAACCGGCAATTCCTCCGACAAATTGCCGGAAGAATCCAGAAAACTTATTCAAACTTTTATTTCAGAATCTTATGAAAGTTTAAAGCAAAAAAAGAAGAATGTCGTTTATGGTGAATATCAATTAGCTTGCCAAGCTAGGGGTCTGGAGCCGGCGAGTTATAAAACATTCATTAAGGAAGTCAAGAAAAGACCAAAATTTGAGCAAACATTAAAACGGCGAGGTCGCAGAGCTGCTTACCAAAAACAATTCTTTTACTGGCGTTTAGATCGAGAAACTCCCAGACACGGTGAACACCCTTTTCACATTATTCACATTGATTACACCGAGATTGATCTGGAACTGGTTGATTCATACACCGGAAAGAAAATGGGAAAGGCTTGGCTTGGTTTAGCAATTAGCGCCAGCACCCGGCGCATTCTAGCTGTATATTTATCGTTCGATGCCCCTAGTCGTTCATCGGATATGATGCTAATACGGGAAATCATCAGGCGACACGGCAGGATGCCACAAATTATCGTAGTAGACGGTGGCATTAATTTTGAAAGCACCTATTTTGAAACCCTTCTGGCTTTCTTTGAATGCACAAAGAAGACCCGCCCTGCAGCAGAGCCGCGCTTTGGTTCTATTATTGAACGGATTTTTGGAACAGCCAATACACAATTTTTTCATAATTTGCAGGGTAATACACAAATTATGAAACTTGTTCGCCAAGTAACTAAAAGTGTTCACCCTAAAAATCATGCTGTCTGGACTTTGCCAAAGTTATGGGATTATTTGTGTGTTTATTGTTATGAAATTTATGATAAAGCAGAGCATCCAGCTCTTGGACAATCCCCGCGTGAAGCCTTTGAGCTGCAAAAACAACTTCACGGTCAACGTTCACACCGGCTTATTCCTTATGATGAAAACCTCAAATTACTAACTCTTCCTACTACTCAAAAAGGAACTGCTAAGGTTGTTCCTACGCTAGGAGTGAAAATTAACTATATTTATTACTGGTCAGATGCGTTTTCTCATCCTGAGGTTGAAAATACTACAGTTGATATACGTTTTGATCCGTTTAATGTTGGAAGAGCCTATGCTTATGCACGTGGGCAATGGGTCGAGTGCTACTCAGAACATCATAATGTCTTTAACGGACGTTCCGCAAACTTATTGAAATTAGCAACGGCGGAAATCAGGCAACGAAAAAAACTTCACGCGAAACAATTTAGTATTTTAGCTACGGATATTGCTTGTTTTGTCCAGTCTGCTGAAGCTGAGGAACTTTTACTACAGCAACAACTGGCGGACAATCAACAAAAATATATTTTACAGTCAATAAACAACGAGCCGATTTCAATCTTCAAAGCAATTTCATCCAATCCCGTAACAGTGGATAATTATTCCTTGTCTTCTACAAATGTTACTAACGAATTGTCAATAGTTAACCATTCTACGAGTTTAGAAACCTACAAAACTTTTGAGGAGGTATTTGATGTTTGAACCTATATTTCCTCAGGAATTGCTGGCGAAATCGCATAATGAAAGGCTCGATTATTTTAAAAAACATACTGTTACTCATAGGTTATTTGAACAAGCTTTCCAAGAGCTTTTATTTGCTATTCAAGACGCACAACCGGGCACATTAATTTTTCTTTATGGACCGAGCGGGGTTGGTAAAACTACAATGCTTAAGCTTCTTGAGTCGGTCTTAACAAAACAAATGCTGCCTCAACTTGAAACTGATCTGGAAAGAATTCCCGTGGTAAGCGTGAATGCTATCGAAACCGAATCCGGCAATTTTGATTGGAAGGGATTCTTTCAAAGCCTTTTAATTAAGCTTAATGATCCTCTTCCCGAGAATAAGCTGGATTTAACATTGCCGGGTGACATTTACAAACAAAATAAACAATTGCTTGAGTCGGGAGACCGCACAAGTGCCAGAAAGTATCGCCGGGCAGCCGAAAATATGTTAAAGCATCGAAAACCGCTGGCAGTATTAGTGGATGAAGCTCAACATATTGGAAAAGTAGTATCTAGCAGAAAGCTTCTTAATCAATTAAATGTTGTTAAATGTTTAGCAAATGAGTCTGATTCTGTATATGTAATGAGCGGGACCTATGAACTTATACCTTTTCTAAATCTAAATGACCAACTTTCTCGCCGGAGTATAAACATAGAGTTTTCACGCTATAAAGGTGAGAGTGAAGACGATCGTAAAAGCTTTATTAGCGCGCTGGTAAATTTTCAGCGGTATCTTCCACTAGACAAGATGCCGGACCTAGTTTCTAGATGGGACTATTTTTATGAACGCACAATTGGTTGTATTGGTACGCTAAATGACTGGCTGGAGAGATCACTGAGCCTAGCTTTAAGAGATGGGGGAAGACAAATGAAGCCAGAGCATTGGGAAAAACGTTCTCCGCTACTTTCCCAGTGCCAAAAAAAGTTCCTCGAAGTTGCAAACGCAGAACGTAGTTTATTAGAAGATGCCAATGATTGGGTAGACTTACGTCGGAATCTCGGGCTTGGCGAAATAGAAACAGGTGACATTAATTCTGGTTACGAAGTTTCAGTGAAAGAACCAAATGATTCTATAGAAACTAAATCTTCCAAACGTAAAAAGAGAGTTGGCATTCGAAACCCTGTCCGGGATCACGTAGGAGTTAATAAATTTGATAACCAGTAATAAAATTGTTATGTCTTTACAAGATTTAAAGAATTCCTTATCCGGTTTAACTACTTTTCCAGTGGTTCGCATTGAAACCGTGCCGATCCCAGCTCGAAATTATCTTATTTCTTTGCAACCAGTAGGAATCGGAACGAATGAAGTAGAAAGTCTTTCCAGTTATATCTCACGGTTAGCCCGCGAGTATTATGTATCTCCGAACAAATTAATGGAAAGTTGTGTCAAAAGGTATTTCGGTGTGCAAGCGTATTTAGATAATGTTGGTTATAACCCAAATACCTTTAAAAATATTAACGGCTTAGACGAAACAGCAAGAACGGTGGTTTCTTCTATAGAACTGGCAACAGGACGTAAAGATATAGCTTATATGACACTACTTCCATGGCGAAACATATTAAGTTCAAAGCAAATGAGACTCAAAAGAGCATGGTGTCCATCTTGCCTGCAGTCTGATTTAGAAAACGGGCAGCCAGTATATGAAAGATTGTTATGGAAAATCGATATTGTAGAAAATTGTCCGTTTCACGAACGAAAATTAGTTACCCTTTGTCCTCACTGCAACGCAAGTCAAGCCAATTTTTCTACTTATTCCTTCCCAGGCTTTTGCTCAAATTGTAAAATCTGGGTAGGGCAAGAAGAAAAATATCAACTTAAAAAACAGGAAGATTTTTTTGAAAAATGGCTTTCTTTAGAAATCGGAAAAGTATTAGCTGCTTCCCGGAAGGTTAAAGAAGATATTCGTGCTCGAGTAATTTTTGCGCACTCATTAAGAAGTCTTATGGACAAAAGTCCCTTTATTTCATATGCTGCCTTACGAAACAAAACAGGACTTGCAACCTCAACAATTAAGAAACTCTCATATGGAGAAATAGCTTTATCATTCAACATTCTAATGAAAATATGCTGCTCATTTCGTTGTTCCCCAGTTGATTTGCTTCTAGGCAATGAATTTAGCCTCGTCTTCAGAAACAAGGCTTTAAAAAAAAAGTAACAATACAAATTAATCCAAATACATATCCTAAACCGGCAAGTATAAAGCAGGTTAGAGATATAATGGAAAAACATCTAAAGAGCAAATACTCAACACACTGCACATTCAAAATTTCAAAAATCGTAAATCATGATTATGAATCTCTGCCAATCATTGCTCCGAAGTTGAATGCTGATCTTCGGGCGCTTTATAACAAGGAAAAAAAGAGGAATTATACGATACCTCGCCGAGAATATTACTTTTCAATTGATAAAAAAAATAACAAATTACTGGCTAGTATGTTGAAAGTTTTAAGGCACCTTAAAAGAGAGGGTGTGAATATATCGGAAGAAAATATCAAATCACGACTTCCTAAAAAAATCACAAAGACAAGTAATCGCAATTTTTGGCTAATTTTACGAATAGCAATTTATGAACTGGGTTATATGAACGATTGATAGTCATAAGTTCTAATATGTAATATTTGGCAACTTTTATTGGAAGCACGAGTTGGCAGAGTGTTTTTGGAAGCACAAGTTGACATTTCCGCCAATTTATCGTTCCAGTAACAACAAGAATTACAAAAAAAGTTTTCAATTCGATTTGACTTTTTTTAGAATTAGAATTATTCTAAATCTAACTTAGAACGTAATGAACGTAACAGCAGATATAAAAAATTTAGGTTTGACGAAGCAGCGCGAAGTTGTTTTGCGGGTTATCCGCGCGGAGGAAGAGCATCTGACGGCAAATGAGGTTTTTGACAAAGCGAAACAGCTTTTGCCGGGCATTTCTTTTGCGACCGTTTATAATTCCCTGCGTTATTTGAAAGACGCCGGGCATATTGCGGAAATCAGTTTCGGCAACGGCGCTTCGCGTTTCGATTCGATGACTTCGCGGCACGACCACGCTATCTGCACGAAATGCGGAAAGCTGGTCGATATGGAAATCGAACTTCCAAAGGAAGTCGTCGATTTAGCAGCGCAGTTCTCGAAATTCAAGCTTGAATCTATCGAATTAACGTTACGCGGATTATGTCCTAATTGCACAGAATAATTCGAGATTCAAAATTTAAGATTCAAGATTATTTCTCAACCCGTCTTGAATCTTAAATTTTTAATTTTCAATCATAATAAACAAGGAGTTTTTTTTTAATATGTCAACAGCGACAGCAACAGCAACAGAAAATACAAAGACGACAACGATTGCGAAAGTCGGACAACCGGCACCGGATTTTATTTTACCCTCGACCAAGAATATGGAAACTTTGGCGGAAAATATTTCACTTTCCGATTACAAAGGCAAATGGCTTATTTTATTGTTTTACCCGCTCGATTTCACGTTTGTCTGCCCGACGGAATTGACCGCTTTTTCGGACAGATTAGATGAGCTTAACGGCATCGGCGCGGAAGTTCTCGGCGTTTCGACCGATTCGGTTCACTCGCATCGCGCCTGGATTAACACTCCACGCGACCAGAATGGAATTGCCGGCTTGCAGTACCCGCTTCTGGCAGATGTCGGCGGCAGACTGGCGGCGAAATACAACATTCTGGTTGAAGAAGCAAACATCGCTCTGCGCGGTCTTTTCATCATCAATCCCGAAGGCATTCTGCAATATTCGGTCGTTCACGATTTGAACATCGGACGCTCGGTCGACGAAACACTTCGCGTTTTGCAGGGTTTGCAGACGGGCGGTTTGTGCGCGGCTGACTGGACGCCGGGACAGGAAAATTTATCGGTTTAGTTCTTTGAAAAAGTTCGCTGAGCTTTGCGGCTTAGCGAACTTTTTTTCTTTAAAAAATCGGAAGCCTTTTGTGTCGCTATACAAAAGGCTTCCTTTACATACAGCAATTATTTAAAAATTTATTGGAACAAGAGGTTAAAAATTATTATGCCAATGAGACTCGGAGAACAAATGCCTTCGTTTGAAGGCGCAACTGAATGGTTAAACGAATTGCAGGAAACCGCCGACGACTTTGTCAACGGTCAGCCGACGCTCGTTTATTTTTGGGCGACGAGCTGCGGAATCTGCAAGGAAAACATGCCGAAACTTCAGGAACTAAAAGCTAAATTTAAAGACAAAGGCTTAAAAACCGTGGCGATTCATATGCCGCGTTACGAAGCCGACACTGACCTGGAAAAGGTCAAAGCGACCATCGCCGAGCACTGCATCGACGACGTTTGCGCGATTGATAACAAGCATAAATTAAAAGACGCGTTTTTGAATGAACAAGGATGGGTGCCGGTTTATTACCTGTTTGACGCGGAAGGAAAATTGAAATCACGCGCCGCCGGAGAATTCGGAGTCGGAGTTTTAACGGGCGCGCTCGAAAAAATGTTTCCCGCTCAGTCAGCCGCCGCTTAAGTTTTAACTTAAAATCTGAATCAAAAATTAAAGGGAAGTCTTAACAAAGACTTCCCTTTAATTGAATAATCAAGTTTTTAGACGATTAAGTCAGTTTATCGTCCGGATTAACTTTCTCGGCAACTTCGTGACCGCCTGCTGCGCCGCCGACCGCTCCGGCGACTCCGCCGACTGCCGTTCCGATGCCGGGTGCGATTGCCGAGCCGATTGCCGCGCCCGTTGCCGCGCCGCCGACCGCTCCGGTTCCCGTTCCGAGGGTATGGTCGCCATCGCCTTCATCGCCCGGTTCGGGATTTACCTTTTCAGCGATTTCATGTCCGGCTGCGCCGCCCGCGATTGCGCCCGCAACGCCGCCGACCACGCCGCCGACCGCCGTTCCGGCAACCGGAGCAACGGCAGAACCGATTGCCGCGCCTGTCGCCGCGCCGCCGATTACGCCCGCGCCCGTGCCGACCGCGTGAACGTTCGAGCCATGATTGCTCCAGTCTTTATGAAAATAGTCGGCATCTTCGTCGTTGCGCGCATTAACGCCCATGAAAATTCCGCCTTCTTTGATTCCTGATTCATAAGCTGCGGCATGTTCGTCGGGAATGCCCGAACCGATTAACGCGCCGATTAATCCGCCGGTCAAACCGCCCGCGCCCGCGCCCGTTAAGGCTGCCGCAATCGGTCCCCAAACGACTAATCCGAGTCCCGGAAGTAAAACGTTTGTTCCGATAGCCGCGATGCCGCCGATAATTGCGCCGATTGTGCCGCCGATTGCCGAGCCTGCGCCCGCGCCTTCGAGCGCTTTGCTGCCGAGTTCGGTGTCGGGTGTTCCTTCGCCGAAATGCGTGTCGCGTGTTTTGTCCGTCATCATCAGATTAACGTCGTCTCTGCTGTAGCCGCGGCTTTCTACCGATTGATAAGCGCGTTCGGCGCTTGCCCGGTCATTAAAAAGTCCTGTTACCAATGGTGTTCTTTGTGTTGTATCACTCATAATTTTTATATTCCCCTGTTTTTGTTTATACGATTTCGCTACACTCCGTAATTGTTTCAATGTTCAAAAATAAAGTATCGTTTCAATACGGATTGAAGCGTTTCGCACTCGTATTGGCAAACTGTGTGCCATTGCGGGATTTTTTTTGAATAGTAATTTTTGTCAGAAAAATAAAGGCAAAAATCGAGGCAGGAAAGTAAAAAGTGAAAAGTAAAAGATGAATTACTTTTCACTTTTCGCTTCATTTAGCAGTCGCAACTGCAACAATCGCATCCATCACAACAGCCGCTACAGCAATCGCAACCGTCGCAGCATCCATCACATCCGTCGCACGCAAAGCAGCAGCAATCCCACCCATCGCAGCAGCCTTCCGATGCGTCTTCGCCCGCCGATTGTTGGGCTTTCCTTCTTTTCCCGACGGGATTCTGCATCCGAATTGTTTTCGGAAAAGCTAAGACCGAGCCGAAAATTGCACCGAGAAACATTAAATTAAAGCTCAAATCGAAACATTCGCGCGCCGATTTCGCTTCGCGGCTTTGCGCGGGCGCGACAAGCGCAAAGGCAAACACGAACAAAAAGACAAGCGGCATCTGCCACGAAAATCCGCGCGCCATACTTCGCGCCGTTCCTCCGGCATTTTCCCATCTCTGCGCAAATGTCCGTCTCGCTTTTACCGCGCAAGTCTTTTTCGTGCTGACGACGGGCAGATTCGTTTTGAGCTTTCTTTGCAGATTAGTTTTAAGACGCGAAATGAAAAGCGATTTTTGATTTTCGGCGATGGGCAGTTTTTTAATTTCGCAGATAATTTCGTTTTCCGCGTCGTGCGCAATCGAAACGACTTTTCGCTTCGCGCCCGTCGATATTTTGCTTTCTTTCAAATCGAACGCCGCGCAAATAGCATTAAACCGGCACGAGCGAAAATCCTTTTCAAAATCCTCGAAAGCATCGATGAGATAAATCAATTTGCCGAACGCGAAACCGATTTTGTAAGCCGAATCCGCAAGCTCGCTTCTGCCGGTCAGCTTCACGCCTTCGCGGAAGAAAATCGCGGTTGTCGCGGCTGTCGGCGCGGCGAGATGTTCTAAAATGTCGCCCGCTCTTTCACCTTTAATCTCACGCTCGCGCTGTTCCTGAGTCTGCAAAAGCGCTTTTACCTCGCCAAGCGGAAACTGCCGCGATTCGAGAAACTTTTCGGCTCTTCCAAACTCTTTCGAAAATGTTTTGTAAGCAAATTTATAACGAGATTTTCCTTCGTCGAAAATGTGGTCGGCAAGCTTGAATTCGGTCAAAACAACATTCGCTGTCGCGGCAAACTGTAAGGAAAACGGCATTTCCGATTTTGGCAGGTTCAGGCAGTTAAACGATTGGTACGATTTTTGCCAGTTCTGGACATTTTCACCGCTCAGACTCGTCAAGAATTCTGCCAGAAAAACCGTGTCGTTATTAAGCAGAAAACGCGATTTCTGCCCGTAAAGACTGCCGATTGTCTTGCATGTTCCGCAATACTGAAGCCTTCGAAAATGTTTTTCCTCATCCGTCATCCCGCACTTTTTAGCGCGCATCAAACCGAACATTTTTCACCTCTAAAAATTATTCTCTAAAATTTTAAAATATCCCAAATTCCCTTGAAAACCGTTCCCAGGATAAACAGGCTTGCAAAAACCGAGAGGATTAAAAGCGCAATCAAAGCCAGAATAATCAAGCCGACAAAAAGATAATCGCCGGTCGTGCCGCTGCCTTTTCCGCTGCCGCGCTCGCGGATTAAATCTATGTTTTGATGGTTTGCTTTCCAGAAAAAGTCGAACGCGTCGCCGACGAACGGAATCGCGCCGACGACGTAATCGAGCCCGATATTGAAAGCCATCCGCAAAAGCGTGATTTTCGGCACGCCGTAACGGACGCCCGCGACGAGGATATAAAACGAAGCGAGCGAAGTCGCCATATCGCCGACGTTCGGAACGAGTCCAATCAACGCGTCAAGCCCGAAACGCCAGCCGACAATCGGGATTTTCACCCAATCGTCGAGATAACGCGAAAGGCTTTCGAGACCTTCTTCAAGCTCGATTTGTTTGCGCTCGTCTCTCGTCAAAACGCCGCGCGAGGGCTTTTGTATTTCTTCCATAATATTTTATTTAACGATGCAAGCCGCGTGTCCTAAAATTTCGTCGCCGTCTCTTAGACTTGAAGGCGTCGGTTTCCAACCATTTTGCAGTCGAAAATTTAAAAGCTCACCCGCATTTGGCTGAAAATCCCAAACGGCAACTGCCGTTACTGCGCCAAGTCAGGTAGTATCGTAAACAAGAAATAAATTTTTATACGGAACAATAACATCGTGTGTAAACTCGTCCTGCGTTATAACATCCGCGACAATTTGCGGCAGAAAATCGTTTTTCGGCTGTGAGCTTGCCCAAGCTAAAACCTTTCCTAAAGTTTTATGTTTCGCCAATTCGTTTTCGAGATTGGCAAATTCAGCTTGAGACAAATTCGCAAGATTCTCAATTTTCATTTTTGCCTTTTGTGCTTTTCTGCGGCAATTTTCCTTCGACAATTTTCACGCTCAGAATCTTATCGCCGCGCACGACCATATCTACGATTTTCATGTCGGTTTCGTTCACGCGACCGAAAATCGTGTAGCCGCCGTCGAGATGCGGCTGAGGGCTGTGTGTAACAAACCACTGCGAGCCGCCCGTGTCTTTGCCCGAAAGCGCCATTCCGACCGCGCCGCGCTCGTATGAAAGCATATTCAGCTCGCAGCGAATCTCCCAGCCCGGACCGCCGTTGCCGTCGCCGCGCGGGTCGCCGTCCTGCATCACGAAATTCGGCACGACGCGGTGAACCTGTAAGCCGTTAAAATAACCGGATTTCGCCAGTTTGATAAAGTTATCGACCGTCAAAGGCGCGTCTTCGGGCAGTAAATCAATCGTAAAAGCTCCCTTTTCGGTTGTCAGAACGGCTTTTGTCTGTCCGTTTTTGCGCGAAACGGCGCGCGTGTAATCGGCTTGCGAGTTCAAAACTTGTCCGAGTTTTGTGCCGAAAGCGGAAAGATACGGCAAAACACGGTCTTTATTTTTGGCGACCGCATTTTCGAGAAGCGTCGGAATTCCGGGCGAATCTTTTTCCAAATCTTTTGTCCGCAAAAGGTCGAAGGCTTTTTTGCGAACCAGATAATCCTGCGAGCTCAAAGCAATCAGCAAAGTTCCGACAGATTCTTTTTTATCGAGCTTGAAAAGCGCGTCGAGAATGGCAAGCTCGGCGTCGTTGTAGGTTTTATCCGCCAAAAATGCCGTGTCGAAAGCCTTCTTCAGCGTTTCGACATTTTCCTTCGAGGTCGGTTGGTCGCCCAAAACTTCGGCAATCGCGGCGCGGATAAAAATATCCGGCTCGATTTCGAGCATCGGGCGAAAAATATTCGAAGTATTATCGGATTTGAAAGCGGCGAAGGCTCTGACCAAGTCGGGAATGGCAAATCTCGCCTCGTCGGTTAATTTACTCTTTTGACTGGAATTAACCCAGCTCCCGATTAGCTGTATGAGAAGAAGCCGCGCTTTTAATTTTACTTCGCCGGTTTCCTCGTTCGCTTCCAGATTGGCAAACTCGCCTAACCCCTGAAACGCGGCTGAAGCAGTTCGCCAATCCTCGCCGAAAAGCTTTCCGGCATCGTCCGTTACCGAATCGAAATAAATTTCCGGCGCGACGCGAGCCAGCGCGATTTCGGTTTCGGCGGAAGTGTATTTATCCGCCTGCCGCAAATCGTCGAGAAATTTGACGGCGCGCCCGTTCGCCGTTTTGGGAAGAAGTCTTCCTAAAACAGTCGCGATTTCGAGCAGTTCGTTTTTCTCGTAAGGATTGGCAAATTTCGATTTTCTATAATCGGCTAAAAGCTTTTCGCCGCGCTGCAATAATTTTTCGGCGGCACTGGCGTCTTTCAGAGCGCCGAGCGAGCGAATCGAGCTGACGCGAACGCGTAAATCGTTGTCTTCGGCGGCGGCTTTGAGCAAAAGATTAAAAGCTTCCTTGTCTTCCGCCGCGCCGAGCGAGCGCGCTGCGTTGGCTCGCGCCGCGCCGTCGTTGTCGGACGAAAGCATTGCGCGAAGCGTTTCGTTCGCATTTTTCGCGCGGAGTCGCGCCATTGTGTTGGCGGCATCGGTGCGAATTTTAGCGTCGGGATTTGTCAGAAATTTTGCCGCGATAACATCCGCCTTTTCGGGACGAACGCGCAAAGCCGCCGTCAGTCCGAGCAGAACGACATCACGGCTTTGCAGTTTGCCGCGTTCATCTTCAGATTTCAAAGCGTTCAAAATCGCTTCGCCAAGAGATGTCGCCTTTTCTTCGTTTGCGGTTTTTGCCGTGCCGAGCTTTTTGGATTCTGCGCTTTGCAGATTTGGCAGCGCGATTTTTCCCGCCGCTTCAACTGCGCGGGCACGAATCGAATCGGCAATTTTCGTGTCCCGCAAAACTTTCAAAATTGCGTCCGCGCCTTTTATCGATTCGATTTCACCGATTGCAAAAGCCGCCATCGCGCGAACATCAACATTGGCGTCATTTTCCAAAAGCGCGGCGAGCGCCGGAAGCGCGTTTTCATTTCCGATACGTCCGGCGGCAAGCGCGGCGCGCGCGCGGATTTTCGCGTCTCTGTTTTTCATCAAATCTTCGAGAGTTTTATCAAAACGCAGCTCGTCTTCCGCCTTTGAGATTTGCACCAGCGTCGCAACCGGAATCTGCGCGGGCGCGAGTGCGGAAAAACAAACGAGAACAGCAAAAAAAGCGATTATAATTTTTTTCATTTTTGACCTTTTCGAGAAATGTATTGCACAAGAATTTTAGCGAGTTAGCCTGTTAAAGCCAAATCGTTTCGGCGTTTCGGCATTTATTCGATTTCAGTTTATAATTACCAAAAATCCAAAACGCCCCGGAAAAACCAAATGCTGAAAAAATTATTGATAGTTTCTCTTGTCGTAACTTTTTGTTTGCCTTCTCTTGCTCTGGCGCAGACAAAACAAAAAATCTCCCTTCTGCTTTACAACGGCAAAATTTTCACGGCTGACGCGCAATATTCGATAGCCGAAGCCGTTGCCGTTGACGGCGAAAAAATCGTTGCGGTCGGAACAACAAACGAGCTAAAAGCGAAATATCAGGCGACGAGAGAAATCGATTTGCAAAAACGGCTCGTAACGCCCGGATTTAATGACGCGCACGTTCATTTTCTGCGCGGCGCGCTGGCGCTTTTGACCGTAAATCTGCTTGACGCAAAATCGCTCGAAGAAGCAAAAGCGCGAGTTGCGGCGAAAGCGAAGGAAGTTAAAGCGGGCGAATGGATAATCGGGCGCGGCTGGGACCACACGATTTGGAAACAAAATTTCCCGTCGAAAAAAGATTTAGACCAATTAACGCCGAATAAGCCGGTTTATCTCGTTCGCGTTGACGGGCACGTCGCGTGGGTAAATTCGGCGGCTTTAAGATTGGCGAAAATTGATAAGAATACGGAAAATCCGAAAGGCGGCGAGATTGAAAAAGATGCAAACGGCGAGCCGACCGGGATTTTGAAGGAAACGGCGCAGGGATTAGTTGTGAATCTGATTCCTCAGCCGACTGCCGAGCAGCTTAATAAAGCGATGGAAACCGCGCTCGAAATGGCTCGGCGTTTTGGCATTACTTCGATTCAGGACAATTCCGGTTATGAGACGACAAAGCTTTACCGCGCATTTCTGCAAAAGGATAAATTAACCGTCCGCGTTGCCGAATGGCAGAATTTTGAAGATTCGGTTGAAATTTTGAAACAACAGCGAGCCGAATTTGCTTCGTTCAAAGATAATTCTTCACGCTTAAAATTAACCGCAGTAAAAGGCTATGTTGACGGAACTTTAGGCTCGAAAACCGCATCGATGCTCGCGCCTTTCTCAGACGATGCGGGAAATTCCGGCATTCCGCGCCGCCCGGCGGAGGAATTAACGAAAATGATTGTCGAGCGCAGCAACGCGGGTTTTCAGATTGCGCTTCATTCGATTGGCGACAAGGCAAATCGAATGGCTTTGGACGGTTTTACTGCCGCTTTTCCAAAAGGCGGCAGTATAATTAATGACCGAATCCACGTAAGAGATAATTTTAGTGCTCAGGATTTTGATTTGCCGAGACATCGCATCGAACACGCTCAAGTCGTAAGTCCTTCGGATTTCAAGCGTTTTGCAGAGCTTGGGATTATCGCTTCGATGCAGCCTTCGCACGCGATTTCGGATAAGCGCTGGGCTGAATCGCGCTTAGGCGAATATCGCGTTTTGGGCGCGTATGCGTGGCATTTGATGAAATCTTACGGCGTTCACGTTCCGTTCGGGACGGATTTTCCGGTCGAGACGATAAATCCTTACAACACGCTCTACGCCGCCGTTTCGCGTCAGGATGCGGAAGGCGAGCCTTTCGGCGGATGGCAGCCGCAGGAAAAACTTTCGATGGCGGAAGCGATTCGCTGTCATACGTTTGAATCAGCTTACGCGGAATTTGCCGAAAACGAAAAAGGTACAATCGCCGTCGAAATGCTCGCCGATTTGGTCGTTCATTCAAAAGATTTACTGACCGTCGAGCCGAAAGAGATTTTAACGACCGAGCCGGTTTACACAATTTTCAACGGGAAAGTGATTTATGAGAAGAAGTAGATAGTTCCACTGCCTTCTGCCTACAAATTCTTCACAATAAAATCCGCCATCATCTGGTACATGTGTTTCGACTGCAATGGATTTACAACGCCGTGGCGCTGTGTCGGGTAAACCATAAAATCGAACTGTTTGCCCGCTTTTTGCAGCTCATAAATAAGCTGAGTCGCGTTCTGCATATGAACATTGTTGTCCATCACGCCGTGAATGATGAGCAGTTTGCCGCTTAAATTTTTGGCGGCTTTGATGACCGAAGATTTCGCGTAGCCGTTCGGATTATTCTGCGGAGTTTTCATCACGCGGTCGGTGTAAATCGAATCGTAAAGCGACCAGTCGCCGACCAGACCGCCCGCGATTCCGACTTTGAACGATTGGCTGTGCGTCATCGCGTAAGAAGTCATAAAACCGCCGTAACTCCAGCCCCAAAGCCCGATTCGATTTGCATCGACATAGGGCAAACCGCGCAGATAATCCAAGCCTTCTTCCAAATCTTTCAGTTCCAATTCGCCGAGATTCTGATAAGCTTTCCACGCCGACTCGTCGCCCTTGCCCGATGCCGAGCGATTGTCGCAAATCCAGATTATGTAGCCTTTCTGCGCCATCATTTGATGCCACATATAACGCGTTCCGCCCCAGGCATTTCTGACCGAAGGCGCGTGCGGACCGGAATATGTGTAGCTCAAAACCGGATATTTTTTGTCTTTATCAAAATCCGGCGGGTAGATTATCTGCGCTTCCATCTCAAATCCGTCTTTTGTGCGAACGCTCAGAAATTCGGTTTTACCGAGCTTATACTCTCTCAAAGCCTCGACCTTGTTTTCGTTCAAAATTCGTTCCAGCGTTCCGTCGGCGCGATAAAGACGCGTCTGCGTCGGCGTGTTCGCGTCGCTCCAGTAATCGACAAAATGCGTGAACGCCGGATTAAACGACGCGGCGTGATTTCCTTCCGTTTTCGAGAGATGCGTAAGCTGCGAGCCGTCCAATCTGATTCGGTAAATATGGTCTTCGTTCCAGACATCGTTGATTCCGGACGCGCTGAAATAAACCCAGCCGTTTTGCTCGTCAACGCCGTAGAACGAGCGAATTTCCCAGCGCCCGTCGGTGATTTGCTTCATCAATCTGCCGCTGCTGTCGTAGCGGTAAAGATGTTTGAAACCGCTTCGAGCCGATTGCCAGACGGCGCTGCCGTCTTTTAAAAACGTCGGATTATCAATCGCGTCAACCCAAGCCGAAGTTGTTTCGCTGAAAAGCCTCGTCGTTTTGCCGTTCGTTTTGTCCGCCGAGTTTACGTCAAGATACGTCTGCTCGCGGTTTTGCGCCTGAAAGATAATCGCGCGGCTGTCCGGCGTCCACGCGACGCGCGAAATCAGCAAATCTTCCGGTTTGTAACGCGACAAATCGACAAATTTCACCAAATCACCGAAGCGCGCCACGTTTGAAGGAATTTTATTTCCGACCTTCGGAATCTTTGTAATATTCGGAATAAGACTCGTTTTCGTTACGTCCGCGACGCCCAGTGTAACCAGCGGATTCGGGTCGCCAGCCTGCGGGTAATCGGTGTTTTCGACGTTCTGGTCGTGTACAGTATCGTCGGGCAAAACGAATTTCGGTACAGGCGTTTCGTCCGTTCGCAAAAACGCGATAAAGCGCGAATCGGGCGACCACCAGTAGCCGCGCTTGTTGCCGCGCCCGTAAAGCTCTTCTTCATAAACCCAGTCGAGATAACCGTTTAAAGTCTTTTCGTCGCCGTCGCGCGTGAGCTGTTTTTCCTTGCCGCTCGCCACATCGACGACGAATAAATCCATCCCGCGCACAAAACTAATCATCTTGCCGTCGGGCGAAAAATCGCCTTCCAGCTCTTCGTCGCGGTTGTTCGTCAGACGTTTGATGCTTCCGCGCCCGGTGTCATAGAGCCACAAATCCTTTTGGTGTGTGATTAAAATCGCCGTCCCCGATTCGTTAAACTGCTGAACGGGCGATTGTCCTATCTGAGTCGCTTCATCGAGCGTAAAACCTTCGGTCTGAGTCAAAACCGAAACGAGTTTTTTAACGTCAAAAAACGGATTCGCCTCGCCCGTCTGCGCGTTCACGCGCATCAGCGTTCCGCCCGTAACCTGCCGCAGCGTTCCGTCCTTGTTCCACTGCACAAAAAGCGGTCTGCCGCCGAACGGAACGCGCTTTACCGGGTCGAAAATATCGTCAATCGACAACATTTTCTGCTGTGCGAGTGCAGTAACGGAAAAAACAAGAATCGCGACAAAAAGCCATTGGATTTTTTTCATAATTTTTCTCAGGTTTTCCAGAAGTTTTAGAAATCTTTATGTGAAAAAATTATAAACGAAAAGATTACGGAATGTAAGACGCAATCCGGCATTCGTAATTCGTAATTTAAAATTCGTAATTGATTTACGCCTTCGGATGCGCGTTGTCGTAAACCTCGATAAGTTTTTCCATCGAAACCTGCGTGTAAATCTGCGTCGTCGAAAGACGCGCGTGTCCGAGAAGCTCCTGAATGTCGCGCAAATCCGCGCCGGAATCGAGCAGGTGCGTCGCAAAAGAATGTCTCAAAGAGTGCGGCGAGATGTCGTGAATGTCGGCGCAGAGCTTGATGTATTTATCGACCATTCGCCCGACCGAGCGGGTTGTGATGCGCGTTCCCTGATAATTTAGGAAAACGGCTTGCTCGTCGCGCTCGGCAGGCGGGCAGTTGTTTAAAAATGTCGCGCGAGTTTCGTTTAGATAATACATCAGCGCCTGGAGCGAAGGCTCGCCGAAAGGCAAAATGCGCTGCTTTTTGCGCTTTCCGGTAACGCGGACGAGTTTTTCGCGAAAATCGATGTCTTTTAAGTTAAGCCCGACAAGCTCGCCGACGCGGATTCCGGTCGCATACAGAAATTCTAAAATCGCGCGGTCGCGCTTGCCCAAATCCGTGTTTAAATCGGGCGTTTCGATAAAGCGCACGGCGTCTTCCATCGAAAGATGATTCGGAAGCTTTCGCTCGACTCTCGGCGTCGCAACCAATTTTGCCGGGTTATTTTCCAGAACGCCTTCGCGGACGAGAAATTGAAAAAATGTTCTGAGACTCGCCAGTTTGCGCGCAATCGACGTTTTCTTTTTATTCTCGCCGTGCAAATCAGCCATCCATTCGCGAATCGTCAGGTGGTCAATCTCGCTGACGGGAACGTCGGTTCGCTTGTCTACGCGGAAAAGATGGTCGCGAAACTGCTCCAAATCGGAAGAATAATTTCGCAAAGTATGCTGGCTGACGTTGCGCTCGTAGCGCAGATGTTGGAGAAATTGTTGTAGATATTCTTCTAACATAAGGTAATTGGTAATTGGTAATTGGTAATAAGTCAAATCAAAACCAATTACCTTTTACTAATTCCTTATCACCTTTCGCGGGACGTAATAGCCTTTTCTGGTGCGGACGGACAAATCTTTGCGGTTTTTCACGGCGAGAGAAATCGTGCGAAATTCGCCGCGTTTGTCCGGCTCGTCGTCGGGGTAATAGCTCAAAATGTATTGCTGGGCGAGTTCCGACGAGATTTGAGTAAATGCGCGGTCGAGCTCGTTTTCGTCGAGCGGCGAATAAACCGAGCCGCCGGTTTGCGCCGTAATTTCCTGCATTCGCCGCTCGGCTTGCAGGTAGCGAATATTGGCGTTTCCGCCGCGCTGCCCGGTGCGCTTGTAATTTTCAAAATCGGTGGTTTTGACAACGTAAACCTGCGTGTTGGCAAGCTGCAAAGCTTTTAGCGTATCTTCCAGAGTCGCGTCGGAACTCGTGTCGTCGCCGTCGGAAACAATGACGATAACGCGCCTGCCTTCGACCTCTTTCAGATAATTTGCCGCCTTGATAATGCCGTCCAGAAGCGCGGTCGCGCCCGAAGGTTGGGCGAACATTTCGATAGCCTGAACGAGCGAGGAAACGTCTCTTGTAAAAGGCTGTTCGAGCTGCGCGATGGTCGAAATGCTGAAAAGCGCGACGAGGTCTTTTTCGGGACGAATAACACGCTTGAAAAATTGAATTGCCGCCTTTTTTTCAAATTCGCGCGCAATCGAAACGCTCGAACTGTTATCAAAAAGCAAGGCGAGCCGGACGGGCGTTTCCGAGCGCGAAAGGTCGCCGATTTCCGCGTGTTTACCGTCAATCGAAAGCTCAAAATCTTCGAGCTTTAGCGTCGTAACGGTCTGCCCTTTATCATTGAGAACGGAAACCGGAATCGGCACGAGCGCTGATTGGATGCGAATATCTCCGCCGTCATCGTCGGGAGTCGGTTTTGGCGTCGGCGTCGGAGCTGTGGAAACGGTCGCCGGTTTTTCCATCGGGAAATAAACGAGGCGCGGTCGCGGCGTCGGCGTCGGCGTTTCGGTCGCTTTGACGCGTCCCGATTGCGCGTGAGCGGAAAAAATCAGGCAGCAAAGCAAAACCGGAACGGATAAAAATTCAAGCCGCAGCCCGGCGCGGATTAGCGCAGCCACATTCGGGCAAATTTTCGGCTTTTTTAAACTCATTCGATAAAACTGTTTTTTAATCGGGCGATTTACAGCTTGTTTGATTAAAATTTCGCGCCGATAGTTTGCCGCCGAAGATTTTCATTATGTAAAAATCAATTTCACGCCCGCGATTAACAATCCGAAAGCTAAAACGCGCCTGAGTGTCAGCGAGTTAAAACGATAACTTCCCAATGTCGAACCGATTACGCCGCCGAGAATTGCCGCGACAATCCAGAATATGACGTTTGAAGAAAGCTGCAAGACCTGCGCGTAATTTCCCAAAAGTCCCGAAATCGAATTGACCAGAATAAACAAAGCGGAAATTCCCGCCGCTTTTTTCGTCTCCGTCCAGTTCATCAAAAGCAGAATCGGCGTTAAAAAAATCCCGCCGCCGACGCCGACCAAGCCCGAAACAAATCCCAAACCAGCGCCGATAAGCAACGCCAGCCAGACGTTCGGCGCATTCGGTTCATTTTCGTTTTTCAAATTTATCGCCAGACGAATCGCCGCGAGCATTAAAACCACGCCGAGAATAATTTTATAAACGGTCGTCGGCAGATGAATCATTCCGCCGAGAAAAGCAAACGGAACGGACGCCGCCGCAAACGGCAGAAAAACCCGCCGGTCGAAATGCCCGGCGCGATAAAACTGCACAAAAGCAATCGACGCGACAAAAAGATTTAAAATCAAAGCCGTCGGACGCGTTGTCGTCGCCGAAACGCCGAGCAAAGCCATCACCGCCAGATAACCCGACGCGCCGCCGTGTCCGACCGAAGAATAAAGAACGGCGACGACGAAAATTGCTAAAACAATCAGGATTTCAAACGATTCCATTACTTTAACTTTATAGTGTGTAAATTCATCGGCAAGCCGGAGCTGTCGTCGAATTCCGCGCCCGCGTCTATGCCGATTCGCGCAACGTCTTCGGCTGTTTTGTTTTCGTCGTTATAAACCGCAAACATTGCGCCCAAAGCATAGCCGTGTCCGCTTCCGATAACATAAAATCTGGTGAATTCCTGCACAAAACGGTAAGAACTCAGACCAAAAATCCCGTTTGGATTGGCAATTAAAATATCGCCTCTGAATGTTTCAAAATCTTCTTCGTCATCCGGGCGCAGAAAATAGTTTTCCTTCAGCTCTTTGTGCAGGCGCAGCCCGAAACGATAAATATGCGCGACATTTTCAAACGAAACCTTTTTCTTCGCCTTCGATAAATAATCTTTAATCGCAATGCCTAAGCTGGCAGAACCTGAAATGCCGATGTAATTTTCCCCGTATTTGATGATTTTTTCGTAATTAACAACATATTCCGCCGATTCTTTCGTGCCGCCGTAAGTCGTCAGCGTGTCAGCCGCTATCGCCGCCATGCCGTCTTTTTTTACAACTACAATCGTTGACATATTTTATGTGTGAGCCTCCATCGCGGTTCGGCTCGTTTCAGAAAGCCATTCGTCCCAATCTTTGAGCGCGAGTTCGACCTGAATCTGATGCCGCTCGCGTTTGTTCCGGTGTTTTTTACGCAGTTCTACAGGCAAAGGTTCGAGCAGCCCGAATGTAATGTTTACAGGCTGAAAATTCTTTGTCTCGACGTTCGAAACATACCGGCACAGAGCGCCGATTGCTGAAGATTTCGGCGCGCTAATCAAATCTTCTCCGCGCGCCAGACGCGCCGCATTCAGTCCCGTCAGCCAGCCCGTCCCGACCGATTCGACATAGCCTTCGACGCCCGTAATTTGCCCTGCAAAAAACAAATTCGGATTCTGCTTAGTCTGCAAAGTCTCAAATAAAATCTTCGGCGAATCGATAAAAGTATTGCGGTGAATCTGTCCGAATTGCAGAAACTCGGCGTTTTCCATTCCGGGAATCAGACGCAAAACCCGCGCCTGCTCGCCGTAACGCAAATGATTTTGAAAACCGACTAAGCTGTATGCGTCAGCCATCAGATTTTCCTGTCTGAGCTGCACCGCCGCGTAAGGCTCGCGTCCCGTCGTCGGCGTCGGCAAGCCTTTCGGCTTCATACATCCGAAACGCAAAGTATCGACGCCGCGCCGCGCAAGCTCTTCAATCGGAAGACACGCCTCAAACCATTTCGTATCTTCAAAACGTTTCAGCGGAACCGATTTCGCTTCAACGAGCGCATTATAAAACGTCTCATACTGCTCGCGGTCGAAAGGACAATTTATATAATCGTCGCCGCCTTTGCCGTAACGCGCCGCCTTAAAAGCAATGCTCATATCAATCGAATCCGCCGCGACAATCGGCGCAATCGCGTCGTAAAAATAAAGTTGCGCGTCGCCCGTAAACTTCATTATCTCTGAGGTTAAAGCATCTGACGTGAGCGGACCCGTAGCGATAATCGTGATTTCATCCGGCGCAATTTCTTTAAATTCTTCCCGAATAATTTCGATTCCGGGATGCTGCTCGATTTTTTCCGTAATATATTCGGCAAATTTCTGCCGGTCAACCGCCAGAGCCGCGCCAGCCGGAATTTTCGTGCATTGAGCCGCTTCCATCACCAGCGAATTTCCGCGTCTTAATTCTTCTTTGAGCAAAAAAGGCGCAGTCCCGATTTCGTCTGATTTAAGCGAGTTGGAACAAACGATTTCCGCCAGCTTATCAGTCCGGTGCGCTGGCGTCTGCTGCACCGGACGCATCTCATAAAGCTTAACGCGAGCGCCTTCATTCGCCGCCTGCCAAGCCGCTTCGACTCCGGCTAAACCGCCGCCGACAACATTTATTTCTTTCATACAATATTAATCGTAATTGCTAAACGATAAATAGTGAAGTTTCGGCGCAAATACTTTTATTTCAGCCTGTTGAGTATCCGTTTAAGAGACTAAATCTATGAGCGACCAATTCGAAAACAGTTTTCAAAAAATAGCATCCTCCGCGTTTGCTTGACATAACAAGGCGCGGAAAAGTATATTTTGTAATTCGGCTAACCGAAATTAGCCATCCTAGCTCAGCTGATAGAGCATTCGATTCGTAATCGAAAGGTCGTGGGTTTGAATCCCATGGATGGCTCCATTATTTTCAACAACTTAGAAGAAAAGGGCATTTAAATAGGATGTCCTTTTTTGTTAATATCCTTAATTTATATCCTTATTATTCTTTCTATAAATGTTGGTTTAAAAATTCAATCTTCATTCGAATAAATGCAATCACACTTATCAATAGGCAGAAACCAAAATCCAATTTGATGTTTCAAAAATCGTAATTATATTAAAGAAATAAAGTTTGACAATAAAATCATCCAACCTCTGCCCCTTGATAAACTTTTAGACGATTCAAATAATAAGGCGACCGTTTTTTAATTCAGTCGTCTTATTATTTTTAGAATGCCTGGTCCGGATATTAAAGTTTTGGACTGATTTTTGATTCTTAATTGTGAGAATGTGCAAAAATTTTATCCGGATTAGTATTAGTTTTCACTAAATTCAAGTAAAGGCATCTTCGATTGAGGATGCCTTTTTGATTTTTAATATTTTATTCAGTCTAATTGAAGTTTTTTCTTATTCGCATTAGAAAGTTACCGGCAAATTTTCCCGCAATTAGCGCCGGAACGACTCCGCAACGGCTAATTTGCCGTAACAATGCATTTTCAATTCTTGTTTTTGAACTAAATTAGCTTTCATGCCATTTTATTCTCCGAGTATCATGATGTTCCCAAATTCCATCATTTACCTTTACCGACCAGGCGTGAAAAGAATATCCCGGCTGTGCCGGAATGCATGTGTATTCAACAATAACAGTAGAACCTTTTTCAACTTCATATGTTTTTTTCAAGGGAAAAACATATTGTCCCCAGTGTGTTTTGGGCGCAGCGGGAGAATTGGTCAATGTTCTGCCTTTACCGAAATCCGCGTCGAACCAGGCGGTCAGCGCGTTGATTTTACCGGCTTTCGACGTTTTAAATTCGAGCGAGGCGCGAAAAGGCAAACGGGCTTCTTCCACCGGATATTCGTAAACAGTTGTCGTCCACATAGTTTGCGGCTCAGACATGAAAGCTTCGCCGGTTATCGGTTCTTTCGCCCATGACATTTCATCGACCGCGCAATCGCCGAGAAGGGTCAAATCCAAATCGTATCTGGATTCGCGCCAAAAGCTCATGTCGGCTTCGACTTCGTTTGACCAAATCGGCGTCATTATTGCCGCAACTGTTTCCGGCAGCATTAAGCCGTCCGGTCTTAACCAGCGGTCACGAGCTATTAAAAGCGGTTCGAGAAGATTTTCGTCCACGCCGAAAGTTCCGAGCCATTCCGAAACGATGATATCCACTTTTTGAGGCAGTTGGGCGGTTTCGATATTTTCATTGATAATCGTTATTCGGTCTGAAAAGCCGTTTTTTTCGAACATTTTTTCTGCCAGCGAAGCAATGCCCGTGCGCTCGACGGCATAAACGCGAGATGCTCCGGCTTGCGCCGCGAACATACTGAGAATTCCGGTGCCCGCGCCGAAATCGAGAACGACATCTCCCGGTTTGACGTTTTCGAAAAGCGCCTTTCGGTAAGCCTGATTGCGAACGTCGTCACGAAGCATTATGCGATGTATGTAAAGCGAGTCGTAAAAATTGTCCATTTGCTTTTTATCCTCTCAAATCAAAATGAATAAGTATAAGCGCCGCTGTAAGGCGTTCTGCGATACGGCAGCGAAAAGGCTCGGCTGTAAGGCGTTGCCCGATAAGGCGCAAAATAGGCTGCTGCGAAGCTTAAAGCTTGTCTTGCGAGCGGTAAACCGCTTCCCTGAATGACCCGGGAAAGCCCGAGATTTGTCGCCGAGCTTTGGATTATTGAGCGTAAATATTCAGGCTGGCTGGAATTGCCCGTGCGAATTGCCGGGCAGGCTTCGAGAATCAATGCCGCGAGCGCAGTTACAAGGGGACACGAAAACGACGTTCCGTCCCAGCAGACATAGCCGGTCGGCACAGTCGAGAGAATGGCTACGCCGGGAGCGCAGACGTTTATTTCCGGTCCGAAATTTGTAAAGGAAGCGCTAAAAAGCTGCCCGCGCCAGTCGTTTTCACTACCTATTTTGAGAGCGTGCGCGCTGTCTTCGGGAAAAGTTCCGAATCGACCGATTGCGCCGACGCCGATGACGGTCGGAAACGCAGCCGGATATGCTACCCGTGTGCTGTCGTTTCCGGCGGCGGCAATGCACGTTATTCCCCGTTCGTGCGCGTCACGCAGCACGTTGGCAAGCGATTGCGAAGAGTCCGAAGTCCCGAGACTCATGTTGATAACGTCCATTCGATTTTGAATACACCATTCGACAGCCTCGACAAGGTCGCTGGCGTATCCGCCCGGAAAAACTTTGAGCGAATAAACTTCGGCATTCGGCGCGCCGCCGAGAACGCCGACGGCGTTGTTTTGAGCCGCAACTACGCCCGCGCAAAACGTTCCGTGCCCGGATTCGTCCACATTCCATGCAGTCGGGTCTTCTCCGTCTAAAGTGTTGTAGCCGCCAAGCGGTCTGACATCTTCCAGATTGTTGACAATGCCCGAATCAATAATTCCGATTTTTACGGTTCGTCCCGTCCAATACCGATTTACCGCCCCGAAGCCCATTAGCTGATGTCCCCAACTGTAAGCGCCGGTTACGAGCAAAGGTTTCAGGTGAATCTCCAACGCGGATTGCTCGTTCATGTCGATGTTTTGCGCGACGCGCGACCAGTAATTCCTGCGCGGCGAGGCAATTACGCGAGTTAATTCGGCTTCGTTGGTAAATAAAGTCGCTTTTCCTCCCGCATCCGTTACGGCTTTGTAAGCCGGACCGTTACCGATTCCGTAAATCGTTACATCTTCAAGAAGATTGCCATTGTTTGCATCTTTAACGATGACTTCGCGCGAGTGGCGTTCTCCCGCCGAGACGACATCGGGCAGCCCGGGCATCGGAAACATATCCAGTTTTTGGTCTTCTTCAAAAATGAGATGAGGATTTTTCGCTGCGAGCTCGCGTATTTCATCTTCATTCGCTTCAATAACGTAGCGACCGACCGGAGTTTTTTTGACTATTTCAATTTCTTCTCTGCTCGCGACAAAAGCTTCCAGCTCGCGGGCGGTATTCGGGTCTAATTGCGGATTGTAGCGGCTGCTGACCAGATAACGTTTTTTTTCAGACATTGTTTTTAACCTCAATTATCAAATTTTACCGGTGCTTTTAGCTCCGCCATTTTGTCGAGCGCATTTGGCTCGGGCATTTTTATTAAGCGGAAATTGATTTGCCGGAACCGATTGCTATTTCCACGGCGGTTTTAAAACTCCCGTCGCCGTTATGTAGAGAGCGATTTCCGTAATTTCATTTAATCCCAGCAGACGATTGATGGCGGTGTCGTCAAAACCGCCGTTCGAAAGAACTCCGAGCCCGTAAGCCGTCGCCAGCAGACAGGTGTTTTGCGCGATATGACCGGCTTCGAGAAGCATATAACGATAACCGCGCTCGTTATATCGCGGATAAATCCGGTCGCTGAATCCAGCCATCAGGAAAATCGCGTTCGTGTCGGCGATGTAGGGCTGATGCAGCGTCCATTTGCTGATGGACGGGTGGAAATTTCCCAATCGAATCAGCTCCAAACTGTGGTCGATGTTCGAATAATGATAAATGCCGTCGGGAATCGATGCGATGCTGCGCGCTGCCAGATACATCTCAATCGGATAAGTCGCGCCCGCCGAAGGCGCAGACCGCCGAAATTCGAGCTGCGGAATATTCGCTGCGGAAAAATCCGTCGTGCAGCCGCAGGAAAAGGCGAAAAGACGAGACAAAATCTCAAGCGGCAGCGTCGCGCCGGGATAAAAATTGCGCGAAGTAACGCGGTTGTAAATTGCGTGTTCAAGATTGCCGCCCCTTTCTCCCGGCGAAACTCGCGGCAGCCGGTAGCGCGCGAGAACGACCCCGGGTTTGATGGCTTCGGGCAAAAGCGCCGGGTCGTCGCCGTTTTCGTACGGCAACATTTTTGTATTTTCGTGAAAAAGCTCTGCAACCTGTATCTCTAATTCCGCCATAAATTTGCTTACGCTCAACAAAGAATTATAAAAACAAAATTTATTTTTAACGCCGCTCGTTCGGTTAAGGAAACGGGTGCGGGTAGTAATTAAGCTGCGTCGGCGCGGGAATGTGTTTTCGATAACCCATCCGAACCGGCGCTTCGTAAAGCCTTTTTCCGCCGACGTGCGGGAATTGCATTCCGAAATCAATCGGCTGCAACCCGGGAATCAGGACTTTAACAACTTTAAATCCGAGTTCTTCAACGTCGCTCGAAGTTATATCAACGGCGATGACTTCGAGACCCAAATCCGCCAGCCGCTTCAAACAGGTTTCAATGTTTTCCTTAACGTCGTCCGAAACCGGAAGCGAAATGTCGCGCGCCCGACATTTCCGGCGCGGTCTTAAAATAACGTCGAGCGCCGGCAGTCGTTCGGGCGAGCAGTAAAAAAGCCCGTGGTCTTCCTGATTAACAACTTCATGCGGCGCGCGCGGCAACCGGTGTGCGGGATTTTCAAAATACGAACGAATGTAAAGCTGATTTGCCGACAGTTCCTGCAAAGCGCGGGTCATCGCTCGTTCGGCGTCGAGATGCGCCGCCGTCGCCACAACTGCGGCGGGCAATTTCGGGTCAGATGAAACCATTGCCGCCAGCGCCGCCGGAATTCCGGTGTCGGTGGTGATGTTCGCGCAGTACAATTTGACGGGAACGCCGTGATAACGATCCAGCGTTTGCTGCAAATCTTCCGAATAAATTTGTCTTAAATCAAAAGCCGGAACCGGCAGATAGTTGTACCAGAAAACCATGAACGAATCTCGCTCAACGACTTCGAGAAGCGCGCTCAAAATCGCTTCTTCCGCCGTGTTGCCGCAGGCATAGCCGCTGACCGGTCCGAGCTCAAAATCCTGCTCGGCGGACGGCGGTTGATAGGAAAGATGAATCAAGGAAGCCGGAACCAGCGTCGGCTTGTTTTGCGTCAAGGAAAAACCCTGTACCCAGCCGATAACCGTATCTTCGTCAATCAATCGAAAAGGAAAATTTTCCGCGCGGTATTGCTGCGGGTGAAACAAAACGAAACGCCGGGGATCGGCGGCTTCAGATTTTACTTTTCGATACGAAGCGAAAATTATTTCGTCTTCGTTAAAATTATCGCCGCAATATCTTTCGACGGATTCGCCGATTGCGCCGGCGAGCGCAACGTCTTCCGTGAGCGCGGTGCTGCCGGTTCCCCTCGTGCAAAAACGCCCGGTAACGCGGCTCATGTCGGAGAGCGTCGCGTGGCAATGGACAAACTGCGGCTCGTTATGGCGCAAGGGATACCACGTTACCGATTGAATCAAACCGACTTCGCGGTCAAGCAGCAAAGGCAGCGTTTGAATTGTTTTTTGAAGCTCCGTTCGCCCGTGGCTTTTCAAGCTCAGCGAATTATTTCCGTTGGTTTCGTTCATTTCATTTTCAATGCGGTATTTTTTATTTTCCGTTTTTAAAGCGATGAAATTTTATCTTTAAGACATTTCTTTGAATTGAGGCAGCGTTCTTCGCTTAGCATAACCGCAGGACGGGCAGTTCGGCAGGCGTAAAAAGCGATGCGGTGCGAAATCGAAAGACCGGAAATCGATGCGAATGTATTTGGCGACTAATTGCGGAAGCGCCGCGCCTGATAAGATTCGAAGCGCTTCGAGCGCCAAAATTGAAGCAGTCAATGCCGCAACCGGGCGCAATGTATCGGAATCGGTGCGAATTTGTGGCATTTCTTTTAAGCGCGATTCAAACTGCATCACCTCTTCGTAGTTGCTCAGATTGGCGTTGCGCCTGAGTTCGTAGCATTTGTAACAGGCGCTTTGACCGGGAATTACGGTTGGACCGACGATTCCCTCGCCGCGATGAATTTGACCGCGCAGCCAGGGGGTTTTCGTTTGAAGCGCCGCTTCGTTAAACGCCTCCAAAAGAGCCGGGTTCGGCGAATCCAGACAAATCAGCGCGCAGTCGGTTTCCTTCAACGCGGATTTCAACTCGTTTTTATCCAAAGGATTGACAGTTAAATTATCGACGGTCGAGAATTGGTTTCGCTCTTCAAGACGCTTCTTCAAACCTTCCGCGTAACTCGAACCGGCATCTTCGGCGCGAAGCAAAGCGCTGCCCGCCAGGAAACGCTCTTCGACGGTGTTTTCGTCAATCACTTTGAAATTTCCGACGCCCGAATCAGCCAGTATTGCGAGCGTGTGCGAGCCGACCTCGCCGCCGCCGACCACCAGACAACGCGAATTGTTGATTCGCTGCTGTAATTGCTCGCCGTTAAAGCCCGATTGGTTAAAGAATCTGATTTGATCGCCGAAAAAATCTTCTTTCGACATTTGCCGTGAACACGATTCGGTCGCCTTTTCTTCTATCACCTGCGGTTTTGTCGTCATAAATCAAACCTTTCAATTTATCCGGCTTGCCGGTTTTATTACCTTTGGAATCGGAAATGAGTTTCAGAGTAACACGCTTTTTGCCGCGTCGGTCTCTCGATTTAGCTTTAAATTGCGCTACTCCGAAACCCGGTTTTGCGGTCGCTGCAAATTTGAAACTGCTTTTTCGCGTTGCCGCGTCGAAGCCGTTCAGATTTGCAGCGACCGGAATTAATCAACTATGCCGCTCGGATTCGGTTAAAAATAACACGGTCCCGGCGGGCGAATAATGCACGGCGGTCGCACGATGCATGGCGGACGAATGATGCACGGCGGACGGATAATGCACGGCTGAATAACGCATGGCGGTCGTATGGCGCATGGGACTGTTGTAGCCGTGCACGGGGATGGCGCGGCAGCCGACGCCTGCGCTTCTCCTGGTCCACCCTGTTGCTGCACTATGCACGGCGGCGGCTGGATGATGCACGGCGGTCGCACGATACACGGCGGACGGATGATGCACGGCGGTCGCACGATGCATGGCGGTCGTACAATGCACGGCGGTCGCACGACGCATGGAAACGGTGCTGCTGACGACGCTTGCGCTGCCGGCGACGCCTGCGCTTCTGTCGCTCCCGCCTGTTGAGCTATGCACGGACTACACGGATTACACGGCGGATTGCACGGCGGATTGCACGGCGGACGACATGGCGGACGACATGGCGGACGACATGGTCTGCACGGTATACACGGGAACGGGCACGGCGGCGGTAACGCGGCTGATGCCTCGCTTCCGTATTGCTCGTAACCTTGCCCGTAATCTCCTCCGCCGGACGCGTCGCCTCCATATTGCTCGTAGCCGCCCTGCCCATATCCGTACGGGTCGCCGCCGTATTGTTCATAACCATAACCGCCGCCATAGCCGGGGTCATAGCCGTATTGTTCCTGACCATAGCCGCCGTAGCCGGCATCATAGCCATAAGATTCCTGACCATAACCGCCGCCGTAGCCGGTGTCATAGCCGTAAGATTGTTCCTGACCATAACCGCCGCCATAGCCGGGGTCATAGCCTTGTGATCCTTGATTCATTGGTACCTCCTTTAGCTCATTGGTCTTCAAATCTAGCTCTTCTACTTTCAAGACCTGTTTGGTTTCTTTATTGATTGTGTAAATGTATTGAATGGTCTCCCCGGATATATCCTGGGGAGCGCCGCCTTCGTCGCTTCCTGTAGTTTCCAACGGTTTACCGGGTTCGGGTATTCCGCCTTCGTCGCTAGGTTGCGGCTCTTTGGTAACAGCCATAATTTCACCTCCTATGCTGGATTGTTCTAAAGCTTCCGCGAGCGGAGTCGCATTGATTCCGCCCGCATAGCCGGGTTGATGACGGACGCTGAATTTATTACGCCGTCGTTGCTTTCCAAAGTCCGGTAGTTTCCGTTTTCGCGGGAATTGCCAAACTCAAAAAACCTTGCTCGTCGGAGCACATTAATTTCATCTCAATGAGGTCATCCAAAAATAGCTTTGCTTCGTTTAGAGGGATATTGGAGGTGTGATTTTGCAACCATTTTTCAATCGTCGAAAGTGAGCGCATTTGGTCGCAGAATTCGTATAAATCTTTATGCCATTCGCTTAACCGGACACGCTTCGGAGATTTGCCGGAGCGCGTGTCAACAATTTCCAGCCCGTCGTTTGACAGTCGCTGCGAGCGAAGGCTTTTTCCCGATGCGGAGGACTCGTGCCAGCGCGTGAGCTGGTTGAGAGTCGTTTTGATATAATTCTTCGGATTTTTGCCGTCGGCAAATTCGTATTGATAAAAATAAGCTATCTCGGCAAGCTCGTTTTCGGGAAAAGGATAAATATACCGGTAGATTTCCAATGGACGGGCATTGACCAACCCGAACTCGGCGGGGTTTTGAAAATACGGGCTAAACCGGTCGAGCCTGATTGAGCCGTGTCCGTCCGGCGGTTGAAGATGCGTTATGCTTTCGAGCAGGGGAAGCATTTCTTCGTAATCCTGCTCGGTTTCGCCCGGAAATCCGTACAACAAATTCCAGCTCGCCCTGACGCCTAATTCGGCGCACCATTTGAGAAGCTGCACGTTTTGAAGCGGCGCGACGCCTTTTCTCATCAGTTGCAGCATGTGTTTGTGAAGGCTTTCGATGCCGGGCTGAATCATCGTTACGCCCGCTTCGGCGAGCATTCTGACCTGCTCTTTGGTCATATTTGCCTTCACTTCGTAAAAAAGCGAGAGACCGAGATTGCGTCTTTTGAGTTCGGGCAGCAAATCGCGGAAATATTTGCTGTCCATAATGTTGTCAACCGCCGCTATTTGCTTCACACCGTAGCGCGAAACCAAATACAGAATTTCTTCCAAAGCCCGTTCCTTCGATTTAGAGCGGAAACTCATCGAGAGCGCGTTGAGACCGCAAAAAGTACAATGATGTTTGGCTCCCCACCAGCACCCGCGCGAAGTTTCGATTTGAAGCATCGGAGAGATTTTCTTTGAAATCGGGCTGGAAAAAAATTGTTCGAAATAATCGCTGTAGTCGGGAAAAGGCAGAGTATCCATTTGCTGCACAGGCGCGGCATGTTCATTGAAAACGCTTTTCTCTCCTTTTCGATACACCAATCCGGGCAGGTCGTCCACGCTTTGATGGTTTAACAATCTTTCGACAAATTCCGGAAAATTGCTGTCGGCTTCGCCCGAAAAAATGTAATCCACAAAAGGAAAACATCGGTGCAGCGCTTCGCCCATCGGAGCTTCGCAATTAGCTCCGCCCATAACGATAATCTTGTTCGGATATAATTCTTTGATTGCGCGGGCAAGCGCGAGCGAGGCGGCGTTTTGCTCAAAAGTCGAAGTAAAGCCGATTATTGAATACTGCTCCCAATCGACGCTTCGCAGGCAATAATCCAAAAACGAATCGATTCGCCGGCGGACGTTCAGAATAATTCGTATGGTTTGTTCATCTATCTTCAATTTCTCTCTCAGATATTGAAGATAACGGTCGGCTTTGAGCAGCGATTCGCCAAAAAGCTGGTGCGCGAAAACCCATTCTCCGGCAAAAATGGTATGATCCAGCTCCGAGCTGTACCATTGATAAGTTTCGGGTCCGATCCATTCGGCAAATGTTATATTGAAATAACGAATGTCGCAGGGAATGTTGCGGGCTCTTAACGCAGCTTTAAGTAAGCTGATTCCGATCTGCGGACGATCAGCGCCGCTAAACGGCATATTTGCAAACAAGACGCCAGTTGGGCTCATAAGACACCTTGCTAATTCTAATCAAATCAAATATTTACTCTTTAGACGAGCTTTTGATAATAAAGATTTGTCAGAAAACTCAAAATTCTTCTGTCGTCGTTTGAAAAACCAAGACTCGATTTTTACAGATTATGTAGGAATAAAAATTTTCTTACACCGTATGTTTGATTGAAATTATTGTTCCAGAATTACAAAACTTCAACCACCAAAATCTCAGTTGACCAATTTCTATTGCATATAACAACAAAAGAAACCGAAATAAAAAATACCTGTTTGTTCTGGAGTTATGCATTTTATATACTAACATATAAGTTGTCAAGTGCATTAATGCATTCCAAGAAAAAATTTTATGATTGTTGCCTTAGCCGGAAGAAGAATTGACGCGCCGGATGCTGAAGAAAAGCGGTTTCCTTTAGAGATGGAAGAAATTGTTTATGCAAGAATTCGAGATTTTTTTCATAAATATAATGTAACGGTCTTAGTCAGTTCGGCGGCTTGCGGAGCGGACTTGCTCGCACAAAAAGCGGCGCGGGAATTGGAAATCCGGCAGCACATAATTCTCCCTTTCGAGCGAGAAAAGTTTCGGGAAACTTCCGTTATTGACAGACCGGGCGATTGGGGGAAATTGTTTGACGAAATTTGCAGCGAAGTTAAGAGCAAAGGAAATCTGATTATTAGCAGACAAGACAAAGACGAAAAAACGGCTTACGCGTCAGTTACGGATAAGATTTTAGAACTGGCGGAAGATTTACGAAGAAAAAATGAAACGGCGAAAGCCGTCATCGTTTGGGAAGGAACAGCCAAAGAGAAAGATGACGAAACCGCCGCGTTTGCAGAAAAGGCAAGGCTGCGGAAGATTGATGTCGAGGAAATTATCACAATAAAATCAGGCTGAAACGCTACGAAAAATCGCCGGCGGCTTACTGGCAGGCGACCGAAATGTCGAACGGACATTCTTATCCGCTCTCGAATGAAATCACGATTCAATCGTTTCCCGACAAGAAATTGTTAATTAACAATAGATAGATTCGTCTACTTAATCGTGCTGAACAATCCAAAAACATTCCGTCAATTTTCTAATCATAAAATCTTCGGGTGATTCTAAAGAAGATATTATCCGGGGGACGGAAAATCGCTCATCAGCTTTACCAATCCCGCCAATGGCGAATTTCATTGACTCGGCGTGGTTTCAGGCATATAATTCGAGTATTTTCGGCATATTACTACTTAAATCGGGCGGCTCCTTATTGAAAATTTATTCTCCGTTCTTTCTTTAACGTGCGCTTGCCTGCTGCTTCTATCCCGCAAATTGAGTCGCGGCGATGCCTGAAAAAGAAGGCGCGGCAAGCAAAAATTGGAGGCATCGAAGAAAAGATGAATCATTACATTGCTAAACTGTTTATTCCGGGCGTATTTCTTTTTTTGGGAATGGCGGCGGATATTCTTGCAGCGGGCGGCAATTTGGATACCGGTTTTAACGGAATCGGCAAATCGGTCTTTAATATCGAATCCAGTCCCGCGCCCGGAGGTTTTGCGGATGTCGTCGTAATCGGCGGAAATAAGTTTTTGGTGGTGGGTCGCGCCGAGATTAATCCCGGCGCTTATTATGCCGTTACGCTGATTCGCTTCAATAGTGACGGCTCGCTTGATACCTCCTTTGGCTCGGGCGGCAAGGTAATTATCGATACGGGCGTAACCACAGAAGGCGTAGCGCTTGCCGTGCAGTCCGACGGAAAAATCGTGGTTGCCGGTAAGTCAGGTCAGTACCCGCGTCCGGCGGTCGTGCTTCGCTACAACGCAGACGGAACGCTTGATACAACATTCGGCAACAACGGCATTCTCTCTACTCCTGTCGAACAGCCGGAAGATATTCTGGTTACAGCCGATAATAAAATACTGATTGCGGGAACTGCCGGCATCAACAATCAAAATCAGGGAGCACAGATTGCAAGGCTCAATTCGAACGGCACTCTTGATACGAGCTTCGGTTCTAATGGCATGATTACAGCGTCCCGCACCGGCTTTTACCTGCCGAGGACGGACAAGATAGCGATTCAGCCTGACGGAAGGATAGTGCTTAGCGCAAGCGCGAGCCCTACCGTATCGCGCGGACAGCTTTACCGCTTCAATACCGATGGAAGTCCTGATTCTACATTCGGGACGGGCGGTTTTCTTGAAATACTGGGCGATACGGAAATATATCTGGGCGGACTCGGCATTCAGCCGGATGGAAAAATCGTAGTGGGAGGATTTGCAGGCGTTCCCCAAGCCAGCGATACACAGCTCATGCTCACCCGGCTTAACTCCGACGGCTCGACCGATACCTCTTTTAGCGGCGGCATGGTTTTCTACAATATTACGGATGATTACGACCGTATTTACGACATGCTGATTCAAGGCGACGGAAAGATTCTTATGGCGGGACAACTTGATAATAGTTACGCAATGCTGGTCAGGTTCGATTCGGCAGGCGCAATCGATACAACCTTCGGCAAAGGAGGTGTCGCACAATTGCCCGGCGGCTACAATGTTTCCGCAGCTGCTCTGCAAGGCTCAAATCTGGTTGCCGTCGGGGACGCGAACAGCACCTTTCTTGCGAGACTTAATCCGGCGGGGACAACCACTCAATTCAGGGTTGAAAGCTTTGTAACCGGGAAGAACGACCAGGCGCGGGATGTCGCCATCCAGCCGGACGGAAAAATAGTGGCAGCCGGGGTCAGCATAAACGCAAACACCTCGATTGTATCCGTTGCAAGACTTCTTCCCAACGGAAGTCTGGATACAACTTTCGGAAACGGCGGAAGGGTTACCATAAGCGATGGAACCAGCTCTTCCGAAGCCTTTGCGGTGAATATTCAGCCGGACGGGAAAATTGTTGTCGCCGGACGCGGCTCGCAGTTTACAACCTTTACTTACTATTCTCTTTTTGTGGCGAGGCTCAACGCGGACGGCTCGCCGGACAACACCTTTGGAAACGGCGGAAAAGTAGTTATAACAAATCCTCGAAATCTCATCGGCTATGATATGGAGCTACAGCCGGATGGAAAGATTGTTGTCGGCGGAACGGTTTATCGCGTGGTCGGCGACGGCATTTTCGAGTATGACATGATAGCAGTCCGGCTCAATCCTAATGGAACACTGGACGGCGGATTCAGCGGCGGCATTTTTATGTACCTTACCGGCTCGCCCGAAGCGCCGCAGCATGAGCAGGCGAGAGCATTGAGCATCCAGCCGGACGGCAAGATAATTCTCGCGGGAACGCACCTGCTGAGGCTCGATACGAACGGCACTGTCGATGCCACCTTTAGTCCGGTACCAGTTTCGCTTGGTTTCATGGCTACGGACATGAAGCTGCAACCCGATGGGAAAATTCTGCTTAGCGCATTGACGAACTCTGATTTTACGCTGGTACGGTATCAATCAAACGCTTCCATCGATACGAGCTTCGGAATTAATGGAATTGCCTTTTTGGATTTCGGCGGCTCAGATGGCGCAAACGCCTTATATCTCGATAATAACGGCGATATTTTTGCGGGAGGCTTTACGCTCGGCGGCAGTCCTTCGCGCAGGAAGTTTGCGCTCGCCCGGTTCAAACCGAACGGCTCGCCCGATTCGAGTTTCGGCAATGGCGGAAAGATAATCACGGATTTTGGCGGAGACGCCGAAATATTCGGACTCACCCGACAAAACGACGGAAAAATCGTCGCGGCAGGCGAGGCTAAAGTAAGCATCGACCGCGATTATGCGCTTGCGAGATATTTTTCGCGAGCCACCCAATTTGATTTCGACGGCGACAATAAAACCGACATTTCCATCTTCCGCCCGTCAAATGGCGAATGGTGGTATCTGAAATCTTCAAACGGCGGAAACGCCGCGTTTCAATTCGGCAATTCTTCGGATAAGCTCGCTCCGGCTGATTTTACCGGCGACGGCAAAACCGACGTTGCTGTTTTCCGTCCGGCAACCGGCGAGTGGTTTATTCTCAGAAGCGAGGATAACAGCTACTATTCGTTCCCGTTCGGCACTTCGGGCGACATTCCCGCGCCGGGAGATTTTGATAATGACGGGAAAGCCGACGCGGCGGTTTTTCGTCCTTCGAACGGAACCTGGTATGTACACAAATCGAGCGGAGGAACAATCATCGAGCAGTTCGGAATAAACGGCGATGTTCCTGTGGTTGCGGATTACGACGCCGACGGAAAATCAGACATTGCCATCTGGCGCGCATCAGCCGGACAATGGTGGATAAAGCGAAGCACACTCGGAACAATCGCTTTTACTTTCGGCAACACCGCGGACAAACCCGTTCAGGGCGATTATACCGGAGACGGCAAAGCCGATGTCGCCGTCTGGCGTCCTTCGACCGGCGAATGGTTTATTTTGAGAAGCGAAAACTTTTCATATTATGCATTCCCGTTCGGCACAAAAGGCGATATGCCTTCGCCGGGAGATTTCGACGGCGACGGAGTATTCGACGCGGCGATTTTCCGCCCGGCGGGTTCGACGTGGTATGTGCGGAGGTCAACAGCCGGAACTTTGATTCAAAACTTCGGAATCGGCGGCGACAAACCCGTTCCGAATGCCTTCGTGCCGTAAAATATCTCACAAAATAAATAAAAATGCGTCTTCGACTTTCAATCGAAGACGCATTTTTATTGATGAGATTTTATCGAGCCGGCTCTTGAGCCTGATTCCGGGCTTTCCTAAATTCAGGATTAAGCTGGATGGCTTGCCCGAAGTGTTTTTCGGCAAGCTCGTTCATCCCGACGTTTTGAAGTCGAAGTCCGAGTATCCAATGAAAAAGCGGATCGACGGGAGTTAGTTGGTCGGCTTGTTTTTCATAAGCGGCGGCGGCTTCGGAGTTGCCCTGCGACGCGGCGGCGCCGGAGAGCAGATTATTCGCTAACACAAGCTCGGGATTGCGCCCGACGGCATCGTTCCAGGCTGAAACGGCTTCTTCCCTGCGCCCGAGCTGCCAGAGCGATTCACCTCTTTCTTCCTGAGCGAGAATTAAGTCCGGGCGCTCCGCTAAAGACTGTTCGAGACTCGCCAGCGCCTGCCCGTAACGTCCTAAACGGTTCAAAATCGCGCCTTGATAATAGAAGCTCAGGGCTTTGCCCTGCCCTTGCTGACGATTTGCGGCTAAACCGAGCAGTTTGACGGCTTGCTCCGTGTTGCCGGACAGATATTCAATCCACGCGAGCTTTGACAGCGATTCTTTATTTACGAGAAAACCGCCGTCGAAAGCCGAGTAAAGATGTTTTTTTCCTTCATTGATGTTCTGGAAATCGCCCGCGCTGAGCCAGCGTACGGGATTTGTCCGCGCCAGCGCCAGCTCGTCGGGAATGCGTATGTTTTCAAAAGCGCGCGCGCCCGCAGTTTCGTGATAATGCACCCAGCCGCTGTGCGCGTTCAAGCCAATCCACAGAAGGGCAAAACTCAAAAATATCCATCCCGATTTACTAATTTTGCCGGACGATTTTAAATTAAAACGATAGAAAGACAAATCTTTGACGCGAATTAATTTCAAAGCCCGAACGGCGAGAAAAGTCGTAACCGTGGCAATTCCGAGCGCCATCAGCATCGGAACGAGTTGGTAAACGTCCCAGACGGCTAAAAAGCTTGCCAGAAACACGAATGCCGCCGCAATTTCTTCAGTCCAGGTCAGTGAATAGTTTTTCTTAATCGTTTTCGGAACGGCGACCGACGGCTTTCCAAAACCGAAATATAAAGCGTCGTTAGGGCAAACGCTGATGCAGTCCATACACTTCATACAGTCCTGATCGACGACCATCCCGTATTGTTTCACCTCGGCGTGTACGAGAACGTTTGAAGTGCAGACGGCTGTACAATGTCCGCATTGATTACAGGCGTCGGTAACGCGGATTTTTCCGGGCGAAACCCTGTCGGCGAGCCTGAAAAATCCGCCGTAAGGACAGGCGTAAGTGCAGAAACCTTTTTGCCCCAAAAAATAGACGGTCATAAATCCGCAGACAAAGAGAAAAGGAATGGCGACCGCGACGGGCGGAAAAGTTTCCCAAAAATTAGTGGTAATCAGATGATTTGTAAACTGCGGAATAAGCGGTTCGGTCTTCGGCGCGGCAAAATATCGATATACGCTCGGGTAAACGAACATATACAGCGCGACGATAAGCGGCACGAACATTAAAAGGCGCGAGCGAAACGGTTTTGGCGTAAGTCCCATTTTTTTCAGCAGCCACGCGCAAAAATCCTGAAGGGCGAGAACATGACAGCCCCAACCGCAGACAAAACGCCCGAAGATGAGCGTTGCCAAAATCGCTAGGGTAAAGAAAATAAATCCCGCGTTGACCGCGCCGCGCTGGAGCGTCGCCATAGATTCGGAAGGCTCAATCGGCGAAACCGTCTGTCCCGTAAGCCGCCACTGAATAAAATGCGCAACCATCAATAAGGTAAGAATAATGAGCGCCAAAGCCCGCCAGCGACTAGTCCGCGAGGCGCGAATATCGTCTTTCTGAGCGGCAGAATTTTTTAAAACAGGAAGCGCTATCAACCGCTTTTTATTCGCTGTTTGGCTTGTACAACCATCTTTCATAATTTGAGTTGAATCCTGCTCCGGAGAGGTCGGCAGAAGAATATATTATATCCCGACTTGATTAAACCACCTAAATGGGTGTATAAGAAAAGTCTAAGCCTGCATAACTGAAAAGTTAAAATCTACGTAACTAAGAAATTTTGATCTGAGTAACTAACTACCCTATAGAGGTAATCTTTTGTACAGCCTGAGGGCTGGAAGCTGAAATTATGTTAAAAACAATTCTTGTCGCATTGCTTTCGTTTAATGTGCTGTTTAGCAGCAGCGGCTCGGGTAATTTATTAACCGAGATTAACCAAAATGTTTCAAACGGTAACACAGGGACTCTTGAAAAAATGATTGTGGCGAATGGCAATGTCGCTATGAATCTCGATTTGAACCGGCTCAATGGAACCGTTTCTCGCTCTAAAGGCGTAAGGTCGAGTGAACTGCGTTTTGTCGCCGAGCGCGATTCTTTTTTTACAGTCCTTGTTTTTAACGATGAGCTGCGCGGTCCCATACCCGGTTCAATGAGAATCATTCCCCAAAATTCCGTGTCTTTGCCTTCAAAACTGAGTTCCTCGTATGACCAGCTCTCTATCGAGAATGCGTCATGGGGCGGACAATCTGACCTTGTCGTGCGCGACGCGAAAACGGGATTTGTCTTTTTCAATGTCGAAGGACATCTGTTCGATTATAATGCCAGCCAACATTTGCTCAGCGTGCAGATGGGAAGACTGGTCATATCGAAAGAATTTGCCGTCGAGCTTGGTCGTCCGGATGATGCCGGAACCGTCGTCGGAGAAATCTCGATGACCGCGACGATGCGTGCGATTGAAGTTACGCAGGTTGTCGGCGGCGAAATCCAATCGGATGAGTTGCCGGCGGTTGGTAATCCCGAATCCGGAAGTGTTCCGGGACCGGATGTCATCGTCGGAGACCTGAACGGACTGGCGCAATTCCAGGGCAGCAACGGAACGCAGGTCGGGCTTGCCGTGGGAAGCGATTCCTGCAATTTCGGCGCTGTCAACCTTCACTGGTTTGCCAATCCGGCTAACGACCACCCGGTAATTCCGCAAAATATGTATCGTATGAGCGGCGGCGGGGCGAACGATGAACGTTTTGAACAAATCGGTCAATCCAACGTCAAACACGCATTTACGGCATTGGCTGAAAACATCTGCGGCTTGGGTTGTAACGGGACGAGCGGCACCAATCTCGGCTCAGGATGTTCTGACCCGTATGTAGCCAGCCTGAATGCCGGACCAAATCTTGGCTCGCGTGCCTTCATAAATCCCTTTAACGGCGCTTATCCGCGAAATGACTCGGCTACGCCGAATAACAATCATACAGGTCATACGCACAATGGAACATCGCACAGGATTGTTACGGAAATTGCCGATTTGAACACATCTCTGAATCCGGGCGCGACCTATTATGCCGAAGCGCAGTACATCACGCCGCATGAATATGCATGGTGTCAGGCAAACCCCGGACAGTGCAATATGTACAACAATGTCTCTTATCGTAGATACAATGTTTCGGGCACCGGCAGTCCGTTCAGCTTTTCGCCCGTCGGCTCGACCGTAAGAACTAAATCAGCGATTACCGCATGGACAGGAGCGACGCTTGTTGATATTCAACCCGATCCCGGCAACGACGGCATTGGAACAGTAGGCTATAAAGTAACGAACCCGTCCCCCGGAGTCTGGCATTACGAGTATGCCGTCTATAACCAGAATCTCGACCGCGCTATCCAGTCTTTCGGCGTGCCTATCGGAAGCGGAGTTACAATCAGCAACATCGGATTCCACGCGCCTCCGCAGCAGCCCGGCTGGACATTTGACGGAACGGCGGGAAATACAGGGTTCAGCAGTACGCCCTGGACTCAGACACAAACTGTCGCCGCGATGACCTGGAGTTCGGAAACATTTGCACAGAATCAGAACGCAAACGCTATCCGTTGGGGTACTTTGTATAACTTCCGTTTTGACTCTAATCGTCCGCCGCAGGCGCTGAACGCAACAATCGGCTTCTATAAGACAGGCGCGCCGATTACCGTTCAAGTTCAAGGTCCGACCGGTGTGGCGGCGAACGTATCGGTAGGCGGTCGTGTAACGAATTCATCAGGACAAGCCCTGAATAAGGTAAAGGTAACAATTACCGACTCTAACAATAATGTGCGCGTAGCGCTGACAAACCCGTTCGGTTACTACAACTTTGAAGGTGTCTCGTCAGGCTCGATGTACACGGTCAGAGCTTTCGCAAAGCTCTATACCTTCACACCCCAGACGATGCAGGTTAATGACAACCTCGCAAACGTGGACTTTGTGGGGCAGTCAGTCGGACTATAGGCGCGAACTTTTAGCGCAAACTTTAAGGCGGTCGGAAGACCGCCTTTTTTACGTTTCAAAATTTCAAGAAGGCTTTTCGTAACGACGCTTTTTTATTATAAAGATAATTTAGCCGGTTAAAAAAGTATTGACAAGCAATTTAATTTGTGTTAGTTTTATTTCACCAAGAATACAATAACTTTGCCTAATTTTTTTTTACGGGGAATGGTAAAAAATAACCTCCTAAATAGACGCGCTGACACTCACCAACGGGGAGCGGGGATAAATTTCTTTAAAATTTGGCAGATAACTCTCACGGATTTTTTTTGTTTAAACTCTAAAATTGATTTCTAATACGACCAAAAACTATGCAAGAAAACACTTTTTTTAAGGACGATGCAAAAGTAACCCCTGAGAATCTCGGTGAAGCTATTCAGCAGGCGATTGAAATCGAAATCGCCACTATTCCCGTTTATCTCTATACCTATTATTCGCTCAACCGCGTGCCCGACCAAAATGCGATTAGCGGCGCGATTGCGAATAAATTGACAAGCGGCGGAATGCCGCTGGCGGAAGCAAACAAAGCGGCTTTAGACCTTTCGGCGCAGATTATGGTTTATGCCAACAAAGCCGGAGCGACGATTATGAGCGTCGTCATGGAAGAGATGCTCCACATGGCGCTTTCATCAAATCTGAAACAGGCTCTGATAGGCGCGCCGGTGCTGACCGGCAGGTCGCCTTCCGTTTATCCGACCTGTCTTCCCGGACACGAGCCGTCATTCGACATTGATTTAGCCCCGTTTTCGCTCGACCAGTTAATGACGTTTCTCAAAATAGAAAGCCCCGACCCTTTGCCCGACAAGGCGCTTGCATTTACGGCGATACCTTATAAAACCATCGGCGAATTTTACGGGATGATTAGAAAATGCATCGACGAATGCGATTTGCCGTATGCGCCGGAAAGACCGCAGCTCGTTCCCGGAAAAAGATATTACGCGACTAACAATATCGACACGGTCTATTATGACAAGGAACATAAACCGCAGTATATGGACGCGGACGACTCCGGCGACCTCGTTTATGTGTCCGACCGCGCTTCGGCATGTAAAGCCATCGACCAGATTGTCGAGCAGGGCGAAGGCAACCCGGACGCGCCCGGCTTAAAACCGGACGGCTCGGTAGACTGCGAATCGCCGACGGCTCCCGACTATGACGACCCGGACAAACTGGAGCTTTCGCACTTCGAAAAATTTGCCGAGCTTTACTGCGAACATAAGGATTTGGCTATGCAGTTCAGCTCTTTCGGTCTGGAAGACAACATCAGCAGCTATTTCGTGCTGAATGTGCCGACTAATCCGACAACGGCGAAATATCCTTATTCGACGAAACAATATCCTGACGGCGCGATACAGGCGGTTTCCACGCTCATCAACGCCGTTTACACCTATATTTTCGTGATGACCGAAGGCTGTTATAAAAATTCGGGCAATACGCAGTATGAGATATTTATGTTCGGCATTCACAAGTCGATGATATTTATCCTCAACTCTCTGTGCGGCAACATCCAGAGCATGACTTATTTCCTGAACGGTCGGACGTATATAGCGTCGCCGACATTCGAAAATTATCCGTTCGGGCTTTTATCGAGTCCGAAATCGCAGCTTATCACGCTCTATAACAATGCTGTAGCTTTGTATCCGGCTATTTCTTATCTTGGACAGAGATTTCAGGACTTGCCGGACGTTCCGTTAAATTAATTCATTCAAAATCAAAATATTTACAATTATGGACAACACAGACCCAACAACAATCGAAAATATTTGCGGAAGCGGCGGCGGCGGCGGCGGAAGTTGCAGCAGTTGTTCTGCGCCCGCGCCGACACCTGCTCCGACATCGGGAACGACGACAACCGCTCCGCCCCTTGAACTGCATATTTGCATGGGCTTAAACGCCTGCAAAGGACACGACCGTTTCGGCACGAATTCCTGCGCCGGTATGGGTTTTTGCGCGACTGCGTCGCGGCACACCTGTCATACGCTCAATAACTGCAAAGGTCAGGGCGGCTGCGGTTTATACGGCGACGGCGAAGAACAAAGCAATCCCGGAAACAACGACTGCGCGTGGCAGGGAAGCTGTGCCGTTCCCGTTCAGGCTGAACGCTACAGCACGCAGGGCGCGAACAAAGGAAAAAGCGTCTGGGTGCTCGCCCGCCGTCTGTTTGAAGAGAGAATGCAGAAGGCGCAAAGAGAAGTCGGAGCATCGCCGTACCCGTGCGGACCGCCGCAGGCGTGGCTGATTCAATCTCTGGGAAGCTATGATTCCTGCGGCAACAGCGGCAATAAATACTGCACTTTCGGTTTTAACGACCCGGCAAAAGACGCGCAGGAGCTTTGCAAAAACAGCCAGCCGCATCTCTGCGGCGGACCGCCGCCGCCGCACCTTTGCGGCTCGTCGAAAGAAGCGAATAATTGCTCTTCAAAAGAAGGCGCTGACACAAATCTTTGCGGTTCAAAAAGCGACTCAACCCATTGCGGCTCGACAACTGATGCGAATCACTGCGGAGCGGAAAAAAGCGACACAAATCTGTGCGGCGCTTCAAAAGAAAGCAGCGATACGAATCATTGCGGAGCTTCAGAACAAAGCAGCGAGGCAAATCATTGCAGTTCGCCTGAGGAAAGCAGTGCGCCATCGGTTTCCGACGAACCGGCAAAAAGCGGAGATGATGAATAATAAAGCCTCGCAGGAGTGCGTCCGTCAGCTTCCGAATCCCGGTCTTGGACTGGGACTCAGAAGCAAGCACTTCAATTATATTCTGGAAAACAATCCCGTCGTCGATTGGTTTGAGGCGATTTCGGAAAACTTTATGGATTCGGGCGGAAGACCGAGACAGGTTTTGCGCCAAATCGCCGAACGTTACCCCGTGGTTATGCACGGGGTTTCACTTTCTATCGGAAGTCTCGACCCTTTAAACGTCGAATACCTGAAAAAGCTGAAAAAGCTGGCGGCGGAAATCGAGCCTTTGTGGATTAGCGACCATTTGTGCTGGACGGGCATAAACGGCTTGAATACGCACGATTTACTGCCTTTGCCGCTGACCGAAGAATCTCTGAAACACGTTTGCCTTCGCATCGTTCAACTACAGGATTTTCTCGAACGTCCCGTCATTTTTGAAAATCCGAGCACTTATCTGACCTTTAAACATTCGACCATTGCCGAATGGGATTTCCTGCGCTATATGACGGAAGAAACCGGCTGCGGCTTGCTTCTGGATGTGAACAACGTTTATGTTTCCGGCTTCAATAACGATTTCGACCCGGTTCATTATATCGAGCAGCTGCCGCACGACAAAATCGTTCAGATGCACATTGCCGGGCATCGTCATTGCGGCGATTATATTATCGACACTCACGACAACTATGTAACAAAAGATGTGTGGGAGCTTTTCACTCTGGCGTGGCAAATGACCGGCGGCGCGGCGACTTTGCTGGAATGGGACAGCAATATTCCCGACTTTGAGGAATATCACGCCGAATTGTTGAAAGCGAAAGATTTTATGAACACCTTTACCGCCGAACGAAAAATACGCGAGCAGACGGAATACAGGGAAGCTTCCGTTTCGAATCCGGTCGATTTTCTGGTTGCCGATATAGCGTACGAATTTCACAAATAAACTCAATCTTTTTTATGTCGGAAGGCAAACAATTTACTCTCACGCAGATACAAAACTGGATGCAGTCGGCGCTGATGAGACAAGGCGCAACTGAAAAAACCGAATTTCTCGTCAATGAATCGAGCCGCCTGAGCGCCGCGCGGCATTTAAATATTTACCGTCAAAGCTACATCGCACGCTTGCGCGAATGTATGAAAAACCAGTTCAGCGCGCTCGCCTTTGCGCTTGGCGATGAGCTTTTTCAAATGTTCGCCGACCAGTATTTGGACGCTTATCCTTCCGGCAGCTACACCCTTTACGACCTCGGCAAAAAGTTTCCCGATTATCTCGAAGCGACAAGACCCGACGCCGCGCAGGAAGAAAAAGAATCATGGATAGATTTTATCATCGAGCTGGCGCGTTTTGAATATACTTTGTCGGTAATTTTCGACGCGCACGCCGAAGAAAAAATCGTTTTAGCGAATGAATCAACGCCCGACGAAGCATTAAAGCTCGTTCCCACGTTTCATCTTTTTCATCACCCGTACCCGGTTTGCAGATATTATCTGGACGTTACGCGAAAAAAAGAGCCGGAACTGCCGTTCGAAGAAGAAAGCTTTTGCGTCGTTACGCGAAATAATTATCGTCTGAGCCTGCTCGAAATAAAGCCCGCACAATATCATTTTCTCGAAAGAGTCAGCGCGGGCGATTCGATTGCGAATGCAAAAGAACACGTCATTAATCTTTACGGCGCTGACGCGAAAAAGCTTGATGACGTATGGAAGCAATGGAAGAAAAGTTTTATTACGGCTGGCTTTTTCTGCACGTAAATTTAGAAAATATTCTTTCAGATTAAAAGGCTGACGACATTAATGTCGTCAGCCTTTTTAGCATTTCGGAAATAATGCAGATTCCCTACGGAATATAAGCCGACGGCACAGGCTGGTCGCCGCTGATTCCGAAATTCTGAATCAGCGTTCCGGCGGTCGTTCTTTGCAGATACCACGTCGAGCCGGACGGTCTGAAAACGGAAATGTCGGCTATGCCGTCGCCGTCGTAATCGCCCGCGACGGGAATATCGCCGTTCGTTCCGAACGGAACCGAATAATAGCTCTGATTCTCGCTTCTGAGGATAAACCATTCGCCCGTCGAAGGACGGAAAATTGCTACGTCGGCTTTGCCGTCGCCCGTATAATCTTCCTGAACGGGTTTGTCCGCGTTGTTGCCGAAAGTAAAGGCGATAACGCTTGCATCTGAGCTTTTGCTAATCCACCACTGACCGACCGACGGTCGATAAATTGCAACATCGGATTTTCCGTCGCCGTCGTAATCCGCGACCGCCGGAACGTCGCCGGTTACTCCGAATTGCTGAATCGTCGTTCCGCCGTCGGAAGAACGGCGAATATACCAGTTCGTATCCGACGGGCGAAATACCGCCGTGTCGGCTTTTTCGTCGCCGTCGAAATCGCCGACAGCGGGAATATCGCCGTTTGTTCCGTAAGGATACGAATAATATGAAAAGTCTTCGCTTCGAAGAATAAACCATTCGCCGGTCGAAGGACGCCAGATTGCCACGTCGGCTCTGCCGTCTCCGGTGTAATCGGCTGGCGCAATTTTATCCGCGCTGTTGCCGAATTGGAAAGCGGCATTTCCGCCGTCCGACGATTTCAGATACCACCATTCGCCGACCGACGGGCGGAAAATAGAGAGGTCGGATTTGCCGTCGCCCTCAAAGTCAAAACGTCTTGTGCCGCCTTCTGATTGATTGACGGTAAATGACTGCGCTCCGAGTGTTACGGTCGCGCTTCTCGCGTTCGCGGTTGTGTTCGGCTGAACGTTAAAGCTGACGGTGCCGTCGCCGGTTTGCTGCGAAGACGTTATCTGAATCCAGCTTGCGGTTGTCGCCGCCTGCCACGAACAAACATTTCCCGCCGTTACGCCGACGCTGCCGACGCCGCCGCGTGAGCCGAAGCTGACTGAAGCTTGATTTAGCGAAAACGGGCATCCCGACGGCTGCTGAACCTGAAATGTCCTCGTTGAGACTCCGTTTGAAATATCAATCGAGCCTGCTCGTCCGCCGCCCATATTCGGCGCGACCGAGAAACTGAGCGAACCCGCGCCGTCTCCGGTTAAACTGGAGTTAATCGTTAGAAAACCGGACGTTGTCGAAGCCGACCATGAACAACCAGTCGGCATATTTATGGCAAAACTGCCGCCGCCGCCGGTTGTCGGGAATGCCTGAACCGAAGGCGTCAGCGTAAAGGCGCAGGCGGTCGTCGAAGTCAGCAGGTTTATGCTCCAGCTTCCGGCGATGCTTCCCGCATTCGCTCCGTTGTCATCGACGGCAAATAATTTCCATGTGCCGTTCGGCGCGCTGCCGTAAAACGCGTTGAGCGTCGTGCCTGTCAGCCCGCCTTGCGGAGCGGGCGCGGGAAACGTGTCGCCGATTTCAAAATCCGTCGGTTTGTATGTCCCCGATGTCAATGTCGAATTATCAGGCAGATTCAATGTCGCCGTGTCGTCAAAAGTTAAATTGAGATTTCCGACTTCGGTTGTTCCGCCGACATCCGACATTAAAACTATTCGCCGACCGTTTGGCGCGACCAGCATTATATCTACATCATCCGGCGATGAATGACTGAAATTCGAAAGCGTTACCGTCGCTTTCGTTACCGTTCCGAGAAGACCGAAAACCGTTTTATTTGATGAATAAGGCTGCGCCGCACCGACTTCGGGAAAGCCAATCGCGTCCACAGAGCTTTGCACGGAAATATTCCAGCCGCCGGAAACGCTGCCGGCGTTGTTGCCGTTGTCGTCAGCCAAAAATAATTGCCACGTACCGTTTGGAGTCGTGCCGTTGAGCACCGAAAGCATCGCGCTGGACGGCGCTCCGGCGGGCGCAGGCGCGGGAAACACATCATTCGGCTCAAAATTTGTCGGCTTATAATTGCCGCTTGTGATTGCGGAACTGTCGGGAAATGAAGCGGCTGCCGCGTCGGTGATAAACAAATTCACATTCGAAACCGGATTGCTTCCGCCGACATCCGACATCAGAACGACTTTATAGCCATTCGGCGCGACGAGCATCAAATCAACGTCGTCGGGCGAATTATGACTGAAATTCGTCAGGCTGACCTGAACGCCCGTAATCAGACCGTCCAGACCGGCGACATTTATTTCCGAAGGATAAGGCGCAGCCGCGCCAACGCTCGGAATCGAAATCGCGGTCGAATTAACGCCGGAAATAGCGTTTGTAACCTGAATATTATCAATCCACCAGCCGTTTCCCGCTTCCATCGGGTCGCAGGCAATTCGCCAGCGAAAACGGACGCTTTGATTGGCTGTATTTGCCGGAAGATTTACTTCCGTAGTTTTATAAAATACCTGCTGTCCCGTCCATGCCGGGCGATTGACGAGCGGGCTTCCGTCAAGCGCTATATCGTAGCCGTTTGAAACGAAAGTTCCGCCAGCCGTAACAATATCTACGAACGAGCCGCCGTTTATACTAATTTCCAAAACGCCGCCGTCGAATAAATAATCTGTTTGATAAAGATGCCGGAAAATTAATTTGTGCTGAATATTGCCGAGCGCAATCGACGGCGAGATAAGATCGGACACGCCTTCCGTATTCGGGTCGTTCACATAAGCCGCGTTCGGAGCGGAATCGGGCGATGTCGTAACGGTGGTGAACGAATTAATCTCGCCCGTGTGCGAAGTCGTCCAGCCTGCCGGAAGCGCGGGCGTGGTAACAGAGTCGAAGTTTTCGCTGAACACGACTATCGAAGGGACTAATTCATCGTTCTGCGCTTTGTCCTGCGCTTTAACCGGCGCGCTTCGCAGCCAGAGAGCGGAACAAAAGACTGCAATCAGCCCGATAAAACTAAGGATAAATAAGCCGGAATGATGATAATACGCGGCAGATTTTTGTTTATTCATTTAACTTTCTCACTTAACACGGCAAAAACTCAAATTTGTGATTTTTAATTTAAATCTGCGGAATTCGAGCTACGAATCACTAATCCAAATGACAAAAAGATAGAAGCTTAGGCAAAGAATTATCAGCTTTTTTTCGAAAATTGGCAAGAATATTTTAACGCGAAAAGATTTTTACGGCAAAAATTTCTGCAAATTCATCCGAGTTTTACAAAATATTATTGCCTTTTTTGTGTAAAAGAGTTATAAATCAAAGTTATCTTTAATCGTTGCGATTATACCCTCAGACTTGATTAGATTACTGTTTTGTGTAAGGTTCTGGAGAAAAAAATGTCAATAATACCTGATGCCTGTCGCCGGTTGCGGTTTTTTGCGCTCTGCGGCGTTTTTTGCTGTCTTTTAACGCTTGGCGGCGTATCTGTTCGGGCGAACACAATGCCTGAAGACGCGCCTGTTCTGATGAGCGAAGTAAATTCGACCAACGCCTTAATCAATATTCCTAAAGCGCGCGGCAAGAATCTGTCAGCCAAAGTTATCCAGTCCGGCAATCAGAAAAACATCACATTTTTCGTAACTAATCTCGATTTGCTCAGCGGCGAAGGCACGACCGCGTTTCGAGCCGAACTCGAAGACGCGCAGCATTTTCGCTATCCGCTGGAAATCGTCTCTTTCGCTCCTTCCGCCGACCAAAAATCGGTTTATGCTTTGACCGTTCGGCTGAATGATTCAATCGGAGATTTGGGAACGGTTCTGGTGCGCATTACGTGGCGCGGAATGTCGAGTAATCGCGTAAAGCTTTCAATCGGACACGAAAGCAAAATCGATGACGACGAAGGCGCTGTCCCGACTCCGTATCCGGTCGAACCGGTTATCATCGATTGGTCTCAGGCGCGCTCAGAATCGACGCAAAATCGGGTTGGACTGCCGTGGACGGGCGACCGCGTTCGATTTATCGAGCAAACGACTTTCGGCGTCAATTCCGCGCTTGAGCTTCGCGTGCGCCGCATCGGTTACAGCACATGGCTCGAAGAACAGATGAGCGAGCTGAATTTTTTGTCGTTTACTTACCCGGAAATGGCGCTTCAACAGGCAACTCCTTCGCCGCTCTGCGACGGCAATTCGCAGCCGCCCGACAGTCCGCAAACCTGTTTCCGCGATAATTACACGATGTATCCGCTTCAAAACTGGTTTTACAAGGAAGCGCTTTACAACGAAAATCAACAGCTTCGCCGCCGCGTTTCGTGGGCTTTAAGCCAGATTTTGGTCGTCTCGGGACGCAACACCGTTCAGCCGAGCCGGATGCTTCCGTATATCCAGATTCTCGACAAACACGCTTTCGGCAATTTTCGCGCGTTGCTTGAGGAAATGACGCTTAGTCCGGCGATGGGCAATTATCTGGACATGGCAATCAGCACGAAGCAGAATCCGAACGAAAATTACGCCCGCGAAATTATGCAGCTTTTCAGCGTCGGCGTCGATTTACTCAATCAGGACGGAACGCCGATGCTCGACTCTCAGGGCAACCGGATTCCGACATATAATCAGGAAACAATCGTCAATTTTGCGAAAGTTTTTACCGGCTGGACGTTTTGCAGCAGTACCTGTAACGGCTCCGAACCGGGCATAGTGAACTTTCGCGACCCGATGGTCGTTAATCCGGCAAATCACGATACGACTTCAAAAACGCTTTTGAATTATCCGGGCGCAACGCCGCTAGTTCCCGCCGGACAAACTCCCGACGAAGATTTGGACGCCGCGCTCAACAATATTTTCAATCATCCGAACGTCGCGCCGTTTATCAGCAAACTGCTGATTCAGCAGCTTGTTACAAGCAATCCGACTCCGGCTTACGTCGGTCGCGTGTCGGCTGTTTTCCGAGATAACGGGCAAGGCGTGCGCGGAGACTTAAAAGCCGTGATTCGGACGATTTTGCTCGACCCGGAAGCGCGCGGAAATCTCAAAACCGACCCGAATTACGGTAAACTGCGCGAGCCGGTTTTGTTTGTAACCAACACTCTGCGACCGTTCAATCCGACGGCAAACAACAATATAACCGTTCCGGTAAGCTGCAACGGGCGAAGCGATGGCGTGATTAACGGTATTACGCAAGCGCTCGACCAGGACGTTTTCAGTCCGCCATCGGTATTTAACTATTATCCGATGGAATACATAATTCCGAACACGCCTTTGTCGGGACCGGAATTCGGCATTTTCTCGACCGGAACGGCGCTCAAGCGTCCTAATTTCGTCAATCAAATGGCTCCGCCCAATTCTGCCGGAGCGAGCGGAATTTTAGCCGTCGCCGCAACCGCCGCTATTCCGACGAATGTTCCCTGCGGAACGCAAATCGATTTAACGCGGCTTCAACTGCTTGCGTCAAGCGACACGAGCGGCGCTTTGCTGCTCGACACGCTCAACCGCGAAATGATGCACGGCTCGATGTCAACGCCCGTGCGAAACGGATTTTTGACAGCAATTCAAGCCGTCGCCGCGGGCAACACACTAAAACGCGCGCGAACGGCATATTATTTAGTAGCGACTTTACCGCAATATCAGGTGCAAAGGTAAGAATTATGAAAGAGAACAGAAGAGAATTTTTGAAAACCTCCTGCCGCGCCTTGAGCATGGCGGCAATGGCTACGCAGATGCGGCATTTCGGCTTAATGAACGTGATGGCGCAGAAAAGATTTGATGATGACGCTTCACTCGGAAACGACTACAAAGCTCTCGTCTGCGTTTTTCTCGATGGCGGAAACGACGGCAACAATACGGTCGTTCCCAATTATAACGAGGGCTACAATCAATATTCGGCAGCGCGCGCGGCGCAGAATCTGGCAATTCCGCGCGCCAGCCTGCTTCCGATTACGCCGCCGAGCATGGGCGGTCAGGTTTATGGTCTGAATCCGGTTTTGAGCGCGATACACCCGCTCTTTAACCAGGGAAAAATGGCGGTCGTCTGCAATGTCGGCGCGCTCGTGCAGCCTTTGACGCGGGCGACATATCAGGGAGGCGCGCCGCGACCATACCAGCTTTTTTCGCATCCCGACCAGGCTGACCAGGCTAAAACAGGAATTTCCAGCAACAAATCGACGACCGGCTGGGGCGGACGCGTCGCCGACCGGACGAGCACACTGAATACAAATCCGGCAATCCCGATGATTACGTCAATCACGGGCGCGTCGCTTTTTATCAACGGCGCGAGCACTAAACCGCTGATTATCTCTGCAAATACGCCTCTTAATCAGGTTTTGGCTTTAAACGGTTTCGGCGCAGCCGCCGACGAGCTTGCGCGCCGAACGGCGATGAATAACGCCCGCCAGCAGGATTTGAGCTACACGTTGGTTCAAAATGCGAGCCTTATCACGCAGGAAGCCATTAACGTCAGTCAACAGCTCACAACCGACCCGACCGTAACGGCGACGTTTCCCGATACGACTATCGGAAACCAGTTAAAACAAGTAGCAAAGCTTATAAAAAGCAGGACGCTGCTTAATATGAGCCGGCAGATTTTCTTTGTACAGCTCAGCAGTTTCGACTTTCACAGCAATCAGATAGGACAGCACGACACTCTGCTCGGACAGGTCGGAAACGCGCTGAAGGCTTTTTACGACGAAACGGTCGCGCAGGGCGTCGCCTCGCAGGTAACGACTTTTACAATGTCGGATTTCAACCGCACGCTCAACCCGGCTGGTTCGGGCAGCAGCGTCGGCACAGACCACGGCTGGGGCTCGCCGTATTTTATCATCGGCGGTTCGGTTCTCGGCGGCAATTTCTACGGCAGACCGACATCGAACGGCACTTTCTATCCGACGCTCGTTACCAACACGGGCGACGACGCCGACATTCGCGGGCGCTTTATTCCGTCGGTTTCCGTCGAACAGTATGCGGCGACTCTGGCGCGTTGGTACGGCTTGGCTGAATCGGATATGCCGCTCGTCTTTCCGAATATCAACAATTTTTCGACATCGAATTTAGGCTTTATGGCGTAATTATAAAGCTGAATAAATTAAAAAGAGGCGATTTCATTTGAAATCGCCTCTTTTTTATCGCTGCAAATTGCTGTTACTGCACGACGTTGCGCGGGTCGGGCTTAATTTTCAGTTCGTATTCCTTCGGCGGATTTGCGCCCATCAGGTAACGCACGAAATAATCCCAGCGGCGGCGGGTCATATAAAATGAAGCTTCGCCGTAACCGTGCCGGGACTGCGGAAACACGATTAAATCGAAGTCTTTATTCGCCTTAACCAGCGCATCAACAACCAGAAAAGTGTTATACGGCGGAACGTTGTCGTCCATCAAACCGTGCGCGAGAAGAAGATGCCCTTTCAAATTCTTGGCAAAATTTTGATTCGCCTGGTCTTCGTAATTCGATTTTCCGTCCTTTTCCGTCAGCAAACCGATGTATCTTTCGCCCCAATCGTCCTCGTAATTGCGGTTGTCGTGATTGCCCGATTCGGAAATGCCGACTTTGAAGAAATCAGGATAACGAAACATCGCCGCGGCGGTCGCGAAACCGCCGCCCGAATGTCCCCAGATTCCGACTTTTTCAAGGTCGATAAACGGGTATTTCGCGGCAAGCTGTTTCATTCCCGTTATCTGGTCTTCGAGCGTGTTGTCAGCCATATTTCCGTAGCACGAATCATGGAATTTCTTCGAGCGCAGAGGATTGCAGCCGCCTTCAATCTGAACGACGATGAATCCCAATTCCGCCAGCGCCTGAGAATCGCCGACGGCGGGCGCGAACGACCACGTCGAAACGCTTCCGCCCTGCGGTCCGGGATAAATGTTATTGATAATCGGATATTTCTTTTTCGCGTCGAGATTCGAAGGCGTGTACATTACGCCGTAAAGGTCAGTTTCGTTGTCGCGCGCTTTGACTGTAAACGGCGTCGGCGGTTTCCAGCCCGTCGCCGTCAGGCGCGAGATATCGACTTTTTCCAGATTCGTAACAATTTTTCCGCTCGCGTCGCGCAGAACGACAACCGGAGCAAGGTCTTGTTTGGAATAAGCGTCAACGAAATATTTTTCCGAAGGCGACCACGTAATCGTGTGATTTCCTTCATCAGGCGTAAGAGATGTCAGATTTTTTCCGTCAAATCCAATTTTGTAAAGATGACTAAAATACGGGTTTTGTCCTTTTTCGCGTCCACCCGCGAGAAAATAAATCACGCGGTTTTTCTCGTCGACGCTCTGAACTTCCGTCACTACAAAATCGCCGGTCGTAATCTGATTTTTCAGCTTTCCGCTTCCCAAATCATACAGGTAAAGATGTCCCGAGCCGTCGCGCTCGGAAAACCAGATGATTTCATTCGAAGTGGGCAGATAACGCCAGTTGACGCTCGACCAGCCCGATTCGAACTGCGTCGGCGAAGTTTCTTCCATCACTTCGCGAACCGCGCCCGTCGCCGCGTCCGCAATTCTAAACTTCGCCTGTTTGTGGTCGCGCGTGTTTGAAACGAAGGCGAGCTGCGAAGCGTCGTCGTTCCACGCGGCGTCGTCGAGCGAACCGCCGCACGAAATATCGTCGCAAAGCGTCGAGCGATGCTGGTCGGCGGGAATTTGCAGGCGAATGACTTTCGGATTATCGACCTCGATAATGACTCGCTGAATCGTTGTAACGGTTTTATCGCCCGGCAGCGGATATTTCCAAGCCTGAAGCCGCGGCGCGCCAACATTTGTCGAAACCAGATACATATCGCTAACGCCGCGCTGGTCTTGCTGGAAAGTCGCAATTTTTTTGGAATCCGGCGACCAGAGAAGAATCGGTCGGTCGCTTTTCTTCCAGCCCGCGTTGTCCGTCGCGTAGCCGAAATCCTTCACGCCGTCGGTCGTCAGCTGCGTTTCCTTTCCGGTCGCAACATCGCGAACCCACAAATTGAAATCTTTAATAAACGCGCTTTTCTTTCCATCCGGCGAAGCGGCTCCGAAAAATCTGTTCTGACCGAGCGCGCCGCCCGTCCCGACCGTTTCGTCAGCCGCACAGCTATAAGCTTGTATGTCGCATTTCCAATTCTTTTTCGCGGCGGAAAACATAATCGATTTTCCGTCCGGCGAAAAACCGAACGTTAAAAACGGAAGACGCGCGGCTTCATATTTTCCGCCCGTCGCCGTTGAAATTGCCGCCGCGAGCTTTGTTTGGTCAAAAGCGGGCTGGCGCGTTCCGGTTGCCGGATTGACGAGGATAAACTCGCTTCCCTGCGGAGTTAAAACCCGATACCAGAAACGGTCGCCGTCGAGCCAGTTCGGGCGTACGCCGCCGCGGTCAACGAGCGGCGCGGTGTTGTAGCCCATAAATTTTTCCGCCCGCGCATAATCGTCCGCGGTCAAAGAAATAACATTGCCCTGCTGGGCGAATACGGTCAATGCAAAGGCGAAAATTAACGCCGGAAGCGCAAGCTTCGAAAGATAAAATTTATTCATATTTTTGATTTTCAGCGATATTTAAAAGTTGCGCCCGGCAAAATTAAATTATCTGCCGCGCTTTCATTTAGAATATAAATAGAATATCAAAAACTTTGTGTAAATCACATCCGTAAAAACACCGGAAAGTAAATATTAAGGGCATTTCGATTGAAGTTGGCTTTTTTGATTGATAGAATTTTGTTTTGCTTTAGCTGTTTTTATTTCATCTGAATATTTTGATTCTCAAATTCGACTTTTTGCCGAAACAATATATATGAAAAAGTTATCCGTTTTGTTTTTGATTTTGAGTTTTTTAATGAGCATTCCTGCCGTGCGCGCCGACGAAGGAATGTGGACTTTTGACAATCCGCCTCTCAAACAATGGAAAGAGCGTTATAATTTCCAGCCGACAAAAGAATGGCTCGAACACGTGCGGCTCGCCTCGGCGCGTCTGAACGACGGCGGTTCGGGCGGCATCGTTTCGCCCGACGGTTTGCTCGTAACCAATCAGCATGTCGCCGACGGTCAGCTCGGAAAACTCTCGACAAAGGAAAAAAATTACACGCGCGACGGTTTTTACGCGCGAACCAGAGAAGAAGAATTAAAAGCGCCCGATTTGGAAGTCAACATTCTCGTTTCGACCGAAAATGTAACCGGGCGCGTCCAGACGGCTGTAAAAGCCGGCGCTTCGGACAAAGAAGCGAGCGAGCAGCGCAAAGCCGTTATCGCGCAGATTGAAAAAGATTCGGCGGAAAAAACAGGACTGAAAAGCGACGTAATCTCGCTTTACAGCGGCGGCGAATACTGGCTTTACCGCAATAAAAAATATACGGACGTTCGCATCGTTTTCGCGCCCGAAGAACAAATCGCCTTTTTCGGCGGCGATTACGATAATTTCACATATCCGCGCTACGATTTAGACGTTACGTTTCTTCGCGTTTATGAAAACGGTCAGCCTGCCAAAACGCCGCATTTTCTCAAATGGTCGGAAACGGGCGCGGCTGACGGCGAATTCGTTCTCGCCTCGGGCTATCCCGGCTCGACGGCGCGGCTTTTGACCGTCGCGCAGCTTGCCTTTCAGCGCGACATCGGCAATCCTTTGCAGAAAAAAGTCTGGTCTTTGCGGCTCAAAACGCTTGAAGATTACGCAAAACTCGGCGCTGAACAGGAAAGACAGGCGGGCGGCGCAAACCGCAGTTTTAACAATTCGCTCAAGCGCCTGACAGGTCAGCAGGACGGTTTGCTGAATCCGCGAATGTTTGCCAAAAAAGAAGCCGAAGAAAAAGCTTTGAAGGACGAACTGGCGAAAAAACCCGAACTGCAAAAAATTTACCTGCCCGCGTGGGAACAAATCTCGGCGGCTTACGCGCAGCTTGCGCCGGTGGCAAATCGCCTCGCGTTTTCGACCATCACGCCCGCGCGTCTCGGCTCAATCGCTTCGCAGCTCGTTCGTTACAGCGAAGAAATCAAAAAGCCGAACGACCGTCGCTACGACGAATATCGCGATTCGCGCCTCGAATCATTCAAATTCGGTTTGCTCTCAAACGCGCCGATTTATCCCGAACTCGACGAAGCGTCGCTGACCGCGTGGCTCGAAGAAGGCTTGAAAACTCTGGGCGCGAACGACCCGTTTATCAAAGCCGCGCTGAACGGCTCGACGCCTGCGGAAGTCGTCAAAAAAGCGGTTCAGGGAACGCAGCTTAAAGATGTTGCCGTTCGTAAAGCTCTGCTCGAAGGCGGCGCGGACGCGATTGCAAAATCTACCGACCCGATGATTGTTCTGGCGCGAAACGTCGAGCCGGTTATCCGCGAGCTTCGCGCGTGGAACGATGAAAAAGTCCTCAGCGTCGATGCGAGCGCCGGTGAAAAAATTGCGAAAGCGCGTTTTGCCGCTTACGGCAACACGATGCCGCCGGACGCGAATTTCAATTTGCGTCTGACTTACGGCAGAGTCAAAGGCTATGAAGAAGACACGACGCTCGTGCCGTATAAAACGACTTTCTACGGCTTATTCGACCGCGCCGAAGGCTTCGGCGAAAAGTCGCCTTACAATCTGCCTGCGCGATACAAAGAAGGTCGAAACAAATTAGACCTTTCGACGCCGCTTGATTTCGTTTATTCGGCTGATACAATCGGCGGAATGTCCGGCGCGCCGGTTATAAATCGAAACGGCGAGCTTGTCGGGCTGAACTTCGACAGCAACATCCAAAAACTTTCGAATCGCTACTGGTACATCGAGGAAGAAGAAGGCTCGCGCGCCGTCGGCGTTCACTGTATGGCGATTCTCGAAGCCCTGCGAAAGCTTTACGACGCGCAGGATTTGGCGAAAGAATTGACTGGAAAATAACAAGAATGATGAATGCGGAACGATGAACGATGAATGTAAGACAATTTCTTTAGTTCATCGTTCATCGTTCCGCATTCATCACTGAAAAATAATGGACAATCCGTATTTTTTTATCGAGCCGGAGGGCAAAAAAGTTCCGGTAATCTTGAGCGTGCCGCATTCCGGCACGGAGTTTCCCGACGAGTTAAAATCGCAGTATCGCGCCGAGATGATTTCGCAAATCGACGATACCGACTGGTTTGTTCACGATTTGTATAATTTCGCGCCGGAAATGGGAATTGCCGTCGTCCACGCAAAATACAGCCGCTGGGTGATTGACCTCAACCGCGACCCGGAAAGCGTTCCTTTGTATGACGATGGCAGAATTATCACCGGACTTACGCCTTCGACCGATTTTTTCGGCAAAGAGATTTATGTTGATAAAAAATTCGTTCCTTCGCGCGAAGAAACCGAAAGAAGATTAAAGAATTATTACGAGCCTTATTACCGAAAAATCGAAAGCCTTCTGGAAGACGGAATCGGCGAATTCGGGCAGGTTTTGCTCTGGGACGCGCATTCTATTCGAAGGTTTATTCCGACGATACGACCAGAGCCTTTCCCCGACTTGATTTTAGGCGACAACGACGAAAAATCGGCTTCGAAAGAGATTATCGACATTGCTTTAAACGGCTTGCAAGCGGGCAAATATCAGGCAAATCACAACACGCCGTTTAAAGGCGGGCATATTACGAGATATTTCGGAAAACCCGACGCGCGCGTTCACGCCTTGCAGCTCGAAATGTCGAAAATTCATTATATGAATGACGACGAGATGACTTTTAATGAAGACAGAGCCGGCGAGATGCGAAAAGTTTTGAAACCTGTTTTCGAGCAATTAATCGCGCATTTAATGAAATGAAATCATATCGATTCAAGGCATTACTGCAAAATCAAGGCTGGCTGGAAAATGCATCGGTCGCGCTCGATGATTCGGGCAAAATCGTTTCCGTCTCTCAAACGGAAAATCCCGATTCAATCAATATTGACGGCTACGCTTTGCCCGGTTTTCAGAATGCTCATTCGCACGCTTTTCAATACGCGATGGCGGGCTTGGCGGAAAGACATTCCGATTCGCAAACGGCGGATGATTTCTGGTCGTGGCGCGAAGCGATGTATGGATTAGCGCTCAATCTCAATCCGGAGCAGATGAAAACTATCGCCGCGATGCTTTACGCCGAGCTGCTCAGGCATGGATGGACAAATGTGGCGGAATTTCATTACGTTCATCACGATAAATCGGGCGAGCCTTACGCTAATCGCGCCGCGATAGGCGAGGCTTTAATAGAAGCGGCGGCGGACGCGGGCATAAAAATCACTCTAATCCCGATTTTTTATCAAAAAGGCGGCTTCGGGCAAGAACCGAATGACAGGCAAAAAAGATTTATCTCCGCGACTTTTGACGATTATTTAAAGCTTTTTGAAGCATCCGTTGAAGCTTGCAAACAATACGAAGGCGCGAATGCCGCCATCGGAATTCACTCGATGCGCGGCGTTGACCATCGGGATATTTTGCGAACCGCCGGCGAAGCGCCGCAGGATGTTCCCTTTCACATTCACGTTTCCGAACAGCTCAAAGAAATTGAAGATTCGCTTCAATATCTCGGAAAAAGACCTGTCGAGTGGCTTTTGGACAATATCGAACTCGGCGAAAGATTTCATCTGGTTCACGCAACTCACCTGACCGGAACGGAAACCGAAAGACTCGCAAAAACTCGGGCAAACGTCGTTTTGTGTCCGGGCACGGAAGGAAATTTAGGCGACGGCATTTTTCCTCTGCGTGATTTTCAAACTTTCGGCGGCGCGTGGAGCATCGGGACGGACAGCCATATCGGGCTGAATCCTTTGGAAGAATTGCGTTTACTGGATTACGGGCAGCGTTTAATCACGCATAAGCGAAATACTTTTGCCGGAGACGGCGGGTTATACGCGATTACAAAAGCGGCTGTTTCGGGACGCAAAGCGATGAATAATTTCGAATCCGAGTTTTTTGCCGTCGGCGCTTCGTTCGATGCCTGCGTTATCAAATCGGACGAGCCTTTGCTGGCAAATGTAAAAACGGAAAACTTAGCTTCTTCGATAGTTTATTCGACCGACGCTTCGCAGATTTACGGCACTTTTGTCGGCGGAAAACTGGTGCAAAAAGACGCGAAATATCAGCGGATAAAAGAAGATTTTATCGAATGCGTGAAGCAGTTTCGCTAATTTTCTCCGACGGGAAAAACTCGCGCAGCCAATCGTTGAGAACACAATCGATGACCAGATGAATGCGGTCTTCCGCGCCGCCGTTCTTAACGCTGTGCGGCAGATTGAAATTCAGATACCAAGCTTCGCCTTCGTTCATCCTTAAAGGCTCGCAGCCGAGATAAAATTCAACCTGCGGATTTGTCTGCATCGGAATATGAATTCGAACGAAGCCGTCTTCAAAACCGAGCTTAAAATCACGATGCTCGCGGATATTCGAGCCGACAGTCAGGCGCAGAAGACGCGCCGATTCGATTTCGCATTTGAACGCCGCCAGAACTTCGGGAACGTACGAGCATCGAGCAAGCATTTCAGTGTCGGCGTAAACAGTCGCCGTCGGGTCGGGATAAAGCTGTACGTTTGCGTTTTCAGCCGCCCGGAGCGCGATGCCGCTCCAATCGCCTTCGTAATACTGCGTGTTAAAATGCGGCGTCCAGTCTTCGGGCGCGAAATTCTTCAAATCGCTTTTCAGCTTTTCGGTGTCGAAGCTAAACGGAAATTTTAAAGTCGAAATCATAATAGTTGTAGGTAATAGGTGATTGGTGATAGGTGATAGGTAATTGGTAAAAATCAACAACCTATTACCAATTACCTATCACCTATTACCAATCACCTTTCACCTGCCTCACGTATCTTTTCAAGCTGCCGGTAAAGCGGATTTACCCATTTTTCCGCTGCTTCGACAACCTCTGCGCTCGCCTGTTTTCTTTTCGTCTCGCTATCGGGCGAGAAAGACAGCCCCGGAGTTTTCGCGTTAAATTGCGCCGCGTTTTTCATATTTTCAATATCTTCGGGCGAATAATCAATCTGAAAATGCTCAATCATCGCCGACGTAACGGCTTCGGGCAATTGATTGTAATTAATCAGCAGCGCCTTGCCGTTTTTCGCGCCGCCAATCGCGTTTTCGCAAAACCTCGCCAGAACGCGCGCGCAATATTCTTCGGCGGGTATCTTCAAAGATTCCATAAAACCTATACCGGGCAAAATCTGCCCGAGTGTGCCGGGAATCATCTGCGAGCCGCGCTCGCGCATTTGCGAAACGAGAACTTCAACCGGATTGCGATACAGAAAAATCCAGGGGACTTCGGGAAACGCGCGCCGAATTAAATCCAAATCAATCATGCTCCAGCTATCGAATTTAATAAAATAATATTTTTCGCCGGCTCGCTTTTGACCCAGTGCGCTGACAATCCATTTCAGCCAGTCGATGCGCTGCTCGTCGGTAATCGCAGCATTTTCTCTGCTCGTACGCAAAATCGAATCAACCTGCGGCGGCTCGGAAATAACGATGTTTTGCTCAAGCGCGGAGAGCATCTGCGCGACGAGCGTTGAGCCGCACCGCGACATGTGAAAGATAAATCCGTTCGGCTCAAGTCCGGGATTTTGTTCGCGCATTTCGCCCAAAAACTCCATCGATGTTTGATGCCGGAACAATAGACTAAACGGCTCGCGCATTTGAAGGTCGATTGTGTTATCGAAAAACGGGTTGGTAAAACGCTTCCGTCCTATATAACACCAATCGACAAGCGGCTGCTGCTCGCGCCAGTAAACGCGAATCGGCGACCAGTTGCGAAATTTTTCAAACCGATTTTTCATATCCATCTTTCAATCCAATCGCGACGGTTGGCGTTCATCGCTTCCTCGACATCTTCCGCCGTAAACTGAAACCCGCGCTCCGCGCCTAATTTGACGACGCGCGCAATAAAAATATCACGTTTGGTAAATGCGCGAAGCTGTTTTTGCAGCGACAAATCTTCTAAAACAACGTTTCGGAATTGTTCAAAATTCTCTTGAGACATATTTCTAAAGTAAGTAATTAGTAATTGGTAATTGGTAATTGGTAATTAGTTTTTGCCAATTACTTATTACTTGTTACTTATAAATCCGCTTTCGATAAGATAGTTTATAATCAGACGCGCATTTTCTTCAGCCGTTTGATTGGTCGTGTAAAGCGTAATTTCAGGCTTTTGCGGCGGTTCGTAAACGTCGTCGATGCCGGTGAAATCCTTTATCTCGCCGCGCCTTGCTTTGGCGTACATTCCTTTTGTGTCGCGCTCTTCGCAAACTTCGAGCGGCGTATCGACAAAAACTTCTATAAAATTTTCGCCGACCAATTTGCGGGCTTCCGCGCGCGTTTTCGCGTAAGGGCTGATTGCCGCGCAGATGGCAATTCCGCCGTGCCGCGTAATCTCGGAAGCGACAAAACCGATGCGGCGAATGTTCGCGTCGCGCCCCATTTTGTCGAAGCCGAGCCCGGCGGAAAGATTTGTTCTGACAATGTCGCCGTCGAACAGGCTGACGCGCCGCCCGTAACGCGACAGCATGACGGTCAGAATCTCGGCAACGGTCGATTTGCCCGCGCCGCTCAAGCCCGTCAGCCAGACGCAAACGCCCTGACGATGGCGCGGCGGATATGTTTCTTCCAGAATTTGCGCGACTTCCGGGCGCGTAAACCACGCGGGCAAAGCGCGACCTTTATTCAGAAAATTTTCGCGCACTTCAGTTCCCGAAAGCGCGAAAAATTTCTTTTCGCCGGAGATTTCCGAAATTTCCTCATAAGTTTCGGTTTCGGGCAAATAGACGAATTCACGAAACGGCACGACGCCGACGCCCAACTCTTCGCTGAACTTTTCAACAAATTCCTGCGCCGCGTACGGCTCATAAAAAGGATTTCCGTTTGAATCGACACCCGGACTTGCGTGGTCGCGCCCGACGATTAAATGATTTGCGCCGTAATTGCGGCGAATAAGGGCGTGCCAGAGAGCTTCGCGCGGTCCCGCCATGCGCATCGCCAGCGGAAGGAGCGCGAGCAGAACGCGGCTTTGGTCGTAATATTTTTCGGTCAGAACGCGATAAGTCCGCACGCGGCTGTAATAATCGATGTCGCCCGTCTTTGTCAGACCGACGACCGGATGCAGCAATAAAGTGCCGCCGGTTTTTTCCATTGCCCGCTTGGTCAATTCCTCGTGCGCGCGGTGAAGCGGATTGCGCGTCTGAAACGCAATCACGGTTTTATTGCCGAATGTTTCGAGCCGCGCGCGAACTTCACACGGAGACAGGCGCAGTTCGGGAAAATCGTAATAACGCGGAGGCTCGATGACGCGAAGCCGTCCCGAAATATTTAGCTTTCCCCAATTATTTATCTCCGCCGCGAGCGGGTGGCGAACGTCTTCCGTGCCTAAAACTTTGCGGGCAAACTCGGCTCGATTCCACTGGTAAGCTTCTTCGACCGACATCACCGCCAGAATATTATTTTTCGCGTCGCGCAGCGCGATTTCCCGTCCTTCAATAATTCCGCTTTTCGCGTCAACCGGCAAAGTTACCGGAATCGGGAAAAGATGCCCGCTCGCCAGCCGCATTTCTTTGATAACGCGGGCGTAATCAGCCTCGCTCATAAAGCGTTCGAGCGGCGAGAATGCGCCGACGGCGAGCATTTCCAAATCGCAAATCGCCCGCGCCGAAAGCTGAATCGATTGAAGCGAATTGGCGTAAGCCTTTAAATCGTCCGCTTCTTCAGCCGGAACGATAAGATTTTTCAGCCCGCCGCCATGAGGAGAGATGAGAAGTGTTTCTTTTATCGCAGTTGTATCCACAAAATAAGTAATAATCGATAGCTGACAGGTAATAGTGAAAAACAAATTATCGACTATAAGCTATCAGTTATCAACTAAAAATATGAGCATATTCGATTGCGGGCAATCGGATATGCTCTGCTGATTTTTAATCTCTTTCGAAATTCTAGTTTCTCGACGGGTAAAGTCCTTCAAGACAAATAATAAAGTTTACGCCCAGATACGGCTGGATAATCGGGAACGGCTGATTGCCGCCTGACGCGCCGGTATTCTGTACGCCCATCAGAGTTCCGTCGGTTGACGACGCGTAAAGATTAGTGGCGGCTTTTGCCAGGTAACTGCCCGCCGGTTCTTTCGTTCCCGGGTCGCCTTCGTTGGCGGAAGGTTGATACGGATGCACGTGCGAGGGCAACTGAGTAGCGTTCAGCGTTTCGGATTCGACGCCGCCGGTCTGCCCTAAACTGTAGCTCGAAAGTCCCGGTCCTACACCCGGATGAATCGGCACGCGACTGCGCATGTCGGGCAGTGCAAACGTCGTTTGACCATCGCCGCCGTAGGTTGTTCCTAAAATCGAAAACAGCGCCGAGTTTTGCGCGATAGACATAATCTGTCCACTGCAAAAAGCCCAGCCGCGCGGCGCAAAGCTGCCCGCAAACATTTTAATTATTCCTATAAATTCGTCCATTTTTTCTCCTTTAATTATTCTAAATTTTTTAAGTCGATAGAAAAGGGCTGTAGACTACAGCCCTTCATGCAAAAATTAAATCCCGGTTAAAACCCGGTAATCACGCTTATCAATTTCTCGACGGGTAAATGCCCTGAAGAGAAATACAAAAATTAAGCGTCAGATACGGCTGCAAAATTCCGACCGGCTGGCTTCCGCCGGCAAGTGCGGTATTCTGTACGCCCATCTTTGTTCCGTCTGTTGTCGCCGCATAAAGATTAGTAGCGGCTTTTGCCAGGTAGCCGCCCGCCGCTTCCTTCGTCGTCGGGTCGCCCTCGTTGGCTCCGGGTTGATAGGGGTGATTGTGCGCCGGCATCGTTTCGATGGTCAGAGTTACGCTTTGCGTGCCGGAAACTTCTCCCAAATCGTAACTTGCAAGTCCCGGTCCCTGTCCTGAACTGTTAGCAACCCGACCGCGCATGTCGGGCAGCGCGAAAGTCGTCTGTCCGTTGCCGCCGAAAGTTGTTCCGAGCAGCGAAAAAAGCGCCGTGTTCTGCGCGATGGACAAAAGCTGTCCCTGACAAAAAGCCCAGCCGCGCGGCGCAAAATTATATGGAAATATGTTAATTTGTCCTAAGAATGGTTCTGCCATTTTATTTTCTCCTCACAGGTTTTCCGGCTATCTAAATTTTTGAAAAGGGTTTGAAACTCCAAATCCGATGCAAATGAAGAATTAGCCGGAAGTAAAAACCGATTCCCGAAATCGTGTCTATTAATTTCTCGACGGGAAAATTCCTTCCAGCGCAATGCAATAATTAAGCGTCAGAAACGGCTGTAAAATACTAAAAGGCTGATTGCCGCCCGTTGGTCCGGTATTCTGTAAGCCCATCTTTGTTCCATCGGTGGTCGCCGCATAAAGGTTAGTAGCAGCTTTTGCCAAGTAACCGCCCGCCGCTTCCTTCGTCGTCGGGTCGCCTTCATTGGCTCCGGGTTGATAGGGGTGCAAGTGTGCCGGTAATTGGTTGGAGGTCAGCGTTGTGCTTTCCGTGCCGCCGACCTGTCCTAAATCATAACTTGAAAGTCCCGGTCCCTGACCCGAGCTGTTAGGAACGCGACCGCGCAAGTCGGGCAGCGCGAAAGTCGTTTGACCGTTGCCGCCGTAGGTCGTGCCGAGCAGCGAAAAGAGCGCCGTGTTTTGGGCGATAGGCAGAATCTGTCCACTGCAAAAAGCCCAGCCGCGCGGCGCGAAATTATACGGGAATATTTGGATTTGTCCTAAAAATGGTTGTGACATAATATATCTTTCTCCTTTGAATATTCTGAACTATTTAGGTTGACTGAAAAAGGTTACAAAACACGAACCCTTAGCAACGAAAATCTACTGAAACCATATTTTGCGAAAAAGCATATTACGCCCCGCCGCAAAACCTACATTACTTGTGCTTATGGAACGAGTTACGAACTACGAACTCGATGGAAACTAAAAAACAATTTTGGAACTAATGGATAATACCCCTTTTCGTTATCTGTTTCAAGTTTTAATTAAAAAATTTACGGTTTATTTCGATAAATATTTCCGATTTAGCAAAAGAATTTGCAAAAAAGATTGAAATAAAGCTAAGGAGACGGGTTGGGCGAAGTTTATCTTTTATCGGCATTTCGCTTGTTTTTTATCTCTTTGTAAATTATCTCAGCTTTAAAATAAAAGATTGACTAAAATAACTATCAGGTCTATCATAAACTTTGACTGTTTTTTAGTTTATAAAGTGCTTGTTTGCAATAATTCGTTAATGTTTGCACGGTCTGATTTTTAAATCATTTCGTGAATAATCTGTTCAAGATATTTCGATACAATTTTCCCTATCAGGGTATAGTCTTAGGAGATAAAACAAAATGTTGTCTAAAAACTTAAAAGTCCTTCGTTATGTAGGTGTATTTATATTTGCTGCCGCGATTTGCAGCGTGCTTGCTTTTCCGATGTTGAGAGGTGAATCCGCTTCGCCGACAACCGATGATTTACAAAAACAGATGCAGTCGGTCAAAACCGAAATGAGCACTAACGGCGTTTCACCTGCTCTGACTACAAAATTCACGCAGCTTGCAAATGTATTGAGCAAGTGTGGTGTGGCAAATCAGGTTACCGAGCCGACTATCACAGCTCCTTTTTCTCCGGCAGCCGCTAATATCTGCGTCAACGGCGCGCTGGCTGTTACCGACCCGACTTGGGTTAGACCGGGCGTTACATCCAACAACACAACCGGAATAGGCGCTTGTCCCGGTTCTAATCCGGCGATTTATGATTTTTATTCTTTCAACCTGACGGGCTGCGCCGCGTTCCCGACCGATATTACTGCCACGCTTTGCGGTCCTGCCGGCTGTGCTCCGGTAGTTAATCTCGATGCGGTCATGTATCTTTACAGAAATGTTCCGGCGGGCGACACGATACAAGCCAACGGCGGACTGCCCGGCGTCTTTAATCCGGCTTCACCCTGCACCAATTTTCGCGGGGCGAACGACTCTCTGAGCGGCGGCGCGTCTTCGACTTCCCCGACCGGCAACACCTGCAATCAGGCTACCGGCGTTTGTCTGCCGGCTTGCACAGGCTTTACGTCTTTAGCCGGCATCAACAGACGAATGGGAAATGGACGATTTACGATTGTCATTTCCGGCGCGAGCACCACGGACTTCGGAAACTATAATCTTTACGTCAACGCTCCGGCTGCCGGCTGCAACGTCGCGCTCGCGCCGACCGCCGCCAATGCAAGTATCGGCGGACGTGTTCTGAACGCCAACGGAAACGGAATCGGTAAAGCGACGATTACGATTACAGGCGACGGCATCCAGACGATGCAGGCTAGAACCAATGCTTTCGGCTATTATAACTTCGACGATATTCCGACCGGCGGAACATACGTTCTGACGATTAGCGGAACGAAGACATATACTTTTTCCAAGCCAACCAGAGTCGTTAGTTTAGACAATAGTGTTTCCGACGCCGACTTCGTCAGCGAACAGTAATTCGGGCAGCTTTAATACTAAAGAGCGGAAACGCGGATGGTCGATAAAACCATCCGCGTTTCCGCTCTTATTTTTTTATAAGTAACGATTGTAATTGTTCCGCGAAAGATGTAAAATTCTTATGGTTTCAAACTTCCCGCCCTTCCAAATTTACAATAAAAAAAAATATGATTACCAGACGAAATTTTATTCAGACGCTGGGCTTTGCGGCTATTGCGGGAGCTTCGCTAAATATCGGCAGCACAGCTTTTGGACAAACGCTTAAATCGGACGATTTGTTTTCTCTCCCGCCAGAGAGTCTGTCGAACCCGGTTTTTTCATTCACGAGCGCGCATTTTACGCCTTTTATCGGCACCGATTTTCAGATTCGGCAGCAAGGAAAACGCCGGACGGAAACGTTAAAGCTGCTTAAGGTAGATGAAATCCAGCGCAAAGACAATTTGGCAAAAGGCATTCAGGGCGAAAGCTTTTCCCTTTTGTTTTCAAATGAGCGCGAGACAAAGCTCGCCGGACAAAGCTTTGAAATGAGCCATCCGGCGCTCGGCGTGTTTACGCTTTTTCTCTCGCCCGTAAACAAAGAGCCGAATCTCTTTGAAGCGATTATTAATCATCTTCGGGCGTAAGCGGGCGATTAAAAACCGCCTCGAAACTAATACCTTTTTCATCCTGCGCGAACGGAACTAAAAACAATTCCGCCGCGTCGAGCGTGTCGTGTTCCACTTTATAAAGACGCTGCTCGGGCGGAATATCGTTCGGCACGAGAAAAGTTACCGCAAAAGCCTCGTAGCGCGGCTTTTGGCGGAGCTTTGTAACTTCAATCAATTCTACTTCGGTCGCCTCTTCCGCGTTGAAAAAGACGCGGAATTTTGTGTTCAGGCGGCTGGCGTAATCATCTCTGGTCGGTAGTTCTGACATTTCTTTATTTTCTCCGCTAATTATTTGTTTTCCGGTCGCCACTGCATCGAAAAATGCATTTCCTTTTCGCCGGTAAATTTACAGTTCAGACGCTCGTAAAGCCGGATTGCCTTCGTGTTTGTCTTGAGAACGTGAAGGTTGAAAATCCGTCCGGTTCGCTCGGCTTCGTCAAATAGATTTTGAAGCAGAAACGTGCCGATACGCAAATTGCGATATTCGGGCATAATCGATAAATCGATTCCCAAAAGCTCCTTCTCGTATCGCGCCGTCCAGAGCCGCCCGACTCTTTTCCCGTCAAATAAAATCATATCGTGGCTCGAATCCGCGTAGCGCGTCGCGTAATGATGTTTCTGCGCCATATACTGCATCAGCGACAGAGATTTTTTCTGCATTTCGTCAATCGGCGCGCTTTGTATGTCGTCGCGCGTAGTGTAGTAAAGCTCGATTAAAAAATCTTCTTCGTCCGGCAAAACGACCGGGCGCAGCGAGACTCTGTCGGCTAAATTTGTCGTTTGATTATTCATAGAAACATTTAATTTAGAGATTATAAGTTTGTTTCGTTAAAAAAAACAATTCGACCGAAAATCTTAAGAAAAATTAATACTTTATTTTCCAATTTGCCTTGCATCAAAGCAACTTTACGGCGATTGTTTAATTAGGTGCTGTTGACGGAACGAAAGCGCAGAATTTTTATGTTTAAAAACTTTTCAAAACCTCGCCGCGTAGTGATAACGGGTTTCGGCTGCGTTACGCCAATCGGCATCGGGCGCGAGAATTTCTGGGCTTCGCTCAAAAGCGGGAAAAGCGGCGTTCGGCGGATTGAAAGTTTTGACGTTTCGGATTCGGAAGTAAAAATCGCGGCTGAAATAAAAGATTTTGACTGGGAATCGGAACTGAATATAAAAGACCGCAAACACGTTCCGCGAACGGTTCCGCTCGCACTTCGGGCGGCGCGCGAAGCGATAAAAGACGCCGGAATTTGGCATGAAGAACTATCTTTACGCGAAAGACAAAATTTCGGCGTAGTTCTCGGAACGGGCGGCGGCGGTCTTTCCTTTACCGAAAGACAATATAAATACTGGCTCACCGGCGAAGAAAATCGGGTGAGCCTTTACACAATACCGTCTTCGACGCACGGCGGATTATCGAGCGAGCTTTCGATGGCTTTTAACCTGCACGGGCTTTCGCACATTATTTCGACCGGATGCACAAGCTCGACTGACGCGATTTTCTACGCCGCGCAGCACATCGCTCTGGGAAAACAGGACGTGATGTTTTCCGGCGGCGTCGATGCGCCGCTTGCTCGCGGAATCTTAAAAGGCTTTAATCTGATGACCGTTCTGACAAAAAACTGGAACGACGCTCCCGAACGCGCCTCGCGCCCGTTTGACAAAGACCATTCGGGAATTGTTTTAGGCGAAGGCGCGTGGATTTTCGTTCTGGAAAATCTGGAAAGCGCCGTCGCAAGAACCGCGAAAATCTACGCCGAAATAAAAGGTTACGGCGCAACCTGCGACGCATATCACCGCGTCCGTCTCGAAGAAAACGGCGAAGAACCGGCGCGGGCGATGCGGCTTGCAATGCAGGACGCGGACGTTCTTCCCGAAAAAATCGATTACGTCAACCTGCATGGAACTTCGACCGTCTTAAACGACCGCATCGAAACAAAAGCAATCAAGCTGGCTTTCGGCGAACACGCCTACAATATGCCGATGTCCGCCACAAAATCGCAAATCGGACACCCGCAGGGCGCATCGGGCGCAGCCGGAATCGGCGCGGCTTTGCTTGCATTAAACGAAGGCGTTATCGCGCCGACAATAAATTTAGATATGCCCGCCGAAGATTGCGATTTGGATTATGTGCCGAATAAATCAAGAAAAGCCGATGTCAAATCCGCACTCTGCAACTGCATCGGCTTCGGCTCGAAAAATTCGGCTCTGGTTTTGGAAAGGCGAATTTAGAAATTCTTCGATTTTCTTAGACGTTTATTTGCCCGAATGATGTACGCAAAGCGCGTTCATATCCTCTTTGGTTTCTTTGGAAAGAGATTGAATGTCGAATTTCTCGTTAAAAACCCGCACGCGTTTTTTATCTTTTTCTTCGGTCGAAGTCCAATAACAGCAAGGCTCGTCAAAATCTATAGATGCCCAAACCCTTTCGGCTTCGGGAATGTCCAAATCATTGGTCGCCTTTAAATCGAGATACGACGGCAGACGCCAATCGTTAAATCCGTTCAGGGACAATTCTTCACAAAACTTCACTGCTTCGTCCCAATTAACGTCCGCATCAGCAGGATATTTCGTCCACATCAATTTATTTCGAGCGTCAACGATTACCTCGTTCGTTGCGGCAATCGGATTGCTGTTTTTCGGAGCGTTTGTGTTCTCGCTTTTAATTTCGTGAACTTCCGATTTTCTGACCGGCGAAAACCATAAATATGCAAACGCTCCGATTACAGCGACAAGAACAAGACCGGCAATTATTCTGAACGCCGTCGAGCTGAAAAAATTTTGCTTTTCCGGCACCGGCAATTTCGCAGGAGCTTTTTGCTGAGGCGCGGCGGAAGGTTCGGTGTTTATATTTTTTTCGAGCAATCGTCTGACGACTTCGGGCAATTTTTGCAGATGTTCTTCGAGCGGCGGCAAGGCGTCAAACCATTGCGCCGTGCTCAGGTAATATTCGAGCGAGCCGGACAAAGGAATGTCTTCGATACGCAGAGGAATTATCGGAATTCGTTTGTTGTAGGCGCGGTCGATTTCCGATTCGACGTGTTCGGAATCATTGGCGTTTGACGAAAATATAAAAATCATCAGGCGGCTCGCGCTGATGCCGTTGATAATCGATTGCGCATAGCGCGCGCTCGGCGGAATGTCGCGCGGCGCAATCCAGCAATTTATGCCTTCGGATTCCAATTTGGCGCAAACCGCTTCTGCCGCACTCTTATCCTTTGAAGAATAACTGATAAAAACGTCGTGTGCCATAAAATTATAAAAATTAAACCGTTTCGCCGCGCCGGATTCGTTCGTTCCGGTGAAGCTTGTCCAGAAAATTATGCGCGGCTTCGGATTGGAAAAGCTCGCGTGTTTCCGTTTCGTCGTCCGTAACGGGCTCAAGCGCCAAATCCATATATTCGAGCTTTTTCGGGTCTTTGCGCACTTTGCGATAAATTAAGCGCAGATGCGTGTAGAGCGAAATCCATCTGAATTGCTTGAGAAGCATTTCAAGAAAAGTTTTCGGGTAAAAAGCGAGAGGATTTTCGAGCGGCAAGCCGGAACGTCGATTTTTACGCGCTTTCCGGCGCAGAAAACCGCCTTCGAGCGGGTGAATTTTTTCGATGTCGATGCAGCCTTTAAACCATGTAACGAAAAACATCGTCTTGCCCGGACTCGTTCCGGTAGCAATCGCGCGGCGCAGAACCGTTTCGATATGCGCGTCGGTGTAGTAGGTTTCCCACGCTTTTTTGTAGGTTTCTTCCCAATCGGAGCGCGACATTTTCGGGTGCGCGGTAACGGCGTGATTGAGGTCGTATTTGTTCAAATCCGCGTCCATCGCAATTCCGGCTTCGTGCAGTTTTTTGTGGTCTTCCGAGCCGGGAAGCGGCGTCAGGTAGAAAAATTCGAGCAAATCGACGGGCAGTTCCTTTTTGATAATTTCGATATCGTGCAAAATCGATTCCTGCGTATCGGTCGGAAAACCGAGAATATAGCCGCAATATGTAACGATTCCGGCTTTTTTCCAGGCGAGCAGCATCGCGCGGTAATCGGTAATTTTGTTCTGCCGTTTGCTCGCGCCGAGTAAGCTGTCGGGATTGATGTTTTCCAAGCCGATAAAAACGCGTTTTACTCCGGCGCGTCGGGATTTTTCGATAAAATTCGGCAGTTTATGGCAAAGCGTATCGACCTGAATGATAAAGCTGATTTTAAGTTTTTTCTCTTCGCGCAGGTAAATTAGTTTATCTAAAATCGCTTCCCAATCTTTGTTTCGGGCAAAATTGTCGTCCGTGATAAAAAATGAATGAAGCCCTTGCTCGACGTTTGCGCGGACGATTTTTTCAATATCTTCGGGCGAGCGACGGCGCGATTTGCGTCCCTGAACATTGATAATCGTGCAGAACGAACACGCAAACGGGCAGCCGCGCCCGGCGTCGAAGCTCGTCGTCGCGCCCGCCGTCAGATGAACTCTTTCAGCCGGAAGAAGCGGCGTCGCCACATTTTCGATGTTCGGCAAATCGTCCATGAAATTGTAAATCGGCTGAAGTTTATTTTCGAAAGCGTCAATCAGAACCTGTTCCAAACGCCCTTCGGCTTCGCCCGCGAAAAGCGAAACGCCTAAATCAAGCGCTTTTTGAACATGAATATCACGGTCTTTGAGCATCGACATCGTGCCGGAAACGTGAAAACCGCCGATTGCCACCTTGATATTTTTCTCGCGCAAAGGCGCGGCAATATCGAGCGCTCGCGGAAACTGGTTTGACTGAACGCCGACGAGCATAACGATTCCGTCATCGGCATTTTCGATTAAGGAAACTATTTTATTTATTTTGATGACGGTATTCGTTTCGTCAAAAGCGTGGATTTCCAGTTTCGTTTCTTCGCCCAAAACTTTATTCTCGGCGCATTCCAGAGCTAATCCATACAAGCACGCCAGCGAGTTTGACGGAATCGCCGAGCGAAACCATTGAATAACATAACCGTCTTCGTCATAATGCGACGGTTTGATGAGAACGAGGCTGAATTTTCGTTTGCTGTTTGCCATTATCTTAAAACCATCTGATTTTATAGAAATAAGTTGATTATGACAAGACCTATTTCAACAGGAGTCCTGTAAAATCCATTAAAGCGTGCGCCACATAAAACGCCCAAAGATTTCTATAGCGCGAATAGACGAGCGCGGAAACTAAACCGATTACGAAAAGCGAAATTATGCCAATCCAACCCTGATAAAGATGATAGGAAATTCTTAGCAAAACGCTCGCAGTGATTGCCCACGCAACGCCCCGAGACTCAAATTTGTCGAAAATGTAGCCCATCACAAATGTTTCTTCAAAAAGCGGATTAATGAGCGAAGCCGCAATAATCAGAGGAAAACTCACCGTAACGACGTATTTAGCAACCGGAATATTCCGCTCTCCGATAATCGCAAAAATGATAACGATTGAAACTATGTAAATTAAATAAGTTGCGAAAAATAAACCGACCCCGGCAAGTGTTGACTTCAATGAAGGCTCAAACTTTAATCTCTCTCCGATTTTATAATTTCGCAGACGTAGAAATATGAGGCAAACAATCGTCAAAACGAGTTCGAAAAGTAAGGTGCGAATTATTCTGTTGTCGTTAAATTCAATTTTTGTAAAAGCCTCGCCCGAGCTGAAACTTGCGATTGAAATATAGATAGACGTGCCGAAACATATCGCAATGACGATAAAAACTTCGAGCCAGTCCGGCATTTTCGCAAAAAACGCGCGCATCTTTGTTATCATATCTTGTTGATTTTCGGTTTCGAACGATTATTCGTCAAACACATCTTAAATTATGAACGTTACACATCTTTATTGCTCGGCTTGCGCCGAAAAATATGAGCCGAACAAACTTTACAATCTCTGCGCCGCCTGCGGCAAGCCTTTAATGGTCGCATACGATTTGGAAAAAGCGGCAAAAACTTTGACTAAAGAATCCCTAAAATCCTGCGTTCCGACGCTCTGGCGATACGCGGAAGTTTTGCCCGTCGAAAAAAGCGAAAATCAAATCAGTCTCGGCGAAGGCTTTACGCCGCTTCATAAAGCCGAAAATTTGGGCGCGAGATACGGATTGAAAAATTTGTATATAAAAGACGAATCGCTCAATCCGACGCAGAGCTTTAAAGCGCGCGGAATGACCGCCGCCGTTTCGATGGCGAAAGAACTGGGCGTAAAAAAAGTCGCCGCGCCGTCTGCCGGAAACGCCGCCGGAGCGCTTTCGGCTTATGCCGCGCTCGCCGGGATGGAATGTTTTATTTTCGTCCCCGTTGACACGCCGAAAGCCTGCGTTATCGAATGCCGAGTTTTGGGAGCGAATGTAACGCTCGTTGACGGTTTAATAACCGATTGCGGACGCATCGTCGGCGAACGCAAGGAAGCGGAAGGCTGGTTCGACGTTTCGACACTGAAAGAACCGTATCGCGTCGAGGGCAAAAAGACGATGGGCTACGAGCTTGCCGAGCAAATGAACTGGCAGCTTCCCGACGTAATTCTCTACCCAACCGGCGGCGGAACAGGTCTTATCGGAATGTGGAAAGCGTTTGACGAAATGGAGCAAATGGGCTGGATAGATTCGCGCCGTCCGCGAATGGTTTCGGTTCAGTCAATCGGCTGCGCCCCGATTGTCAAGGCATTTCACGAAGGCGAAACTTCCGCGACCGAATTTGAAAACGCGCACACGGTCGCGTCGGGCTTGAGAGTACCGAAAGCAATCGGAGATTTTATAATGCTCGACATTCTCCGCAAATCCGGCGGAACAGCCGTCGCCGTCTCCGACGAGGAATTAATCGAAGGCGCAAAGGAAATCGGTTTTGCCGAAGGAATCTTTGCCGCGCCCGAAGGCGGCGCACTCGTTTCCGCCATGAAAAAACTGCTCGACACGGGCGAAATCGGCAAAGACGAAAGAATTGTCTTATTCAATACGGGTTCGGGAATCAAATACCTGGAAGCATTTGAAGCTAATTGTGTGTCGGAAAACTAATGTCTCACAATCTCGCTTGCCGCAAATGACCTTGTATATGCAAGTCCGTCAAATCCTTGACCTGTGATATAACCCGAAACGTTCGCATCAATTACCTTTCCCATCGCATCTATGACATAAACCCGGTTTCCTATATTTGCTACGATAAAATAATGAGTTATGGTCAGGCGTCGAGGCGGATTTTCGTCGAGGAATCTTTGCAAAGATGCTGGTGACCGGATTCCTTTGACGACAACGTGATGATTAGCTCCAAGACTTCTGACATAGTCTATAAGAGCTTGACGGCGAATAAGTCGCCAATTCGCCGTAATGTTGAATAGTGATATGCCTATAGCCGGGGGCGCCGGAACGATATTTCCCGTATTTAAATAATCGTCAACCACATCAGCCGCCATAGGACAATCCGCTAATGGTATTTCTGCGGAATAAAGTTGTCGTAATATTTCTTTTCCGCCGGGTCCTGCTATATCATCATATTGACTCATAAATTTTTCCTATTTATTTAAACAGACCTGTTCAACAAAAGTTTTTTGCTTTATGGCAGAGGAAATTAAGCTGCTCGTTTTATTCAACACAGATTCGGGAATTAAATATTTAGAGGCATTTGAAAATAATTGAGCGCATTAGGACTCAACGCATTCGCCCGGGTCAGGAATTCCCGGAGAAAATGTGGCGAGAAGCACTGAGTCGGAATGCGAAGTGTTGTGATAAGCGTGGCATACACCTTTTGGGATTACAACGGTGCTTCCCGCCGGAGCCTCAATTTTTCCGGGCGAAAGCTGGACATATCCTCCGCCTTCGAGAACGGAAAAAATCAAATCACCTTTCGGATGCGTATGCGGGTCTTCATGACCACGAACTACTACTAGAACTTCCACGACGCCGGTTTGTGTTGCTAGTTTCTGTTTCGCCAATTGCGGCGTGTGCGGCGGCAGTTTGGAAATCTGCTTGCGCAGTTGATTTGCGATGTCGCCAAGAACTACGGGCTTGCCGCCGGCAACAACGAAGAGATAAGACATGTGGTTTCCTCCTTTCTGCATTTTGCTTAGAACATCCAGCCTCAACGTTTTGGAAAGGCTATTTCAATCATAACTGTGGAACGAGAGTAGATTATTTTAACTGTTTTTGCAAGAAATACTGGAACAAGTCAGATAGATTGCCAAGAGCGCGACATTTGAGCCGTAAAACCGAAGACTTTTATCATAATTTTATCAAACGGCTTATTTTATTTCACAAAACGTAAAAACAACACAAATCTACGCCCACATTTTGAAAGATAAAATTTTTGTAAAAGTCCGCTTGATGCTTAAATGTCTCCTATCCTGTTATTCTAATTTCGTGTTTGAAAAACGCAGCTACAAACTCGAACGCATCGACACGGGCGATTATACGCCCGAAGAATACGAGACTTTCCTGCGCGAGATTCGCTTTATCAATCGCGTTTTAGGCGACGTTTGGGCTTTGCGAGAAACGCTTTTGCGCGAGATTGAAACGGAAGATTTGCGCGAGTTTTCGGTTCTCGATGTCGGCGCAGGTTCGGGCGAGCTTTTGCGCGAGATTGCCGGATTTGCGCGAAAGCAAAATCGAAAAACGAGACTCTGCGGGCTGGATTTGAACGAAATTTCGGCGCGGGCAATTTTTGAAGAATCGAAAAATCACGACGAAATCGAGACGATTCGCGGCGACGGATTGAATCTCCCGTTTGCCGACGGCGCTTTCGATTACGCAATTTGCTCGCTTTTTACGCATCATCTGACTGACGAAAATATCATCCGGCTTTTAAGCGAAATGCGCCGCGTCGCGCGTCGCGGTGTCTTTGCCATAGATTTGCACCGGCACAAAAACGCGTATTTCGCTTATAAAATCTTCTGCGTCGTTTTCCGAATCAGCCGCCTTGTGCGCGAAGACGGCTCGCTTTCGATTCTGCGCTCGTTTAAGCCCGACGAATTAAAACTTTTAGGCGAAAAAGCGAGTCTGGAAAATGTCTCGGTGGAAAAACATTTCCCGTCTCGCTTAGTTTTACGCGGCAGTTGAAGTTTTTGATTTTTCATTTGCGGCAATTTGTTTTGCCGTGTCGATGTAGTGGCGGAAACGCGTAACTTTTCCTTCGTCGTTGAAAGTCCAGAGATGGATTTCTTCGTCTTCAAATTTTGCAGATTCAAGCTCAAGCTCGACGGCAATCTGATTTCCGCCTTCCAAAACGGACAAAATATCAATTTTCTTTACGCCCAAATCTTCGACCGCGACAAAAAAATCCGCCACGCCTTTTTTGCCCGTTTGCGAGCGCAAATAAGGAATATCGGCTTTCTGCGCGAAATTGTCTTTCCATTGTTCCCAGTTAACATCTTCGTCTAACTGCTCGATAATCGCCGGAATATCGCCGCGATTAAAAGATTCGTAAATTCCCAAAACAGTATCTTTATTACTCATATATCACCTCTAAAATTTTATAAAATCGGACGCGTTCAGTGTCCGTCGCGTGATATTTTCGCCAGGTGAGCTTTAACGGATTCAGCGGCGAGCAGAAAAAGTTCGGGTTTTAGTCCGACGTAAACTTTTTCAACGATTTCGGCGGGCGTTTTCGCGCCGTCCGCGACGGCTTCCAGAATTTGTTTTTCTCTTTCGAGCCGGTGCGCGATATATTCTTCGATTTTGCCTTTTGCGTCGAACACAGCCGCGCCGTGCGAGCCGCAAAGAAAGCGCAGATTTGGCAGATTTTTCATCTGTTCGAGCGACGCCAGATAATCAGTCATATCGCCTTCGGGCGGTGCGATTACGACCGTTCCCATGCCGACGACATTATCGCTCGAAAGCAGAAATCCGAACTGCTCGTCATAAAAAGCGAGATGCCCGCGAGCGTGTCCCGGCGTGTGTAAAGCTTTTATTTCAAAAGATTTATCATTTTCATCTTTCAACTGAAAAACTTCGTTGTCTTCGATAAATCTTTCGATTTTCACATCATTTTGCAAACTTTCCGCCGTTATTTTGTGCGCCGAAATTGGAATATTTAAACCGAATTTTTCCCGCAGATGTTTTTTCAACGCGGTTTCGCCGCCGAAATGGTCGCGGTGCAGATGCGAGACGATAATTTCTTTGCAGGCGAAATTTTTTTCGATGTAGGAATCAATCAATTCAAACAATTTCCGGTGTTCCGATTCATCTTTCGAAGCCGCGTCAATCACGACGAATTCGCGCCGACCGACGATAAAACAATTCGTGTGCGTCGCGGGCGGCAGCGTTTCGGTTTTTAAAGGAAAACAAATAACGCGCGGGTTAAATTCGATATAATGAATGTCGCCGTCGAATTTCTGAGAATTTTTTAACAGATTTAAAATTAAAAATTCAAGATTTAAGATTGACGGCGAGCTTTTTGAATTTTGAATCTTGAATTTTGAATCTGCCAATTCTTTCAGCGAAATCAAAACCGGCGGCGAGATTAAAACTTCCGAATTTGCCCAACGCTCCAGAGCGCGTTTCGGCTCGATGAATTCGACATCTTGCAGCTCGGAAATTGCCGCATAAGGCTTTTGCTTAGGCGGGCAAACGGCGATGAAAAATCGTGTTTTGAAGCGAACCGGCGAAAATTGCGGAGTCGTCCAAAAGCCCGTGTAGAAAAAATCCCGCGCGTCAATCCGCAAATTCCAGTCCGCGAGAATTTCGCCAAACGCGCTTCTGCCTGCGGTTAAATCGTCGTGAAGCGAAGCTATCTGTCCTTTCGTCAGCTTTTCGCCGCCGCGAACGAGCAAAACGCCTGTTTCCTCAAAACATTCGCGCACAGCGGCGGCGATAAATTTTTCTAATTCTTTGTCTTCGCAGTTTTTTACTTTGATTTCGGAATCGGTTGACTCGACTTTTCCGCCCGGAAAAGCGTGCCAGCCGCCTAAGAATGCGAGCTTTGGATTGCGCTGCGCCCAGAGAACCTGCGAAAAATCTTGATTTAAGAGAATGACGGCTGACGCGTCTCTCGGTGTTGCTGCTTTTTGATTCACAACTTTATTTTAACGCAAATCAATTAACAGGGATGAAAAGGATAGACAGGGATTTTAAATAATTTGTTTTTATCCTTGTTCATCCTCTTTATCCCTGTTAATTTCCCTCTGTGATGAAAGTTACGCTAAATCGAACAGCAAAAACTCGGTTTCGTCTTCGAGCGCGCGGATTTTCAGGGTTTCTTCTTCGCTGATTGCCGCGCCGTCGCTCACGTTTAGAAATTCGCCGTTGACTTCGAGCGAGCCTTTGACGACCTGAATCCACGCGTGCCGATTTTCCGCGAGCTCGTGCGTAACTTCTTCGTCCGCGCCGAGAATCGAGCTGTAAAGCGATACGTCCTGATGAATCGTTACCGAACCGTCTGTTCCGGCGCGCGAAGCGACCAATTTCAGTTTGCCTTTCTTTTCTTCGGGCGCAAAATATGTCTGCTCGTAGCCCGGCTCTAAATTTTCTTCTTCGGGCAGAATCCAGATTTGAAGAAGATGCGTTTTGTCCGTTTCCGAGCTGTATTCGCTGTGCTGAACGCCGGTTCCGGCGGTCATTCGCTGAACCTCGTTCGGGCGAATCGTCGTCCCGTTTCCCATCGAATCCTGATGCGAAAGGTCGCCGGAAATCACATAAGTCAAAATTTCCATATCGCGATGCCCGTGCGGCGGAAAGCCCTGATTCGACTCGATAAAATCCTCGTTTATCACGCGCAAATCGCGGAAACCCATAAATCGCGGGTCGTAATACGTGTTGAATGAAAATGTATAATGCGTGTCGAGCCAGCCGTAATTGCCGTGTCCTCGCTCGTCGCTTCGTCTGATTTTAATCATTTTGTTTCTCCTTAACACTTACAGAATACAAGGAATTTTGGATGCTGTAATCATCAATCACGATGACGTTTTTCTCATACTTTCGGGTGAGAGGCTAAAAGAATTCACCGCAGAGACGCGGAGGAAGATTAAAATAAGACAGTTTAGCAGTTCTTTAAATCTCAGCGTCTCCGCGGTGAAAAATCTTAAAAATCCATTCGAACCAAGCCGCGCTTTATCGCTAGAGTCGCGGCGCTCGTTCGGTCGGAAACGCCGAGCTTGTCGAAGACATTTTTGATGTGAGTTTTGACTGTGTTTTCCGAAACGTTGAAATCATAGGCGATTTCCTTGTTCGCTTTTCCCGCAACTATTTCCTGCAAAATGCGCGTTTCGGTCGGCGTGAGTTCTTCCTGTCCGAGATTTTCGCTGAGAATGGCGGCAACTTCCGGCTGAATATATTTTTTGCCCGCGTGCACGAAACGAATCGCTTTTACCAGTTCATCCGGCGAAACATCTTTGCAGATATACGAGCCTGCGCCGCGTTTTAAGGCTTTGCTGATTTCCGCGTCGCCCGCGCTGTCGGCTAAAACGATAATTTTTGCGCGCGCGTTCGTCGCAAAATAATCTTCCAGCATGTCAATCGCGCACGAATCAGGCAATCGCAGGCTCAAAATCGTGATGTCAGGATTTAAACGTTTGAAAAGCTCGAAGCCTTCCGCGCCTTTTTCGGCTTCGCCGGCAATTTCAAAATCGTTTTGCGCTTCAAGGATTGTTTTTATTCCAATTCGAACGAGCGTCTGATTTTCGATTAATAAAACGCGGATTTTATTCTGCATTTTATTATCTTATCGAAACCGGCTGAATAAATGAAAAGCCGTTCCCGCCAAAGTCGTGTACAGACCGTAACGGCTGACATCGGAAAAATGCTGTGTGGTATAAGTTTCGTAAACGAAAGCCCAGATGAGCAAAATCGTTCCCGCAAAAAGCAGAGCCGAGCCAATTATTTGCAAGCTTTTTCGCCACGCTTTTTTGTCGGTTTGCAGGTAAAGTCCGAGCAGAATGTGTATAAAAGCGGAAAGCAGAATGTAGATATGACGCGAGCGCATGAGCAGGCGAAATTCCTGCGGGATGATTTCCTTGTCGGGAAAATCGGCGCGCATAAATCTTCCGGTTACAAGAAACGCGACGAAAACTATAATGCCGAAAAGCAGATGCGCCTTATCCATATTTTATATTTTTTGAAAAATGATTTTTGTGATTTTGCCACGAAAATTTATAATTTGCACGGACGGAAATTTTATAAACGGGAGAATTTTATGTTTTTGATTCGTAATGTTTTCAAATGCAAGCCCGGACAGGCGAAAAATTTAATCGAGCATTTGCAAAAATCGATGTCGCTGATGGACGGAGTCAAATATCGCATTCTGGTTGACCACGTTGCGACCTTTTGGACTGTCGTGCTTGAAATTGAATTCGAAGATTTAGCCGGACATGAAAAACAGTTGAGCGAATACGGTTCGCGCGCCGACGTACAGGAAGCGATGAGCGGCTATCTGGATTCGGTCGAAAGCGGTTATCGCGAAATTTTTCGGATAGTCTAGGTCAGACTGAAATTTGTCTGAATTCAGCGGAATAATTTCTCCATCACAAGTTCCGCATGGCTGATTTTTGCGCCTCTGCAACGAAAACGGCTTCGAAAAACATCATAATTTATATGAAAAAATTTCTGTTTTTACTGTTATTTTCCTTGTGCTTTTCTATTTCGGTTAAAGCTCAGGACGCGGAAAAAGACGCGGTCAGGCGCGTCGTCGAAACATATCTTTTCTCGGAAGAAGCCGCCGAGCGCAGCAAAACAATTTCCGGGCAAGCCGAAATCTTTTCGGTTAACGCAGCAAACGGTCAGATTGCTGGAAAACCCTTCAGGAAGGCAAAGAAAAATACGAATAAAATAATCGTCGCCGTGCAAAAAATCGTTAGTATCGATGTTTTCCGAAATGCGGCAATCGTGAAAGTCGAAACCGACCTTTCACTCCGCGACATAAAAATTCCGAAACATTATCATTTCATATCGCTTTTGAAAGAGGGCGGCGAATGGAAAATCGTCAGCCTTCTGATGCCCGACGCAGCGCCGAATTAGACGTTTTACGAAACGCCTTTACGCGCGTCCCAACTGCCCTGCAATTTTCTGAGCAAAACGATTTGCCCGCCGTGATGCGCGTTGTGCGTGTTGATGTGTGAAATCAAAGAACTCCAGCGCGCTTTATTCGTCGCCGAAACCGACTCGTCGAATTTCGTTTCATCGGCGGCTTCGAGCAGATTTCTCCATTCGCTCATTACGGAATCAAATCTTTCAAGCTCTGCCCGCCACGTTTCTTCCGAAACCGTTTCCGCGCTCGAAAAAGTCTCGTCGTTGTTCGTTGTCGGATAAACGTAATCGATGCCTTTGAAGCGTTTCAGATAAGCTTCGTTATAAAAATTCAGATGACTTAAAGTTTCCCAAATCGAATTGTCGGAATTTTCCGCTTTCCAAATCGCCTGCTCCGCCGAAACATTTTCGACCGCATTTTTCAGCGCGACAAACCATCCGTTTTCGTCGTAACAGGCTGTAAATTGTTCTAAAAGAAGTTCTTTTGTCGTCATAATCTATTTTTACCAGCTTCTAACATCGCTGATTGTTTTTGCCAATTCGCTCAAAACTTCATCTTCGGTCGGTTTATCTTTACTTTCGGCAAATTTTTTCAGATGCTTGATAAATTTTAGCTGCTGTTTTTCGTAAACTTCCGCAGCTTTCAGTACGATTTTCGCCTGATACCAGCTATACGCCTGCGGATTTGTGATGCTGACCTTTCCCATTTCGCGCAGGCTCGGCTCGGCGGGTTTCCACGAATTAACAATCGCGCCGCTCAAAAGTCGCCAGAGCCGCGCCGATTTCGGCTCGTTTTTCATCATATAGGCGTAAGCCAGATACGTTGCGGTAAACTCCTTCATCCAGAAAACTTCCTGCATTTTCGGCTGAATGCCGAGCTTCAAGCTGTATATGTGTCCCAGTTCGTGAAAACCGATGCTGTCCACCGATTTGTCTATCGCCGAGTTGATGTCGTAGCCCAATTCTTTAATCTCAAGGGAAGTTTCGGGCGGCAGTTTTTCGAGCAGAGGTCGGCTTTGCGCGGCGACAATTCCGTCAGAGGTCGCGGGCAGGAAAACGACCGGCGGATTTCCCGTCGCAAACGGCAAACCGTATGGCTGCGCGGCGCGAAGCTTTTTATAATCGACGGCATCGAAAACGGTCAGATACAAAGGCTTGATTTCAATGCCGAGCTTCTTTTTGAAATACGCGTTGCTTTTCTCCAGCGCCGCCTGCAAATTTGTCGCTCTTTCGCGGTAATTACTGCTGTAAAAAACCGAAATCGTTTTACCTTCGAGCGACGGCGTGTTGAGCGCTTTAACAACTTCGACCGATTGCGCTTTCGCCGCCGCGCAAAATGCGATAAGAATAAAAAATAAAACGATTTTTTTCATAACGAAATTTTCCTATAACAGTTTCTTTGCTTTCTTAATTACATTTTCGACCGTAAAACCGTAATCGCGGAAAACGTCTTCGGCGGGCGCGCTCGCGCCGAATTTATCGACCGAAAGCGTGTCGCCTTCAAGTCCGACATATTTTGCCCATCCGAGAGAAACGCCCGCTTCGATTGAAAGACGCGCTCGTATTTTTGAAGGCAAAACTTCTTCTTTGTATTTCGGCGTTTGCTCGTCGAAAAATTCCCAGCAAGGCATCGAAACAACGCGCGTCGGAATGTTGTTTGAATTCAATTCTTCACGCGCCTGCATCGCCAGACCGACTTCCGAGCCGGTCGCAATCAAAATCAGTTTCGGCTCAGCCGCTTTGCCGTTTTTATCTTCGGCTTCGGCTAAAACATACGCGCCTTTGTGCAAACCTTTTGCGTCGGCGTATTTTTTGCGGTCGATAACCATAACTTTCTGGCGCGAAAGGGCAAAAGCCGTCGGCGCGTTTTTGCTTTTCAGAGCGGCGCGCCACGCTTCGCGCGTTTCGTGCGCGTCTGCGGGGCGAATCACATTGAGATTCGGGATTGCGCGAAGCGCGGCGAGATGCTCGACCGATTGATGCGTCGGACCGTCTTCGCCCAAGCCGATTGAATCGTGCGTGAAAACGAAAACGACCTGAATGTGCGAAAGCGCCGCCAGGCGAATCGCCGGGCGCATATAATCGCTGAAAGTCTGGAAAGTTCCGCCGTATGGAATCACGCTGCCGTAAAGCGCCATTCCGTTCATCGTCGAGCCCATCGCGTGTTCACGGATGCCGAAATGAATGTTTCGCGCTTCGTATCTGCCCGGCTGAAAATCCTGAGAAGTCTTTATAAATGTGTTATTTGAAGGCGTCAAATCAGCCGAGCCGCCGATAAGCTGCGGAATCGTTTCGGCAATCGCGTTAATGACATCGCCTGAATAAGCGCGAGTCGCTTTGCCTTCCGCATCGGCGAATTTCGGCAGCGCTTTTTCCCAACCGTCGGGCAGTTCATTTTTGCGCGTATCTTTTAAAGTTTGTCCTAGTTCAGGATTCGCTTTTTCGTATTTTTTGACCAGCGCTTCCCAATCTTTTTCAAGGCTTGCGCCGTTTTTGACGGCTTCGCGAAACTTTGCCAGAGCTTCTTTCGGAATATAAAACTGCTTGTTTTCGTCCCAACCTAAATTTCGTTTCGTTTCCTTCACGGCTTCTTCGCCCGGCGCGTCCGAATGCGCTTTCGACGTGCCTTGTTTCGGCATTCCGAAGCCGATAATCGTTTTGACGCGAATCAGTTTCGGCTTGTCTTTAATCTTCTGCGCGTCTTTTATCGCCTTTTCAATCGCCTTCAAATCGTTTCCGTCGGCAACTTCCAAAACCGCCCAACCCATTGCCTCAAAACGCTTTGTTCTATCTTCGGTAAAAGCCAAATCGGTCGAGCCGTCAATCGTAATTTCATTATCGTCGTAAAGATAAATCAGATTGTCGAGCTTGAGATGTCCCGCTAAGCTCGCCGATTCGTAAGAAACGCCTTCCATCAAATCGCCGTCCGAGCAGATGCAGTAAATAAAATGGTCGATAACCGGAAAACCTTTGCGATTAAACAACGCCGCGAGATGTTTTTGGGCGATTCCCATCCCGACGCCGTTTGCAAAACCCTGTCCCAAAGGTCCGGTCGTGATTTCAACGCCCGCCGTTAAAATATTTTCAGGATGTCCGGGCGTTTTCGAATGAAGCTGGCGAAAATTCTTCAGTTCTTCGAGCGGCAAATCGTAACCTGTCAGGTGAAGCAAACTGTAAATCAACATCGAACCGTGTCCGGCTGAAAGCAGAAATCGGTCGCGGTTAAACCATTTTGGATTTTTCGGATTGTGACGCAAAAAACGTGTCCACAAAACATAAGCCGCCGGCGCCATTCCAAGCGGCAAGCCCGGATGCCCCGAGTTCGCCTTCTGCACGGCGTCGAGCGACAGAGTTCGGATGGTGTTGATACAAAGCTGGTCTAAATCGGTTTTCGTTTTCGTTGCGGTTGTCATAAATTTTCAATAATAATCTTCGTCTAAATAATCTTCTTCCTGAAATTCTTCGTCAAATTCGCGTAAAAATTTCCGGCGGAAACTTCTGTCTCGTTTTAACAGATTTATAATGAATTTTCTCAAATCCTTATTCGACAAATCCTTCAATATCGAACCGAATTTATTGCTTGCGCCGCTTGCAAAATTTCCGTATCTGATTTGATAAAAAACAGCGACTTCGTGTTTGCAGACGCTTCCCCATTCGTACGGACAATCGCATTCGGATTCGATTATTCTTTCGCCGTCCGTTTTAACATAAACCTCATAATCGTCGCTTCCGAAAGCAATTGCGCTGAATTCGCCCGCGCCGACCTGTTCGACTTTGGCGACGCGCCCGCGCTTATAATAATCGTAGCCGCGCTCGACAATTTTTGCTTCAACCAAACCTTCAAAATTGGTCAGCGTCATTTGCATATCAGCAACCGGTAAAAATTTTCGTGTCTAATCCGCGCCTTTTTGTAAATCGCGTGATGCTTTTTATCAAACTTAAATTCCCGACCTCTCGGCGTTTTTAAATCTGCAATACTTTCTATTTTGCCAATCATTTCGAGCGCAAGCAAAACCGCGCCGCGAGAAGAGGCTTCGCGCGTGTCGGGCAGAGACATATTTTGCGCCAGAATGTCCGAGATAATCTGCGTCCAGACGGGCGATTCGCGCAGAGCGCCGCCGGACGCGATGATGTCCCGAATTTTTACCACATCGTTTAGCTGGTCGAAAATTTCGGCAAAGCGATATGCGACCGACTCCAACGCGGCTTGTACGATGTCAATCGCGTCTGTGCTTGAATGCAAACCTAAAATCGCGCCTGCTGCCGACTCAAAATAGCCTGTGCTTCGCTCGCCCGCGAGAAACGGCAGAAACGTCAAATTATGCGCGCCCGCGCCGCGTTTTTCGATTTCGTTTTCGATTTCGTCGTCCGTACCGTTTAGTTTCAGATTGTCTTTCAGCCAGCGATAAAGCCCGCCGCCGTCCGAGAGCGCGCCGCCGGTAATGATTCTTTTGCGGTCGATGCGGTAACACCACAAACCGTCTGGAATCTCTCGCGGCGGTTCGCCCGCAAAAGCGACGCGCATCGCGCCGGAAGTTCCAATCATCAGCGCGGCTTTTGATTTCTCGACGCAACCCGCGCCGATGTTGTTTGCCGCGCCGTCGCCGATTGCCGCAAACCATTTGGCGTTTTTTAATCTTTCCCAGCGTTTTGCGTAAGTTTTATTAAGCGCGAAAGTCTGCGCGTCTTCCGCGACGATTCCGGGCAGATTCGACTGTTTGATTTTCAAAAATTCAAGCAATTCCGCGTCCCAGACGCATTTTCTAATGTCGAAAATTCCCGTTCCCGAAGCCATCGAAACGCTTGTCTGCGGCTCGTCGAACAAGCGAAGCGCGACAAAATCGCTGAACGAAAGCCATTTTTCGGTCTTTGCAAAAACTTTCGGGAAATCTTTTCCAAGCCAGGCGAGCTTCGCCGTCCAGTAGCTCGAATGAAAACGCGCGCCGGTTCGATTGTGAATCTCGCGTTCGTCAAGATTTTCTCTCAAAGCGGAAACGTATTTTGCCGCGCGGTTTTCCGCCCAGCCGAAAACTTTCGTCGTCGGCTTGCCTTTCGCGTCGACTCCGACGAGGCTGTGCCAGAAAGAGGAAGCGGCGACATGTCCGATTTCGCCTTTTATCTTTTCAGCCTTTTTCAGAACATCGTCAATCGCTTTAACGATTTGCCCGAAGGCTTCCGCCGCGTCGATTTCCGCGCCGCCTTCATCGGTTGCGGTCAAAACGCGTTCGTTTTTCACAAAAGTCGAGGGCAAAACGCTGCCTTCCGCGTCGTAAAGCGCGGCGCGAACGCTCGATGTTCCGATGTCTAAGGCTAGGATGAAAGGCGATTTCATTTTCGTTCAGAATTGCAGATAAGTTTAATGGAAAAACAAGCAAAAAGTGAAAGGTGAAAAGTAAAAAGTTGAGGACAAAAAAACCTTTTCCCACTTTTCACTTTTCACTTTTCACTTTTTGCTTTTTTGAGTTATCATAATCTGCAAAATCCGCTCGTAATAAATGTCTTCTTCCAAAGGAGTTTTAAGTAAATGAAAAAATGTCAGACCTGTAGCTTTGAAAATGTGGACTCGATGCGCTTTTGTGTCGAATGCGGAACGCCGCTGCCGGACGCGCCGATTGTCGTTAATCTCGGAAACCAGTCGAATACGGAAACCGCCGCTTACAAATCGACCGAAACGCAAGCCGGCGGCAAAGGAGCTTTCGGAAATTTTCCGAACCAGTTTTCAAACGTTCCGCCGCCGAAACCGCGCAGCAACAAAAAGATATTCCTTGTTGTCGGCGGTATTTTAGCTTTGTTTCTGCTGGTTTTCATCGCAGGCGCGGCAATTATCGGATATAACATGATGAAAGATGACGTAGTTAAAAATACGACGCCGACACCAGCGGCTTCTACATCGCCGGCAGCTTCGACATCGCCGACCAAATCGCCGAAATCATCGCCGTCGCCGACGGATTCGCCTGATGACGAAGATACGACGACGACTACGACCAATAAGGAAGGAGAAGCCGAACTCGATAAAATGTGGGTCGATTACAACGTTTCCGAAGACGGCAAAAAGGGAATGCGTATTCACGTTAAATTTACCGTTCACGGCTTAAAGGATACGGACTCTTACCTTGCCATTTATTTTGAAAAGAAAAACGGCGATAAGCTTTATACAAACAATAAAACTTACCGCAGCAAGGACGGTCAGGTTGCCGTTTACAAATCTCTGAAACCGGCTTATAAAGACGCCGTTTACGACGACGCGCAGCTTTTTATACCGTATGACGAGTTTAATTTAGACGACGGAAAATACGACCTGAAAATGGATGTCGATGTAATTTACGAAAACGGCGATATGTTCAAACATATGAAATATTACGATTTTACCTACACCGAAGGTTAATTAATCAATTTCGCGCCTTTATAAACCGCAATCTCCGAGCCTTCTGCCAGAAGAACGGATTGCGGTTTTTCTTCGTCGAGAAAGCCGAATTTTTCGCCGTAGGTGAAGCCGAAATCAACTTCCACCAGCGGATTTTTCGCTTCAAACAAATTCCATTTCGGATGCTCGACCTTGTATTCGTCCGTCCGAAGCGCGCCGCGCCGCGTGTAGCCCCAATAATGCTCGATGATAAATTCGCCGTGTGAACCCGCCGCCGGAACGCCCAAACTCTCGCCTTTTTCCGCGCTGACCCGATTTGTTCGTCCCTTTTTTCTCCACGAATACGCAAATTCGTTTTCCGATTCGTCCAGACGCATTTTCCACGTTTCATACGGCTCGCCGTAAAACGTGCGCGCGACGAGCGAAATAGCAAAACGCGGCACGATTTCCTTTATAAAAACCACGCCGCGCCGGGTTTCGTTTTCCGTCTCGCGCTTAACGTAAAATCGCAGATTTACTTCGAGAAAATCTATGTGAAAGGGAATTTTGATGTTTAAAACTCTTGTGTCGAAAAACTTAAAAGCGACGAGACTGACATAGCAATTTCCCTCAAACAAATCCAGTTCGGTTCCGCCCGGCACAAATTCTCTAAGAAATTCCGGCTCGACCGCGTAATTTGCCATTATCAAATCGAGCCATTTTGCCGTCAGAAATTTTCTCATTGCTTTCGACCGAAATTTTTCTTAATCCACCAGCGCAAACCGACAAACAGAAAGCGATAATCTTTAAAAAACTCGGGCGGCTTGCCTTCAAAATAATGCCCGATGAACTGCAAAATCCAGCCGACGACAAAAAGTCCGAGCGCGATTCGCCAAAATCCGGCGACAAAAAACGAAATCGGAATCAGCAAAAGCGAAATCGCAATCATCGGAATTCCGATTGTATGCGTCAACTTATTCATCGGATGCTCATGGCTTTCCGCATATTCTTCAATCCATTCGTCCCAACTTTTTCCGTCCATCATAGATTTTTCTCCTTCGCTTTTTGCCGTCTATGATACATCTTTTTGCTGATTTTCATAAGCCCGCCAGAGATACCGCGCTTGTTCTGCATAAAATTGAATGTATCCGCAGTCGCCGCAAATTTTCGCTTTAACATCTGAGCGTCTGGTGTCTTTAAATACTAAAGCGTCAGGATTTGCATCGACCGAAACCTGCAAACCCTTGTCTACAAAATTACTGCCACCGTCGAACACTCTTGCCCGCTCAATGATTTTTTCCGAGCTGCAATCAGGACATTTTTTCATAAATTTTTACTTTCAAATCGGTTTCAAGCTCTTTTGTTTCTTTCAATTCAAAATCTTTCAAAAAATCTCGCGGCATAAAAACGTCGGCATCTTCGACCGTTTCGGGCACTTCCGTCACAATCCATTTTTCAATCGCGTCCGCAAAATTTTCATACGTTTTCGCGCCGCCGATGATGAATAAATCGCAGTTTAGATATTTCGATAAAGCCAGAGTTTCTTCCTTGCTTCGCAAAAGCAATACATTCGGCTGATTTTCGATATTTGCCGAGCGGCTCAGAATAATATTCAGGCGCTTCGGCAAAGCTCTGCCGATTGACTGCCACGTGTGAAAGCCCATTACGACGGCGCTGCCGAGCGTTGTTTCCTTAAAAAACTTCAAATCCGCCGAATAATGCCACGGCAGTTTGCCGCCTTTACCGATGGCGAAATTTTTTGCGATAGCGACGATGCCGGTAATTGCCATAAAATCTGTCCACAGATTAACACAAATGAATTAACCGAGGATGAAGAGGATAGACAAGGATAAAAACAATTATTTTAAATATCCCTGCTCATCCTCCTTCATCCCTGTTAATTTCTCTTTTCAAAATTTATAGAATTAAGCGTTTACCGCCCGCGCGGCGCGTCAACTTTTCGCGGTCGAAATATTCGAGCAGCGGAATCGCGTATTTGCGCGAAACGTTTGCCATATCTTTGAAAGCCGCGACATCGATTAAACGGTCGGGCGAGGCGGCGGCAAAATCTTTTAAGTTTTTGACAAGCTCGCTTATCGCTTCGGCTGAAAAATAAAATTCTTCCGTAACTTTAACGACTTTGCCCGCGTTTACGAGAAGCTGAAAAACTTTGCGCGCGTGTTCGCGGCTGAGCTTTGCGCCAATAGTCGATTCGATTAAAGCGTCTTCCAGTTTCGGCGCTTCGAGTTTGGCGTTTTTATAAATTTTCTCCAGATTTTCGCGCAAAGCTTTTTCTTCGGCTGATAATTCGAGATTATGCGCGGCGAGCCTGACCGTTTCTTTTTCCGCCTTGATTTTACCGTCTTTTTCGAGATTTGCGAGAACGCTTTTAAATATCTCCGGCGGCAAATATGCAAAAACCTGTTCGCGCAGAGTTTCGCGCAAAATTCCGCGCGCGAGCGGCTCGCGTTTGTGGTGATTTTCGATTTCCGAGCGGGTTTTTGTTTTTAGATTTTCAAACGGAGTTCGCGCGATAAAAAAGCTTTCGGCTTCGATGACGGCTTTTTTCCCGGTATTTTCGGCAATCGCTTTTTGCAGAATCTCTGCGCGCAAGCCGGTTCGCGCCTGCAAATCGGCAAAGGTCAAGCCGCGTTCGCCCGCCGTTTCGAGATAAAGTTTTATTTGTTTGCTTTTGTCGTTTTCCGCTTCGATTAGGTTTTGCAGATATTTTCTGATGTTTTCGATGTCTTTGCGCCTGTGCTTTTGCGCCAGCGCGTCCAAAATGCGCCCGCCCGCAATCGTGATTTGCGGCGAATAGCTGCGAATGATAAATCTCTCGTTCGGGATTGCGGCAACGGGCGTTTCAAGCCGCAGCTGGACGAAATCTTTTTCGCCTTTTTGAATTTCGCCTTCGTCATTCAAAACCTGAACACGCGCTAAAGCTTCGATTGTGCCGATGTGAACGCGAACGCGCTGGCGCGATTTGAGGCTTCGTTTCGCTTCTTTCAGAACTTCGACTTCCGCGTCGAAAATCTGCGTCGGGCGCAAAACTCCTTTTTCGCCGAGCATCATTCCGCGCTCGATTTCGGCGTGTTCGACGCCGCCGAGATTTACGGCTGTACGCTGTCCGGCGCGGGCGGTTTTCACGGATTCGCCGTAAGTTTGCAGACCGCGAACGCGAACCTTTTTCCCGGTCGGCAGAATTTCCATCTCCTGCGTCTCATTGATTTCGCCCGCCATCAAAGTTCCGGTAACGACCGCGCCGAAGCCTTTTACGGAAAAGCTCCGGTCAATCGGCAAACGCGCGACCGCTTCATTTTGTCTTTCGGGAATTTTCCGCGCGGCGTCGAGCAAAACGCATTTTAAGTCTTCGATTCCTTCGCCTGTTTTTGCGCTGACCGGAACGACCGGCGCGTTTTCGAGAAATGAATTTTCGACCAGTTCCGCCGCGTCGAGCCTGACCAGTTCGAGCAGTTCTTCATCGACAAGGTCGCTTTTCGTCAGAACGATAAGACCGTTTTTCGTTTCCAAAAGGCGGCAAATCTCGAAATGCTCGCGCGTTTGCGGCATCACGCCTTCATCCGACGCGATGATGAGCAAAACGAAATCGATTCCGCTCGCGCCGGCGAGCATATTTTTGACGAATTTTTCGTGTCCGGGAACATCGACAAAACCTATTCTCAAATCGTCCAAATCAAGCTCGGCAAAGCCCAAATCTATCGTGATGCCGCGCTGCCGCTCTTCGGGCAAACGGTCGGCGTCAACGCCCGTTAAAGCCTTAACAAGCGCGGTTTTACCGTGGTCGATGTGTCCGGCTGTGCCGACGATTATGTCCATTGATTGTAAGATTTAAGATTTAAGATTCAAGATTTAAGATTCAAAATTGAAAGCCCAAATCTTGAATCTTGAATCTTAAATTTTGAATCTTGAATCCTGCATTTACTTGATAACTTCAAAATCAATCCATTGCGAGGCTGTTTTATTCGCCGTCGTATCACGAATAATTATCTGCAAAATATATTCGCCCGTTTCCATATTCTGATTAAGCCGCAGAAATGCGTAATCCGATATACGCGAGGCATCGGCTTGCGGCTGAAGCTCCAAAGGCTTTTCGCCCGTGTCCGCAAGAAGTTTTCCGTCTTTATAAAGCCTGACCTGCTTGGTCAGTTTCGGCTGTTTTGTCGCGGCATCCGGCTTGGCATTGTAAATATTGTAAATATAAGCCAGCGCCGTTCCCGCCTGATACTGCCGAATTGCTGGAATCGAGCTGACAAAAACCGGCGCGAAAGCGGCATTGGCTAGTCTTGTTTTCGGCAAAAGCGGCTTTCCTTCTTTGGTGATGTCGGTTGTAACCAAACCGGACATAGAGAAACCGCCTTTTTTGACATCGGGAATTTCTACAAAATCTCCAGCCGACCCGAGACGCTTTGAAACCGCGTCACGCACGGCTAAACGAAGACTGTAAAAACCGGATTTTTTAACGTTTATATCAGTGGAATAATCCAAGCCGTTCTGCAAAACCGTCTGAACGCCCTGTTTCGGAATACGAATCGGGTATGTGCGATTTAGCTCTTCCATAACTTTGCCCTTTTCGTCAAGCAAAACGGCAACTACATCGAGAACCACTTTTTTCGTGCCGTCGGCTTCATCCGTAAAAGTCAAATCCTGTCCCTTAACGTGAAAAAGCGCGCGTATTAAGCCGCCTTCCGCCGGAGTGTTTTCGACCAGCATCGTCAGGCGAATATCCATTCCGTTTTCCCGGAGCGGCGAAGAAATCGCCTGGTACATCGTGCTGTTTTCCGATTTTAATTTCGGGCGCGTTTCGGTTTCGGCGCGACCGTAAAATCCTTTGCGTGAAGTAACTGTTAAATCCGCGCGTTTTAGCCTGACTTCGATTTTATGAAACTCCTTGCTCTTAAATGTTGCATCGTCGGGCTGATACCCGATGAGATAATAACCTCTTTCCGCGTCGAGGATTTTCCCGATTTCCGTATCGAGAAAATTTTTGTTGCGGATAAATTTTCCGCCCGTCGAATACGCCAGGTATGCCAAACCGTCGTTTAGCTGGCGTTCCTCATCTATGCGGCTTTGGCTTACCTGCGTGGTCTGCGACGTATCTACATCGTCTCTGGCTTCAATCATGCCCGGAACGGTTAAGCCCTTTTCGCTCATCGTGTAGAAAGCGACCGAAGAGCGGCTGGCTTTATCCGTAACCTCGCGCAAAGAATCCATAGCGTCGCTTCCGAACGGTATCGGAATACCTTCGGAGATGAAAAATACGATTTTTCGCTGCGGCAGATTTTTTAAGCGGTCGATGATAAAACTCAACACTCCAACCGTTCCTTTTATCTTGTCCCGGCTCTCTTCCGAAGCAATATTTTCCCTGTTTTTCTTATCCGTATCGTTAGTATTTAACCCGCCCGAATCGCTCGGATTTGACCTGTTTATCGAATTATTTCTCGCATCTTCGAAAGCGCTTCCGCAGCCGGAAGGAAACCAACTGACTTTATTGACGATTCGCCTGAGAACTTCCTTGTTTGAAGTGTACATCTGAAGCAGGCTGCTTCCGCCGCGCGTGCGGTAAATCGCCACTTTATCGTCGGGCAGCATCTGTTCGCTGATGAACTTTTTCATCGCGTCTCTGGCGGAGGCAAGCCCGTCGGGCGTAGCAAAACAATTTCCGTCGTCGATTACAAAGGTAATAATTCGTCCCTGATTCGAGCGAACGCTAATCGGCGGCAGCGGCAACGCTTTTTTATCCGTTTTATTTTTTTGCTGAGACTCGTTGGCGACTGTATTTTTCCCGGTAGTATAATAGCCGAAATTCGTGATTTTCTGCGGCTTGCCGTCCTGCAAAACCTCGAAATCTTCGGCGGTCAAATCCGTTACCTGTTTGCCGTCTTTATCCAGAACCAGCGCGTCAGTCAACACCAGTTCGGAACTGATGCGAATAATTTCTTTCTCGTCATCATCTACAGGCGTCGGCGTCGGGTTTTGGGCAAAAACGGAGATTGAAATCAAAAATAACAAAAAGATGGCGGCGGCAAAGTTTTTCATATATGACTCCCGTAATTTCGTAAAATGTCCGATTTTTAATCAAGTTCTTATTTTTCGGTCTTTTATTGAACAATTTCAAATTCGACAAACTGCGTAACAAACTGCGCTTTTTTGTCGTTCGAATTGTCAAAAACAATCACCTGCAAAACGTAGTTTCCGGCTTCCAGATTGTTTCCGAGCGTAATTGCGGTCGAAGCCTGCAAGCGCTGCAAATCGTTCTGACCACTCGCATTATACGGCGTCGGGCTGCCTTCGAAAACAACTTTCCCGTCGCGGATGAGCCGCGTTTGAAGCTCTAGCCGCGGAAGCTGCGTTTTGCTTGCTTCGAGGTTGTAAATCACATAATTCGCACGCAGAATCGTCCCTCGGTTGAAGCGACGCACTGCCGTATCCAGATAAGCGCTCCTGTCATTTTTAACCTGTTTTTGTCCGAGCGGAAGACTTTTCCATTCTCCGGGCGTAAAATTCTGCAAAACCAGCCCGGAAAGCGTTAGTTTGTTTTTTTTCAGGTTCGGAACTTCGATAAACTGCGACGCAGCACCGATTTTTCGGCTCGCCGCATCTATCAACGCGATGCGAAACTGGTAAGCGCCGGTTTTTACAATCGATATCGGCAAATCATAGATGATTCCCCTTTCACGTACTTTGGAAAACTGTTCTTTAGTAAATTTCAGTTCCTTCGAATTGATGTTGTTACCGGCTGCGGCTCCGTTGGAATCGAAAATCATCGCGGCGACATCAAATTTGGCATGATATAAACCGTCGGAAGCGTCGTTCGTAAACGTTAAATCGTTCGGGTCGATATAAAGAATCGAATGAATAAAGCTTCTGTTTTGTTCGTCGTTGTAAAAAATCGAATACAAGTCGAGATTTATTTCGTCCGCGCCGAAAGGAGATATTAAAGCATCGACAAGCCTTTGCTGCGGGGTCTTTCGCTCTTCGACGGTCTGCTTATATTTTTCGTCGCTGATGCCGAAAAAGCCGCTTCGATACCGCACTTTTAAATCCGGTCGGTTAACTTTTACTTCCAGTTTGTTAAATTTATTTTTTTTCAGGTCGAAGGTTTCCGCGTCCGGCTGATAGCCGAGCAGGTAATAGCTGTTCTGGTCATCTACGGCTTTGCGCAAGCCTTTGCCAAGGTCGTTTTGATTGACGAAAGGAAATCCGCCCGTCTGATACGCCAGAAAACGAAGACTCTGCTGCGTATCGATGAGACTGTCGTTGCGCGTGTTGAGCCGCTGCTCTATCTGCTCGGCGCTCATCCTAAACGTATTATCGGCTGCTTCGAGCGCCAGTGGATTTATCAAGCCGCGCGGGTCGAGCGTATAAAGCACGACCGACGAACGATTCGCCAAATCGGCGAGAACTCTCATCTGGTCGAAAATCCGGTTGGAGTTTTGAAGCCCGCCGCCGCCTTTTGAAAAAATCGGGAAGCCTTCCGAGATAAGCATCAGCGATTTTCGACCGGGCAAATCGCGCATTCCGCGAATAACGTAGCTTATCGCGCCGAGCGAGCCGACAGAAAAATTCTCGGTGCGAGTTTCCTCAATCTGTTTTTCAAATTCGGCGTCTTCCTTTTGCCCGGTGATATTTTTGTCGCCGCCGTCGGCGGTTTCTCCGCTCATTTGCTCCTTAAAAGTTGGAGTAATCGGGTCGAAAGAGCCGATTCCGCCGCGTCCCTGCGGATTCCATCGAATCTTTTCGATTGCCGCCAAAAGAAGTTTTTTGTCCGAAGTAAACGATTGCAGTGCGCCGATTCCGGTTCCGGTTCTGATAATCGCTACGAGGTCGCCTTCCTGCATCCGCTCGCTGATAAATTTTCTCAGATTCTGCTTGACCCAACCGACGTTGTCGAATGAAATGCCCAAATCGTCAACCACAATCGCATATGTGCGGCGAACTTCTTCCTGTTTCAATTTTACGGGCGGAAGCGGAACGGAAATTTGGTTTTTCGCGCTTTTCTGCTGCGCTGTATTTTCCAGCTTGTTTGTTTGCGGATTAACGGTGATAAAAGAAAAATTGGTAAGGTCCTGTTTCTTGCCGTTCTCGAAAACCTCAAAATCTTCGGGCTTTAAATCCGTCACTATTTTGCCGTCCTTATCAGTAACCGTAACATCAATCTGAATTAAATTCGTTGAGATTTTTATCGAATCATCGTCGGCGACCGGCGGAGTGGAAGACGGGATTTGAGCAAAAGCGGAAATTGAAAGTAAGAATAATAAAAGCGTGATGAAAAAAAAGCGTCTCATTTTTAACTCCTAAAACTTATAAATTGTCAGGTTTATCTAAAAACAAGATTAGCGAATTTAGCGGAAAAAGTCATCAATTTTCCGGCTTCACGCGTTCTTAGCTTTCATTATTTTTATATTCTTCCAATTTTCGATAAAGCGTTTTTCGACCGATATTCAACAGCCGTGAAGCGCGTGATTTATCGCCGTTCGTGTAGTCGAGCGTTGCTTCGATAACTTGTTTCTCGATTTCGTCCATCGCGGAAGGCAGTTCTATTTCGATGCCGATTGAGTTGCCTTCGCTCGCCGCTTTCGCTCTTTCGTGCCGCGCCTGCGCGAAGGCTTCAAATGCGCGTTTGCTGATTGCTTCGGGCAAATCGTCAAGCTCAATCTGCCTGCCGGAAGCGATAATCACGGCTCGCTCGATAGCGTTTTCAAGCTCGCGCACGTTGCCGAGCCATTCGTAATTAACCAGCGCGCGCAAAGCTTCTTTTGAAATGCCGGACACAAAGCGCCCGGTTTTTTCCTTGTAAGTTTCGAGAAAATGAAAAACCAGAAGGTGTATGTCTTCGGCGCGTTCACGAAGCGGCGGCAGCGTAATCGGGAAAACCGACAGGCGATAATATAAATCTTTTCTAAACTTTCCCTCTTCAATCGCTTTTTCCAAATCGATATTCGTCGCGGCAATCACGCGCGCGTCCGTTTTTATAACTTCCTTACCGCCGATGCGCGTCAATTCGCCGTCCTGCAAAACTCTGAGCAGACGAACCTGCGCCGAAAGCGACATTTCACCGATTTCGTCCAGAAAAAGCGAGCCGCCGTCGGCTTCTTCAAAACGTCCCTGACGCTGCGCCCGCGCATCCGTAAACGCGCCTTTTTCGTGTCCGAAAAGCTCCGATTCGAGCAAAGTTTCGGGAATCGCGCCGCAGTTTATTTTCACAAAAGGCTTGTTTTCGCGCCCCGAATTGTAGTGAATCAGATTTGCCAGAAGCTCTTTTCCCGTTCCCGATTCGCCCTGAATCAAAACGGTCGTATTCGTGTCGGCGACGTTAAAAGCAAGCTCGATAGCGCGGCGAATCGTCGGCGCTTGCCCGATAATTTCGCTGTGGCGCTGGTGAAGCTCGGTTTTCAAACGCATCACTTCCGCCGAAAGCTGGTCGCGTTCGAGCGCCGTTCCGATTTGGTCGGAAATTCCTTCAACCAAAGCGACATCGTGGTCGGCAAAAGGCTTTGCGGTTTCTTCGCCCCAGACGAAACCGAGCAGCCCGAAGGCTTGACCGCCGACGCGAACCGGCGCGACGAGTGCGGCTTTTCCGCCAAGCTGCGAATTAAAAATAAGCCGAATCGCAAACGGCAATTGTGTATCAATTAATCGCCGCGTTTTGCCTTCGCGAAGCATTTCGCCGAGCGCCGGAAACGGCTCGATGTCGAGCGATTGATTGTGGCTTTCAATCATCTGCAAAACCTTGTTCGGCTTGACGTTAGGCGAAGATATAAACGACGCGAGCGATATTTTCTTGCCCGTCTGGTCAAGCACGCCGAGAGCGCCGTAATCCGCGCCGACGAGCGCGACCGCGCGTTCAAGAACTTTGGCGGAAACGACCTTGAAATCCGAATGAGAATTGAGCGTGTTGGCGATTTCCAGAAGCGCGTTCGTGCGCTGCGTTTCCTGTTCCTGCGCCACATAAAGACTCGTATATTGATAGCCGATGGCGAGCTGCTGCGCGATTGAATCGAGAAAAGCGACTTCCTCGTCGAGCCATTCGCGCGGCGCGTGCGTGTCGTGAAGTCCGAGAAGTCCGAGAACTTTTCCGCTCAAAATAATCGGCACAATCAGAAGCGATTTCGTCTCCAGCGCTTTTGTAAAAAATTTGAGCGTCGCGTCTTTCGCTTTCGACGTGTCATTGATGCGAACCGGCTTTGTCAGGTCGAAATACTCGGAAAGCTTTTCGGTATTAAAGGGAATCGTCGTCCCTTCGCTTTGCGGAATCGTTTCATCCTTGCGCCATTCGTGGCTGATTCGAAGCTCGCTTTCGCTCGTCAGCTGCAAAAGGTCGCAGCGGTCAGCCTGCATCATTCTTCCGAGCTCGGAAACGACGACGCGAAGAAATCTTTCGAGGTCGATATTGGTCGGCAAATCGCGCGCGAGCCGGTCGATAATCGCCTCGCGGGCTTCGTGCATCTTGATTTTGCGCTCTAATGAAAAGGCTTCGGGAATCGGCGGAGCTTCGAGTTCGATTTTCATAATGTAAGAAATGGCGTAGAAATTACCTGTCTTACTTCATCATCGTTTTTTTACGATATATGTCAAGTTGACACAAGGCGAGTTTAGATTGTGTTTTTTAGATGCAGAAAAAGGTAATAAGTAATAGGTAATAGGTAATTAGTAAAAACCTATCACCAATTACCTATCACCAATTACTTATTACCAATTACCCCTTATCTATTTATTCGTGTTTGAAGGTTTAACCGGGGTTGTAGCTCCATCCGGCGTCGCTGATGTGTTTGTGTTTGCTTTTTGCTTCGGAGTTTCCAACGGCTTGTTTTTATCTTCCTGTTTCTGAATTTCCTTTTTGGCAAAATCGATTCGGCGTCTTCCGTCTTCGGCGCTTTCGAGCATTTCCTGCGCCAAAATATTTTCCGCGTCTAATTCGATAGCTTTTTTCAAAGCGCGCACCGCTTCGTCATATTGCGCGAGCTTCATCAGAATCTTGCCGAGCTCGGTTTGATATTCGCTGTTTTCGGGTTGGAGTTTGACGGCTTCGCGAAAGGCTTTTAGGGCGTCGGCGTCTTCATTGAGCTTGTCGTAGGAACGTCCGAGAAAAAATTGCGCGACATCGTCTTTCGGATTTTTCGCAAGGAATTTTTTATAAACTTTGACGGCATTTTCAAACGCTTTTTCAGATTTTTTTGTCCTGACGGGCTCTTCTTCCTTTTTGCTTTTCGATTTCGTTTTCGGAGTCGGCGTCGGTTCTTCTTCGGTCGTCGCGACGGCGGGCATCGTTTCTTCAAGCTTTTCGAGAATCGCGTAGGAAATTCCGAGCTTGAAATACGCTTCGCCAAAATCGGGATTCAAATCGACGGCTTGTTTATAGGCTTCGATTGCCAATTCAATGTCGTTCGCGTCAAAAAGCTTGTTGCCTTCGGCAAAAGCGGTTTCCGCGTCCGTAAAGGTCGGCAACGGAGTCGCTTCGACTTTTACGTTTGCCGGAGCAGCTTCGACATTCGCAGCCGGAGTCTGCGCGTTTATATTTTGATTTGAACCGTTTTTTGAACAATTAAACTGGAAAACCAAAAATGCGCTTAAAAATAAATTTATAAAAACCTTTTTCATATTTTTCTCTAAAACAAATTTAACGCTTCAAACATTAGAAGCAAAATAGCGGAAATTTGTTTGTTGAGGATTTAGCCCGGAGGAAAAATAAACGGGCGACCGCCGAGCAGGTGAACGTGAAGGTGAAAAACGGTTTGCCCGCCGTCGGCGTTTGTGTTGATAACGGTTCGATAGCCGTTTTCGGCAAAACCCTTTTCGCGGGCAATTTCCGCCGCCGTCAAAAGCAGATGCCCGAGCGTTTCCTTATGATTTTTTTCGGCTTTGTCGAGCGAGTCGAAATGCTCGCGCGGAACAATCAAAACGTGCGTCGGCGCTTGCGGGCTGATGTCGCTGAACGCCACGCAAACGTCGTCTTCAAAAACCTTCGCGGACGGAATCGCGCCTGATGCAATTTTGCAAAAAAGACAATTTTCCTGACTCATAATGGTATGTTAATTCAAAGTATAAATTTATACCATTATGAAATGCGCGACAAATACGTGCAGAAACACGCACGAAGTAAGGGCGTTTGAATTTTTGATTTTTGATTAGAAGATTTGCCAACAACCAATCCAAAATCCAAAATCTAAAATCTAAAATCACTTAGATTTTCTCTGCGTGTTGATAATCATTTGACGATACGCCTTAATTTGCGTATCGAGCGTGAGTTTTAGGGTAAACGAAGATTTAGGCGGAACGTAAAGTATCAAAACGCATTTCAAAAAAGCGTTTTCCGCATCTTTCGGCGTTTGCAAATTTGACTGGCTGATGATGTCGGCAATTTGTTTGCCTTCGCGCAGAGAGCGCGTCCAGCCGTTTGCCTCGTAGGCTTTCCGCACGGCTTCGATGTCTTTCGGATTCTGATATTCAAGAATCGCGCGGGCGTAGTTTATCGAATCCGCCTGACCGTCTTCTTTTCCTTTATTTCTTTTAGCTTCTCTGGCAGTATCTCCGGCTAAATCAATCAGTTTATACAAGCCGAATTTTTCCATATCGCTTTTGAAGATTCGATGCTCAATCATGCTTGTCAAATCGTTCGCGTTCGGCTGTTCGACATCCTGCGCCAAACCTTTCGCCGTTTTAATCGTCGGCGAAAACAGAAAAACCGGATAATTATTCACGCGCAGGCGCAGGTGAAGAAGCTCGTGCGCGATAACGGCTTCGAGCTTTTGCGGCGTGTCTTCGAGCGTCGCGTCAACCTGAATAATCGCCAAGCCCTGCTCGCTGATATAGCTCGAACCGAGAAAAAAATCCTTTTGTTCGATAAATTCCGCGTAAATCTTTTTTCCGGTTTTCTTTTCGATTTCATTAACGATTGCCTGAACTTCGGGACGCAGCTTGATGCCGAGAAACAAATCTCTCGATTGCGCGAAAATGTTTCCGCCGAGAAGCAAAATTGTAAAGATTATCGTTAAATGGTTAAGTTTCATCGCAGTTTATTATTTACCGAAATCGACCGGCTTCAATTTTTGAATCGTTTCGCCGTTAATTATGTAAAGACGGTTTTCCTTGTCAATCGCCATCGACCGCGGCGAAAAACCTTCGATAGGAATTTTTTTCAGCTCGGTGCCCGTATCGGAAAAGACGACGATTGAAACTTTATTCGCCATATTGTTATCGAGAATGTAGATGCGGCTTTGATTATCGACAAGAATTGCCGAAGGCATATGCACAGCCGCAAATTTATTGACGAATTTGCCCTGCGGCGTAAAGTGAAACGTCATCAAATCTTCTTCATTATAATTAAAGCTGCCGTAAATATCGCCAATCGCGTAAACCGTGTAAATATCGCCTTTGCCGTCAACCGCGATTCTGATTCCTTGCGTCGGAATCTCCGTTTCGGCGGCTTTGGTGTGAATCGAGGGAAATCTGCGAACGACCGTTCTGCCCTTTGTCTGCACAATATCCTCATTTTTTCCGTTCTCAGAGACATACATCATTCCGCCGTCGTCGCGCAGGATAAAATCGTCGATATAATGTTTTTTACTGTCGGACAAAACATATTTCTGCTCGCCGGTCGAGGCGTTATAGACGACGATTTCGCCGCCGATTAAAACATAAATATTGCCGTCTGCATCGGCAACGAGCTTGTCAATCCTTTCGTTTTTCTCGCCTTTTACATTCCAGAGATTTAAAAACTTTCCGGTAGCGTCAAAGCGCTGAACGCGCAGAGTTTTGTCCGAAACGTAAATATTCCCGCTTGCATCAACCGTAATTTCACCCGGACTGTCAAACAATCCCGCGCTCGTTCCTTCAGCGCCGAATTCGAAATCCACGTTTGTTTCTTTTTTCGGAGCCGGCGTCGGAGTCGGAGTAGTATAACCGCCCGATTTGTAAGTATAAGGATTTGTCTGACGTTTTTTTACCGACGAGACAACAAGGATAAAAATCACAAGAACGACCGAGCAGCCGACAATTATCGTTATGACTTTCGGCAGAATTGAAGTGTCCGGATAATTATTATAGGCGGGCGTGTAATCGACAGGCGTATAATCGACGACCGGCGCGGGCTTTTCCTCGCGCGGAATTATGACTTTCGCGCCGCAATAATCGCATTCGACAATCGCTTGACGCTCGGAAACTTTGCTAATCAGACTTCCGCATTGCGGACAGGTTACAGCTTTCATAAATTAAATTTAAAGTTGTCTTTGCCGGACACAAAAGTTTTGACGAGCTTAAACTAATCCTTTTGCCTGTAAAAAAACAAAAGTCTCGATTCCCGTGAGAAATCGAGACTGAAATTCGACATTTGCCAATTTTTACTTTTGCCTTTTTACTTTTGCCTTTTTACTTATTTCTCTTCCGCCGCCATCGCCAGATTATCTGTAATTCGTTCAATATCTGCGCCGACCGAGCGAAGCTTTTGAACAATCGTTTCGTAGCCGCGGTCGATGTGATAAACGCGGTCAATCAAAGTTTCGCCCGTCGCGCACAAAGCGGCAAGAACGAGCGACGCCGAAGCGCGCAAATCCGAAGCCTGAACCGGCGCGCCCATCAAGTTTGTTTTCCCGCGAACGACTGCCGTATTGCCCGAAAAACTGATGTTCGCGCCCATCCTGATAAGCTCGGAAGCGTGCATAAAACGATTTTCGAAAATCGTCTCTTTAATCGTCGAATCGCCTTCTGCCTGCGTCATCAGAGACATATACTGCGCCTGCATATCGGTCGGAAAATCCGGGTGCGGCTCGGTCGTAACGTCTTTTGCCTGCAAGCCTTTATCGCAGCATTTTACGAGCAGGGAACTCGGATTTAACTCTTCGATTTCAACGCCTGTTTCGCGCAGCTTTTCGATTACCGCTTTAAGATGATTCGGCTCGCATCTCGTAATTTCAAGCTCGCCATTCGTTATTGCCGCCGCGACGATAAAAGTTCCGGTTTCGATGCGGTCGGGAATAATCGTGTGTTCCGCGCCGCCGAGCGCTTCGACGCCTTTTATCTCAATCGTATCCGTTCCAGCGCCTTTGATTCGCGCGCCCATTTTATTTAAAAGCTCGGCTAAATCTTCGATTTCCGGCTCGCGGGCGGCATTGTAAATCGTCGTTTTGCCTTTTGCCAAAACCGCCGCCATCATCACGTTTTCCGTTCCTGTAACAGTAACTTTTTCAAACGAAACATCCGCGCCGCGAAGTCTTCCTTTCGGCGCGCGGGCGACGACATCGCCCGATTCCAGAGAAACGACCGCGCCGAGTTTTTCAAAAGCGCGCAGATGAAGGTCAATCGGTCTGGTTCCAATGGCGCAGCCGCCGGGAAGCGAAACTTTCGCCTGTCCGAAACGCGCCAGAAGCGGTCCGAGCGCCAGAACGCTTGCGCGCATCGTTTTAACAAGCTCATACGGAGCTTCAAAAGTCTCGATATTTCGTGCCGTAATTTTATGCGTCCGAAGCTCGGGCGTCAGAGCCGTCGCGCCCAAATCTTCCAGCAGGCGACGCTGCGTAATCAAATCTTTAACATACGGAACGTTATGCAGAGTAACGGTTTCCGCCGTCAAAAGCGTCGCCGCCAGACACGGCAAAGCGGAATTCTTCGCGCCGCTTATCTCGATTTTTCCCTTTAGCGGCTTTCCGCCGCGAATTAAAAATTTATCCATTCAATTAATTAACAACAATTTATTCTTATGCAAAGCAGAAGCAAATCTTATCACGAGATTAATTATTTTAAAACTTCAACTTACCGCCGTTTAATTTTCGCATTTTTTTCGACTAATTTTTGATACTTTTTTTATCTTCTTTGCGCGTTTTAAGTTAGGAGAAATATTCAATCTCCGAAATACCCCCGACAAATTTACAAATTCAAAGAAAATAGACGATGAAAAATATTAATTTAAACTTCCTGCTTATTCTTACTCTGCTTCTCGGAATAAGTCTCGCGTGCAGCAATTCCGGCGCTAAAGAAACCGGCGCACAAAAACTGCAAACGTATTCGGTCAGGGGCTTGAAATTTTCGTATTACAAAATTCCCGCAAATCTGAAAAGAGAAGATTTAATCAAAACGGCGCAGGAAGTTCACGACGGAGAGCCGGAAGCGCAGTTGATTCTGGTCGATGACGACGCGCAAATTTCCGAATATATCAACTACGCGCAGGCTTTCAGCCGAAACGATTTCGACGCGAAGCTGCCGAAAGAATGGGCGGACAAACACGTTGTCGCCAACGCGCAGAAGCTCGTCAGCGGCAAATGGCAGCTTTGCGAAGGCTACGGTTACAGGGAAATTGCTGATTTAAAGTAGCGTCAGTGAAATTTAGCGTTGATTCGTAGATAATATTTCAGATGAATCAACTTACAACCGCAAAACTCGGCGCGCTGGCGCGAAAGACTCTGATTGAAGAAGATTTTCTGGCGGAAATGCCGCCGGAAGTCGTCGAAGAGGCGAGGGAAATCGACGAAAATAAAATTCTTTCTGCGTTCGATGTCAAAGATTTACGCTCGCTTCAATGGTCTTCGATTGATAATAAAACGTCGCGCGACCTCGACCAGGTTGAATACGCGGAAAGTCTGGCAAACGGAGACATTCGCCTGCTCATCGGAATCGCGGATGTCGATGCGTTTGTCCCGAAAAATTCGACAATCGATAATTTTGCCGCTCAAAACACGACTTCCGTTTACGCCGGCAACGTCGTTTTCCCGATGCTGCCCGAGCGTCTTTCGACCGATTTGACCTCTTTGCTCGAAGGCTTCGACCGTCTTGCAGTTGTTACGGAAATGTCTGTCGGCGCGGACGGAAATATAAAATCAAGCGAAGTTTACCGCGCTTTGATTCACAATTACGCCAAATTGTCTTACGAAGAAATCGGCGCGTGGCTCGACGGAAAAACGGCAACGCCCGAAGCTGTCGCAAAAGTAGAAGGCTTGGAAGAGCAGATACGCATTCAGCAAAAAGCCGCCGCGCACTTGCAGGAACTGAGAAAACAAAACGGCGCGCTGGAATTTGAAAGCATCGAATCCGCGCCCGAAGTTTCCGGCGAATTTATTACCGGAATCGAAATCGTGCATTCAAACGCGGCGCGTAAAATAATCGAAAATTTTATGATTGCGGCAAATGTCGAGATGGCTGAATTTCTCGAAAAGCGAAACGTCGCATCGCTTCGCCGCATCGTGAAAACGCCCGAAAGATGGAGCAAAATTGTCGATATTGCTGCGGATTTCGGCGAAAATCTGCCCGGCGCGCCCGATTCGAAATCGCTGGCGGATTTTCTCGCGCGGCGTAAAGCGGCTGACCCGCTTCATTATCCTGACCTTTCGCTTTCCATCATCAAGCTCATCGGTTCGGGCGATTACATCGTGCAGGAAGCGGGCGCGGAAACCGGCGGGCATTTCGGCTTGGCGGTGCGCGATTACACGCACTCGACCGCGCCGAATCGCCGTTATTCCGATTTAATCGTGCAGAGACTTGTAAAATCGGCGCTGGAAAACAAACCTTCGCCCTACGCTTTGGAGGAATTGGAAGCGATTGCCGAACACTGCAACGAGCGCGAAAGCGCGGCGAAAAAAGTCGAGCGAAAAGTGCGTAAAATAATCGCCGCAAGCGTGATGGCGGCGCATATCAATGAAGATTTTGAAGCAATCGTTACCGGCAAAACTCAAGGCGGAACATTTGCGCGAATTTTGCGCCCGCCGGTTGACGGTCGCATCGTCGAAGGCGAAGAAAATACGGAGGTCGGCGACAAAGTGCGTGTTCGCCTGCTCGCCGCTAATTCTGAGAATGGCTTTATCGACTTTGGTGTAAAAAAACAGGCAGAAGACAGCGGCAGTAAGCTGTAAAAATTTTAGTGCCTACTTCTTCAATATCGGTTCAAGATTGCGCGTCGTGTCTTCGGTAACAATCGGCGGAAGTGTCGATTCGTTCAGCGCAGCGCGTGCTGAAGATGCGGCGGGCATTTCGACTAATTTTTGTGCCTCGGCTTGTTTTATCTGATGATTGTTCGCTTTTTTATTCATCGCGCCGCTCCGTTTGAGCAGAAGCGATATAAAAGCAACGTCGGCTATCAGAAGCATAAAAAAGCTCAGAAACGTTACAATCATAATCACGTCGGTATCAAAACCGATGACGTTTTTCATTACCGCCATCAAGCCGATAATAACGCCGATGCCGCCGATGGTAACGCCGACAATCGCCCAGATAAACGACTCAATCTCCGTCGCGGACTGTTTGATTCCGCCAATTAATTCTTTCCCGCACCGATTGCAAAAATTTAAGTCCGGCGAAACCTCTGCGCCGCAAGCTGAACAAAACATATTTTTATATTTTCGCCTCCTTCAGCCAATACGATACCTTAAATCGCAAAGTTCGTAAAAGCATTGCTCTTTTCCACGCGCGAATTTTTCTTTCGGCTCTCAAAAATCAGCCAGACGAACGGCAGCAGAAAAGCAAGCTTCAGGATTGGCGCTTCCGCATTTAACGAAGTGCCGAGATAAGCTAGATAAAAACCGTAAGCTTCGACGCAAACGACGATTGACATAACGACAAAACCTAAAATCCGCGTCTTTCCACAACTGTCAAACAGCAACAGCGCGACAAACCAGAGTAAAAGAACATCGACCAGACGCGCTTCGAGCCATTGTCCCAACACCTGAAAGGCGAAATAAGTGAGCGAATCGTTTTGTATCAAGGGGCTAACGCCCTGCAACAGGAAAAGCAAGGCTAAAGCGCCCGCAGACACGCTGCCGGTCCAATTTATCCATCCCGGTATATTAAAATCGAAAACCGAAAACGAAACGAGCGCAAAACTGACCGCGCACACAAAATGAACTATTATCTCGGCTTCGACGCCGAAAATTATCTGACACAGCACAGCGGCAGGAAATGCTGACAGGAAAACGATAGCGGCTAAAAACCCTCGCAGTGATTTCATTTTAATTAAATATAAATCCGCATGCTATCGGAAAATTATAAAATGTTACTCATATTAAGAAAAGAAATATAAGATTTAATCATGGAATTTCGTGTTAACTGCTCTGTTTGTAATAAAGAACACATTGCAGACCTGTTATTTCCTTGACGGTTTGAGTTTTTCCATGACGGCGGGCGGATTTTTGCCGTGGTCGTCGAACATCAGCTTTTCGTTGATGCAGATGGTCTGCGACGGAATGATGTCGCCGTTTGCGTCATAGCATAATTGCAAAACCCAGCCGAAAACTGCCGGATTCCATTTTCCGACGGGGAAATTTGATGACGGCGGAAGCTTTGTCCCGTCTGCGCCGAGTGCCTTTGCGAAATCGAGAATCTCGCCGTGATGCCAGCAGATGAGTATGCTGCTATTGTCGTAATTTGGGTCGCTCAAAATTTCGGGCGCGTATTTGCCGTACTCTTTATCTTTGTAAGGCATTTCAATCGTCAGATTCAACGCCTTTGCCAGAGGCTCAATCGTGAGGCGCGGGCGATGGCTCACGTTTGAATCTTTCGCCGCGATTATGTAATCGAGACTGATAACTTTTGAATTAATCTCGTAGTTTTGAAAATAAATCGAATAAGCCTGCGCGCGCTCCTCTCCGGCGACCGAAAGCTTATCGCCTTTGGCGGGCTTTTCGCCGTGTCGAACCATCAAAATATTTGCGTTTTTGGGCATTACGACCTCCTGTTTTGTTTTTATAAAATTCTTTCAATAAAACCGATTTGAATCAACGTATCCGCTTAATCACCATCCTGCGCGTGTATTCGTCTGAATTTTCGTTTGTCATTTTTTAGCGGTTACCGTGCCCGATGCGAGAAACATGCAGCCGAAGAAATAATCTTTTTCGACCTTGATGTTTTCGACACGCTTCGACAATATTTTCAAAGGCTCGCGGTCGGGGATTGGAGTCGTCGGGAAGGAGAGCCTGGAGAGTATCTTTCGTAAAACGGGATTTAAGATGACGCCCAAACGGCTGTTTGAAGTTTTTCCGCCGAAGACGACAACGCGGGCGTTATCGCTCAAATACGGAAAAATGTTCGCCAGAGCGTCTTCCGAAGCATAGACATCGGGCGCTGCCATCATCAGCAGAGCGTCAAATTTACCGGTCAAAACGGCGGTTTGCGCGGGTTCTTCGATTACACGAACATTTTTCCACCCGTTTTTTTCGATTCGTTTTCTCGCGTTAATCGCAAATTCCGGGCTGATTTCGATACCGACAACTTCGCCGGTCGAGCCGACTGCTTGAACGAGCGTCGGAAAGCTCGCGCCCGAACCGCAGCCCGCGTCCAGAACACGGTCGCCCGGTTTCAGTTTAAGCAGCTCGACCGCTTTTCGCCGCAGAGATTTGACGAAGAAAAAGTCGAAATTAGGAAACGGTCTGGTCAGCGGACCAAAAATTCTAACGTATGGCGGCGTAATGTCGCTGATTTTTTCCTTCATTCAAATACTCCTTTATAAAATTGTCCGGCGCTTTATCTTCGCAAAGGAATGAGCGCGCGCAAGCGTTCATCACGCAGAAAAAGTCCGCCCCACAACAATACGCCGAATATGACCGGAAACAAAATAGTAAAAAGCGTGTCGCCGACACGCACGTGCGTGGCAACCGCGCCGCCGAGATAACCTGTCAGTAGAATCGCGCCGAGAATGGAGGTGCACGGAATCAGGTAAAGAATCGTACAGACGAGCAGAACGATGCCGAGACCGACGATAACCGTTTCGGGATAGCCGAGCTTGACGGTCGCCTCGACGACGGGCGCGGGCTTAAACAATTTTGCCGCGCCATCGAGAAGCAAAAATAATACAGGCATCGCGCTGATGATGCGTCCCGCCCAGAGCATCTTTTTCGATTGTGTTTCAGACTCCATAAATTTATCAACCCTCGGTCTGCGCGATTATCTTTTCCTGATTGGCGAGAATCCGTTCCTGATTTTCAAGAATCCGGTCGAGCTTGTCCTGATTGGATTTTATCTGTTCCTGATTTGCCAAAATCTGTTCCTGATTATTGATGATAATTTGCTGATTGGCTAAAACTTCGTCGTTGGACATAATATTTTTCTCCTGTTTATTTTTTAGGATAATTTTGCCGCTAAAAAAGTCCGCATTTGTCGCTTAACAATATAGTTGGCAACTAAAATCTCCATAAGTTGTTGATTTTGCGTACTACCTAAAATTCACTTTCGACAATAAAGTTGGTAACTGGTTTTTTAATCCTTACCAAATATTTTTTCGCCTGCTTTAGTGTCCTTTCGCGAACTTTACTTTAACCAATATAGACATTCCGTAGCACCGACCTTTTTTCAATTAAAAAGCTGATTAAAGAATTAAAAAATCGTTGACTTTATCTTAAAAATACTTTAAGGTTAATTAAATTTTAATTTAAGACTTCTAAATACCGACGACATACAACCTATTTTGGCATTATTCTGCAAGAGTTTGCCAAAACAAAAACAAAGAATTTATAAGATATAAATTCTCTGAAGGTTCTGTGTGTTGTCGTTTTATTTTATTAAAGGAAGCTGATTTTATGAATTTTAATCCTTCGAACCAATGAGAGGGATATTTTATATGAAGAGATAAAGACAATGAAAAAAGAAAATGAAATGTCATATCAAAAACATCCAGGAGAGCATATAAGGTTGATTCAAAACGAGCAAGTCAAGCTGCCGAAACACGACCGTTTAAAGATGAAAACCGTCTCTTTTTTACGCGCCGGCGCATTCCTGCTGGTATTGTTTTGTTTATTGAATATTAAAACATTTGCGTGGAGCGCGCCAGGGCATATGACCGTCGCTTACCTGGCTTACAAGAGCCTTACGCCGAATGCGCGCGCCCGTGTGGATAAACTGGTGGCAATGAACCCGAAAATCAATCTTTGGCGGTCGCAACTGCCGGCAGGAATTTCCGATGCCGACAGCCGCATGATGTTATTTATGATTGAAGCAACCTGGGCTGACCAGATTAAGTCTGACGGCGAGCATTTTCAGGATGGCACCAACAACGGCAACACACCGCCGAAGGACGAAACGGCAGCTCAAAATATCGGTTTTTCCGACAAAGCGATGCATAAATACTGGCACTTTATTGATCGTCCCTTTTCAGTTGATGGAACGGCTTTGAAGAATCCCGATACTCCGAATGCTCTGACGCAAATAAAGGTTTTCAGATCTGTTCTGGCATCAAACGAGAACGACGCCCTCAAAGCTTATGACCTGGCATGGCTTGTCCATGTGATTGGCGATGTTCACCAACCGCTACACTGCGCCGCTCGATTTACGAAGAGCACGCCGAACGGTGATGATGGCGGCAACGGCGTTAAGTTTTGCAGCCCGTCCTGCGATTCGTTACACGGTTTTTGGGATGGAATATTCGGCACAGCGAGCAAGCCGCAACAAGCCATTCCGCGAGCAATCAAAGTTGGAAACAGCCTTAATCCAGCGTCTCAAACGATGGTGGAGAATCTCGAAGAGTCTGACTGGATAGATGAAAGTTTTGCGCTTGCCAAAGAAATAGTCTATAAGAATCCGCCGATAAAAACCGGCAAAGGTCCATTTAATGTCACCGACAAATATCGAAACAGAGCGATTGACAAAGCTAACCAACAAGTAGCGCTGGCAGGAGCGCGTTTAGCCAGAATTCTAAATTCCGAGCTTAAGTAAAACCAGTCTCAGTGAATCCCGAACGGGAATTAATTTATGTTAACGGCGGTAACAAAAATGCCGCCCCGGAGGGCGAAGAAGTGCAAACACCTCACGTTACAAAAATAAAAACCTATTAAAAATAAAAATTTTATGAGTCGTCTTCCAACAATCAAGTTAAGTAAAGATACGGAAAAAAGCTTTAACCTTCTTGTCAAGAATTATCGATTAATAGATAACTTGTACCGTCGGGGATTGTTTGAAATTAAATTAAATATTGATGAAAGCGGGTTGATTAATGAAGTCAAGCCGCAATCTGATTCCGACATTCCACAAATAAATATAAACGATACTTTGACCAAAGCATCGAATTATAAAATTAAATACGAGGGCAGGGATACGCTTCTTTCCGAATTAGTCGAAGTTTCGGTAATAAATTATGACGATAAAATCTCACCTTTTCTGGCAGCCTCATTTCTAATTTATATTCAGGCTTTAGAGATTGAGAAAAAGCTTCTGCATAATATAAATAATCACTCGATTAATTACTGGGATTTGTCCTCGACAGAAATAACCAAAAATCCGATCAGGCTTATTAATCGGACACATATTTTGGCGTACGAGATTTCCGATTACTTTTTAGCCACGCCGCACAATCTGGCTTACTGGTTTCACAATACTGCTAACGATATTATGAATCTTTCGGATATTAATAAATTTATCAAAGCCAAATACTCGTTAGTTCCCGATAAAACATTAATGTCGGAATTAACCAAAGATTGCTCGCTCATCGTATTATTTGCCGCCAATGATTTTTACCGCCGGCACAATGCAGATTCTTATGAAAACGCACGACAATTGCTTAAATTTCTTAAAGAAAAAGTAATTGACTTAAAAACCAAAGATAATAAAGGAATGCTCCGGAATCTGGCGCTGTCCGGACTTTTTTACTATATAAAGGGGAGAGTTGATTTCGCTCGCAGCAATTTCAAAGAATCAGCTCAGGATTTTAGAAAAAGTACGGAATTTTATCTGCTCAAATTAACGCAGGACGAATTAAAGTACCAGAAAGAGATAATCAAGCCTGATGAATTCAGGAATTCAAAAATATTATCCATGCGCCGAATCGCGCTGACCTCAATTCTCGGAAGCGGTTTTCAGGCGCTTGTGGAAAGCCGGGTCAGCGAAGCGTTACAGCTTGCGATGCTGGCTAAGTCTGTTCTGGTTACCAATAGCGGAATCGTTTACAAAACTTATGCCGAGTTGATATATCAAAGCGCAAGACGGGCTTATCACAGTTCCGACTCCAATATAATTTTCGATGTCATCAATAAAATAAACGAATGTCGAAATATCTTTATAAACCTCGTTCCTAAAAGCCATTACATTCACCGTGCCGGAATCGAATTAAGTCTTGCACTGCACTATCTTGCGCGCGCGATGGATCAGGGAAACGATAATATTCTTAAAATGCAGGTAACGTCTCTGATCAAACAACAATTGGAGAATTTTCCCGATTTAGCGGCGGAATGCGAAGGTAAGTCCATTCGCGAAAAAATATATTCGGCTGCTTTAAGATATCTGGAAGAAGCGATTAAATTTACGGAAAACAAAAACAACCGTCTAAAGTGCGAGACCCTCACGATTTCCAGTCATTTACTTAGACTCAAATCAAATCCGAATCTGACGGAATCTCTTAAGAACGCAGAAAAGTCTATGGAGTTTTCTGAGGGAATGGGGCAAATTTTCTGCGAAGCCAAAATTGCGGTCGGCGCAGTTCTTGCGGCATTAATTGATAAGAAAAGGTCAACAGAAAAAAATAAACGAGCTAACACTTCGGCTCGTGCTGATTATACTAAAGCTTGTCTACAATTTGAGGAAGTCCTGCGTATTAACAATGGAGCTAATCACAGGATTTCCGCAGTTGCATATTTACAACTTGCCGAATGCTACTTAAAAATGGACAGGATTTCGTTAGCAAGGCATTTTTTCCAACAATGGGAAAAAATTAAAGGTCATGTCGAACATGAATACGTCCACCAGAAGGCTTCTGAAATTCAGCAACGTCTGAATATTACAGATCACGTTTTTACTGTTGATTTACAGTTCCAGAAAGACGTTAATTACTGGAGAGAAGAGTTTAATAAATGGTACTTTATGCAAAAAATTATCGAACTTTCCAAGGTAATTACGAACAATCCCGACGATTTTATTGAAGGAACAAAACTTACCGGGAAGCAATATATAGAGTTACTGAAAAAAGATAACGAAGCCCCAAGGCTTCGACCGCCGTTGGTAAGAATAGCTATGGATATTTTTGGTGTCAAAAATTCTGCGGCTTATGATAAGTTAAAAGAATTCGAGGCTTTAAAAAAACTTGAACGTATAGTCAGCGAAATTTCTCTTGAAAAATTGTTGCCCTAATATTATAAAAACTACCTCAAAGATAATTCATCAATTCTAAAATAAATAAAATTCAATTTTATGGATTGAATCGGTCTTTACATTTGTGTTCCGTAAAACAGATAAGTCTTTAAAAAAGAATGTTTAGGCAAAAAGCTTCGCTTATTCTTATCAATTGTTTTGCTTATTAAATTCCCTTTTTCTCCGATAATCAGCATCTTCCCATATTTTTGCTTATTTTCACAATTAAATTTCGAGTATAAAGCCTAGTTAAACAATGTTTGTTTTTTAAGTGCTGAAATAGTTAGATTTAACGACAGTAAGTTTTTAGGTCTGGGCAGGACTATAAATTGCTTCTTTGTATTAATCTCTTCCGTTTTCTAATTTTGAAAGATTATTCAAAGGAGTAAGGTGTAATGTTAGGAAATTTTTTACTTTTTAGCAACGGTATTTCACCGTCAATCATGAACGAGATTCCAAATAATCGTGGCGAAAAGTTTCGCTATATGCTGTTCGGTCTCATCAATATTTTGATTTCGTTGCTCTCAGCCGGACTGCTCGGTTTATACATATATAAGGAAACAGTCAACAAAACGACAGCCGTTGCGGCAGCTGTCGGTTGGCTTGTTTTCTACTATCTGCTGACGGTTTCCGTTCAAGTGGGACTTCAGAAAGAGAAGGGAAAGCCATTTAAAAACTTTGTCAAAGCAGTGCCCAGAATTCTGCTGGCAGCCGTCCTATCGCTGTTTATTACCGACCCCGCGATTTTGGGTTTATTGCAGTCGGATATTAAAGACGAGCAGACATTGATTGCCAAAACGGTGGAAGAGCAAACCTTTGAAAATAGGAAAAAATACCATCTTGAAAAGATGCAACCTGATTTTGACCGTTTGACAAGCGAAAAGGAAAGAATTAACAACGACCTCAAAAATAAAGAAGAATCTATGTCGAAACGCTCGGGAGAAATGCAGAATCAAACGCCGGTCGAAATTACTGAAGCGAATGAAACGGCGCTGAAAATGCAAAGACTCTCGACTTACAATCAAACCCAACGCGCAAAATTTTTGAAAGACGCCGAGACAGGCTATAACTCTGCCAAACAGCGTGCCGATACGAGAATTCCTGAAATTGAGGACGAAATCTCGAAGCTGAATGAAAAAGTCGAAGAGTTAAGTACGCAGGACGCAAAAACGGCGCGGAAAAACGCCGATGACACGAATAAAGGCTATATTGCCCAACACAACGTGTTGTTTCATTTAATGAATCGCGAGCCGTACGCCCTGTTCAAAATCATCACCATTTTTCTGGTTGCTTTTTTAGTTGAGTTAACGCCTCTTTCAGCTAAAGTTTTGTCTTCTTATTCAGCCTACGAGGCTAAATTGGATGACTTAAAAGCCACAGAACAGACGAATTATGAAACGGCGCAAAGGCAGCGCGAAATTGAATCCAGACACGATGTGGAGCTTATCGAAATCGATTTTAAAATCCAGACCAGCCTGGCGAATTTGCAGAGCAAATTTTATGAAGACTCATTTAACCTGGTAAAAAGCGCAATTTTTGACGACTCCGCCAGTGTTCCCAAAGACTTAGAGCCTTTATATAAACAGGTTTCGGAAAGCCTCCTGCCTAAATTCGGCGATAATCCGAATCCAGTCATTACCAGCATCGCCGTCGAATATCCTGAGCAGAAGCGAAAAGCTTCTTTCAACTTTGTCGGTGAGCCTGAAAAGATAAAATTCAACGATTTGATTGATGGAATTAACGAGTTAATCAGCGAATTCAAAAATTCCGTTCGTAACCTCGATGCCGACACGCTGACCAAAGACTTTTTATTCACTAATTCGAAAGGCAAAGTAATAAATCCGCTGATTCCAATTATAAATCAGCTGGGCGGCAATTTTGTAGTTGTGATGTATCCAAGATAAACGTTTAGGACAAGCAGCATGAGGAAGAGTATAAATAATGTTCAATTTTCCTGAAAAAAATCAGTTAACATCTTTCTGGCAGACACTAAAATTCTTTAATCGCCTGTTGGGGACAATCTATAAATTATCATCTTCCATTCTCTCAAAATTCGAAACCCTTCTGAATCCGGTATTCGTATTTTCCGTCGCGGCGTTAATCAGCAGTTTGATTTTATTAGCCGGATGGCTTTTTTTGGCGGCGATTGATGGCTTTGCATTATCGATTGCCGCCGCCATCAGAGTTTATCTGCTTTTAGTTCTTCTCTCAGGCGGCATATCTTTTTTGTTCTTACGGGTAAACCGCAAAGACCTTCTTCAGAAAATAAACTTTCGAGCGGGCGTTGCCATTCCTCAAATGTCCGCTAAAACTATCAAAATGTTTACGGGAAACAAAGCCTTTACTTCTTCCGCCACTTCCCATCCCAAAATGCCACAGTCTCTCGCTTCAAATAAAACCTATCCCGTCGGAAACAACAACCGAACAAGACGGGCGAACAATCAAACCGTCCGTCTTCAGTCTTTTTATATTATTTCGGAATATCAACCTAACCAAAAAGAAGGTGAGTAAATATGAAAAACAGATTTATCCAAATAGTATCTATTGTAACGGCTAAAATAAAATCATTTCGTCGATGGATTATCGGCGCGACAATCGCAATTTGCCTTTTGATTTATATATCTTTTGAAATTATCAACTACCAGTCGCAGCAAATTATCGCAAAATTTAATTTTGATCTTCGACCAGTAAGCGGACTGATTATTTTCAGCGAGCCAAAGACTCTTCAAGAAAATCAGGAGCTGTCAGTAAAAGATGTTGAAGCGCATCTTAAACGCATTGATTACAAAAAACACGAATATGTCGCTAATCTTTCACTTGACCGCGGCTCTTACGCCGTAAAAGGCAATGAATTAATCATAGAGCCTATCTTTCCGGAACACTCGCCGGTCAAAATAACTTTCGACAATCAAAAAATTATTAAACTCGAAAAAAAGATGAGTCTCGCTGAATTTTATGAAAATCCAAATGGTTTGTCGGCAACGGACTGGGAACGAACAAACTACATTGTCATTGAACCGGAAAAACTTCAAACATCTATTTTGGAAGATTCCGGCGAGATTAATGAGCCAGAGCCATTCAGACAGATGAATGTTCGCCGCAAAATTGCTTCTCAGTCTGAAATTGTCGGAAGCAATTTTCTAAATTGCGTGAAGGCTGTTGAAGATTCGAATTTTGAGGAGCATAGCGGAGTTGATTACATGGCTTTTTTAAAGATTCCGTTCAGATTTATTCAAACCGGTAAGTTCACCGGCGCGTCCACCGTGGAAATGCAGACGATTCGCAACACGGTTTTGAATTCAAAAACAAGAGGAATCGACGGCGCACTGAGAAAAATTCAGGAAATAATTCTGGCAAAACAACTTTATCTTAAATTTAATGAAAATTCGGAAAGCGCAGATGAAACTAAAAACAAGATTTTGACATTGTACGCCAATAGCTGTTATCTCGGACAACGTAAAGGGCAGCCGGTCGTTTACGGTTTTAAGACCGGCGCGGAGATTTATTTTGGTAAAAAATCCCTGAGCGAATTGAGCCTAGCGCAAATGATGACGTTGGTCGTTATGAATCACGGTCCCGGCGCTTATGTTAAAAATAGTTCGACCCAAGTTAATTATGAAAAATTAAAGGCGAGAAGAGACTATCATTTGGAAAAACTAAGAACGCTGCTGCCTGCAAATCGTTCATCGGAAATTGATGCTGCTTTGCGCGAAACGATTCAATTCATTGACGTTAATTCAAACAATATAAAAACCGACCTCGATTATTTGAGTCTGCCTTATGTTCGGTTTGCTTATCAACATAAGGCACTGACTTCACTCCAGAAAGAATCTCCGGAGAAATATTCACATTTAAATATTTATACGACGGTTGATACTGATTTAATGCGGTCATCCAATACAATACTGCAAAAACATCTTCCGGAAATCGCAAGAAAATTTGTGCCTGTCATAAAGGAAAAAATCGACTCGGACAATTCGAGAAAGCCCAATCGTTTACTAGCTACGATTGTGGCAATAAATAGAAAGACCGGACAAATTCTTACCTTTTACGGCGGTGAATTTGACGGTAAGTACAAGCATTCAAGAGTCGCGCTGGAATCGAAAATTCAACCGGCGTCCGTGTATAAAAGTTTTGTTCTCGCCGAAGCGCTGGCAAAAGCGAAAACGCCTGACAGATTCCGTTTTAATGCCGCTACCGCCATTCCGCCATCTAATCAGAACATCAGAACATTATTGAAAGACTCGGATAATGAAACTCCTAAATGGCTCTGCTCTCTGACGGGTATGAAAGGCGATTGTGCCATAGCTCTTTTGTCAAAATTAACCGGCAGCGAAATCACTCTGACATCGCCGATAAACGTTCCCGTTGGTCTAAGCGGTGGGCAGGAGATGTCTCCGCTGAAAATTACCGAAAGCTTTAATATTTTTGCTAATGAGGGCATTTTCGTCGGCTCTACTCCTCTTGCTTATCTTTATGCTGACGGTGTAAGAGAGGACAATCAATCAACCGAATATCAGCAGCAACGGTTCACCTCAATTGATAAAGACGTGGCTTTTATAACTTCCAACATTCTTCAGGACGTAATTAAAAGAGGCACGGCATCGGCTGCTTACAAAGAAAGCAAACTCCCTGAAAATATAGAGATTTTTGGTAAATCGGGCTCCGGCGAGTATTTTACGCTGTTTGTCGGTTCATCTTCTGACATTACCGTTTCAGTTATCGTCAATTATGAATTTCCAACGAAAGTAAAAGATTATATAAATGGCGGCAAAAAAATCGAATTTACAGCTGCCTATTCAGCAACCCCGATTTGGATGGATTTTATGCGAGAAATATATAAATATCGACCTGATCTTCTCAATAATAAAATTTTAAAGCCGGATGGGGTTCTTGAAATTAAGATTGACCCGAATAAGCATTGTCAAAAACCTAACGGGAAAGTAACGGAATTCTTCCTTCGAGGTGCTGTTCCGCCTAACTGCCTCCTTGAATAGAATTAATATAGCGTATGAGAATGAGTGGCAAAGTGATAATTAAATAAAAAAAATCAAAAATCAATATAAAAAGGGATAGTTCAACTTTTTTGAATTATCCCTTTTTATTATAAAGTTATTTTAATTTTAGAAAATTGGATTTTTACCAACTTTATTTTCAAATTTACTAACTTTATTACCTATTTACCAACTTAATTCCATTGTTACAGCATTGGTTACGCGGACTTTTCGTTTGTCATATTCTCAAAGGCATGACGATGTATTTGTAATTGTAATTCGTGTCGCCCGCGATGTTCATCTGCGTCTGCGCGTTGCTGTCTTTGAACTCGAAGGCGATGCGCTGGCGGCTTGTCGTTTCTTTCACCTTGACCTTTTCGCCGTCGGTTTCCTGTTCGGTCTCGGCGGCTTCCGAATCACGCGCGCCGACGACGTTTAGAAATTCCTGTATGTATTGCGAGTTAAATCCGATTTGCACTTCTTCGCCCGTGTAATCGGCGTTGACTTTTTCGTGCGCTTCGCCTTCTTCCGAGCTTTGCGCGCCGATTTCGATTTCGCCGTTGCGAATCGTGATTTTTATCGAGCGCGTCCGCTCGTCAGCCATCAAAGAGACACGACGAATCGCGTGTTTCATATCTTCGGCGTCAAACGTGGCAACTTTGTCGTTGTCTTTCGGGATGACCATTTCGTAATTCGGGAACGAGCCGGAAAGCTTACGAGTAATCAAAAGCCGACCTTCGACTTCGAAATAGATGTGATTCGGGTCTTCGCCGAAGCTGACTTCACCTTTCGTATCACGCGAGATTTTCAAAAGCTCCATCAGAGCCTTTTTCGGAATCAGCGCGTCCATCGTTTCGGTCTGCGAATTCTCCGGCAGATTTTTTTCGATGTAGGCGAGCCGATGCCCGTCGGTCGTAACCATTTTCGCGCTCGCGCCGTCAATCATAAATTTCGCGCCCGAAAGCGTAAAACGCGATTGCTCGTTGGTGATGGCAAAAGCCGTGTTGTTGATAAAGTGATTAAAGATTTCCGCCGAAAGCTTCATCGGCGCGCTCTTGAAGGAAGGCACTTCCGGGAAGTTGTCTTTCGAAACACCGGCGAGGCGGAAATTAGATTTGCCGCAGGTCAGCTTTACCCATTCGTTTTCCTCCTTGGCAAAATGAACGTCCGCGTCTTCGAGCAGACGAACGATGTCGAAAAGCTTTCGCGCCTGTATGCACATCGAGCCGGATTGTTTTATATCGGCTTCGGCTTCGCAGCGGATTGTTACGTCCAAATCCGTTCCGACAAATCGAACCGTGTTCTCGCCAATCGATTCGATTAAGATATTCGACAAAACCGGAATCGTCGATTTCTTTTCGACAATGCCCTGAACAAAACTTAGTTCTTCTTTCAATACACTCTGCTTGATTACAAATTCCATAATTACTCCTACAAACTTTCTATAATTTTGTTATACGCAAAGTTTAATTACTAGTCACATTCTATGCAAACAACTTTGCTCTATTTATTTTTCTTTAAAGTATCAATCGGCTTTTCTTTCTTTGTTTCTTTATTTAACTTCATCATAGTTACAAAATTTCTTTCGTCAACAAAATCGCCGGGTGAATATAAAACTTCTGTGTTGCGAGTGATTATTTTATAAGCTAAAAAAGTTATTAAGAAAATAAAACTCCACATACACAATATGTATGTTTGTTGGATTTCAGGATTTACAAATCTAATTGCAAAAATTGCAGCTATAGCTACTGCATAGAAAATTGCAATAAGTCTCAACGGATTAGTTACATATTTTGTAGTTTTCATTATTTTCCCTCAGGCTCTATTTTACCTAAAGTTATACCTTCATAACTTCATTTGCCTTTTACTAATACTAATAATTTAAAACTTATATAAATCTATAGTACTAGTAGTAGTGCCTGTGGAAATGTGGAAAACCGACTTTATTAAAGAAATAATTAAACTTGCGCGTCCACAGGGGCTGTGGATAACTTGTGCAAAACCGAGCCGCCTGTGGAAAATTTAGACAATAGGATAAGTTTTCCACAATTTCCACAGGCTGAATTTTCCTCAACCTGTGGAAAAGTGGAAAACTATGTTTAAGTATCGACTTATAAAGACAATACTTAAACTGTTCCGTTTAATTGTATGTGGAAATCTTCCACTAAATTTTTTCTTAATGCTTTGCAACTAGCTGCAAAGGTTATCTATAAGCTCGCTCACAACCCTGTGGAAATTCCTGTCTTCCTTAATTACCTCGTTTATCTTTTCAACCGAGTGCATCACGGTCGTGTGATGCTTGCCGCCAAACTCGCGCCCGATTTCCGGGAAGCTGTGTTTGGTTAATCTCTTACACAAATACATCGCGACTTGTCTCGGAACCGCTATCTGGCGCGAATTGTTTTTCGACTTGATTTCCTCAATCGTCAGCTTGTAATGCGACGCGACGGTTCGGGCGATTCTTTCGAGCGTCAGATGTTCGGGCTGTTCGCTGTCGATGATATTTTTCATCGCGTCCTGCGCCAGCATTTTTGAAATCGGAATTCCTCTTAAAGAAGAAATTGCGACAAGCCGTACAAGCGAACCTTCCAGCTCGCGAATGTTGCTCTTGACTTTTCCGGCGATAAAAAACGCAATCTCGTCCGGCAGGTGAACGCCGTCCAAATCCGCTTTACGTTTCAGAATCGCAACCTTCGTTTCCAAATCCGGCGGCTCGATGTCGGCAATCAAGCCCCATTCAAAACGCGAATGCAGGCGTTCTTCCAAAGTCGGAATTTCGCGCGGCGGGCAATCCGAAGTGATGACGATTTGTTTCTGGTCGTTATGCAGCGCGTTGAACGTGTGGAAAAATTCTTCCTGCGTGCGTTCTTTGCCAGCCATAAACTGAACGTCGTCCATCAGGAGAACATCTATCGAACGATATTTTTCGCGGAACGTCTGCGTCTTGTCGTAACGAATCGCATTAATCAATTCGTTCATAAATTTCTCGGCGGAAATATACGCGACTCTCAAATGACGGTTTCTTTCTTTAATAGCGTGTCCGGCGGCGTGCATCAGGTGCGTTTTGCCAAGACCGACTCCGCCGTAAATGTACATCGGGTTGTAAGTTTTGCCCGGCGATTCGGCGACGGCTAAAGCGGCGGCGTGCGCGAACTGGTTACATGAGCCGACGACGAAGGTTTGAAACGTATATTTTATATTTAAAGAATTTTCAATCGGTTCGATGTCAACGAAATTGGTCGAGCTGTTTTTAACCGGAATTTCAACTTTCGGTCTTTCTATATAATTAGTGTTGTTTGACGGCTGCGGATTGGTAATCGAATTTTGTTTTTCAAAGAAAAATTCCGTCTCGTCCTCGTCATCGGCAAAACCGTTCTTGCCAACCTCCGATTCCTCGACCGACCAATCGACACTGTAGTTCGTCAAATTCAGTTCTTTTAAAGTTTGTGTAATAACTTCGGAATAATATGTACTGACCCAATCTTTATTCACCTGACTGGCGCGCAGATGCAGAATCTTGTCCTGCTCATCGCACCCGTCAAACTGAATCGGGCGAAACCACGCGTCGAAAATTTGTCGATTCAGACGCTTTTCTACCGATTGAAGTATGCTGCTCCACACATTTTTGTTTTCCGATTTGTTTTCCGACGAAACTTCCATAGCTTCTCTCCTAACGAAATTTTGTTAATTCTTTAGAAAAACTTTTAAGCAAAATCAACGGTTATAATCTTTTAATAAAATGCCTTTAGTAAATCCTGACAAGTCTTTCTATTCTGGTAACTTTTGCGAGTTTTTAATATGTAAATAAATAAGTTTTCCACAAAGTTTTCCACAGGCTTGTGGAAAGCTGCTTAAAAGCTAATGTAAAACTTTAACTATAGTGTTTTCAATAACTTACAAGAATTTAAACTACTAGAAACGGGTCAAAGAGTAACATTAAAACAGCAGAATTGCAAGAGAAATCCACAGGTTTTAGAAAATATTTTTTTGATTGGAAGAAGTCTTTTTTTTACAGCAATTTGGCAGGATTTTAGAGTATGTTAGACTAAGTAAATTTCAAATTTTACTGATAAAAAAGTTATGCCGAACAGAAAAAAAATAAAAGCTGCGGATTCGGAAAATAATAATTTTGCCGAACAGGTTAAGAAACTTTCCGAGGGTTTGTATTACATTAGCGAAACCGACGCCGAGGTGAAGCCTTTTATCGGCGGCAAAGCGGCAGCCGTAAGCAAAGAGGAAATATTGCGTCTGACCGGCAGCGAGCCGGACGCGCCGGTTGAGGAAAGAAATTTCGCAGAGATTTTTGCCCGGCTGACGCGCATACAGGATTGGTTTGGCGATGAAGAAAAAGAAATCGCCGCAAAGTTCGTCAGGTTGAAAGATTTTCTGGAGCAGAACCTGGAAGATTTGAAAGTCTTTAAAATCGGCAGCATTCAAATAAAAGTTTATTTTGTCGGGCTGGACGCCGAAGGCAGTTTGACGGGAATTCAGACCGAAGCCGTCGAGACATAAAAAAGCAAGGATGATTTCGCCATCCTTGCTTTTTCGGAGATTAAAATGAACTTCCTGTTTATTTTTCTTTAACACTGCTCGCGCCCGAAGTTTTCTTGTCAACGCTTTTCGGGTTTCCAAGATAGGTTACGTTAGTCGCGCCCGATAAATCAGCTTTCAGCACGTTTGTAACGAAAACAGTCGCGTTGCTCGCGCCGCTCGAATCAACCGAAACATTTTCCGCTTTCAGGTTTTCCGCATCCAATTTGCTTGCGCCGCTCATTTCAACGTTGAAGTTTTTGGTTGTGCCTTCAATCCTGATTTTCGAAGCGCCGCTCGAATCTAGGGCTAAAGCCTCGTTGCTGACATTAACGAGATTAACTTTCGACGCGCCGGAAAGATTCAGGCTGTTAATGTCGGGCGCGGAAATTCTGATTTTCATAGCATTGCTTGTCTTAATACTTTTTTCAGATTTAATTACCAGTGTGCCGTCTTCGACCTCTGTTTTTATAAGCGGAAGCAGATTATCGTCGATTTCGACTTCGAGACTGAAATCTTTCTGCGACGTAATTTCGACTTCAAACGCGCCGCTAACATCGATTGCCTTAAAACCGGAAGCTTCCCTGTTCTCGGTTTTTACGTTGCCGGAGCCTTTTTCGCCGCCCCAATTCGCATTAAAAGAAAATAACTTGCCCGTAAATTTACCAAAGGAAGAAAAACTCGCCAAAATCGAGCCGATTACCAAAGCTCCTATAAAAACTAATATTCCGATTTTTTTCATAATTGTCTCCAAGATTTATCAAGTAAAGATTAGCTTTTATGGGTAACGTAACAGTTTCGGGAAAAGTTCAAACAAATTTCGGATTTCAGGAAAATTGACCACAGAGGCACGGAGGCACAGAGAAAAAATTAACAGGGATTAAGAGGATGAAAAGGATATTTAAATTATTGTTTTATCCTTTTTATCTCCTTAATCCCTGTTAATTTTTTTCTTAAAAATCTCAGTGTCTCAGTGTCTCTGTGGTTAATTTATCTTGCAAAAAAGTAAAACTGAATCGCCTGCGCGATGCCGATAATCATACCGAAAAGCGCGCCGAAAAGCTCGATTGTTCGCAGATGTTCTTTGGCGACGGACATAACCAGCGCTTCGAGCTTTTCCGCCGGATAATTATTCACTTTTTCGCGCACGACATTTCCTATATCAAATTCCCGAATCGCTTCGGGCAGTTTTTCGCGCGCGGCGGCTAGAATCGTTTCGGTCAGAGATTTTCCGGCTTCGCGCACTTTTTCCTCGGAAATATGGTCGGATAGTTTTCCGATTGGTTCGGACATAAGCCTTTCGATTTGGCGCGACAAGACCGAATTGATGATATTTGAAGTTTCGTCGCGCGAAAGAATATTTATCAAGCCTTTCGCCAGCATTTTTTTGAGCTTTTCTTCGGCTTCGGGATGAAGCGTCTGCAAAATCGCGTCGATGCTGTGCGGGCGAAGCTTCTGCAAAGTGTCGGTGATATACGCCGAAAACGAGTGCATCATTTCATCGCCCTGAAGAAGCGACAAAACGCCTTTTGCGATTTGTTTTTTTAAGTTTTCAAGCTGTTCGGGCGCGATTTTTCCGATTACTTCGGGCAAAGGTCGCTCCATCGTGTTGTGAATCGCCTGGTCGAGAAAGTTTTTCGCCTCGGTCGCAAAAAAATCGCCGCGCAGAGTTTCTTCGATTCGTTTCGGAAGACTATCGTTGACCAAATCATCGACTTCTTTCAAAAGGTTTTCGCGCGAGACGAAAATCTTTTTGAAAAACGGCAAATTCTCGTAATATTCGTGAACTTCCCTTTTTATCAGCGCGCCGATTTGACTGCGCGTTTTTTCCGCCGCCGCAAGCTCCGTCAGTTGATGAACAATCGGCTGAATCTGCTCGCCGGCTTTTTCCTTCAAAAGCCCGACCGCATCGTCCGTAAAAAGCTCTCCGAGCGGCGTTTGCGTTTCTGCCAAATCGTCAACGCGGCGGTTGATGAAATCTCTGATTTTCTGCTCGAAAGTCGGTTCTTTGATGACCGAGCGAATCCGCGTTTCGAGAAAGCCGATAATTTTAATAAACGTTTCATCGTCAACGACTTCGGAAACTCTCTGCGAGAGAAATCCATCGACGCGGCGACCGACGAAACCGCTTATCGTCTCGATTGTTTCCTCGCTCTGCAAAACATTTTCGATGTGTTCGGCAATCTTGAGCTGCAAAGACGAAATCGCGTCCAGCACAGGCTCGCGGATATTGGCGGGCAAAGCTTCAATCAGCGACGGGTAATTTTGCGACAAAAGCTCTTCGGTGTAGGAATCGACGACCTTTTGGATTTTCTTGCGCAGAAAATCCTTCTCGAAAAGCTCCTGCAAAACCGTTTCCTGCGAAACAAGCTCTTCGCCGACGGCTTTTCCGATTGCATCAGCCAGACGCGCCCTGTGTCTTGGAATCATTCCCTGCGGAAAAATCGTGATTCCAAGCAGTTTTACAGGCATTCGCGGGCGAAAAAGCATCCGAACCGCGAGCCACGCGCCCGCGTAGCCGTGAAGCGTGGCAAAAAGAATGAGCGTCGCAAGCTGAACCCAGAGATGGCTGAAAAAATTCCCTAAAAGTTCCATAAAATTTAGTTCAAAGCTCAAGGTTCAAAGTTCAAAGTTGCAACTAAACGCTTTGAACTTTGAACCTTGAACTTTGAACTTCTAAAACACCTGAAAACCTTTTGATTGCAGACAAAAATCGGACAAATCTTTCAGCCACATATAATTTGCGCTGTAATTTTTCCATTGCTCGTCTTCGTCCTTGTATAAAGTTCCGTCGTCGGGCGCGTCCGTGATGCTCATATCGGAAAAAATACGTTTGTTCGGCTCTAATTTCGGCAAAATCTCGTCGCGAATTCGCTCGCCGATTAAATGCGCCTCGTCTTTTTCCAGTTTTACGCCCGTCGCGTTATATTCCATCTGTCTTATTTTCCCGTCGCTCAAAATATCGAAACTCTTGATAATTTCGAGCGCCGTCTTCCAATTCCATACGTTGGCGCGGAACTCGAAGTTTTCCGCGCTTAAATCCATCAATGTGAAACTCATATTTATCTCCCTTGAAAAATGCTAAACGCGAATATGATTCTAGTCAATAAAGTTTTGCTTCAAGTATAATTTTCAGAGAAATTATATGAATAAGAAAGAATATCTTCGTCGAATCGGCATCGAAAAAGAAAATATTGCGCCAACTGTAGAAAATCTGAGACTTTTGCAGCGGCAGCATCTTTTGAATGTCCCGTTTGAAAATCTGGATATTCACTGGACGCGCCCGATTGTTCTGGCAAATAAAACTTTTTACGAAAAAATTGTCGGCGGCGGGCGCGGCGGATTTTGTTACGAATTAAACGGTTTGTTTTACGAACTGCTCGCCGGTATAGGTTTTCAAAGCAAGAGAATTTCGGCAAAAGTGAGTATGGGAAACGGCAAATTCGGCGCGGAATACGACCATCTGGCGATTATTACTGAAATTGACGACAAAGAATATCTGGTCGATGTCGGTTTCGGAGATTTTACCGCCGAGCCTTTGGAATTTGTTTTGGAAACGGAGCAGCAGGACGGAAACGGCGTGTTTTTGATTAGAAAATTTGACGAAAATTATTTTGAAGTCGTCAAAAAAGACGCGGGCGTTTGGAAAAGCGAATATATTTTTACGACTTCGGAGCGCGATTTAGCGGAATTTTCGGGAATGTGCGAATACCAGCAAGCTTCGCCCGATTCACATTTTACAAAGGGCAAAATCTGCTCGCTGATGACGGAAAACGGGCGCAAAAGTTTGACCGACACGAAATTTATCGAAACAAAAAACGGGCAAAGAATCGAAATGAATGTCAGCTCGGAAGAAGAATTTGCTCAGATTTTAGCGCGTGAATTCCACATCGAGCGGAATTTTTAATCGCAAATATCTTTCATTTTTCTTATCGAAAATTATCTGCGCTTATCTGCGCGCATCTATGGTTAATTTTCTTCCGGCGGTTTATAATTCAAATTTTCAAAAGCTATGACAAAACCAATTTCATACTCGGACGCGGGCGTTTCGATTGATAATGCGAACCTTGCGGTCGCGAAAATTAGAGATTTTGCCAAATCGACTTTTAACGAGCGGACTCTGACCGAAATCGGAAGCTTCGGCGGAATGTTTTCGGCGGCTTTTCCCGAAATGAGCGCGCCGGTTCTCGTCGCTTCGGCGGACGGTGTTGGGACAAAGCTCAAAATCGCTTTCGACACCGGAATTCACGATACAATCGGGCAAGACCTCGTAAATCATTGCGTTAACGACATTTTAGTTCAGGGCGCGCGACCGCTTTTTTTTCTCGATTATTTTGCGACCGGACGACTTTCGCCTGATGTAACGGCTTCGGTCGTCGAAGGAATTTCCATCGCCTGTCGCGAAAACGGCTGCGCTTTGCTCGGCGGCGAAACGGCGGAAATGCCCGGATTTTATAAAGACGGCGAATACGATTTAGCCGGATTTATCGTCGGCGTGGTCGATAAACGACGAGTTATCGACGGAAAAAATATCGCTTCGGGCGACGTTGTTCTCGGCTTGCCTTCGAACGGTTTGCAGACAAACGGTTATTCGCTGGCGCGGAAACTTTTTTTTGAAACCGGCGGCTATAAAGTCGATTCTTACGTCGAAGAATTGGGCGAAACCGTCGGCGAAGCGCTTTTGAAAACTCACTCAAGTTTCTTAAAACCGCTCGATAAACTGCTCGATTCGGGAAAAATCAAAGGCTTGGCGCACATCACCGGCGGCGGTTTTCTGGAAAATATTCCGCGTATTTTGCCGGAAAATGTTTCGGTCGAGATAAAACGCGGAACGTGGAACGAGCTTCCGATTTTCGGCTTGATGCAAAAGCTCGGAAACGTCGAAAAAAAAGAGATGTTCCGCACCTTCAATATGGGCGTCGGAATGGTAATTATCTGCGCGGAAAGCGATAGAGAAGCGATTATCTCTCACATTGAAAATTCAGGCGAAAAATGTTTTGAGATTGGACGAGTTGTTTCAGGAAACAAGGAAGTCGTTATCAAATGAAAATCGGCATTTTAATTTCCGGGCGCGGCTCGAATATGTCGGCGATTGTCGAAGCTGTTCAGGGCGGTTTTATTCCCGGTTCTGATGTCTGCGTCGTTATCAGCGACAAAAGGGGCGCAGAAGGCTTGAAAAAGGCGAAAGAGCGCGGAATAGAAGCGGTTGTTGTCGAGAAAAAAGGTCGAACTCGCGCCGAACATGATGCGGAGATTATCGCCGAGCTTGAAAAGCGAAATGTCGGGCTGGTTTGTCTCGCGGGTTATATGCGCCTGCTTTCGCCGGAATTTATTCGCGCTTTCCCTAATCGGATTTTGAATATTCATCCGAGCCTTCTGCCGAGTTTTCGCGGGCTTGAAGCGCAAAAGCAGGCGATTGAATACGGCGTGAAAGTTTCGGGCTGCACGGTTCATTTTGTTGACGAAGATTTAGACCACGGCGCGATAATTTTGCAGAAAGCGGTTGAAGTGAAAGACGACGACACGGCAGAAACACTTTCGGCGCGGATTTTGGAATTTGAACACGCGCTTTATGTTGAAGCCGTGAAAAAAATCGTCGAAGAAAATCTGGAAATTGTCGGCAGACGCGTAATCGGGAAATGAAAGAAATTCTACATGGTCGCGTTCAAACGGGGCAGAACGACGCTTCGCGCTGGCTTGGTTTATATAACGAGGCTTACTGCCGTAAAACCGGAATGAATATTTTTCCGGGTTCGCTTAATCTGATTATCGAACATAAGTTCGACTGGCGAGCCGCGAAATACCAACCTTTTATAATCCGGTTCGGACGCGAAGAAATGGGCGGAGAACGTGATATTTTGCTCCTTCCCTGCGTTCTTACAAATTTAGACAAACGAAAGGCTTTCCTCTGGACGACGACAAATCTTGACCGTGAAGACGCGGAAATAATTGAAATCATTACGGATGTAAAACTGCGCGATGAATGCGGACTTGCTGACGGCGATTTGGTTGAGTTAGAAATTTTCTGCGCGAACGGCTAAACGTTTTTCGCTATTGCTTTGACATAATCGAGGTTTTTCCCTAGACTTTAAGTTTTCACTTTTGAGTGAGAGGATGAATATTTATGCCAAAGAGAACTTATCAACCAAACAACCGTCGCCGCGCGAAGAAACACGGATTTCGTGCGAGAATGGCGACCAAGAACGGACGCGCTGTGCTGAAACGCCGCAGAGCCAAAGGACGCAAGAGATTAACGGTTCAACATTATTAGACTTTTCGCTGCCGAAGACGAACCGTCTGCGTAAGCCGCGCGAATTTCGCACGGTTTACGAGAAAGGTAAAAGCTTTAACGGTCGGTTTATGACGGTTTTTATTATGCCGTCGGGAACGACTTTTCAAAGGCTCGGCATCACGGCTTCGAAAAAAATCAGCAACAAGGCGCACGATAGAAATCGTGCCAAACGCCTTTTGCGCGAAGCTTTTCGACTGAGCCGTGCGGAACTCAATGAATTAAAAATTAATTACGATTGGGTCTTGAATGCGCGAAGAAGTCTTCTGGACGTGAAGCTCGACGCGCCGCTCGCGGAACTGCGGCAGATTATCGAAAAAGTTAAAAGGATTGAATCAAAAATAGTCAAAGGCGAAGATAACGTCAGTTGAGTCGAAATGAAGTATGCTGTTTTAGAACTTTTGAAACTCTACAAGTCGTTTATTTCGCCTTTTTTGCCGCCTTCGTGCCGGTTTACGCCGACCTGTTCCGTTTACGCGATGGAAGCGGTCGAAAAATACGGAGCTTTAAAGGGAACCTGGATGGGCGTAAAACGTATCTTACGTTGTCAACCTTTTTGTAAAGGCGGCTATGACCCGGTTAAGTGATTTTGGATTTTAGATTTCGGATTTCGGATTGAAAGCAAAAATTTGCTCTCTCTTCCAATCCGAAATCCGAAATCTAAAATCCAAAATATAAATGATGGATAATTCTAATCAACAATCGCAAACTTCTCGTTTTATTATCGCCGCAGTGCTTTCGATGATAGTGCTTTTCGGCTGGACTTATTTTTTTGCGCCGAAGAAACCCGCGACGGATAACGCAAACACCGCTCAGAACGTCTCTAATACGGCGCAAACGCCTGTTCAGCAGGTTCAGCAGCAGGCTCCGGTTCAGACTCAACAGCCTCAGACGGTTGCGGCGACTCCTGACAATATACCGAATAAAACAATCACGATTAAAACACCTCTTTATCAGGTGAAACTCGATTCGAAAGGCGCGGTTGCGATAAGCTGGGTTTTATTTAAAGACAAATCTCCGCAAGGCGAAAGCGCGCTTTTTGCCGACGGTTCGACTACAAACGATAAGAAACCGCTTGAACTTATTTCGCCCGAAGCTTTAAACAGAAATCCGCGCGAAGTTCCCTTTCGCCTTTTGACCGGCGACCAAAGCATTGACAGCGTAGTTAATGATAGAAACTACGAAATTTCGGTTGCGGAAGAAACGATTGAGCTTGCTCAAGGTCAGGAAAAGCCGGTTGTTTTTACATTAAGAGACGCAAGCGGTCTGGAAGTAACCAAAAGCTTTCTTTTCCGCGCCGACAGTTATGTTTCCGACTTACAAACCAGATTAACTAAAAACGGTCAAACTATTCCGAATACAAAGCTTTTAATCGGCGCGAGCATCGGCGACCAGGGAATTGCTCATCATAATTTTTATCATATCGAACCTGAAGCGGTTGCTTTTGTTGACGAAGCGGTTAAACGACATCAGGGCGGATATGCTTTCACTTACAATAATGAAAATCAGGCTTCTTTAGCCGATAACGGAAATGTTAGCTGGGCAGGAGTCGCGGATGCTTATTTTGCGATGACCGCGATTCCGGCGGCACCGACTCAAGGGCTTGAATATCGTGCTTCGAAATACGACGTTCAAACAGAGCCTTTCTACGATGGTGTTTTCAGCTGGGTTACGCGAAGCCCTAAAACGAGTGAAACCCGACATTTAGTTACGGCTTTAGTACCTATTAACGCCGATGGCTCGACTACAAAAATTTACACGGGAACAAAGGATTATTTTGCTCTCAACGCATATGATATTTCTCTTTCTACTGAATCGGGAAGAACGCTTTCACTTGTAGATTTAATAAATTTCAGTAATTATCGCCCGATTAGACCGATTACAAAATTTCTTTCCATTCCGATTTTGTACAGCCTGAATTTTATCAATAATTTCACGCATAATTACGGCATCTCAATCATAATTTTCACTATTCTGTTTTATTCTTTGCTCTTCCCGCTTCGCTGGTCGCAGTCGAGGTCTTTCAAAAAGGCTTCGGGCAATGCGCCGAAAATGAAGGAAGTGCAGGATAAATTGAAGGATTTGCAGAAAAAAGGCGTTCCGATGGACGACCCGCGTATGCGCGAGCTTCAAATGGAACAGCTTCGGATGATGAAGGGCGCTGTTCCGCTTGGCGGCTGTCTGCCGATGCTTCTCCAGTTCCCTTTGCTGATTGCCTTTTTTACGGCTGTAACTGTTTCGCTTTCTATTCGTCAGGCTTCGTTTATGTGGCTGCCTGACCTTTCCGCCGGCGACCCGTATCACATTCTCGAATTCGCTTTTGTCATTTCGATGGTGCTTGCGATGAAGTTTACGCCGACTGCCGCAACCGTTACGCCCGAACAGCAGATGCAGCAGAAAATGATGGTTTTCATTATGCCTGTGATGATGCTTTTCTTTATGTGGGGTTCGCCCGCCGGACTTCTGCTTTACTGGTTCTGCGGCAACATCGTCAGCTTCGGGCAGCAGATGATTATTAATAAAATGAATAAAACAGGCGAGCCGCCGAAAGAGGAAATCGTCTCGGAAGTTCCGAGCAATGCGAAAAAGGTAAAGCCTAAGCTTTCAACATCTTAATAAACACGGTCTTTGACCTTTGAGCTTAGTCTTTTGATAAAAAATTACATCTAAAAGACTAAGTTCAAAGGTCAAAAGTCGCTCTAAAAATATGAATGAAACTTGTCAGAATGCAGAAAAATTTTTATCCGAATTGGTTGGAGATTTACGCTTTGATTTGAGCGTTTCGTCGCAATGGAGCGACGAAGGCTGCCTGCTGAATCTGAGCGGCGCAGATGTTTCCTTTCTGCTTAACGAAAACGGCGAAATGCTTGATGCGTTTGAAGTTTTGCTGTTTCAGATTTACGGTCGGGAAATCGAGCGCACGCAGCGTTTTATCTGCGATGCCGACGGCTTTCGCCAAACGCGTAAAGCCGAGCTTCAGGCAATGGCGCGTTTTGCCGCGCAAAATGTTCGAAAAAACGGCAGACCTTTTACTTTCGGCAAGCTAAATTTGACTGAGCGCCGTGTAATTCATTTAACCTTGCAGGATGAAGCCGATTTATCGACCGAATCCGTCGGCGACGGCAGGGAAAGGAGATTACAGGTTCGTTTGAAATAATTACTGTCTAAAAGTGAAAGAGTGAAAAGGTGAAAAGGATTACACATTTCACTTTTTCACTCTTTTCTTTATTTTAACTTTATGGCAGCTACAATCGTCGCACTTGCAACACCACTCGGAAGAAGCGGAATCGGTGTTATTCGCTTGAGCGGCGAAGCTTCGCTCCCGATTGTGCGCGAGCTTACGCTCGATGAAAAATTCAATCCAAAACCTCGTTTTGCTCATCTTAAAAAAATCTACAATCCTGAAACAAGTGAAATAATCGATGCGGCTTTAATTACTTATTTTAAGTCTCCGCAATCGTTTACAGGCGAAGATGTAATTGAAATAAGTTGTCACGGCTCGCCCGTTATTCTGCGCCAAATCATTGATTTAAGCCTCAAATTTGATGCCCGGATGGCTGAGGCGGGCGAATTTTCGCTTCGCGCGCTTGCAAACGGGCAGATGAATTTATCGCAGGCTGAGGCAATTCGAGATTTGATTGATGCTCAAACTATTTTTTCCGCAAGGCAAGCCGTCAGGCAGCTTAACGGCGAATTTTCCAACCAATTACAGCCTCTTAAAGACAATTTGCTTGATGTTATTATCATTCTCGAATCTGCGCTTGAGTTCGTCGAAGACGATTTGCCTGACTTTCAAACTGAAAATATTAAAATAAAATTAACCGAAATTGCACGAAACATAGGTGAAATAGCTTCGACTTTCCGGGCTGGAAAATTGATTCGTGAAGGTTTGAAAGTCGCGCTCGTCGGACGACCGAATGTTGGCAAGTCCAGCCTTTTCAACGCCTTACTAGGTCAGGAACGGGCAATTGTAACTGAAATTGCCGGAACCACACGCGACCAGATTCATGAAAGATTTACGATTAATAACATTCCGATTTCTTTAATTGATACGGCGGGTTTGCGTGAAACTTCCGATATGGTCGAAAGCATCGGCGTTGAGCGCTCGAAACGCTTGATGGCTGATGCCGATTTGGTTGTTGTTCTTTTAGACGGGACTCAAGTTCTAAGCGCTGAGGATAGGGAAATTATGTCTCACTCTAAAGCCTTAAACTATTTGATTGCAGTTAATAAGAATGATTTACCTCAAGCTGATTTTAATTTTATAAGCCAAAAGAAGATTTTGCATATCTCAGCCAAAACTGGCGAAGGTTTAGATAAATTGCAGCAGGCTATTATTGAGCCTTTTACTTCACAAGATATTGAAAATTCAGGCTTTTTAGTTTCAGACGCGCGGCATCATGACCTTCTTGTGCGGGCAAAAAGCGAGATTGAGAGCTCGATTGTCTTAATCAATCAAAAAATGAGTGAAGAAATTATTCTTATTGGTTTGCACAATTCGCTCCGTTATCTTGGTCAAATTACCGGAGAGACTACAACGGAAGATATGCTGACTCGCATTTTCTCCACATTTTGCATCGGAAAGTAGTTGGGTAGAATATATAAAATAAGTCTGCTTTATAGAACATAAATCTTATGTATAAACAAGTTTCTGGTTCAAAACCTTCTTAGTGTTGGCAAAACGAATCTGTTCGATTAAAATAATCTGTTATTCATATGGCGGATTTTAGCTCTATTTTTCGCTTAAAGAATAAAATTGTTAATTATGAGTTTTGATGAGCAATTTGATGTGATTGTTATTGGTGCCGGACATGCAGGCTGCGAGGCGGCTTCCGCTTCTGCGCGTCTTGGCGCTGAAACCGCACTTGTTACGATAAACCTCGACCTAATTGGGCAGATGTCTTGCAATCCTGCGGTTGGAGGTATTGCAAAGGGACATATTGTCCGCGAAATTGACGCGCTCGGTGGAATTATGGGACGCGTTATTGACCGCACCGGCATTCAATTCAGACTTCTAAACCGTTCCCGCGGTCCCGCCGTACAGTCGCCTCGAGCCCAGGCTGATAGAAGTTTATATCGCATCGAAATGCGTCGTGTCCTTGAAGCTACTCCAAATCTAAATCTTCGACAAGGAGTTGTTGTTAAGCTAATTACTGAAAACAATAAGGTTATAGGTGTAGAGCTGCAAGACACACGAAGATTTGCGGCGAAGGCTGTTATTATTGCCACAGGAACTTTCCTCAATGGAACTATTCATACAGGGCAACGAACATTTTCTGCCGGGCGCGCAGGGGAGCCTGCGTCAATTGAGCTTGCCGAGGATTTAAAAACGATTGGTTTTCCTGTGGGTCGTCTCAAAACCGGAACTCCGCCACGACTAGATGGTAGAACAATTGATTGGGACGCCTTTGAACCACAACCTGCTGACGAAAATCCTGTTGCTTTTTCATTTGCAACTGAAAAGATTGAACAACCGCAAATTCAATGCTTTATTGGATATACAGACGAAGCTTTGCATAATGAAATTCGTTCTAATCTTCATCAATCTCCATTATATTCAGGTAAAATAAAAGGTATCGGACCACGCTACTGTCCTTCGATAGAAGATAAAGTGGTAAAATTTGCTGATAAAAATCGCCATCAATTATTTCTTGAGCCTGAGGGACATGATACCAATGAAGTTTACTTAAATGGATTCTCTACTTCCCTGCCTGCCGAGTTACAGCAAAATTTATTGAAAATGATTTCCGGGTTTGAAAATGTAAAGATTATTCGTCCCGGATATGCAATCGAATATGATTTTGTTGATCCGCGAGAATTATATCCGACTATGGAAACTACTCGTATTAAAGGACTTTACTTCGCCGGGCAAATTAACGGGACAACAGGATATGAAGAAGCTGCCTGTCAGGGATTGATGGCTGGAATTAACGCGGCTTTACAAATTCAAGGAAGAAAAACATTCTCTCTACGGCGTGATGAATCTTATATTGGTGTTTTGGTTGATGATTTGATACAACACGGGGTTGATGAGCCTTATCGAATTTTTACTTCAAGAGCCGAAGCCCGTCTTACTTTACGTCATGACAATGCTGACCAAAGGTTATCTCCAAAAGGACATGATATTGGACTCTTAGGACAAACTGATTGGGAAAGATTTAATCAAAAACGTGATAGAATTGCAATTCTAAGAAATAATCTGGATAATATTCGCCTGAAGCGATCATCAATAGAATATACGACTATTTCACAAATTCTTGAGAGTGACTTGGGTAATTCTATAACATTGTCTCAGCTTTCAATGCGTCAAGGCGTCAAATCCGAGCTTGTTTACAGATTTTTACCTCAAGAAATTAGGTCAATTACAAAAATGAAAGATTTAGAGACTGCCTTAGCAGATTCGCTTTATCGCGGATATATCCAATCTCAGCAAAATACCGCCGAACGAGTAAATCATTCGGACAATCTAAAGGTCCCGCAAAATTTTAGTTTTAATACAGTAAGTGGCTTGTCAAACGAAATGGTTGAACGGTTAGAAAGAGCAAAACCACAAACTTTTGGGCAACTACGTAAAATTTCTGGACTTACGCCTTCAGCAATCTCAACTGTTTTAGTGCATTTAACCGCAAATAAATCATATAAGTCTAATTAACTACAATTTATTTAATAAAATGTGGGACATACTACATTTATCATAAATTGACATGTAGTATGTCCCACATTTTATTTTAAGATTAAGGTTAGGATATTAGGGTTACGCAAAAGATTGTGATAGGTTATATGTAAAACTTCATAGAAGAGAGTTCAAAATGGGAAAAATAATAGCGGTTGCTAATCAAAAGGGAGGCGTTGGGAAAACTACTACCGCGGTAAATCTTGCAGCAGGCTTAGCCGTTGAAGAGAAAAAAGTTCTTCTTATAGACGCTGACCCACAGGGAAATGCGACTTCAGGTTCAGGTGTTCCGCGTACAATGTCAAGAAAAACGCTATATAACGCAATAGTTATGGGCGAATCTCTGGAAAATATAATTTTGCCCACAGAACTTCCCCTGCTTTTTGTAATACCTGCTGACAAAAATCTTGCAGGCGCTGAAGTAGAACTGGTAGATGCAAATAATAGAGAGTATAAAATTAAGAGTTTACTAGCTACTATCAAAGATAAATTTGATTATATAATAATAGATTGTCCCCCATCGTTAGGACTTTTAACTTTAAATGGATTAACAGCCGCAGATTCACTACTCGTCCCTATTCAATGTGAATATTACGCCTTGGAAGGGGTAACTGAATTGTTCGATACGCTTGCACGTTTACGTAGAGGATTAAATCCACAACTGATTATAGAAGGCTTGCTTTTAACGATGTACGATGAAAGGACAAATTTATCGGCGGCTGTTGCGCAAGATTTGAGAGATTTTTACGGCTCACAAGTGTTGAAAACAGTAATTCCGAGAAATGTTCGTCTCGCCGAGGCACCAAGCTATGGTAAACCTATAATATTATATGATATACGCTCACGCGGCGCAGAGAGTTATATACAGTTAGCTAAGGAGATTTTAAGTCATGAGTAGAAAAGCGTTGGGAAGAGGCTTAAGTGCTTTATTAGGTGAAGAAACATCAGAAAATACAGGCGAGCAATTTCTTGAAATAGATTTGGATTTAATCAAACCAAACTCTGACCAGCCTCGGACACGATTTGCAGAAGAAAAATTAGAAGAGTTAGCACAGTCGATTAGAGCTAACGGAATTGTACAGCCGATTCTTGTAAGACGACAGGGCGGGCATTTTGAATTAGTTGCGGGTGAAAGACGTTGGAGAGCGGCTCAAAGAGCAGGCTTACGAAAAATTCCGGCTGTGATAAAAGATATTACGAATGACAAACTGTTAGAACTTGCTCTTGTAGAAAATATTCAAAGGCAAGAGTTAAATGCAATAGAAGAAGCGAAGGCATATCGCAAACTTATTGATACAGTTGGACTTACACAGGAAATGATTGCTGAAAGAGTCGGAAAAAATCGAACCATTATTACTACCTTTCTGCGTTTATTAAGGCTTCCGGATGATATACAAAAGCTTGTCGAAGAAGAAAAAATTTCCGCCGGTCACGGCAGAGCCTTGTTACTAACTGATGATACAGAAGCGCAAAGACGTGTTGCGAGGATGATTATAGAAATGTCTCTCTCGGTACGCGAAACAGAAAAAGCCGTAAAGAGAATAGGCAAAGGTGAGAAGCAAGCTGATGAAAACAAACGAGTTGTGCCGACAAGCGATGCAAATACGAAAGCAGCTGAAACAAAATTGAGAAGATATTTCGGCACAAATGTCCAGATTGTTTTAGATAAGAAAGGAACCGGCGGAAAAATTGAGATTGAATATTACGGTGAGACAGATTTGGATAGAATTTACAATTTAATTTTAAAAAGTTAAATATAACTGAAAGATTAAAGTTCAAAGTCAGTTTGCCTTATCAGATTTGAGATAAGAAAATGGCTTTGGACTTTTTAATTTATGAAACAAAAACGGTTAACAGAAATGGTTTCCTGTGCCGGTTGAGTGGCGAAACTTGCGCCAAGCGACCTTGCTCAAGTTTTGAGCAAATTACCCAGACAGGATTTTTCGACAGATGTTTTAGTTGGTTTTGAAACATCTGACGATGCAGGTGTGTTCCGTTTGGATAGAAACACTGCTTTGGTGCAAACTGTTGATTTCTTTACACCTATCGCGGATGAGCCGGAGATTTACGGGCAAATTGCAGCGATAAATTCGCTCAACGATGTATATGCGATGGGCGGAATGCCATTGTCGGCGCTCTCAATAGTCTGTTATCCGCAAAAAGGCGATTGGGAAGTTTTAGGACAAATTTTGCTTGGCGGGCAGAAGGCTCTAAATAAAGAAAATGTCGTGGTTATCGGCGGTCACTCGGTCGATGACCAGGAAATAAAGTTCGGTTATGCGATAACCGGAATTGTGCATCCTGATAAAATCGTTAAAAACTCGGGCGCGAAAGCCGGAGATTATCTGGTTTTGACAAAGCCAATCGGGACGGGAGTTATCAGTACGGGAGTTAAATTTGAAAAAGCCAGCGAGAGAGCGAAAAATGCAGCGTTAAAAACAATGACCACATCGGCAAGAGAAGCGTCTAAAGCTATGCAGGAAGTCGGCGCAAATGGATGCACGGATATAACGGGTTTTGGTTTGCTCGGACATGCTTATGAAATGGCGAAGGCAAGCGAAGTTACTTTTTTGCTCGAATCTGAAAGTATTGAGCTGCTGCCGGATGTTTTAGAATTAATCAAACAGGGAATGTTGACACGCGGTGATAAAAACAACCGTGTGTACGTTGGCGAAACTATTAAATTCAGCGACAATGTTAGTGGTTTAATGCAAAGCGCATTGTTTGATCCGCAAACAGCCGGAGGACTTTTGATTAGTCTCGAAGAAGATAAATTGAAGGATTATATAGACAAGGTAGAAGGCGCGAAAATAATCGGCAGAGTTGCGCCGTTCAAGGATTTTTTAATTGAGGTTGAATAGCACAAACGTTGTGTTCGCAGCAGTTTAGAGTTGAAATAAAAGATGTATTTGTTTATTTTAGAATCAATCGGAACATCAGAGCTTTTGCTGATTGGGCTTGTCGCGCTTATTTTTTTCGGTCCGCGCAAATTGCCCGATTTTGCACGCTCGCTTGGAAAAATAATGAACGAATTTCGCCGTTCGAGCAATGAATTTAAGCAGACGTGGGAAAGGGAAGTCGCTTCGGAAGTAAATCAATTAAAGGAAGAAACGAGCTTTACGTCCGTTTCGCAAAATTCGGGTAAAGTCGAAGAATCAATCGAAAAAAATTCAATCGCGGCTAAAAAAACAATGATTTCGCCGGAAATAAAGGAGTTGAGTGAGGAAGATTTTCAGGCTATAAAACCAAAAGAAAATTTAGAGATTCAGGCAAAAACTGAAACGGAAGAAACTCTCACAAGCAAACAAAACTGGTTATAAATCTCATTTTCAAGATGGATTCGAGCGAAACAAAAAAAGAAGAGTTAGACGGGCAGATGTCTTTTCTGGAGCATCTGGACGAGTTTCGTAAACGGCTCGTAAAATCTGTAGTGATTGTGCTTATCGCTTTCATGGGATGTTGGTTTGTTTCCGATAGAATTTATAATTTTTTGGCGATTCCGATTCAGGAAGCAATCGCCCAACAGCAAAATAGAGAAATTCCGGTTACGGGAATTTCGGGCGACGAAAAGATTCTGACGCTCGATAATCTAAAGGAAAATGATACGGGTCTTTACATTTTTGACCAGGATACAAAGCTTGGCGTGAGCTTTATTCCAAAAGGAACTTCCGTCCAGTCGAAGGCTGCAAATGACGGCAAAGGAAATCTCAAGCTTTACACGGACGAAGCAATTTATACGAGCAATGCAATTATTACAAAAGGCGTAGAACTGCCGGTTAATCTGCTGGCAAAAATCGACAGCACTCAGGCGGACAGAGGAAAATTGATTGTAACGACTGCGCCCGAGGCTTTTACGCTTTACGTTACGGTTTCGCTTTATGCGGGAATCGCACTGTCCGTACCGTTTCTTTTATGGCAGATTTGGGGATTTATATCACCGGCGCTTTACCGGCATGAGCGCAAATATGTAACGCCTTTTATTGGACTTTCAACCGTGTCTTTCGTTGCCGGAGCAGCTTTTGCTTACTATATTTTGTTTCCGCCGGCGGTCAAATATCTTCTCGGAATAGGCGCTGATTTCAGCCTTATGCTCCGCGCAACCGACTTCTTCGATTTTATAACTTTGATAATGCTGGCGATGGGCGTAATTTTTCAGATGCCGGCGATTACATACGTTTTAGCGAGAATCGGGCTTGTATCAGCCGGATTTCTGATTAAAGTCTGGAAGATTGCGCTGGTTATAATTTTAATTGTGGCGGCGGTCGTTTCGCCGACGGCGGACATTCCGAATATGATGCTGTTTGCCGCGCCGATGATGCTGCTTTATGTTATCTCAATTTTCATCGCCTGGTTTTTCGGCAGAAAGAGGAAGAACGATTCCGAGATTGAAAATCCGGCAGATTTGCTATAAAATCAGCAGTTTGAATTTTCGAGAAATTCAAGCTTTTTAGAGCGCAAATATCGTATATTAAAGCAACCTTTCCGGCAATTTACAGCATCTTGAACAAATAAGAGTTACTAGTCAGAAAATCTTTAAAAAGCTAAAATATTTGTAGGAGAAAGCGGAAAGCAATTATAATTGCGGCAAACACGAGGAGTTTTACCGTTTATGTCAAAGAAAAATTTATTTCGCAACGCAGCGCTGACGGTTTCGATTCTGATTACGGGGGCTTCATTCGGACTGGCACAAACGCCGAAAGGAACACCGATTCAGAATCTGGACGAGAAGACAAGAAAAGTCGAAAAGGAAAAAGCTGAAATTTACAGAAATTGGGTCAACAAGGACGTTAAATATATCATCACCAAAGATGAGCAAAAAGCGTTTAAGGAATTGAAGACCGACGAGGAGCGCGAAAACTTCATCGAAAATTTCTGGCGCAGACGCGACCCGAATCCCGATACTGAAGAAAACGAATATCGCGAGCAGTATTATGAGCGAATCGCCTACGCGAACGAAAATTTCGCGTCGGGCATTCCGGGCTGGATGACGGATAGAGGTCGTATCTACATTACGTGGGGCAAGCCCGATTCGGTAGAATCGCATCCGTCAGGCGGAGCATACGACCGCCCGACGTATGAAGGCGGCGGTCAAACCACGACTTATCCGTTCGAAACGTGGTTTTATCGACATCTTGACGACGTAGGCGACGGAGTTGAAATCGAATTCGTTGACCCAACCGGCACAGGCGAGTTTCGCATCGCGCGCAATGCGTATGAAAAAGACGCGCTTGCAAGCGTTCCGGGCGGCGGCTTGACGACGGCTGAACAGCTCGGAATCAGCGACAAATCGCAGCGTCAGTTAGGTGCGGGACAAACTTATTACGGGCGTGAACAGGATAATCCTTTTCGCCGAATGGAGATAATTGCCAATTTGCAGCGCCCGCCACAGGTTAAGTTCAGCGATTTGCAGGAGCTCGCCGGCGGAACTTCAGGCGTGATTGACAATAATCCGCTCGATTTCGATTTGCGCGTGGATTTCTTCCGCCAATCGGACGACCGCGTCGTAACGGCTTTCACGATTCAGGCGGATAATAAAGAGCTTTCATTTGACCCTGTCGGCGGACTTCCGACCGCCAAGATGAATATTTTCGGACGCATCACGGCGGTTTCGGGCAAACGCTCGGGCATTTTTGAAGATTCCGTAACAACTAATTCGACGACCGAAGAGCTTGCCGAGACTAAAGATAAAAAATCGGTTTATCAGAAAGCCTACGCTTTAACGCCGGGAACTTATAAGGTCGATGTCGTTGTCCGCGACGTTATTTCGGGCAATCGGGGAATTCGCAGCATCGGCTTTACCGTGCCGCGTTATGAAGAAAGCAAACTCGATACATCGACGCTGATTTTAGCCTCGAAGCTTTACACGACTTCGGATAAAGACATCGGCGCAATGTTCGTCATCGGCGGCGCGAAGGTTATTCCGAATCTTTCGGGCGTTTATAAAAAAGGTCAGGACGTTGGCGTTTATATGCAAATCTACAACACCGGAATTGACCAGACGACGCTTAGACCTTCGGTGGATGTCAATTATGTCGTAACAAAAGACGGCAAGGAAATTTTGAACCAGAAAGAAGATTGGGGCGGCTTGAGCGATTCGGGACAGCGCCTGACGATTGCCAGACTTATGCCGACCGGGCAGATGGCTCTGGGCGATTACGAAATCAAGATTAAAATCAAAGACCGCGTTTCCGGACAATATAAAGAAGGTTCGGGCAAATTTACGATTACGCAGTAAGTTCAGCACGTAAATTTCTTTTTAAGCCGATGTTTTTTAGAAAGCATCGGCTTTTTTGTTTATGGAAACCGAAAGATTAACGATTAAGAAAGAATTAGCCACAAACAGACACGAAAAAACACGAAAAGTTTATTGTTTTTATTTCGTGTACTTTCGTGTTTGTTCATGGCTAATCCTTCTCCAAAAAATTATCAAACCAGAGTTGAAAAACCAGCAAAGTCCAAAGTTGTTTGTGGTGCGAAGCCGCGCCCGTTTCGTGTTCTTTAATCAGCTTCTGCACATATTCCGCATCAAAAATACCTTGATTTTTCAATCTTTGCGGCGCGAGCAAATCGTGCATCAATGGATTTAGACGACCTTTCAGCCACTGGGCAATCGGGATTCCAAAACCTTTTTTCGGACGTTGTAAAATCGTTTTCGGCAGCAAACCTTCGACGGCTTTTTTCAAAATATATTTGCCTTTATTGCCTTTAAGCTTATATTTCGCCGGAAGAGATGCCGCGTATTCGGCGACGCGCGGGTCGAGAAACGGCGCGCGAACTTCCAGCGAAACAGCCATCGAAGCGCGGTCAACTTTCGTCAGAATATCTTCCGCCATATAAAAATTCATATCGAGAAACTGCATCTGCTCGATTTCATTTTCAGCGTCCGTAATTTTTAATAAATCCTTCGCGCCTTTGTAAATGTCGTTCGAAGAATTAGCCAAAACGTCTTTCGAAAGTAAACGCTCGTGCGCGTCAATCGAAAACGAGCCGAACCACGAATGATGGCGCGTAACCAAATCGTATTTCGAAGCCGCGACAAAGCGTTTTGCTTTATAATCAAACGAAAGATTTTTTGTCGAAACAGGCAGATTATTGACAATCGGCTCAATCAAGCCCGAACGCAGAAACTTCGGCAGTCTGTCGTAAATATTTGCGACTTTATGCCCGAAATACATCGGATAACCCGCAAAAATCTCGTCGCCGCCGTCGCCGCCGAGCGCGACCGTTACATATTTGCGAACAAAGCGCGAAAGCAGAAAAGTCGGAAGCAGCGAGCCGTCCGACATCGGCTCGTCAAGCCACGTTCCGATTTCCGAAATCAAATCCGCCGCTTTTTCGACGCTCAGTTTATCTTCGTAATGCTCTGTGTTTAAATGAGTTGCAACTTGTCTCGCATATTTCGATTCGTCAAAAGAATCTTCCTCGAAACCGATGGAGAATGTCTTAACTTTTTCGGTGGCGTGCTGCGCGGCAAAAGCCGCGACGGTCGAAGAATCGACGCCGCCGGAAAGCAAAATTCCGAGCGGAACGTCCGAAACGAGTCGCATCCGAACCGCGTCGGAAATAATTTCGCGTAGCTCTTTCGCGGCTGTGTCAATCGTCGGCGTACTGCCGTTTTTGTGAAAGCTCAGATTCCAGTATCGACGCGTTTTTATCTCGCCATTTTCAAGCGTCAAAAGATGCGCGGCGGGAAGTTTGTAAATGCCTTTGTAAATCGAAAGCGGCGCGGGAACGTAGTCGAATGACAAATAATGCCGTAAAGCTTCGGTGTTGATTTCAGCTTTGACCGACGGGTGCTCAAGCAGAACTTTCGGCTCGGAGGCGAAAATCAATTTGCCGTCGAAAACGCCGTAATAAAGCGGTTTTTCGCCGAAACGGTCGCGCGCAATCAGCAATTTCTTTTTGCGTTTGTCCCACAAAGCGAAGGCAAACATACCGTTGATGTGTTCGAGCATCGCCTCGCCGTATTCTTCGTAAAGATGCGGCAAAATTTCCGTATCGGTATTTGTTTCAAACTTATGACCGCGTTTTTCCAGTTCGCTTCGGACTTCACGGAAATTATAAAGCTCGCCGTTCATCACGACGACGATTGAACGGTCTTCGCTGTAAACAGGCTGTTCGCCCGTGTGCAAATCGATAATCGAAAGCCGACGCATCCCGAGCGCGACCGATTCATCGAGCCACAAACCTTCCGAATCCGGTCCGCGATGCTTCATCCGCTCGCACATCTGGTGCAAAACGGTTTCGCTGTGATTCTGCGCTCGATTATTTTCTAAATTTGCCCAACCTGCTATTCCGCACATAAAAAGTGAACAGTGAACAGTGAACAGTAAACAGTGAAAGCAATTGACTTATCACTTATCACCTATCACTTTTCACTTGTCTTCAAATCCAATCTTTTCACGCACCGCGTAAATCGTTTTGTCCTGCGATTCGTGATAAGTCCGCACAAGCATTTCGGCTAATAAGCCCATCAAAAAAAACTGCATCGAAATCGCCAGCATTACGACCGCGATGACGGGCAGAGGCGTTAAGATAAACGACGTGCTGAAGCCGAATTTCAGGACGAACGCCCAGACGCCCGCGACTATCGAAAGCAGAAACGCAATCAAGCCGAATGTTCCGAAGACGTAAATCGGTTTCGTTTGATACGAAGCCATAAATTTTATCGTCATTAAATCGAAAACGACTTTGAGCGTTCGGGAAATTCCGTATTTGGATTTTCCCATCGTGCGGGCGTGATGCTCGACCGGAATTTCCGTAACGCGCGCGCCTGCCCAGCTCGCGTAAATCGGGATAAAACGATGCATTTCGCCGTAAAGCCGAACGTCCTGAATTACTTCGCGGCGATATGCTTTGAGCGAACAGCCGTAATCGTGAAGCGGTACGCCGCCAATCCAGGAGATAATGCGGTTAGCGATTTGCGACGGGATTTTCCGCATAATAAGCTTGTCTTTGCGATTTTTCCGCCAGCCGGAAACAACGTCGTAGCCTTCGTTTAATTTTTCCAGAAGACGCGCAATATCGTGCGGGTCGTTTTGCAAATCGGCGTCCATCGGAATCAGGATTTCGCCTTGTGCGGCATCGATTCCGGCGCTCATTGCCGCCGTCTGCCCGTAATTTCGGCGCAGAGAAATCACGCGAACTCTTTCGTCGCCCGCCGCGATTTCGCGCAGGATTTGCAGGCTTTTATCGGTCGAGCCGTCATCGACATAAATTACTTCAGCCGTTTTGCCAAGCGTGTTTAATGCTTCGCGAATCTTCGCGTGCATCGGGCGCAGATTTTCTTCTTCGTCCAGAACGGGGAGAAAAAGCGAAAGCTCCGGCGCGTCCGGCGGCTTTGTGCCATTTGAAATTTTTGTTTGCGTTGAATTCATCGTCAATCGTTTCAGCGAATTTAATAATGTAAAACTTTCCGCCCGAAAAATACAGTAAACAAAGACGAAAAACGTTTTTCCCGCGCGGAAAAATAGTTTATGATAGCGGCAGATAATTCAAAATTTCAGCCGTGAAGAAATACAAAGTACTGAAACCTTTTTTGATATTCTCACGTCTCTTCAACAACAAAAAATTTATGAACACTAAAAAATCGACGCTCGTTTCCGCTCTCCTTCTGTGTTTTTCGCTTTTATCCGGTCAGATTCCACCTTCTTTGGCGCAGACTAAAAACAGCTCGTTTGAAAGCCTGTCCAAAGGTCAAAAGATAAACGGTTTTCGCACCGAAGCCGTTTATCTGAACGATTCGGACAAGCCTTTCGGCGCGCGCTTCGTTCATGAACGAACGGGTTTTACGTTGGATTTGCTGCAAATTCAATCCGTTCCGCAAAGCTATCTTTGGGTTAATACGTTTACGGTTTCCGACATGGGCGAGCCGCACACGCAGGAACATCTTTTAATCGGCAAAGGCAATAAAGGTCGCAACGTCAATTCGACCGAAGATATGTCGATGGGACAATCGAACGCTTCAACTTATCAGGCGCAGACGGTTTATCACATGAACACTTCGGGCGGCGCGGAGGTTTTTTACAATTTGTTCGGCGAATACGTCGACGCGCTGCTCAATCCCGATTACACCGAAGAAGAAGTTCGCCGCGAGGTACGCAACTGGGGTGTAACGGAAAATGCCGACAAGAGTTTGCGGATTGAGGAAAAAGGCACGGTTTACAACGAGATGAGCAGCTCGATGACACAACCGGGACGTTTGATTTACGCGGCGGCAAAACAGATGGTTTACGGCGAAGGTCATCCGATGTCTTTTAATGCGGGCGGCTCGCCGCAGGGAATCCGCGATATGAAGCCCGAAGATATAAAAAAATATCACGACGCGAATTATCATCTCGGCAACATGGGCGCGGTCGTTTCCGTTCCGAAGGAAATGACTATTGAAGCGGTTACAAGCCGTCTGGATGAAATCTTTAAGCGCACCGAGCCGAAAACCGAAAAGCGCGAGTTTATGACGGAAGAAAAACTGCCCGCGTTAAAATCCGCCGAAGCCGGCAAAATCCGCATCGTCGATTTTCCGGGCAAGAACGAACAGCAGCCCGCCGCGATGCTTTTCGAATATCCGGCGACGCTGAAGCTCGATTTGACGGAAAGACTTCTGCTCGATAATTTTCTGAGTGTTTTTGCCGGAGACGCGAACACGAATCTTTATAAAAAACTGGTTGACAGCAAAACGCGCGAAATTGATTTTGGCGCGCAGGGCGTTTACGCGGGCATCGACGATTTTCCGGGAAATCCCGTATCCATCGGCTTAAGCGATGTTTCGGCGGTAAATCTGACGGAAGAAAAAGCCGCGCTCGTCCGGCAGAAAATAATGGAAGAATTTAATCGCGTCGCCGCTTTCAAAGACGACTCGATAGAGCTTAAGGAATTTAACGAGCGATATAAAAACGCTCTGGTCGATTACCGGCGCAATCTCTCGAAATTCGTCAACACGCCGCCCGGATTCGGTTTTCGTTCGGGCAGCAACGGTTACGGATGGATGTGGCAGACCAAATATCTGAACGAAACCGGAGATTTTCGCAAATCCGTAACCTTAAAGCCTGAAATCGCATCGGTCGAAAAAATGCTGGCGAGCGGAAAAAATATCTGGCGCGAATATCTTGCGAAATGGAAATTTTTAGATACCAAACCTTATGCGGCGGTCGCGCGCGCCAATTCGAAACTTATCGAACAAAGCGAGCGCGAAGCAAAAACGCGAGCCGATGCGGAAGTCGCCAATTTGAAGAAAAAATATAATGTCGCGGACGACCAGGAAGCGATTCGGCGTTATAAGAAAGAATACGACGAGACGACCGCCGGGCTTGAAAAACTGGAAAAAGCGAGCGCGATGAAGTTTATCGAAAATCCGCCGCTGACGCTCGACGACCAGCTCGATTTTAAAGAAACACCGGTCGGAAACATAAAAATGGTTTCTTCGTATTTCGACAGCATGACGGGCGCGACAAACGGTTTGGCTCTCAGGCTCGACGTAACGCCGGAAAACGAGCTTGTCTACATATCGAGTCTGCCGCAGCTTTTAAGGCTGACAGGCGTTATTAAAGACGGCAAGGCGCTTTCCTACGAAGAAATGTCCGAGACGCTTCGCAAGGAAATTTTAAGTCTCAGTCTGGATTTCGGCGGCAATGAGCGCACGAACCGTTACGAGCTGAACGTGCGCGGCTCCGGCAATGATTTGGCGGAATCGGCGCGGGCGGTCGAATGGATGAAGCTCGTCCTGCAAAATCCGAACTGGCGCAAGGAAAATCTGCCGCGCATCCGCGACGTGGTTGACCAGCAGCTCGGAAATATTCGCCGCCGGATGCAGGGCTCGGAAGAAAGTTGGGTCAATAATCCGGCAACTTCATATCTGAAACAAAATTCGCCGCTTTATCTTTCCGCTTTTTCATTTTTGTCGCAGGCGCACAACGTTCAGCGTCTGCGCTGGATGTTGAAAGACGCGGGCGACGCGGATAATCAAAAGGCAATCGACGGATTTTTGACAAATCTCGCGCAGGCGAAAGGCAGTCGCGATGATTTAAAAACTCTGCTCGCCGCTGTTCAAGGCGATAAAGCGCAGGCGGAAAAAGTTTCCGCCGATTTGAAATCGCTGTTTGACGATTTCGGAAAACTGCCGGAAACGGCGCGAAATCTGGCGGTCGAAGCGGCAAAGGATTTGAGTTCTAATCTGAGTGATATTCCCGATTCGTCGCTTGCCGCTGACTGGACTTATCTTGCAGGTCAAATGCGTCAGGATTTGGCGCAGACGCCGGAGACAACTCTCGCAAATTTGGAAACCGTAAGGCAGAGACTTCTCAAAACCGGAAACGCGCGGATGTTTTATACCGGTTCGCGCGACACGCAGGCAAAGCTCGACGCGAATTATATAAATCTGCTCGCCGGATTTGATAATTCGCCCGTAACGCGCGTAACTTATCCAGACGTGCCGCGCATCGACCGGAGATTGCAGGCTAGAAACGGCTCGTCAACTGAAAAGCCCGTTTATGTCGGGCTGATGGCTCCGAATATGACCGGCGGAGTTTTTATTAACGAGGCTGCGCTGACAGGCTATTCGGACGCTGCCGACCGCGAAAAACTGCTTGATTTTCTCGCTTCGAAACTTTACGGCGGCGGCGGAGCGCACAGCATTTTCGCAAAGACAATCGGCGCGGGACTCGCTTACAGCAACGGCATCGGTAGCAATCCGGGTTCGGGCATCGCCAGTTATTACGCCGAGCGCACGCCGGAGCTTCCGCAGACTTTGCGCTTCGTCATCGAAGAGCTTAAACGCGCGCCGCAGGACGCTTCTCTGACCGAATATGCGGTTGCGCTCGTCTTTAGTTCGCGCGCGCCTTCGCCGTATGAAGCGCGCGGCGAAGCGATGGCGGCAAATCTGGCGGACGGCATCACGCCCGATGTCGTCAAACGCTTTCGTCAGGGAATTTTGGAATTGCGGAAAATGCCGAATCTGGCGGAGGAATTATTCAAACGCAAAGATAAGGTTTACGGGCGCGTTCTGCCCGGATTTAACGTCAAAGGTAAAGACGTGGCGGGCGCGAATTATTTTGTCATCGGCGCAGAACGTCAGATGAGTGCATACGAAGCATATTTGAAATCGGCGGAAGGCGCGGATACGAAATTATACAGGCTTTACCCGCGCGATTTCTGGCTGGTGAATAAATAACGCATAAATATACGTAACCCGGTTTGAATCGATAAAGGCAGAAATCAAGACAATAACGGAGCGTGTCTTTTATCGTTAAGAACACGCTTCATTATTGTCTTGATTTCCGCCTTTGCTTTTTGTCCTTAATCCGGCGTCCGGCTCTGAGTCAGCTATATTTATGCCCTTCTACACTATGCCGGGCTTCGCTGCCTCTCATCAACCGCGATTAATCTGCCGACGGTATTGTGGACAATTCATATTTAGCCCCATTGGTATTGGATACCGGGACGGTTTCGGGTTGGGGGTCAGCGGTTTTATAGGTATGACTGCCTAAGAATTCGTCATGACCGAGATCGTTGTCATACAACGAGACGACGACCGATTCTTTGAAGCTGAGAATAAGATTCGGGCTCCAGTTGCCGCCGGCTGACATCGAATGATAGCCGGTAGTTGGAAAACGTCCTTCTCTGCCGCCATCTTCACTGTATTTAATATAAACCTCGTCACTGCCGGGTTCGGACGTTTCGATGCAGAAGATGGTTTGCAGTTCTATATTGGTGCTGTCAGCGGGCATTTGTTTGTTCTCCTTAACGATTATTTTAAAATTGTAATGTTAGAAAGTAATTTAAAAACGCGATTTTACTTGTTTAACGATTGATGCAATATAACAGATTCAAATAATCTGTGCAAGTAAGCTATTACGCTTTGAAAAAGTCTTCCGGCGGGATATTGCAGTCGCCTGTCGGCATATAAAAATCGGCTGCCGCTGTTGTGTAGTCGGCTGGCAGCGTCAACTAAGTAATTGGTAAATATTTTGAACGATTAAACGCGTATTTTATAAGAATGAGCTGAAGAATTTGTCTTTTATTCATCCTTCATCACTCATCCTTCATCCTTTCCTTGCGCGGGTTTCCGCCTTTTTTGCGGTGATTACAATCGAAACGCCGAACGGGAAACTAAAGTTTTTGAGCCAGAATCTTTCCGCGCTGAAGATTTTTCCGAAAATACCGTTCAAAGCGGAAATGTTGACGTTATTTTCCGATTCGGGCTTGATTCCGGTAATTTTCATCAAAGTTCTGCCCGCGAGAATCGGCGCGAAAAACGTCCAGTTTGCATAAGTCGCCCGCTCGATTTCAAAGCCTGCTTTCTCCAATCTTTCGACAATCTGTTTTTTTGTGTATCGGATGCGGTGATTTGAAATGTCGTCCTGCACGCCCCAGAGCCACATAAACGCGGGAACAAAAATCAGCGTTTTGCCGCCCGATTTGAGAACGCGGTTCATTTCTTCCAAGCCCGAAACATCGTCGTCAAGATGTTCGACGACATCGAGCGCCGTAACAAGGTCGAAGCTTTCATCTTCAAACGGCAGTTTTTCCGCCAAGCCTTTATGCGTTTTCAAGCCCTTCGCGCGGCAAAATTCGAGCGCGTCGTCGGAAACGTCAACGCCTTCCGCTTCGCCGAACTGCGCGAGCATTTCCAGATTCGCGCCCGTTCCGCAGCCAACGTCCAGAATGCGGATTGCGGATTGCGGATTGCGGAATTTCCCAATAATTTGCCGCAGAAAACTTTCCAGAATCGCGCGCCGACCGACAAACCACCAGTGCGAATCTTCGACGCGATTCATAATCTCGTATGTGTGCTGCTGCATTTCCTGCGGAAGCGTTGAATTCATATTTTTATGAAAAATGTTTTAATAAAAGCCCTTCTGTAAATGCTAATATACTTTGAATCTCTGGTCTATCAACTTTATCCCATTGAGCATGAAGTGAGTTATTGCGAAAATTAAGATAAGAGTTTGCAATACCAATTTGGGAACCTTGCAAAATACCTTGTTTTTTTAATTCAGTAACAACATCTTGTAATTTGTCAATATGAGGAATTCCATTAGAAACTGCTAAACGGCGAATTGTATCTTCGAATAATGCTGCTGACAGGACTGCTGAAACATTCTTTGCATCTTCACCTTTTTCCAAAAGCGTTTTTCTAGCAAGTTGAAGAAAATCTGACAAAACCTCTCCTGTAATAATTAGTTGAAAATTTCCAATTAAACCCGCCTGAAAATCATCTTTCAAGTTCTTCAATGTACCTTTAAGTAAATTGAAAGTTCTTCTTCCGAGCATATTACTATCATGAGTTTTACAATTACGAAATTCAGTTATGAAAAATTTAACAACCTGACTGTTCTCTCCGTGTAAAAGATTAAGAATATTTAAAGTCCCGTTAAAAAGTTCGTAAATATCAGATTTTTCTAATTCAGTCGCTTCTATTAATGAGTTAATACGAGATAAAACATTTTCTTTATTCATAAGACATTATTCCTTGATTTTACCAAATCCGCACCACGAATTTTGATTGTGCCAGATTATTTTTACATCCTGCGCGTTAATGTCTTTCCACCAATCTTCAAATTCGTCTTTTGAAATATAAAAAGCCGTCGGCGCAACCAGATGGTCGAAGACGATGTTGTGCTGTTCGCGCCAGCCGAAACGCGAGATGTAATAAAGATAATCGTTGTAAAAAAGCTTTTCGGCGACGGGCTTCATGCCTTTGTTCAAAGGCTTATAAATCAATTTTGTAGCGAGAAAAACGCCGAGCGCCGGAAGTTTTGATAGTTGATAAAGTGTCGGTTGCGTAAGGCGTGAAGTGAATTTTTCGCGCATCGGCGAAACGTAATTCGTAATCCATTCGTTGTTTTCCGCGCCGTAAATCCACGCCGAAATCGCGCCGCCTTTTTTTACTTTCGAAGCCAGGGAAAGAAAAGATTTTTTCGGGTCGGGCGTGTGATGCAGAACTCCGACCGAAAAGGCGTAGTCGAAAGATTTTTTGAACGGAAGCTTGTAAATATCGGCTTGAACGACGTGTGCGTTCGGCAAATCGCGCGTTGCCTGAAAGGCGGTTTCAACCGACGCGCTCAAATCTATTCCGACAACTTCTTTTGCGCCCCAATTTGCCGCCAGGGTCGTATGCCTGCCTTTGCCGCAGCCGCCTTCGAGAACGATTTTGCCCGCGAAAAATTCAGGCGTTACAGGTTGCAGCCAGCCGAGAAATTGCTCGTTGTATTTTTCGTCTTCCTGCGTAAAATGCGTCCATTGCCAGCCGAAATTTTCGGCGGTTTCGAGCTTGTCCTGCTCGATTTTCGACAAATCGGCAAAACGCGGAACGCCGCGCACGACTTTGTATTCGCGCGAGCATTTTTTGCAGGTCAAAACCGCTTCGATAATTTCTTTATTTTCGTATTTGCTGGCATACGCGAGCAAAATATCGCCGCCGCACGACGGGCAGGCTAAAAGGTCTAAAAGTTTTTCTTTCACAGTCCAAGACAATGCCTGACGGCATTTTCAATTTTTTCTAGAATTCTGTTTGATATTTTCCCTGACGGTTTTTCGGGAAAGCGATTTGGGTCAATTGAACGAATTTGAAAACACAAAAAAACAGTCTCTATCGGCAAACCGCTTTCTTCGACAGAAATGCGAACGTTCGTCGGAAAATCACGCGGAATATTTTCGCCTTTTGTCCCTACTACAACAGTTACAACCAGAGGTAGTTTATTTATCGAATCGATTGATAAAACTAAAACAGGACGACGACCGGCTTGTTCGCGTCCTTTGACAGGATTTAAATCAACAAAATAAATATCTCCGCGCTGAATCATTCTGATAAACCGTCAAACTCAGTATAGCGAAAATCTTTTTCTATTTCTTTTAGTTCACGTTGAATATTTTCGTCGTTTGCCATTTCGGTAATCTCTGATTCAAAATCCTTTTCGCCGTCAATTTTACCGCGTAATCTTTCGGCAACACGCGAAATTAAAAGGAGTTGCTCATCAATCGGCAACTGCAATATATTTTGTTCGATTTGCGATAAAATTGCTTGGCTCATACAAATGTCAGTACATTTTCAATTATAAACTATTTTGGTCTTACAGCGTTATGCAGTGAACGCCACGAATCGTGAAGCAGTTCGTCGATTTTCTGCCAATCTTCTTCCGAAACGCCGCCCGATTCGGCTTTTGTATCGCGAATTTCCATCGCTCTGGCGCGCAAATCTCCGTGCTCCATCAAATTTTCGACCGGAATTTTGTAAACTTCCGCCGCGGTTTCAGCCAGCGCGCGCGCCAAATCGCCTTCTTTGTATTGTTTGCGCAGGCGATGAACAATCCACCATTCAAGCTCTAATTTTGCGGCTTTTTTGACATCGAAATCAGTCGTGCTGATGTCCCAGATTTCAGCGTAAAACTTTTCCAAATCGGGCAGAGCTTTTTCGTAATCTTCGCGCGATTTCCCGTCCTTAAACACGAAAGTCGCTTTTGCCGCGTAATAAGCAATAAGCTGCCTGCGCCAGAAACGCAGCTTGTATTGCTTTTCCAAAAGCTCGGTCAACTGCCCGAAAAGCTTCAAACGCTCGCGGCTGTAATACGATCGCCACATTGCGGTATCGAGCCGCGCCACTTCGTCGGCGTCAAAATCACGAATATCGACCTTGTGCGGCTTATATAAATCAAACGCAATCCAAACGCCGAGCAAAACGCCGATAATCAAAATCCCAAGTAAAATTTTCAATAAAATCTTTCGCATAAATTCGGACTCCTTTTACAGAGTTCAAATTCGCTTCGCGTCCAATTTGGATTTAAATTCTGCAAATTCCTCAAACGGAAAAGGCTGTCGCCAATTAAATTCAAACTCGTCCGTGTCGCGGTCGGCGTAAAGCTGGTTAAAAGTTTCGGCAAACGCCGCGCAGACATTTTTGATATTTCCTTTGTGCGCGAAAACTTTCTCGCGATTTTCAGTTTCTCGCTCGTCCGTCGGATATTGATAAATTTCCAGAAGCACGTTTTCTCCGTCGCGCACGAAGCGAAAATCGAATTCTTCAGGATTTCTGTTCCACTGCAAAACATATTCGCTCTGCGCCGGATTTTCTTCGAGCAAATCCGACAAAATCCGCAAAAGCTGCGCCAGAGCTTTTTCGTGCGGCGCGTGCGCTGTCGTCGTATGAAATTCGCCGTCAATGCTGTCGAAACCGATTGACATCCAGCCGCATTGCGGCGAGTTGAAGCTGACTTCTAATTTTTCTGACATTTTAACTCCCAAAATTTAAACTGTTATGGTAACTTTATCGGTGAAATTGCACAAATTCACAGCAAGCAAGATGAAACAATACCAAGAACTTTTACGGCATATTTTGGACAAAGGAACGCGCCACGAAGACAGAACCGGCGTCGGCACAATTTCCGTTTTCGGCTATCAAACGCGTTACGATTTGCGCGAAGGCTTTCCGATTGTAACGACAAAACGCGTTCCATTTAAATGGATTGCCGAAGAACTTTTCTGGTTTTTAAGCGGCGACACCAACGAGAAAAATCTGCGCGCGCGCGGCGTCGATATTTGGGCTGAATGGGCAACGCCCGAACAAACGGCGCGTTTTAATCGCGAAGAAGGCGATTTGGGCGAGGTTTACGGTTATCTGTGGCGCAGTTTCGGAGGCTGCTATCCCGAAATGAACGGCGTTGACCAGATAGAAAGATTAATCCGCGAGATTGAAACGAATCCGAATTCGCGCCGCCTGCTCGTTACCGGCTGGAATCCCGAAACCTGCGATAACGTCGCTCTTCCGCCTTGCCACACGCTTTTTCAATTTAAAGTAGAAAACGAGAAAATTCTCCACTGCCAGCTTTATCAACGCTCGGCTGACGCATTTCTCGGCGTTCCGTTTAATATCAGTTCTTACGGGCTTTTGACGCATTTAATCGCGCACGTCTGCGGCTTGGAAGTCGGCGAGTTTATACACACATTCGGCGATTTGCACATTTATTCAAATCATTTTGAACAGGTTGCAGAACTATTAAAACGCGAGCCTTTGCCTTTGCCGAAACTGGAATTTGTCGATGCGGAAAATTTGAAAGGTCTGGCGGGATTGCTCAATTTCAAATACGAAAATCTAAATCTAGCCGGCTATCAGTCGCACAAAAAAATCGCCGCGCCGGTTGCTGTTTAGAGAAAGAAAAAGAACAAAATCGCCAAAAGCACATATAACAGAATCTTTATCATAAACGTCCCTTGAATTTTGCAAAATTAGGTATTTCAAAAGTAAAACACCACGGACGTTTGTTTTGTGACAATTTTTTAAAGCATAATTCACCACAGAGACACAGTGAAAAATATTAAAAAATCTCTGTGTCTCCGTGTCTCTGTGGTGAAAATATTCTTATTGCCTTATGACCGAATATTCGATGCGGCGATTGTAGAAGCGATTTTCTTCGGAATTATTATCTACTTTCTGAACCATTTCGCCGTAGCCTTTCGTCTGCAAAACGTCGGATTTTACGCCGAATCTGATGAGCGCGTCTTTGACGGCTTTCGCACGATTTTCCGATAAAACCTGGTTGTCTTCGTTTGTGCCGACATTATCGGTATGACCTCCGACTTCGAGAATCGTGCTCGGCGGCAGTTTTTGGATAAATTCGGCGGCGCGGCGCAAAAAAGCCATTCGTTCGGGCGGAATATCATATTTTCCGCTGTCGAAATTGATAATAAAAATATTCAGCGCTCTGGTCAGTTCGTCGGCTGTAAAGTTCGGCTTCGGCAGATTATCGAGCGCAATGTTCGCGCACTTTTCGGCTTTTTCAAATTCGCCGAGCTTTGGCGGAACTTTGCAGTCAACATTTTTCGACGCATCGAGCGGAATCGAAATCTGCGAGCATCTGGCGGTAATTTCCTGCGCCTCGCCGTCTTTGCCCGTCAGGTCGAACGGGTCGCATTTATAATTTGCGTGTTTCAGCTCGATTCTTTTAATTACGCCCGCCTGTAAGCCCTGCAAAATCGTCGTGCCGTCTTCATCGGACACGCCCCACTGGCTTCCGTCAACGAAAAGCTTTGTATCGGCGGGCGCGCGGCGGACGGTTACGTTAAATCCGGTTTTGTTCAAAAAGAGAAAATAAACAGCCAGCAGAACGACGATAAAGAAAATAAACATCGTCGCCATTCCGGCGGAAACCCACATCCACGTCGGAACTCCGCTTTGTTTTTCTTCTTCCTTTTTCTGTTCGGCTTCTTCGGTCGGAGTCGGCGGCAAATCCTGATATTTGGCGCGTTCGGCGTCCGGCAGGCGAAAATAAGGCGTCGTCGCGCCGTAAGATTCGCTGCTGCGGCTGCCGTAGTGCTCTTGTTTCGCGTAATTGTCCGGCAAATCGATATTTTCCTGCGTTATTCCCCAATCAGGAGTTTTCGAGCTTTGCGCGGCGGGATTGTATGTCTTGTCAAAATCCGGCTCGTCCGTCGGCGGAATCTTGTAGTTCGCCTGAGTTTTGCCCCAATCGTCGGCGGGCGGCTGAGGCGAGAATTTTTGATTGTAGTTGGTTTTTTCCCAATCGCCCGGAATGTCTTCGCGCGCGACGGGAATGTTCGGCGTCGTCTTGGAAAAATCGTCGGGCGGCGGCAATTTCGGAACATTTTTAGAATCGCTCACGGTTAATCTCCTTTACGTCGAGTGCGATTTTATTATATGTCCAATAGGTAAAAAGTGAAAAGTGAAAAGTGAAAAGTGAAAAGTTTAAGAATATTTTTTATATTTTTCACTATTCGTTATTCACTATTCACTCATTTAATATTCGGCGGCTGCGCGTTTTTCGCGCGGAGAGTGATTCCTTCGGTAGCGGTCAGAAATACGCGCCGGGCATCGTAGGTCGAAGTGTTTGTCGGGAAATATGAGAGCAGATAGCGATTTTTTCTAAGCTCGTCGCAGATAGATTTGGCGGCGGTCTGCGCGTCGTCAATCGGGAAAGTTTTTCCGCCGGTTCCTTCCGTAAGCTCCGTGATAACCTGCGTCGCTTTCGGTTGGTTACGTCGATACGCGCCGCCGGTTCTATCGGGCATTTGAAGCGTGTAAACGACGATATTTTGATTTTGCAGCTCGCCCAGAACTTTTTCAAAAGGTTTTTTGCTGCCTCGGTCTAATCCGTCGCTGATTAAAACAATCACGGTTTTTCGCGTTCCGGGCATGAGCGGAAGAAGAACTTCATTGACGGTCGCGCTCAAAGCGTCGAAAAGATACGGATTTCCCTGTTTACGAAAGGTGGTGAGCGATGCTTCCAGCTTTTTCGCGTCGTCCGTCCATTCCTGTATGATTTCCGCTTTTTCATCGTATCCGATGACAAAAAGCTGGTCGCCTTCGAAAATTTCGTAGGAAAATTCCATCGCGGCTTTTTGCAGTTTTTCGATTTCGGCGGGAACGGTTTGCGAATTATCGACGAGAAGAACGATTTTCGCGGGCGAAGGGTCAAAGCTGAGATTATTAATTTTCTGCTCGATGCTGTTTTCGTAGAGCGAGATGTTTTCGGGCTTAATCGGGTCGGCTGCGCCGTTATCGCGCCGCGCGATAAGCGTCAGGACAGTTCCTTCCAAGCTTCCTGCGCCTTTGGCGTTATTGCGCGACTGAGCTTCGGCAAAGCCTGCAAATATTAATAAAATCAAACTCAAAAGCCAAGCTGTTTTTGCCGAAAATTTCATCTTCTTACTCTATTCCTTTTTTGAAACCGTATCTTTTTTAGAGCTATCTTTGCTGTCCGTAGTTTTATTTGATGCGCTTTCTGTCTTAACGGTTGATTCGACGCCGGAACTTTTTTCGGGTTTTTCGCTTTTCGGCGCGCCTTTATCTTTAGATTTATCGGCGTAATCGGTTACGTACCAGCCCGCGCCTTTGAACTGAAAACCCGAGAGGGACATTTGTTTTTCCATCTTGCCGCCGCATTTTTCGCAGACTTTTAAAGGCTCGTCGGAGATTTTCTGCATCTTTTCGACGTGCGTTCCGCAATCCAGACATTTATATTCGTAAATAGGCATAAAAATTTAGTTCTTTTCAAATTATGAAATCGAAAGAAACGAAAAGCAAATTTTGGCAGGCTAATTGCCTGAAAAAGGCTAAAAGATTTATCGAAAAAAGGGAGGCTTTATGGTGAAAAAGTTTATTTTAACTGCCATTTTACCTGCGTTATTGTTCATATCAGGAATAGTTTCGGCGCAAAAAAACAATTCCGACAATCAGTTGAAACCGGCAGCCGTCGCGTCGGTTGACCTGAATCGATACAGCGGAAAATGGTATGAGATTGCGCGTTATTCAAACAAATCTCAGAAAAACTGCATTGGCAACACGACGATTGTTTACACGCTGAAAGACGCGGGAAAAATTAACGTTCTGAATGAATGTTTGAAAAAAGACGGGACGGTGATTGACGCCAAAGGCGAAGCGAAAATCGTTGATAACGCGACGAACGCCAAGCTCGAAGTGCGTTACGCGCCCGGCTATTTAGCATTTTTATCGACGAGCTGGAACGATTACTGGATTATTGATTTGGACGAAAAATATCAATTTGCCGCCGTCGGCGACGAAGACCGCGAAAATCTATGGATTTTAAGCCGGACGCCGAAATTAAATGACGCGGCATATCAGAATATTCTCCGCCGCGTCGAAAAAATGGGCTACAAACCGGGCAAACTCGTAAAAACTCCGCAGAATATCGAAGTCGTCAAAGGCGCGGTGATTGAAAAGCAGTAAGCTGCTTTTCACAATTACGAATTACGAATTACGGATTACGAATTAAAATTTTTTTTTCGTAATCCGTAATTCGTAATTCGTAATTGATTCTTACCAGTTTGTTGCTGTATTTTTCTCGATTTCTTCGACGTGTTCGACCAGAAATCTTTCGGCGTCGATTGCCGCCATACAACCTGTTCCGGCGGCGGTAACGGCTTGACGGTAATAATGGTCTTGAGCGTCGCCGCAGGCAAAAACGCCTTTGACGTTGGTTTTCATCGTTCGACCTTCGGTTTTCAGATAACCGGTTTCGTCCATATCCAGAACGCCTTTGAATAAATCCGTGTTCGGTTTATGCCCGATGGCGATAAATACGCCTTCGGTCGGAAATTCGCTTTCCTCGTTTGTTTTAGAATTGTAAATTTTAATTCCCGTTACGCCCGCTTCTTTTGAGCCGAGAATTTCTTTGACCTCGGTGTTCCAGAGAATCTCGATTTTGTCGCTCGCCAGAACTCTTTCCTGCATAATTTTTGACGCGCGAAATTCTTCGCGGCGGTGAATAAGCGTAACTTTTGTCGCAAAGCGCGTCAGAAACATCGCTTCTTCCATTGCCGTATCGCCGCCGCCGACGACGACGACGGGTTTTCCGCGAAAGAAGAAGCCGTCGCAGGTCGCGCAAGCCGAAACGCCGTTGCCGCCCAAACCTTCCGGCACAGGTTCTTCGCCCGGAATACCGAGCCATTTGGCTGACGCGCCGGTCGAGACAATCAATGTGTCGGCTTTGATAACGGTCGAATAATCCGCGCTGTCCTGACTTTCCTTGCCGTAAAGTATGAATGGTCGCTTCGATAAATCGACTTTATCAATCCATGTATTTATAATTTCCGTCCCGAAACGCTCCGCCTGCGCCCTGAATTCGTTCATCAGTTCCGGTCCCATGATTCCTTTGGCAAAACCCGGATAATTTTCGACATCCGTTGTGATAGTAAGCTGTCCGCCGGGCTGTGGACCGTCGATGACGAGCGGTTCGAGCTGCGCGCGCGAGGCATAAATGGCGGCGGTCAGTCCCGCCGGACCCGAACCTAAAATAACGACTTTGCGGCTAATTTCTTTTTGCGACATATAATTTAAATCTTTCCTCAAAAAAATTTTACAAAAAATACTCAAAATATGCTTTTCGATATAGCATTTTTGCGATAATGGTAGTATAACTATCGCACAACAAATTAGTCGAATAATGCCGCTGCGAGGTTTTGTTGCCGCGGGTTAAGAAATTTAATTCATTGAATTTATTTTTATTAAAGGAGAAAATTATGGATACAAATTCAGCAAATAGATTAGATAAGGTTCATCCCGAGTTAAAAAAGCGAATTACACAGCTTATCGAAAATTTAGCCGGGCAATCATTAGACGTAAGAGTAGTGCAGGGTTTAAGGACATTTGCAGAACAGGATGTGCTGTTTAATAAACGTCCCAAAGTTACAAACGCCAGAGGCGGGCAGTCAAATCATAATTACGGCTTGGCAGTCGATTTATGCCCATTTAAAAACGGCAAGCCTGATTTTAATGATATAAAAAGCTTTAACATAATCGGTAAAGAAGCAAAAAAACTCGGGCTTGAGTGGGGCGGAGACTGGACGAAATTAGTGGACAAACCGCACGTGCAGCTTCGCGGAATGTCTATCAAGCAATGTTTTGCGTGTTTTAATAAAGGCGGCTTGAAGTCCGTCTGGTCGACAATGGACGGAATTCTTGGCGGCGCAGCTATGCAAGGCTCTGAACCGAAACCCGATGATTTAATCGAATTCAAAGATTCCGGCGCAGCGGTTACGGCGCTTCAGGAACAGCTTGTCAAATTGAATTTGATGCACGAGCATGAAGTTGACGGCGAATTCGGCAAAATTACAAAAAACGCCGTGATTGCTTTTCAGCGTATGAATAAATTAACTGCCGATGGAATAGTCGGCGACGGAACAAAGGCAAAACTAAAAGCGGCTTTGGGCGGCTAATTGTTGTGTGTGTCAAGTATTTTATTGAAAGTTGTTGAAAGAATAAAAGCGGCAAATATCCTAAAAATCAGAAGATAATAGAAATTCTCCGACTGTTTGGCAGAGCAGGTCTTTTAGCCTGCTTTGCAATAAACTTTCGATTAGGTATATTATTTTCTAATTTTCGTGTTAGAATAATTTCGTTTTAAGCATTTTGTTCAATCTTCCCTTAGCTTGGAAATGTCAACCAACATCCAGACTCAATTTGAGGAAAAACGTTTTGCTCTCAGAATGGCGCTGCGCTTGCCGATTGTCGTCTCCGGCAGGTCGGACGACGGCGCGGCGTGGAGCGAGCCGACCGAAACCGACGATATTTCCACGACCGGCGCGCTTTTTCATCTGAATCAAAAAATTTCAAATGGCGAAAGCCTGTATCTTCGCTCGCATCGCCCCGACGGCGTTCCGGTCGAAGTAAAAGCGCAGGTTGTCCGCGTTGCGCCCGCAATTTACGGCACGGCGCGCGTCGGCGTGGCAATCATCGAACCGAAGGATAATTGGCTGCGTCTTTTCGTCGCGTGGATTGCCGACGACCAGACGGCGGAAGAAGACGAAGAAGAAAACAACTAACTAAACCACAGAGACACGGAGACGCAGAGAAATTTTTAATAAAACTCTGTGCCTCCGTGTCTCTGTGGTAAATTTCTTTTATGACAAGTTACGAAAATATTTTAATCGAAAGGCGAGACAAAGTTGCAATTATAACCATTAATCGACCGGACAAACTCAACGCTTTGAACTCAAAAGTTCATCAGGAAGGCGTTTCGGCTCTGGAAGAATTGAGAAAAGACGAATCCATCCGCGTTGTCGTCATTACGGGTTCGGGCGGAAAATCTTTTATCGCCGGCGCGGACATCTCGGAATTTGCCGACCAGACGCCGGTAACTCAGCGCAACCTGTTTCACGAAAAAACGCTTTTTAACTCGGTTGATAATTTTCCAAAGCCTGTAATTGCAATGATAAACGGCTTTTGTCTCGGCGGCGGAAATGAACTCGCGCTTGCCTGCGACATACGGGTTTGCAGCGAGAATGCGAGATTTGCCCAACCGGAAATTAATCTCGGAATCATCTGCGGCGGCGGCGGAACGCAGCGCCTGACACGGCTTATCGGCGAAGGCAGAGCGATGGAAATGATTTTGACGGGCGATATGATTGACGCGCAAAAGGCATTGCAGTACGGTTTGGTCAATCACGTGTTTACATCCGAAGAACTCGAAACAAAAACACTTGAACTAGCCGCTAAAATCGCCGAAAAAGCGCCGGTCGCCCTGCAAATGTCAAAAGAAGCCGTCAAATTCGCCTCGCGCTCAAATCTGGACGAAGGCTTGCATCGCGAAGTCGATTTATTCGCGATTTGCTTTTCGACTGAAGATAAAACCGAAGGCGTTTCAGCATTTCTGGAAAAGCGAAAACCAAATTTTAAAGGCAAATAAACGCGTCAGACTTGACGCTTTACCTTATTTTCGATAAATTCAGTTTTTGCCGACTTCAAATATCGCATCCGGAATTTGAAATCAAAAGGGGACGTAGCTCAGCTGGGAGAGCGCATGAATGGCATTCATGAGGTCAGGGGTTCGATCCCCCTCGTCTCCACCAATAAAATCAACGGTTTAGGGCATCTTTCGAGATGCCCTTTTTGCTTTTTTTGTGCCAGCGGTGTGCCACATTTCAAATTAACTTATTTTTTTGTAAAGCATCTCCGCAAGTTTGTCCGAAGAAGTTCTTTCCATTTCGGACAAAACGTGACTGTAAGTATCCAATGTGGTTCTAACATTTGAATGTCCTAATCTGTCGGCAACTCTGCCGGGATAAAGATTTTTTTCACGAAAACAAAATATTCGTCCTTTCCACCTGAAGTTTTAATCCGCAACTTCAATTCGTTCTTGAAAGCCCTTGAAAATGAGCCACGTAGCCAGAGTTATGTGGCTCACAGCCATCGGCACGCCTAACGTCGTCATGGCGCTATAACCCAGAAGCAATGGAAGCGGAATAGCGGTGAAGTGTAGCAAGACCGTTATCAGTCCGAAAACAGAAATGACGCGCGGCACTAAGGCATAGCGATACAGCAAGCCGTAAAGCACACAAATCCAGGAATCTATCGCCAGCAGTTCCGGGTAATGCGTCCACCTTCGGGCGGCGCGAATTATTGATGAGAGTGTTTGTAAGAATTCAGAGTGTTCGGTTGTCTGCACGTATTCCCGGCTCAAAGACAGCATCGCCATAAGGTGCGCGTTGTCAACGGCTTGAAGCGCGAACATAACCGCGCTCAGAACTACGAGAAGAATCGCGATTGCCGAATTGTATTTACGAAATACGGGGAAAGCTATTATTGAAATGCCGATGGTCAAGGCGCAATTCGCCAGCAAGAGCAGCACAGCCGCTTTTATCTGCGTCGCGCTGCCCGCCGCCGTTTCCAGAAAATCCGTCCTTACAATCGGGTGCAGCATCGCAAAAGGCGCGATAAGTCCCGCTAACTGCACTAACAACAGAATGCCGGTAATTCGACTGATATTTTTTGTAGAACTCATAATCAATTTCTTTGAAAACAGTAATTTAAGGTGATTTCCCGTTAGCTTTACGCATAAGCGATAAGAAAGTTGCGGCTTCTGGATGCGGGCAGCCGAAAGCAAATCGGATTCGCCGGTCTGACCATCAATGAAAATTACATCCGCGACGAAATGTTTTCCCGAATCGTCACGGAGATTATCCAAAGCCCTGATGCTTCAATACCGCATCCGTCAATATTGGCGGGCGCATCTTAAATGCAAGTGGAAAGGCAGAGTGCGGCGAACAATGGAGTTTTATGTATTTTACGGAACAAAAATGCGGTTGGCTGCGTAATGCCGCTTAGTCGAGAATTTAGCTATTCCTGAGCTAATGCCCCGAGACCATTCTTAATTTCATCGGAGAAAACCACATTGAAGGCAAGACGGAAAGTTCAACGATTGTCTGACCGGCTTATTAGAATTTGCCGCCGAAAGCTTGTTTTGAGCATTAAAGATTTACCATAATGTTAGCTTTAGAAAAAGGGACGTATTTAGGAAACGCGGTCGATACATTGCGGGCTGAAGGGGTAATTGCCGGCGCAAAAACTTTTCGAAAGCAAGCCGCAGCAGCCGCAATGCATTATCACGAAAACTCGCACGTAAATTTTGTGCTGCAAGGCGGCGTTTTGGATAAACGGAAAACGTGGGAAGTAGAACGCGTTCCCGGAGAACTGATGTTCTTTCATGCAGGCGAGCCGCATGGAACTATCATCGAATTATTTCCTACAATAAGCATTAACCTGATAATCGAACGTGAGTTTTTGCAGGACAATCAAGCTACGGAAGCCGCAATCAATTCGGCAGTCGATAGAAATCCGCAGGCGAAATTTACCATGCTCAAAATTTACAAAGAATTGGTTTCCGAAGACGTTTTTTCGGATTGCTCGATAAAGATGCTGCTTCTTAATCTAATTCATGCAAATCCTGAAACCGACTCCAAAAAACCATCTCCGGGCTGGATAAAAACGGTCGCGGAATTAACCCGCGACAAGTGGAACGAATCGCTCACTCTAAAAGATTTATCCGAAGCCGCCGGCGTTCACCCGATAACCGTATCCAAGCATTTTCCGAAATATTTTTCCTGCACTTTCGGCGAATATATGCGCAGGTTAAAAATTGAAAAATCGCTTTATTTCCTTAAAGTTTCTTCTTTTTCTCTGACTGATATTGCGTTTGAGTGCGGTTTTTCAGACCAAAGCCATTTTATCCGCACGTTCAAACAACTGACCGGATTTCTGCCAAATAATTATAAAAAAATATAATTCTTAATCGAAATTATCCGTCAAGGCAAATTTCATTCTATTTCCGCCGATTTAGTTTTGATAGTCTGATTTGGAAACGCCGGGCGTTTAACCCAAATTTTATCGGAGAGAATTATTATGAAAACAGCAATATTATTTACTTTATTTATCGTTACATTGATGACCGCTACAAACTCATTCGCACAGCAGAATGTGCAGAAAATTGACGCGCTTTTGAAGCAGTATAACGACTACGGGCAATTTAACGGCTCGATTTTAGTCGCCGAAAACGGCAAGGTCATCTACAAAAAAGGCTTCGGAATGGCGAACATGGAATGGAATATTCCGAATCAGCCGGACACGAAATTTCGCATTGCTTCCATCACAAAGCAATTTACCGCCGCGCTTGTTTTACAGCTTGTCGAGGAAGGCAAAATCAAGCTCGACGGCAAAATCACCGATTATCTGACCGATTATCGAAAAGATACGGGCGGAAGAGTTACCATTCATCAACTACTTAACCAGACTTCCGGGATTCCGGACTATTCAGCCCGTCCCAATTTTTCTGCCGAAATCAGCCGCATTCCGTACGCGGTTGCGGATTTCGTCAAAAAATTTGCGAGCGACGAGCTTGAGTTTGAGCCGGGAGCGAAATACCGTTACAGCAATTCCGGTTACTCTATTCTCGGTGCGATTATCGAAAAAGTTACCGGAAAGACTTACGAAACGGCTTTGCAGGAGCGCATTCTCGTACCCGCCGGGATGACGAATTCAGGCTACGACCATAACTCATCGCTCCTCGAAAAGCGTGCAAGCAGTTATGAAAAAACACCTGCCGGTTATGTAAACGCTCCGTATATCGATATGTCGATTCCATACGCGGCAGGCTCGATGTATTCGACTGTTGAAGACCTTTACAAATGGGACCAGTCGCTGCAAGAAGACAAAATTCTTTCAGCCGAGAGCAAGCGCCTGATGTTTACTCCCGGACTTGGAAATTACGGCTACGGAATCCGTATTACCGACCAGCCAATCGGAAAATCAGACCTGAAAACGAAGATTATCTGGCACGGCGGCGCAGGAATCAATGGTTTTGCCTCTTTGATTTCGCGAGCGGTCGAGAAACGTCAAACCGTGATTATTCTCGATAATGCCGGTAATGTCCTAAATCTCCCGAAAATCACGAGTTCGATTCTCGGAATCCTTAACGGACAGCCTTATGATGCGCCGAAAAAATCGATTGCCGAAACGCTTTACAAAATAGCTTCGAAAAAAGACGTTGCATCAGTCATCGCGGAATACCGGAAGCTGAAAACGGAAAATTCTCCGACGTATGATTTCTCGGAAAATGAACTCAACGCCCTCGGTTATCAGCTTTTGAGTATGAAACGCGCGAAAGACGCGATTGAGATTTTCAAGCTTAACGTTGAAATGTTTCCAAAATCGTCAAACGTTTACGACACTCTCGGCGAAGCGTATCTGGCAGACGGTCAAAAAGATTCGGCGCTGGCGAATTACAAAAAAGCGGTCGAGCTTGACCCGACGAATGCAAACGCTTTGCAGGTAGTAAAACGGCTGGAAGGCAAAGAAACAAAGGTCGATTCTTCCGGCTTCGATGCGTATGTCGGCGACTATCAAGTTACTCCGAAATTAGTCCTGACAATTACCAGAGAGGGCGATAAATTATTCGGGCAAATGACAGGGCAAGGCAAGCTTGAAATTGAAGCTGTTTCAGAATCGCAGTTTACAATACCTGATGTTAAGGCGAATATTTCATTTGAGAAAGATTCCGCCGGAAAGATTGTCGGGTTGTCGTTATCGCAAGGCACGCGAACCGTTAAGGCTCCGAAAATAAAATAACAAATCGTTTTCTCGATTTCCTGTATCGCCTGTTCGATTGGTTACGTCGGACAGGCGAGTTTTCAAAAAATCGGTCGGAAACATTATTGACGAAAGGAGATTTACAAACACTGAAAAACTCATTTGAAAAAACAACTATCTGGTGTAATGCTCAATATTTTGCCTGATTACAAGAGTGTTATTATCCGGGTCTTGAAAGAACGCGAATTCATCGGTATAACCTTCATCGGACGTGTTCGAGATGATTTCTTCTACTGATACGCCCTTTTTAATCAAAGCTTCACGCTCGGATTTAATGTCTGCGACAAGAAAAGTAGGCGCTGTGCCGGGTATTGCGCTCGGGTCCTGTTTCGGCATCGGCGCGTAAATATCTTTATACAAACCGATGGCGATATTGTTATCTAAACCCGGCAGATTGAGTTGTATGTAAGATTCGTTCAGGTAACAGCCGCCTGTATTAATCGTGTAACGCTCGTCAACGACAAAGCCGAGGATTTCGGTATAAAAGCGCTGCGACGCCGGAATATCGCTCGACGACAATTTTACGACAAAACCTATTGTCTTCATAAGGCGAGAGCCTGTCGCTCGGTTGAGGTTAAATCTTCGCTGCCGACATATTCGAAGCTCGGTCCAGCCACAAACCCCGGATTGTTCGGGTCGGGAAGCGCGAGAAGTTCGAGAGCGTATAATCTGACGGAAAACATAAGTCCCATCGCGGCGTTTATTTGTTCCGGTTCGCCGTTAAATGCGCGGTGCAGGGAATTCAGCAGATTCGTGTATGAATAGTTAAATAATTTGCTGTTCAGATAAGCCAGCGAATTGACGGGATAATCGCTCATCTTCGGATTTTCCCGCATATTGGGAATTAATGTGCCGTCAAAAGGTATCGGGTCGCCGGAAAAAGAATAAGTGCCGTCGGGCTTTTTAACTAATTTTTTTCCTTTGACTATTTCCTGAAAACGGTAATAGTGCGCGGGTTCGTTTGTTCCGGTCGGCACGTCGTCGGGATTAACGAACGGGTCTGTAGTGGTTCCTTCGCCCTGATCGACTATGATGTCGATTCCCCGGTCGGCTGTTTTCAAATCCGTTATCGGGAACAGCAGTTTTGTCGGGAAAAACTTATCAAACGTTACTTGGTGCGCCGGATTGCCGGTAAAAATTGTCGAACCCTTTGCTTTCGCTTCTTTATCCAATTCTCCGAGCTGTTGTTTGATTTTTTCGTAGAACATGCCGATGGTCAGTTGATTTTCAACCAACGCTTCGATATGAATCGGGTTTTCCGGTTCTTCGATTACCATAAAGACATTCTGTACCAAATCTAGTGAAAATCTGGCGAGCGGCACTTGCAAACCGGATTCGACTCCGCCCGGCAGCGGTCCGGGATACGTCGGGATAAAAGGCGGTTTATTTATGACCGCGTGCCCGCCGATGGCAGTCAATACATTAGCGGCGATGGATAAATGAAGCATTTCCTCGCCGAGTATCGAGCCGACCAGATTTGAAATATCATCATTGCCGGTATTGTTCAAAGTGAAATTTGCCGTTAAATACGTAGGAATGGTCGCGTGCTCAAGCTCTACGGCAAGCTGAAGCGCATCTCTTACATCCTCAATAGTTTCAATCTGTATGTCTTTAAGAAGTATCATAGTAGTAGTTAAATATTTTTATGATTTTCTGGTCGTAACGGTTTTTTTCTTCCCTTTCGGCGGCAGTACGCTGTCAAGATAGTTGATAATCATTTTCTGCTTATCGCGCGACAAATCTCTGGTCGCGGGCATATAGTTCGGGTCGTTTCTGTCTTTGCTGAAAACAAATTTTAATATTTCCGCATTGCCGTCAACCACATCTTTATCTGCCAGATTAAATATGCCTTTCGACATAATCGGATAAAGATTGGCGTATTGCTGCATTGTCGGCTGAATATCGTTCCAGGTCGGTTTTTTTATAGTAGCGGCAGGAACGCTGTCAAATACCAGGACACTGATGAAATTTGCCTGATTGCAATTCGCAAAAGTCTGGTCGCTCAGGTTATAAGATATGCCGTAAATCTGACCGTCGATATATACTCGCGGGTTTTTCGGGTCGATTCCCGTTATCGTTATGGAAGCTTTTCCATTCAAATCCGTATCGACGGATTTATCCGGATTTAATGTGGGAAGAACAGGTCCTCCGATTGCCGGATAGCCCGGAGGCTGCGCTCCTAAAGTATTTGCGGTATCGAGTCGAAAATCTATTGTCTTGCCGGAAACAGGCTGCCCCAAATTCGTCGCATAAAAATCAACCGAACACTTTTCGCCCGGATTCAGCCAAAACACGAATGTATCGGCGTTGACATATTC
>JBARIW010000052.1:0-1828 GCA_049799955.1 Pyrinomonadaceae bacterium
CCGGTACCGCCGGATTGCCCGGGACCGGGGATAAAAAAGGAACCGGCAGAATCTCGTCCTGGTTCCGCACACGGAGCACCGTCCTGTTCCCGGTCAGCTGACCGGGAAAACGGGGTGCCCGAGGAACGGTTCATACCCCAAGACTCTCAGCTGCCACTGACATTCCGAGGCCAAAATCGGCCCTTTTCAGACCACAGGATTACCGGTAAATTACCTGCTTTTCGTCCGAACGAAGGCTAAGTCTGCGGGCGCCGGAGGAGTCGTATCCCGAACGGCCAGAAACATCCGAGCCCGTGGATTACCGCGAGCATTCGGGGCAAAGCCCAAAGACCTCAACAGTGTGCGCAACGTCAGTGAAACCGTGCTCTCGGCCAAGACGCGCAGCCCAGCTTTCGACAGCAGGAGCCTCAACCTCCACAGCCTTGCCACAGTTGCGGCACACAAGGTGGTGGTGGTGATGTTCAGCCTCGCAGCGGCGGTAGAGAACTTCACCGTCTGCGCCCCGGAGAACGTCGACCTGCTCGTCATCGGCCATTGACTGCAGGATCCGGTAGGTCGTGGCCAGCGAAACCTTTTCACCACGGTCCTGAAGGAGGCGGTGAAGCTCCTGGGTGCTGACAAAGTCGTCAAGGGAATCCAAGGTACGGCCCACCGCAAGCCGCTGGCGGGTAACCCGGGGCTCGGCAGTCCGCCCCGAGGACGATGGCTGCGCTGACATGGAAGCCTCCTGGCTGACTGGAACTGGCTGACTGGAACGGGCTGGCGGAACGGGCTGGCGCTCCGGGCTGGCTGGAACTGGCTGACTGGAACAGGCTGACTGGAACAGGCTGACAAGGACTGGCTGACGGGAACCGGCCACCAAAGTAAGGCCGGCTGGGACACGCCGGCAATCTGCGAACCGGCTGACGATATTCGGACCTGACCCCAGATTATCAGCGTTGGCACACCGTACCTGTGGGAGAGTTCCACATCACCCGGAGTATCGTGACCCTATGAAAATGACCAAGTACACGCATTCATGTGTCCGGTTCGAAAAAGAAGGATCAGTTCTGGTACTGGATCCAGGCAACTTTTCCGAGGTCGAAGAAGCGCTCCGGGACGCAGACGCGATCCTCCTGACACACGAGCACGCAGACCACATCGACAGTGAACAGGTACTGCCGATCCTTGCTGAACGCCGGGACCTGCAGCTCTACGCACCCGCAGCACTGGCAGCATCACTGCGCAACGAAGCAGCAGACGATGCCCAGGACCGGATCCACGACGTGGACCCCAACACTGTCCAGCAAATCGCCGGAATCTCAGTACGCTCCTTCGGCGGACAGCATGCGCTGATTCACCCGCTGATTCCCATGGTGGAAAACCTCGCATACCTGATAGAAGACCGGATCTACCACCCGGGAGACTCCTTCACGGTACCCAGCGGACTCAAGGCAGAGGTGCTCCTGGTACCCATCCACGCACCGTGGTCAAAGGTGGGAGAGGTCATCGACTTCGTCATCGCCGTCGGAGCCCAAACCGCACATCCCATCCACGACGCTCTGCTGAACGGAAAGGGCCGCGGAATCGGGGAAAAGCACCTTGAACTCTTCGGCGAAATGTACGGAACAAGCTACCAGCCGCTGGCACCCGGTGACGTGGTGGACCTGTGACAGGAATCCTCATCAGCACCGCTGAGCTCAAGTCATCCCTGGACAGCGGAGAGCCGGTACGGCTGCTGGACGTGCGCTGGGAACTGGGCCGCAGCGACGGACACCGCAGATACCTCGACGGGCATCTGCCGGGTGCGGTCTACGTGGACCTGGATACGGAGCTGTCAGCTCCCGCA
>JBARIW010000053.1:0-18998 GCA_049799955.1 Pyrinomonadaceae bacterium
GATGTGAAAACAAATATTGCCTTTCACATCTCATTTCTCATTTCTCATTTCTCAGCTTCCACCCATTCCTCGCAGTCTGCATAGACCTCTTTTTTCCAAATCGGGACGGTTCGTTTTAATTCTTTAATCAGCCATTCGCAGGCTTCAAACGCGGCGCGGCGGTGAGGCGCGGCGACGGATATGACAACGCTCGTTTCGCCGATTTCGAGTTTTCCGAGACGATGAACGATGCCGACATTTTCGATTTCAAACTGCGCGCGCGCTCTTTCAATCAGCTTTTCCATTTCCTTCAAAGCCATCGGCTCATATGCTTCGTAAACCAGATAAAGCGTCTCGCGTCCTTTGGTAAATTGCCGCACATAACCGTCTAGCGTAATAGTCGCGCCGCAGCTTGCCGGAACGACGCGCCGCGCAATCGCGCCGACATCGAGCGCTTCAAAGGTAATTTCAGCAAAACTATTTGTTTCGTTCATATGCAAACGACTTTGCGCAACCCGCCGATGATTAAACAACAGACGCAGAGCCGCCTGCATGAAATAAAATCCGTACTAAAGCTTAACCGCCTGAAACTGCCGTGAATACAGCTAACTCATCGCCTTCGTTTATCGTCTCGCCGCCGTTTGCGTATTCCTGATTGACGGCGAAAAGCAGAGCGTGATTTTTAAGAGGTGGAAATTTTTCGACCAGAAGGGCAAAAGCTGTTTCGGCTTTCGCTTCATCTTCCAAATCAATCTCGATTTCCCTCTCGCCCACGGCATCAGCTGTCGCGCCGAAGAATAAAACTGAAACTTTCATTTTTTATTTCTTTTCAAAAGCCGAGCCTTTGTATTTCCGCAAATCGCAGTTACGGCAATTAGACAATAATTCAGGATGCCTAATCCAAAATGAGGAGACGAAAAAACGTTTTTCGCAGCCCGGACACTTCCAGGTGTGAAATCGAAATATTACATAAATAAGCGCGACGACCCAACCGATTATCAAAATAAGCTGAATACTTCTTAAATTATGGAAATAATCCGGCAGATTTATTATTATTCCGCCGCCGATAAAAATTATATACTGGCGATTTTTGAGCCGTCGATATTCTTCCCATTGTTTTTGGTAAGGATATTTTTCGTGCATTTTCAGCTTTCTTCCCGCAAAGCGCGCTTGAAAATCTTGCCCGTATTGCCGACCGGAAGCTCATCACGAAATTCGACGTAGCGCGGGTATTTGTTCGCGGCAAATTGTGTTTTACACCAGTCAATCATTTCCCGTTCGGTTATTTCAGCGCCCGCTTTCGGCACGATAAACGCTTTGACTTCTTCGCCTAATCTTTCGTCCGGCACGGCGACGACAGCGACGAGCGAAACTGCCGGATGCGTGATGATTATTTCTTCAAGCTCGCGCGGGTAAATGTTGTAGCCGCCGCGCAGAATCATATCTTTTTTGCGGTCAACGATTGAAAGATAACCGTCTTCGTCCATTATTCCGATGTCGCCCGTGTGAAACCAGCCGCTGCGGAAAGCTTCGGCGGTCGCTTCGGGGCGTTTGTAATAGCCTTTCATCACGTTTGCGCCGCGAATGACGACTTCGCCTCGCTCGCCACGTTTCACTTCGTTATCGTCTTCGTCGAAACAACGGACATCGACGCCGAAAATCGGCTGACCGACGCTGCCGGGCTTCGAAGGTTTTTCGAAATGATTAAAACAGGCGAGCGGCGAAGTTTCCGACAAGCCGTAGCCTTCCAAAACGCGAAGCCCGAAAACCTGCTCAAATTCCTTCATCACCTCGACCGGCATCGGCGCGCCGCCCGAAGTCGGGACTTTCATATATTTTTTGATTTCGGAGATGTCGTAATCGTTTTCCTCGACGTACTTTAAAATCGCCCAGTACATCGTCGGAACGCCAATCCAAAAATTTACGCGCTCGCGCGCCATCGCGTCGAGCGTCGCTTTCGCGTCGAATTTCGGCAGCAGAACGACGCGGCAGCCGCCGTAAAGATTGGTGTTCATCTGCACGGTCTGCCCGGTCGTGTGAAAAAGCGGCAAAGTTATCAAAACGGTTTTCTGCTCGCCGTCGGTAAAATCGAGAACGGGAAGATGTATGCCGTAAGTCGCGATGACGTTCGACATAATATTCGCGTGCGTCAGCTCCGCGCCTTTCGGCTGTCCGGTCGTGCCCGAAGTGTAGAGAATCGCGCACGTATCTTCGGGCTTTGTCGGGAAAGTCTCAAAAGTTTCGGGCTGGTCTCTGGTAATATCGGTCAGCGTTTTCGAGTTTTCAAAAGGACTCGGAGCAAGCGGGTCGTTGGTCATCACAATCAGATGCTCGCACGCATCGACTTTATCAAAACCTTCTTTAACCGTCTGACCGAGCGGAAATTCCCCGGTTCCTTCGAATGTAAAAATCGCCTTCGCGTCCGAATCGCGCAGGTGATATTCGACTTCGCGCGGCTTAAACAAAATGCAAATCGGCACGACGGTCGCGCCGGTTTTCAAAATGCCGTAATAGACAATCGGGAAAAACGGCAGATTCGGACAAGCCAGCGCGACTTTATCGCCGTGCCCGATGCCCATTTCCGTCAGCGCATTCGCCACGCGGTTTGCCAGGCGGTTGAGCTGCCCGTAGGTAAAGCGCATCTCGTTCCAGACAATCGCTTCTTTTTCCGGCGCAAGCCGCGCGTGCTGTTCAATAATCGACGCCAGATTCAGCGTCGTCGCTGCGTATTCCATAATTTATCTTAAAAATTTAACCGCAGAAGACGCGGAGAGCGCGGAGATTTTTATATATGTATATTAATCAATGCAAATCCAAAATCCAAAATCTAAAATCCAAAATCAGATTGTCATTCCGCCGTCAACGACGATTGTTTGACCTGTAATATAGCTCGAAGCATCGCTCGCGAGAAAAACCGCCGCGCCTTTTAGTTCGCCTTCCGCACCGATGCGCGGAATTACGTTGTTGTCCCTGATGTCGCCTTCGTAGCGGTCGATTACGGCGTCCGCAAGACGCGAATGAAAAAATCCCGGCGCAATCGCGTTGACGCGAATTCCGCGTCGTCCCCAGCTTGCCGCCAATTCGCGCGTCAAGCCAATCAAACCGGCTTTGCTGGCGACATATCCGGCGTAAAACGGTCCGTTTGCGCTCGAAGTTATTCCCGAAATCGAAGAGATATTGATAATCGAGCCGCTTTTTTGCTTTAACATTTCACGCCCGACCGCCTGCGCCATCAGAAAACAGCCGGTTAAATTTACGTCCAAAACCTTTTGCCATTGCTGTAAAGGCATCTCTTCCGGCATCGCGCCCCACGAAATTCCGGCGTTATTGATTAAAATATCGATTTTTCCGAATTTCTCAATCGCTTCATCGACGACTGACTGCACGTCTTCAGGTTTTGAAACGTCGCAGGTTTTGCTCTCTACGCGGAAATTATTCGCCCGAAATTCGTTAACGGTTTCACTGAGCCATTCCTCGCGCCGCGCGCAGAGCATCAAATTTGCGCCCGCTTCCGCCAATCCTTCCGCCATTTCCTTCCCGATTCCGCGCGAGCCGCCCGTTACAATCGCGGTTTTTCCCGTCAAATCAAACAGTTCTTTGATATTTTTCGACACAATTTTCTCCTGAAGAACGATTCACCACAGAGGCACAGAGACACAGAGATTTTTTAACTACGAATACACGAATAGCACGAATTATTAACAAAGACAAATTTTAATTTCCTCTGTGTCTCTGTGTCTCTGTGGTGAAAATTTTCCCCAACGGTTAAAATAGAAGTATGAGCAAGACGGAAAAAGAACTCGCCTTTATCAACGATTTATTCGTCGGCAGCGACTGGACAAAGCGCTTTGCCGACCTCGTCGATAAACACATCAAATTTGCCGACAAAGGCAAGCTCCTTTACTACAATTCGGGAAGCGGCACGCACGCGCTTCGATTGCGCGATAAATTCGGCAGCGACGCGGAAATCTATGCGGTCAGCGAAACGCCCGAGCTGCAAAAAATCGCGCAGGCAAAGCTCGACGTAATCGACGCCGACGAAAACCGCGCCGAAACGCGCTATGCGGAAATCAACTTTGTAAACGCCTCGCCCGATAAAAAATTCGACGCGGTTCTGGCTGACGCAAGCTTTGTCCGCCCGAAGGATTTACCCGAATTCGTCGAAAAAATGGCTGATTTTTCCGCCGGACAGGTTGCAATTTTTCTGCCGACGACGGGCAGCTTCGGCGAGATTTTCTCGTTTATGTGGGAAACGCTTCTGAATACGGATTTGCTCGAACACAGCCCGCAGATTGAAAATCTGATTGCCGAGCTGCCGACCGCGTGGCAAGCCGAGGAAATTTTAAAAAACGCGGGTTTGAAACATGTGAAAAGCTTTACCGAAAACGAGATTTTCGAATTTGAAACCGGCGAGGAATTTATCAAAGCGCCGCTGCTCGAAGATTTTCTGCTTCCCGTCTGGCTCAGGTTTCTTAATGAAGAAGAAAAAGAGCGAGTTAAAGAAAAACTCGCTCAAACGGTCGATAATGAAGACGGCACGCTGACGTTTCGCTTTTCGATAAAAGCGACGCTCATCGTCGGCGAAAAGAATTAGCCACGAACAAACACAAAAGAACACGAACAAGAAAGCAACTTTTCACCTTTGCATTTTTCTTTTCGTGTTTGTTCGTGGCTAACTTTGCTGCTGCTTGGCTTCGGCGCGGCGGCGAAGTTCTTCGAGCAGAACTTCATCGCTCACGGCTGAAACCTGCGGCGCGCCGGACGGCGTCGAAGCGATTTGCTTTTGCGCCTGCTCCAATTTTTCTTCTTCTTCCGCCTCGCGCATTCCGTCTTTAAATGCCTTGCGCGTCTGCCCGAAAGATTTTGCTAACTGCGGCAGACGGCTCGCGCCGAAAAGCAGAAATAAAACCGCGACGATTAAAATAATTTCAGTTGTTCCTAAACCAGCCATAATAATTTTCCTTCTATAATTTGACGCTTATATTTATAAAAAAGTTTGCGCCTTCGATTCACCCATCATACCGCTATTTGCTGAATGTTTCCATCAGAAAGCGGCGAACAAACTATGTTTCGCTCCGATTTTAATAATTAAGCCTTTTCTCTTTCTCTGAATTTATCCGTCGCCTCGACCAGCGCGGACGTGATTCCCGGCTCGCTGATGGAATGTCCGGCGTCGGGCACGACGATTAACTCGGCTTCGGGAAGCGCGCGGTGCAGTTCCCATGCGCTGGTCATCGGGCAAACGACATCATATCGTCCCTGAACGATGACGGTCGGAATATGACGGATTTTATGGGCGTTTTCGATTAAATAATTTTCCGTCGGGAAAAACGAATTGTTCATAAAATAATGACATTCGATGCGAGCCAGAGACAATGCTTCGTGCTCGCCTTCCCAGTGGTCCATCAAATCCTTGCTCGGATATAGTTTTGAGGTCGAGCCTTCCCAGACGCTCCACGCGCGCGCCGCATCAAGCCTTTCCTGCTCGTCGTCGCTCGTCAGGCGCTTGTAATAGGCGGACATAAAATCGCCGCGCTCCTCGAAAGGAATCGCGTCGCGATAGCGTTCCCAGAAATCGGGAAAAATCTCACTCGCGCCGTATTGATAAAACCACAAAAGCTCTTTGCGCCGCGTCAGAAAAATGCCGCGCAGAATCAAACCCAAACATCTGTCGGGATGCGTCTCCGCGTAAGCGAGACTAAGCGTGCTTCCCCACGAACCGCCGAAGACAAACCATTTATCGATTCCGAATTTCTCGCGCAGAGTTTCCATGTCGTGTATCAAATCCCACGTCGTATTCTCGCGCAGCTCGGCGTGCGGCGTGGAAGCGCCCGCACCGCGCTGGTCAAACAAAATTATCTGATACGTTTCGGGGTCGAAAAACCTTCGATACATCGGAATCAGCCCGCCGCCCGGTCCGCCGTGCAGGAAAACGACCGGAATGCCCGCCGCGTTTCCGCAGCGCTCGTAATAAATTTCGTGAATATCGGAAACTTTCAGCATTCCCGAATCAAACGGCTCGATTTCTGGATAAAGAGTTTTCATATCGCCAATGATACAGGAATTTGTTTTGATGATTCAAACGACATTTAATTTAAAAAGCCTCACTGCAACTTTGACGTATCGATTTCCAACCTGGACGAATGCATTTCCAACTTTGCGAAGTCAATTTCCCGCTTTGCTGAACGTTCTTCGTCCGATACAGGTTATTTCTATACCCAAATAGTATCCATTTATTTTTTCTCAAACCCGAAATCCCGCTAAACACTCGCATTTTTCGCTTTGGCACACGCATTGCTTACTATAAAAATGAAGATTGTAAGTCTTTATCTCACAATCATTTACATTTATTTACAGTTCTTGACATTCAAAGAAATTTCAAGAAAAAAGAAACGGAATAATAAGGAGAAATACAATGAAATTAAATACGTTAAAAAGAACGATAGCAGTCTCTACACTTGGTTTGGTAGTTTTACTCGGAACAAGCGAAGTTGCTAACGCTCAGGGAAACAGGCAGGTTCAGCGTCAACAGCAAAAAGTTGAAAAACAGCAGCAGAAAGTGCAGAATAAGCGCGCCCAACTTGAAGCGCAGCGTATAAAATTGGAGCAGCAGCGTCAGGAACAATTGCGCCAGCAAAATATGCGTAATCGTAACAATAATGCCAACAACAACCGTTATCGTATTTATCGCAACGGCAGTTATTACCAGACGGACAATCGCGGGGCGGAACTGCTCAGACAGGCTGTAAACGCGGGTTACCAGCAAGGTTTCCGCGCCGGACAGAATGACCGCAACGGACGACGTTCAAGTAATTATAACAACAATTCCGTTTACAGAAGCGGAAACTACGGTTATCAAAGCTATGTCGATTCGAGCCAGTATCAATACTATTTCCAGCAAGGTTTTCAGCGCGGCTATCAGGACGGATACAACAGCCGAAACCAGTATGGAACTAACAACAACGGTTCGCTGAATATTTTAGGCACGATTTTGCAGGGAATTTTGAATATCCAACAGTTCTAAGATTGCATTGATTCATGAGTCCCCAAAGCATCCGGTTTGAACTTTCAAACCGGATGCTTTTCTATCTGGCACTGTGCTTGCTTAAGTAAAAAGCGGGATTGAGATTATGTATTGATTTAATTCTAAATTTTATTACTTATGGTGCAATTATGCCAAAGAAAGTTTTAATAGTTGAAGATTACGAAGATACACGCGAGTTTATGAAGTTTCTGCTCGAAACTTACGGCTATCAGGTGATAGAAGCCTCAGACGGTATCGAAGCGATTGACCGTGTGAAACAGCAGCATCCAGACCTCGTTTTGATGGATATTTCACTGCCGCTTGTTGACGGTTTGACGGCGACGCGCGCTATCCGCGAATTCGATGTATGTGCGAAAAAACTGCCGATTATCGCGGTTACGGCGTTTGGTAAATATCATTATCAAAAGGCGATTGAGGCTGGCTGTAACGATTTGATTGACAAGCCGGTCGATTTCGACGTGCTCGAACCGATTCTGCGGCAATATCTGTCGGCGTAGCTTATTTCAGACGGCTGACGAACGGGTTATCTTTCACCCAAAAACGCCACGGCTTTTCGGCAAATTCTTCGGCGTAGTCGATGCCGACGCGTTTTCCACAGGCAATCTCGTCTGTGGAAAACGTATTAAAATCTTCCAGCCAGATTTTTCTCCCGCGCAAATCCGCATTATTAAAAGTTTTATCGATTCCGAGCGCGATGCAGAGTTTTCCCGGTCCTGAAGTAAGATTTTTGTCCGTCATTTTTGCATTCGGATTTTTCCGCAAACGTCTTTCGCGCATTATCTCAATACCATCGACCGGCTCGACGGCGCGCACCAGAATCGCGTGCGGCGTATCAATCGCGCCGGCGACGACGTTAAACTGAAAATACATCCCGTAAACGAAGAAAATATAAACCGTTCCGCCCTGCGCGAACATCGTTTCAGTGCGCGGCGTGCGCCGATTGCCGTAAGAATGCGCGGCTTTGTCGATTGCGCCGAGATAAGCTTCCGTCTCGACAATCATTCCCGAAACTCTCTCGCCGTCCGCAGTCGGAACGACTAATAATTTGCCGAGTAAATCCTGCGCGATTTCGAGCGTGTCAGGACGAAGGTAAAATTCGCGTGAAAGTTTTTTCATTTTATTTTCTTACAGAGGAAAAATTAACAGGGATGACAGGATACAAAAGGATAAGTCAAAAAAAACAATTAATTGTCCTTATCCCTGTCTATCCTGTCATCCCTGTTAATTTTTTCCTGCTTCTCTGCGATTTATTCTTTTCCGAAATCTTCAGGATAATAAATCAATTCGATGGCGTTGCCGTCAACGCCTTTTGTGTAGAAAGAAACGGTTCGGTCGCGGTGTTCTTTTATCGGGCGATTTTCTTTTGCAGCCGCTTTTTCGAGTTCTTCGAGCGTTTCGACGCGCATTCCGATATGCGGCGGATGTTTCGAATCGGGCGGAAGCAAAGCGATGCCGAAGCCTTTTGCGTCGCGCATCATCGCCCAATCCTCGTAAACGGTTTCTACACGGAAGCCGAGCCGCTTGTATTCATCGACCGATTTCTGCAAATCGGTACATTTTATCGCCAGATGGTCAACCGTTCCCGCAAAGCGCAAATTTTGTTCTGCCATAAAGAATCCTCTTATTCAATTTTATCAATTACATTCTAAATGCAGAAGCCCGCACGCAGTAAGGGCGAAAATGATTTAAGATTCAAGATTTAAGATTTAAAATTGAATACGGAATCTTGAATCTTGAATCTTGAATCTTGAATCTTAAATTGAGACAGCGTGTTTCAGCATTTATACTAAAACAGAGCGGAAATTTCCGAAGAAAAATCCGCTCTGTTAGTTTTTTGGTTTTCGCTAATTTTATTTAACGAAAATCGTCGGGTCGCCGATAATCTGCCATGTTCGTCTGACATCAGAATCGGTGGTCGATTGTTTTGCCATACGGGCAATATCGCCGATGCGAAGCTGTCCGCCGCCGAAGAGCAGGCGAGTCGCTTCACGGCTCATATCATACTGCGGGTCGGCAAGAGTCATGCCCGAAGATGCCCAGATGACGACCGCGCCGCCATTTTCGGCTTTCAGCGCCGCTTCCGCCAGACTGTCGCCGCTCGTATTATGCGTAAAGCCGTTCAGACAAGTCATCAGCATAAAGAATGAAAGCTGTGAATTGCTCAAGTTTGCGGCGTCCGCATAATTGAAAATGGCTGAGTTTGACCAAACTCCGGTCGTGCCGTGTCCGGTGTATGTAACCATCATCGGATTATCGTTCAGCCCGTTCAGAATCTGCCCGCGCATTTCCGCATCCGTCATCGCCGCGCGGTCGATGCGGATTGCCCGCACGTCGTTCGGCAAATAGGATTGCAGAGACTGGCTGTAAGATTCGAAACCGGTGTCGGCAACCATCAGGTTCGTTTTTTCGGTTCGCGCCTGCTGATTGTCGTAGCGAGCGAGCTTGGAAACCATCAGATTGGCTTCCGTTTCACTCGACGCCGGAAGTCTTCCGAGCGCTATGTCTTCAACGCCGTCGCCGTCAAAATCGGCTAACCACGCGTCGCTCGACGTTTCCATATAATCCGTGTCGATTAATTTCGTCGGAACGAGATTACGATTCGACTGCCCGAGATAACTGCGCGGGTCAAAGCTCGAATCGCCGAAAAGCAAGGCGTATTGCGGTTTAATGCGCCACGCAGTCGTCGCTCTTTGCAGAAACGCCCTGACGGCATCCGACGTTAAAACGCCCGAGCCGAACTCGTCGGCAACGTCTTCGGCTAAGACGACTTTTGTAACCAAGCCCTGATTTTGACGCATATCCGCAAGCTGCTGAGCCTGCGTCTGCAAAATCGAAGGCGCGATGATGACGAAATCGGCACGGTTGCCCGAAGCGTTCCAGCTTGAAGGCACGTTCTGCTGAATCAAAGCGGCTTGCTCGGGCTGCGAATTCGGTAAAGCTATAAATTCGCGGTCGTAGCCCGCCGAACCCAGACCGAAGCTGTATTCGCCGTTTGCATCGTCAACGCCGAACGCCAACTGGCGCGAAACTTTGCCGTTTTGAATTTCATAAACGGTCATTTTTCCGGTCGTAAACCCGCCGACTCTGACTGTCTGTCCTGCGGCGACGCTGAAGCGAAGCTTGTTGTTCACCGCTTCGTAACGACGCGAATAAGTCAGGCTGACTTTATCGACGAGGTTGACATCATTGCCCTCGCCAACCGATTGCAGCTTGACGCTGTTGACGCCTTCGATGACCGAAGATGCCGGAATATCGAATTCAAACTGATTATTGTCCTGGTCGCCCAGATAAACTGTGCCGAGGTCAATATCGTTGAATCTGACGCTGACGACATGCTGTCCGGCAGTTAAGCCCTGCAATTTTACGCTCAGACGCGCCTGATTGCTTGAATCGAGCTTGCTGACCGTCAGATTCTGCACCGTTTGACTGTTGCGATTGATAATCGCGCCGAACCAATTTTCCGTTTCGCCGTTTAAGATTGACGAAACATACATCAAGCGGTCTTTGCGCTCGACGGTCGCGCGGAAGCTCTGCGCCGGATTTGCACTCACATCTCCGGCTTTGACTTCCGCAACGCGCAAGCCGGTCGTCTGACCGTTGACAAGGTAATAAACCTGTTTGTCAGCGTCAAGCGTATCGACTCCGCGTCCGAAAAATTCGATTGAGCCGTCATTTTCGAGCTTAAACGGAACTTCGGAAGCGTTAACGAACAACTGCCATTTGTCGCGATTTGTGTTTAAATCAAAGCCCGCCGATTGCAGATTTTCCGCCGGAACGCGATACCAGCCGTCGTGATTGACGGTGATTTTCACGCCTTGCCGCGCGGCAATCTGCCATTGAGCGGATTGACTAATCGAAGCGTTTTCCGATTCTCTCGCGCCGACAAATTCTTTCTCGACGGACGGTCTTTGGGCTTTCGTCAAATCGCTCAATAAAGCCGAATTGCGGTCGAATTTATTCAGGAAAACTTTGAACACCGGCGAAATCGGACCATGCATTGTCGTCGTTCCGTCAATGTCTATGTCTTCGAGATAATAAACCGCGCTGCGGCTTGCATCAGCTTCAGTCCAGCCGTAGCTTTCGCCGCTTGCCAGAAGCTCGACGCTCGAACGCAGAGCGCTTCCCGCTATCGGCGCGGCGTTCATAAGCTCGCGCATTCCGTTTGTTTCACGATAAACGTTAAAGCCTAAATTCGCCGCTTCGCCGCCGGTCGACCATTTCAGCGAAACGGTGTTGCCGTCGGTAAAGGCTGCAAAGCTATCCAATTTAATCGCCGTCGGCGGCAGAACGAATCCGAAATCAACCGTCGGGTCGGAAGTCAGAGCACTGCTGTTTGTAACGGTATTGCTGCCTGCCGCGCCCGTGCTTCCCGGATTTATCGTTACCAGACCGCTGACGATTCTGCCCACGAAAGGAGCCGAGCCGGTAAAACCGTTGTCGTCGCTGTCGATGTTATCGTTCGGATTATTCGATGTCGGCGTGCTGGAAGTTCCGCCCGGAGAATTAATCACGACGCGGTATTGAACCGGCGACAAGCCGCAGAAATTATAATTTCCGCCCGAATTTGTCAGCATTCCGTTTGTTCCGTCGTCGGAAGTTCCGAGAATTCCGTCGTTTCCGACTAAGATTTCAGCGTTTGCCGAATCATACAGGCGAACTCTGACGAAAGGAATCGGCGCTTCACCGGCGTTCAAAATACCGTTGTTATTATTTCCGCCCGCGCCGTTGTCGTTCCAGACAATGCCCGAAAGACAAGCGCGATAGAATCCGAAATCGACGGTCATATTCGCCGCCCCGTCAACCGCGCCCTGTCCCGATGCCTGAACGTCCGACTCGCTAACCGGCTCACCCGGCGCGCCCAAAGCGATTGAGCCGGACAAAATTCCGTTTGTCTGAATGAGATTCGCCGCGCCCGAAGGATTAATTCCGTTTTCGCCGTTTTGTCCGGCAACGGAAGTCGAATCCGTATCGGCGTTGCTGTTGCCGGAAGTGTTCTGATAACCGCCTAAAACTCCTGCATTTGCGAAGTTTGCGGGGTTAACGCGAACGACGTAATTTCCGGCGGCGAGATTGTCAAAACGATAATAGCCGCTCGCGTCGGTCGTCATTGTGCCGACCGGCGAACCTATCGCGTCCGGCGTTCCGTCGGCGTTCGCGTCGGCAAAAATGCTGACTGAAACGTTCGAGATTCCGACTTCCGCCGCGTCAATCTGTCCGTCGTTGTCGGTGTCGAACCAGACGCGGTTGCCGAGACTGTAAACCGTGCTCGACGTAAAGCCCGTATCGATATTGTGATTATTTTCGCCCGGATTTCCCGTTAATACGGAAACAACCGGGTAAGTTCCTGCGGGTGAACTGGTCGGATTTGTAACCAAACCGGCATCCGAATCGCTTCCGTCGGCAAATCCGCCCTGCGAAGTCTGGTCGCGGGTTGTTAAAAGCAAGCCCGTGAGCGGTCCCGCGCCGGAATAATTTGCCGCTAAATCGAAGCGAACCTGATAATTCGCGTTATAAGCGATTCCGCCGTTTATCTGTCCGATATTGTCGGTTATATTTGCGTCCGCGACGGTCGAGCCGACGAAATAATATTCGCCGTTTGTATCCGTTACAGCCGTCCCGACAAGCGTATTGGCAGAATTATAAAGACGAACCGTAACGCCGGAAATCGGGTTTTCGCCCGCGTCCTGAACGCCGTCGCCGTCGGTATCGCGCCAGACGCGGTTGCCGATTTCAAGCGGCGCGGGGTCTGGAAGAATGACGAGATTTCCGCCGACGCCGCCGGCTTTTCCGAAAATGTTCGAGTCGCTTCCGACTCCGTCATATAAACGATAGGCTTTGGTGAAGCTGCCATTCGTATTGTTGAGCCAGCGAATTCCGCCGTCGTGTACCATATTGCCGATATTCGGAATCGGGTCGAAATTCGTTATCATCACATCGGGCGCGCCCGGAAGCTGTTCGACGCCGCCGCTTGCCGTGTCGTCGTGATTTCCGCCTTTTCCGTTAATCGTTACAGAAGGCGTGTATACGTCCTGCAAATCGTAGGAATCGCCGTAATAAAATTCGCCGCCGCCAGGACCTTCGCTGACGTTCTGCGGCGCGGTTCCCGTGGCGTTGCAGCGTCCGTTGGCTTCGACCGTCCACGAGCCGACGCTGCCGCAGGCGCGGATAACGTCGCCCGCCGTGCGCGGCTGATAAAAATTCGTGTTGCTCGCGTCGTTCGGATTCGATAAAGCTCCGTTTCCGATTTGGTCGCCGAGACGGTCGCGCAAGCCGAGAATTAAATTCCCGTTGTCAAACCCAATATCGGTCAGCATCGGCTGTGAATAAACCGTGCGGAATGAGCCCGAACCGGCGTCGCGATAGGTGGATGACCACGGTCGCCAGATAGCAAAAGCACCCGCTGTGTGCGTAGCTACGCCGCGTCGATAATTAAGAGGCATCTGAAAAACGGGCGATGCGCCGAAAGCGAGCGTCGTCGGGTTGACCGAATAGACGTATGCGCGAAGCTGGCGCGCGTCGCCCTGATTATAAAAACCGTTCCCGTCGTTATCGACGAAAGGTTCGCCCGCGTCAAAATTGGTGTCGCCGTCCAAATCCATAAAAGGCTCGGCTGCCTGGCGTCCGGCTGTGCCGTTTGATTCGATATAATATTCGCCGCCGTCATAACGACCGTTCGCGTTTGAATCGGTATAAGTATCGACCGTTCCCGAAGTCAAAGTTGATTCGGCGCTGCAAACCATTCCGACGTAAAGCGAGCCGTGATAAAAACTTACTGCAAAAGGTCTGGCGTCGCCCGCCGCGCAGGTTCCGCTCGGCAGAGGCAGATTTGTCGGCGCGGCTTGCGCGGCGATTTGCGTTCCGTTTGAAGGATTAAGTGCGTAGAGCGTGCGGTTGGCGAGGTTCATCACATAAAGAACCGATTCATCCTCGGAAAGCGCCATTCCGCCCAGAGAAGTTTTGCCGACGCCGTCCCAACCCGTATTGCCGTTATCGCGCGTCCAATCTATCGGCGCAGTCGTATCGTGCGCGTCGGTTGATGTTCCGGGCACGGTAAAAGCGTTGGTAACCGAACCGTTTCCGGCGCGGTCAACTATATAAATTCTGTTTGGTCCGCCGGGACCGTATCCGGCATGACGTTTGAAAAACGCGCCGGTATAAATCAGGCGCGATTTTCGCGCGTAAGCCAGACCGTAAGTCGTTCCGACTTCGTTTGCCGCAAGCTCCAGAGGATTTACGGTCGGAGAATCGAAAAGAGATTCGGTCGCGCCGGTCGCCGTATCGGTGCTTCCCGAAGAATACGGAAAACTGACGAGCACCGGCAAACCGCTGTTTACGCCGTTAATCTGGTCGCCCTGCGAATAAAGCGAGGCGACGACCTGCGGGTTGTTTTGCGAATAATCCGCCGGATAATTTACCGCGAGATTAACGTTCGTCGCGCCCGCAGAGGCAAACTGGACGGTCGTGCCGGAATTGGTCGCCGTTCCGCCGCTGACCGAATCCGTGCTTCGCGCCGAAGGCGAAAAGCCGGTCGGAAGAGAAGTAAATTCGATTCTGTAAGGACCGGAACCGGCGTCGGTCGTGGTTAAACTGTAAGTTCCGTCGGCGGCTGTATTGGCAACGCCGCCCGTCGTAACGTTCGTGCCTGCCGCGCTGTAGGCGCGCACCTGAACGCTCTGAACGCCGCGGTCAATCGCCGCGCCAATCGTGCCGGAACCGTCGTTGGTAACGGTCATGGTCGTTTCGTAATTGCCGTTTCCGTTAAAATCCTGAAAAACGCGCCCCGAAATCGTTCCGGCTGCCTGCGTGTTCCAGACGTTTGTAAATTGTGAATATATGATTGTAAAAGCCAGTAAAATCGTGAATGCAACTAGAATTCTTTGTTTTCCAAAAAATCTTCTCTTCATTAGAATGTTCTCCTCTAAGCTCATTTGAATACAATAAATACGTGCCGCCGGACGCGGGCAAAATCGTGATTCGAATAATCCGATACGCCGGTTCAGCGAAAAAGGCATCAATTTTCGATTAATTGAAGCGTTTGAATTGTGGAAGACTGAGTTTTTGAAATGCGAGATAAAATCGGGGGATTTTTTTGAATCAACTGAATCTCCGATAATTCAGTCAATTAATTTTAACAAAACATTGTTTAAAATTGCAAGACCTTTTTTTTATCTTCTATAAATTACGGAATTCGGGTGTAAAATCCGATTAATAATGTGATATTTGTCAGTATCAGGAAGTAAGATAAAATAAAAGCCGCCACTGAAAGTTTATGAAAAATATCAAAATCGCATCGCTTCTGCCGTCGGCGACGGAAATCGTCTGCGCGCTCGGTTTGGAGGAAAATCTCGTCGGCATCACGCACGAATGCGATTTTCCGAAATCAGTTTCGAATAAGCCGCCTTTGACGGCGAGCCGAATATCGCACGAAACGATGTCGAGCAAGGAAATCGACCACGCCGTGCGCTCGCAGCTCGACGGGCACGGCTCGATTTACGATTTGAACGAGAAGCTTCTGAAAGAGCTTAATCCCGATTTGATTATCACGCAGGAGCTTTGCGAAGTCTGCGCCGTTTCGTATAAAACGGTCGAAAAAGCGGCGCGCATTTATGCTGCGGGCGCGCAGGTCGTGTCTTTGGAGCCGAACACGATTGAAGTTATTTTCGAGAATATTAAAACCATCGGCGAGCTGACCGGAACCGCCGCAAAAGCCGCAGAAGTCATCGAAAATCTGCAAAATCGCCTTGATAAAATCAGAGAAAAAACCGGAAATGTCGAACGGCGTCCGAAAGTTTTCATGCTCGAATGGCTCGAACCGCCGTTCGCGCCGGGACATTGGACGCCGCAGCAGGTCGAGATTGCGGGCGGAGATTGTCTTTTGGGCGAAGCAGGTAAAAAATCCGTAACGACAACTTACGAGGAAATTTTCGAATCAAAACCTGAGATTATGGTTCTTATTCCGTGCGGCTATTACGCCGAAGATATTTTGCGCCAGCTCGAATTTACGAGCTTTCCGGCAAACTGGCGCGAAATTCCGGCGATAAAAAACAATGAAATCTGGGCGCTCGACGCGACTTCCTACTTTTCGCGTCCCGCGCCGCGCGTGATTGACGGCGCGGAGATTTTGGCTAAAATCTTTCATTCCGAAATTTTCGGCGCGCCCGATAAATCGGAAGCCGTGCGTGTTCCAAAGAATTTAATCAAATTTGCAGACGAAACCTCGGCGAGCTTTGCTTAATTTTTTGTGTTAGAAACCTTATCTTAACCGCAAAGCTCGCGGAGAAAACTATTTATGAAATTTATTGCAGCAGTTTTTTGTTTACTCATTTTTACCTTTTCCCTGTTTGCACAGAAAACGGATGATGTTATCGCGACGGCGGCGGGTAAAAAATTCACCTTTGAAAATCTCAAGCCCGACGTGCGCGAGATGTGGCTGAATCTGCCGAAAACTCTGGGCGTTGCGCGCGCAGATTTTCTGGCGCGGCAAACGGGCGAGCTTCTTCTTGAAATTGAAAGCGCGGCGCGAAAGACGACCAGAGAAAAACTCTTTGACACGGAAGTCGCCGCGAAAGTTCCCGCGCCGACCGACGCGCAGATTCAGGCTGTTTACGACACAAACCGGAGCGCAATCGGCGATAAAACGCTCTCCGAAATTCGCCCGCAGATTGTCGCTTATCTTCGCCGCGAGCCTGAAGAAAAAGCGCTTGCAGGCTTTCTCGAACAGCTCAAGGCGAAATATAAACCCGTCGCCGGACGAGACGTAAACGCGCCGAACCTGAAACCGGCTGACATTCTGACGACAATCGCGGGAAAAACAATCACGGTTAAGGATTTCGAAGACGAAAACGCGCGAATGCTTTACGACCTTCAAATGCAGGCTTACGACGTGGTTTTGGATGATTTGAAAGCAGCCGTTTCGTCCGAGCTGGTTGCGGCGGAAGCGGTCGAAACGAATGTCGAGCCGAGCTCGATTATCGCCCGCGAAATCTCGGATAAGCTGCGCGAATATACCGAAGAAGAACGCGCAGAGCTGCAATCGGCGCTGGACAGACGACTTTTTGCAAAATATAAAGCGCAGTTTTTAATCAAAGAGCCGACGCCGTTTGTGCAGAACATATCAACCGACGACGACCCTTCGCAGGGCAAAATAGACGCGCCCGTAACGATTGTGATGTTTTCCGATTTTCAATGCTCGTTTTGCGCCAGAGCGCATCCTGTTTTGAAAAGAGTTATGGCGGAATATAAAGATAAAATTCGCTTTGTCGTGCGCGATTACCCGCTCGAATCGGTTCACGCCAACGCTTTTCGCGCCGCGCTTGCGGCAGGCGCGGCGGGCGCGCAGGGCAAATTTTTCGAGTACATAGAAATTTTATATCGCAATCAAACCGCGCTGGACGATGCGTCGCTGAAAAAATACGCGGGCGGGCTAGGTTTAAATCTGAAACAATTTGAATTAGACTTAGGCAATGAAAAGCGCGCCGCTGAAATCCGCAAAGACATGGCGGACGGCAAAAATTACGGCGTTACATCGACGCCGACAATTTTCGTCAACGGCGTAAAGGTTCGCACGAACACGGCTGACAGTTTTAGAAATGCGATTGAGCGAGCGTTAAAACAGTGAGCATTTATCATTTATCAGAAAACAATCGATAAATGATAAATGATGAATGATAAATGAAATTATGCGTCTTTATATTTTATTAATATTTGTCTTTTTATTTATGGCGTGCAACGGAGCGTCGAAAAATTCCAACAACTCGAACGTTTCCAACAAGGCGACTACTCCGGCAGCGGTCGTGCCCGTTTACACTTTTGACATCGTAAAGACTTATCCGCACGACCCGAAAGCGTTTACGCAGGGCTTGGAGTTTCACAACGGAGTTTTTTATGAAGGAACGGGCGGGAAAAACGGCGACGATTTTTACTCGTCTCTGCGCAAAGTAGAGCCTGAAACCGGAAAGGTTCTGCAAAAAATCGATTTAGCCAGAGATTATTTCGGCGAAGGAATAACCGTTCTGAACGACAAAATTTATCAAATCACATGGCAGGAAAATAAGGCTTTTGTCTATGATATGAATTTAAAGCTGCTCAAAGAATTCAAATATGAAGGAGAAGGCTGGGGACTGACCAATGACAGCACAAATTTGATAATGAGCAACGGAAAACACATTATCCAATTCATTAATCCCGAAACGTTTGAAATAATTCGCACAATCACCGTTCTGGACGACAAAGGCAAAGCGATAGTTCGGCTTAACGAGCTTGAATATATCAAGGGCGAAATCTGGGCGAATATCTGGCAGGAAGGCTGGATTGTGCGAATCGACCCGTCAAACGGGAAGCTTCTCGGTCGAATCGATTTGGAAAAATTTGCCGACGAGCAGATGGATAAAGACGAAAGCGCCGACGTTCTCAACGGCATCGCCTACGACGAAGCAACCGACCGAATTTTTATCACGGGCAAAAAATGGCGCAATCTTTTTGAAATAAAAGTGAAGCCGAAACAATAGAGATTGGTCATTAGTCCTTTGTCCGTTGTCCTTTGCAAGTTGAGCTTAAATTTAAAACGCAGATAAAACTCAACCGGCAAAGGACAACGGGCAACGGACAAAGGACAAAATAATGGAAAAAGACGAATATTTTATGTCGCGGGCGATAACTCTCGCGCAAAACGGTATGGATTCAAACGCGGGCGGACCTTTCGGCGCGATTGTCGTGCGCCATGGCGAGATTATCGGCGAAGGCTCTAACCGCGTTACCTCGACCAACGACCCGACCGCTCACGCCGAAATTACGGCAATCCGCGAGGCTTGCCAAAAGCTCGGCTCGTTTCAACTGGAAAATTGCACGATTTACACTTCGTGCGAGCCGTGCCCGATGTGTCTCGGCGCGATTTACTGGGCGCGTCCCGAGCGCGTCGTTTTCGCCTGCACGCGCGAAGACGCCGCCAAAATCGGTTTTGACGACCAATTTATCT
>JBARIW010000054.1:0-88679 GCA_049799955.1 Pyrinomonadaceae bacterium
GCCTGAAATGACCGAGCTTTATGTCGCGCTCGCCGAAATTGAAACGAAAAGAAACAATTTTGACGCGGCGCTTGAAAATCTCGACAAGGTTTTAGAGCTGACGAACGACGAGGCGCAGTATGTAAAAAAGAAAATCGAAATTTTGAAAAAAGCCGGACGATTGGCGGAAATCGAAACGGAAAAAGCGAAATTGCCCGCCGAGGAAGAAAAGAAAGTTACAAAAGACGAGTTTGCCGAAGCGCAAAAATTGCAGAGCACCGAAAAGGAAAAGGCGCGCGCGTTGTTTCGTGAAGCGTTTGCGAAACTGCTCGAAAATCCGCTCGAAGGCGAGCTGAAAGCGGCAAACGTTTCGGGCTATGTTCAGTCTTTACGCGAGGAAGAATCGCTCGCTTCAATCGGCGAACGCCTCTGGACATTGCGCGGGAAACTGATTTCGATTGCCGATGAAAACAACTTGACCGAAGCGGGCGAAGCGCGAAAGCGTCTGGGAATTTTGGACGCGGCGATGCAGGATTCAATCGGCGCGATTGCCAAATCAATCGGCACGGACGACGAGCTTGCCGCTTTGCACCGGGACTGGCAGGCGAGAGTCGAAGAAACTTCGGTTTCGTCGGACAAATATCAAACCGTTTCGCTCATTCAAAATCTAAGCGCGCGCGCCGGTTTCGGCGATTTGGAAGAAAAGATTTTGCTCAAAAAACTGGACGAATCGGGCGACCGGACTATTCATCTTCAGCCGCTCGTAAATTTTTACAATGAGCGCGGCGCGTATCAGAAAACTTTCGATATTCTGGAAAAATACGGGACTGACAATCTGGCGCTCAAAGCTGAAACGGCGCGAATTGTTGATAATCGTGAAAAAGAACTCGAAGCGTTGCGCGCGATTTACCAAAAGCCTTTTGAGAAAATCGCGCCGGCAAACGACGAGAATATCACGCGTTATCTCGAAATTCTGTATTCGGAAAACCGCGCGGAACTAAAATCTCTGACCGAAAAAAATTCCTTTTACCAGTTGCAATTAATAAATTTTCTGCTCGGCAAAGGCGAGCGCGAGCTGGCGCACGCGGCAATCGGCGGCGCAAATCTTTCGGACGCGTGGAAGCTCGCGCGCAACGCCGAAACGTCGCTTGCTTTGAAGGAATTCGACGCGTCGGCGGAATGTTATTTTTGCGACGCGCTGCAAATCGACTCAATCGGAAATCTCGTCCGGCAAACGCCCGACAAAAAGCATTTTTTAATAAACGGCGATTGGTTTCATCTCGCGCGGGAATACGGCGAATGGCTTTTTGAGAAGAAAGATAAAACCCTGCCCGCGAAGTTTTTACCGGCAATGACGGAAAATTTTCCGCAAAGCCCGGACGAACAGGCAAATCTCGGCGCGTTTTATCTCGAAAAAAACGAGCTGAAAGCGGCAATCGAGCATTTTCGGCTCGCGCTCGAAATTTCCGAGGACAAACAAACGCGAACGAGTCTCGGCGCGGCTTATTTCAAAATCGGCAGACGAGATTACGCGGAAGAATGCTGGACGAATGTGCTTGAAGATGAACAAATCGAAAGCGGTTTGATTTATTTCCAAACTTTGCAGGAATACGGTTTAGCGGCGCAGGCGCGGGAAAAATTGCCAACAATTATTATCAAATTTCTGGAAATGAACAATGCGGATAAATCGGAAGATTTTCAAAATTTGATTCGCGCCGTCGCCGCTTCTTTCGAGAGCGAAGCGGAAAAATCAACTTACTTTTTGCAGATTTTAAGCCGCCGACCGACTGATACGTCGCTTGCCGCAATGCTTGTTGACGAAAAATTAATCGGCGCGGGCGAGCAAAAGAAATTTTATGAATTATTAATCAATCGCGCCGACAAAATCGACTATTACGATTCCGGTTATAAATCGATTTTGCGGAAGGTTTGGACGATTTCCGACGCCGAATCGGTTTATGACGCGGAAAGCGGATACAAACCGGAAGAACCGGAAGAAGAGATTCTCGACTGGCAGAAAAAATATCTCGAACTGTCAGCCGAAGAGCGCGAAAATGCGCAGGCTTCGCGGCTTATCAGGGAAATTGAAGGAGAATTAAACAATCGATACGCGCGTCCGGCGTGGCTCAGACTTGCCGCGTTGAGACAGCAAATTCGGGACGGCAAATTTGACCGGACGCAAGCCGAAAGCTTTATCGGAATCACGATTTCCGATTCGGCGACGGAGATAAAACCGCCGAGCCTTGAGCGTTTTAATGAAATTTTGCGGATTTTGAAAAACGAAAAACGCGACGCGGAAGCCGCTAATATCTCCGAGTCGTTTTTCGCCCGGATGCTCGCGCTCGAACAATTTGACGCGGCAAATCTCACCGGACTCGCACGGGCGTTTTTCCAAAAAGGCGAGCCGGAAAAAGCTCTGCGAATCTTGCATCTGATGATTGACGCTTGCGACGAGCAAAAACGCGAAACGGCGCTGGCTGAAATTACTTCGATGGATGCTGTTCGGGCGCGAAGCGCGGACGCGGCGAAACTGGCGGAAACAAATCCGGCAAGCCCTTCTATTCAGACAGATACGCTCAGGCTTGCCGCCGAAATCTGCGCTGAATTTCAGCAGGCGCAGCCGTCAATCGACTTTCGCCGCCGTCTGCTCGAACTTAATAAATCCGATTGGGCGAATCAAATCGAGCTTGCTAAGCTGCTGAATTCTCAGGGTGAAAAATCCGATGCGGCAAAACTTTTAAGCGAAATTATCGGAAGCCGCGATGCTTTGCGCCCGGCGCGCTGGCAGGCGCGAATGCTTTTGCGCGAAACAGGCGAAAGCGCGGATTTTCCGAATGCCGGTTTCGATTCGTTCTCGCAGTTTTATCAAGGAGTTTTTGCCGGAAAAGGCGGCGAAAACGAATCGGCGGCGGAGTTTTTTAGAAATTCGCTTATCGCCGATAAAGACACGCAAGCCGCGGCGCGACAGGAGCTTATCAAAACTTATATCGAGTCGAATAAATTTTTCGCCGCGCTGAAGCTTGCCGAAACGGACAAATCCGAAAAGCCCGACGCGCTTTTGCAGATGCTTGCCGAGGCGGCGGAAAAAGTCGGCGATTTCGGCAAAGCTATCGAATTTGAAAAAACTAAAACGGCAGCGAGCGAGGAAAAAATAAATCGTCTGGAGCGGCTTTTTGAAGAGAAAAACAGCAAGGCGACTGATTTGACAGTTGATTTGGAAAATACTAAAAAAGAATAGCCCGCAGATGAACGCTGATTCAGCGGATTTACCCGGGTTTTTTATGAATTATCCGCGAAAATCCGTATAATCCGCGTCTGTCCGCAGGCTATTTCTTTTCTCTTGGAGAAAATTATGAAATTTAGAATTCTGGTAGCGGTTTTTGTGATTGTCGTTGTTGCTCTAATCGCTTTTTCGAAAATAAATCGCAAGCCGTTTGCGCCTGCCGAAGACTTTCCACGCGAGGCGCTCGTTTATGTGCAGATTTCGGATTTGCCCGCGTTTATCAGGCTTTGGAACGAATCGAAACTTAAGGAAAAATACACGACGAGCGAAAATTTCAGAGATTTTACAAACGGTCATCTCGGTTTGAAGCTGGCGAGCCGCTGGCAGGAATTTAACGAGGCGAGCGGATTTCCGTTTGATTTGGAAACGCTCGGCGGTTTGACCGAAAATCAGGCTGCCGTGGCGCTTTACGACATCGGCAAGCTCGAATTTGTTTTTATCGCGCCGATGCGCGACGAGCTTTTCGCGGCGACGAAATTTGTGCAGAATCAAAGTAATTTTGCGGAAGAAACGCTCGAAGACGGAACGGTTCTTTATCGCGCAAATGTCGAAGCCGACCGCGGGCGGCAGCGTCAGGAACTGATTTTTACAAACGCGAAAGGAAGATTCGTTCTGGCGACGAGCGAAAAACTTCTGGCTGAAACGCTCGGCAATATCAACGGCAATAAATCGAAAAACCGCCTGTCTGACGAGCCTGCGTTTAAAATTTTGAGCGAAAAAACCGAGCCGCACACGGCGACCGTTTGGATTAATCAAACTGTTTTGAACGAGGATTATTGCTTTAAGCGTTACTGGCTGATGTCGGATGTCGAAAATCTGAAAAACATTCGCGCCGGAATTTTCGATTTTGAAATGCGCGAAGAAAAGCTTGTCGAGCGGCGACGTTTTTTGCTAAATCAGGCGGTTGCTTCTTCGCCGGTCGCGGCGGCGCAGGCGGCTGAAATGCTTGCCTTTTTGCCGGAGAATATTCCGTTTTATCGTTTGCAAAGCGCGAGCCCGAAAACGATTGACGAAGCGATTGAAAACACGATTTTTGCCCGCCGCAAACCGGAAGCGCGGCGGGAAGACGGCAATCGTTTTTACTATTCTTCATTCGAAGCTTACGAAGACGATTCATACCGCAATTACCGTTCTCCCGGCGAGGAATTTGACGAATCGATTGACGAAGCCGATGAAGATGAAACAATCGAAAGGCGCGAAACAGACTTAGATTTTTCGAAATTAATTCAGGCGGCAAATCCGAAAGCAATTTTAACTTTTACCGAACCGCAGGTTCTGCCCGCGCCGATGTTTATCGAATTTCGCCGTGGTGCGATTTTTCAGCTTGCCTCGCCTGCCAATTTTAATCGTGAGCTGTTCGAGTCCGAAACGGAAAAAAGGCTTTTAGCGCAAATTTTGATTTCCGCGCCGGATGCGCGTCTGAACTGGGAAACAAAAACCGGAAAAGACGCGTCGTGGCGCGAGCTTAAACTGCCGATGCTCGAATGGAAAATAGCTTATACCGTGCGCGGAAGCGAACTGATTTTAACGGACAATGCCGATTTTCTGCTGGAAATCGTCGCTGCCGGAAACTCTCAGGCGGTTAAAAAACAGAATTCTCCGCTCGATGCGCTGACGGTTTTGAATCTCGACCAGAGAGAAAACGCATACGACCAAATTTTCGCCGGGCTTGCCGGAAAAAAGGCGGCAAATGAATTTTTTACGGGCAATATCAAAAGCCTGCTCGATTCCGTTTCAGATGTCAAAAAAATCGAGATAAGAGAGCGTTATCTGCAAAACATTCTCGATGAGGAAATAATCGCCGACTACAAATAATTTTTTTTCAGCCCGTCGAAAATTCCGAATTTATCTGATTGACAAGCATCGACGAGCGATTGGCGCAGCGCATTTTAGAGACAAAAAGGAGGCGAAACGGCTCGCCTCCCGAAAATTCGTCTTTTGATTTACGTCAATTAATTTTCTTGCCTTTTATCTCTCTTCCGCTCGGAATGATAATCGTAACGCCGTTGATTTTCCCGTCCGAGCCGCGTTCGAATGTTACGGTTACGCTGGCGGTTTGAGCGGTAAATTTATCTTTTGCCGCCGCGTCCGAAACAAGCTCGATGCGTTCGCCGCCCGCCAGACCGATTAATTTATCGCCTTCCTGACTAAAAACTACAACTCCCATCGGCGTTTCAAACTGCCCGAGATATTCGGCAAATTTTCCGGTTACAACAGGTTTGACTTCCGCTTTCGTCGCCGGCAAAGGAAATGCCGAACCGGGCGTCGGCAGATTGAAAACGCCGGTCATTGCCTGTTTTGCATACGGATGATTTGGAAATGTCGGGCGTTTCGGCTTAATCACCGGATTTTTTGCAGCTTGCGCCATCGCCACTTCGACAGCTTTTTCAAGCTGTGAATCGCGGTTTGCCATCCAATCCTGCGGTGTAATTTCCACTTCAACGTCAGGATGAACGCCGTCGTTTTCGATTCCCCAAGTCGTTCCGTCGGGATTATAAGCCGCGCGATTCGGCAGCTGCACGCGCCCGCCGTCTATCAAACGCGGCGTGAAAAAATATGGTCCGATGCCGCCGCCGTATGTGCGCTTGCCGACGATTGTGCCTACTTTTCCGAGCTTAAACATAAACGCGCCGGTTTCCGCCGCCGAGCCGTTCCATTCGTTAATCAGCATAACTTTGACGGGCGGCGCGGGATTGACGGGCGTGGCGATGTCGTCGCCGCCGCGAAACATATAATAATAAAGCGGCTTGCGCGCCATCCATTCAATCAGATAATCGGGTGTGATGCCGCCGCCGTTAAATCGCTGGTCAACGATAATTCCGGCTTTGTCGGCGTAGCCCGTCAGCCCTCGAATCGCGTTGTTGATTCCGTTCGGGTCGTAGTTTTCGATAAAAATATAACCGAGCTTGCCGCCCGAAAGCTTTTCGACCAGTTTGCGATTATTTTCCGCCCAATTTGCGCGGCGCAGGCGATTTTCGCCGTTTGTCGGATAAACCGTATAAGTTCGCGGGTTGCTTCCGTCCGCGTTTGCGCTGACCGTGAGCTTTGTCGGTTTGCCGCCGGTGTTTTCGAAATAGCTCAGGATGTTTTTGCTCGCTTCGACTTTCTGCCCGCCGACTTCCAGAATGTAATCGCCTTCGCGGACATCGACGCCTGCCATGCTTAACGGCGCATTAAAAGAACCGTTGGAAGCGGCATAGGAAGTCGCGCCGTAAATTTTCTTAAAGCGATATTTCCCGTTTTCAATCGCGTAATCCGCGCCGAGCAATCCGATGCGATTTCCTTGTCCGGCAGGCTGCGGCTGGTCGCCGCCGCCGATTGCCAGATGACTCACGGAAACGTGTCCGAGCATTTGCTGCATCAGGCGGTTTAAGTCCGTGCGGCGCGTAATTGTCGGTAAGTAAGCAGAATATTCGCGCTCTAACTGCTCAAGATTCTGCCCGTGATAATTCGGGTCGTAAAACCAGTCGCGCATAATCCTGACGGATTCGTGAAACATCTGTTTCCATTCTTCGGCGGGATTTACGCGAATTTCCATTTTGCTGAAATCCTGTTTGCCGTCGCCGGATTTAGCGGGCGTTTCCGCCGAAGTTATAAAATAGTCGCGTCCCTTTCGATACAAAATGCGGTTTCCGTCGCGCATGATGTCAACTGCGTCAACTGCGCCAATGGTTTTCTGCATTTCACCGCCTTTCGCCAAATCGTAAGTATAAATTGCCTGCGATTGCGACTGCTCGTTGAAATCGCCCGGCGCGCTCGACCATTCGTCAGCCACCAAAATCAATTTTCCGGCGCGTCCCGCAACAAGCTGCGAATAATCTCTCTGCGGCAGAGGCAGATTGATAAAACGCGTCGAGATATTGTCAAAATCAATCTTCACCTGCGGCGCGATTTCGCCGATTTTCGCGTCCGGATTTGGCTGGTTGCCGGGAACGAACGGCGAAGGCGTATCTTTCGCCAGAATCAAGGCGTGAACGCGGCGCACGACCAGCGGATTTGCAAAAACGCCGTTCAAAACGCCCCAGTCAAACTCGCTCGTTCCGGCGTTCAGGCTCGAAACAAAATATAAATATTTGCCGTTCGCGTCGAAAACGGGCATTTCCGCGTGCGTTACGCCGTCAGTGATTTGAAAGCTTTTCTTTTGCGCCAAATCGTGAATATAAACGGTCGCGGCGCGGTTTTTCAAGCGTTTCGCGTAGGTCAGAAAACGCGAATCGGGCGAAAAATTCGGCGTCCATCCGGTTTGCGCCGAATAGGTCGAAGTATCGACTTTAGCCGCCGTGCCTTTTTCAATGTCGGCGAGCCAAAGATTCAACTGCCTGTCGCTGAAAGCGATTTTTTTCGAATCCGGCGACCAGGTCGTTTCCCAGTAAAAAGAAGGTTTCGGCTCGATTGCAATTTTCTTAACCGAATCGTTTTCGAGCGAGCGGACGTGAAGCGCGTATTCGCCCGATTCGTCCGAAAAATACGCGATTGATTTGTTGTCGGGCGAAATTGAAGGATAGCGTTCAGCCGCGCCGGAAGTGTTCGTCAAATTTTTTGCCGCGCTCGTTTTCGTATCGAACAAAAGCACTTCGCCGCGCGTGCCGAAAGCAATTTTTTCGCCGTCGGCGGACGGCAGAATCTGTTCGAGAAAACGCATCGCGTTAACCGCGCGCGGCGCAAGCTCGGACGTTTCGGGCGAAACCGAAACGTCGATAACTTTATCCTGATTCGTCGCCAAATCAAGCAGGTGAATTTTTCCGTTCTGTACAAAAGCGATTGCGTCATTTGCGGCGGACGCGGCTCTGATTCCCTGACCGTCAAATTTCGTCAACTGCTTTGCCTGCTTTGTTTTCAGGTCATACGAGAAAAGATTGAAAATTCCGGTGCGGTCGGATGTGAAATAAATTTTATCGCCGAGCCACATCGGAAATTTGTCGTTGAAATTCTGATTCGGCAGCTTTTCAACCGCGCCGGTTTTCAGGTCGGCAATGTAAATCGGCGCGGTAGAGCCGCCGCGATAATAGCGCCATTCGCCGAAACTGAGACGCGGATTGTATGCAATTCGGCTGCCGTCGGGCGAAAATGTGCCCTGAAACGCCTGCGGCAAAGGCAGAGCTACAGCCAGCGTTCCGTTTTCGACCGCCGATTTATACAAACGCGTTAAGCCTTCTTCGTCGCGCGTCGTTTCAAAAATGACTTCCTTTCCGTCAGGCGTCCAAGCCGTTACGAAATCGTCTTCCGGCATCAGCGTTACGCGCCTCGCCTCAGCGCCGCCGTCCGCCGCGATTATAAAAACATCCCAATCGTTGCCGTTTGAGCGCGAAAAAGCAATCCATTTTCCGTCCGGCGAATAAACCGGATTTGTTTCCTCGTTCGGCGTGTTCGTCAAACGCTTTGCCGCGCCGCCGGTTCTATCGACGAGCCAGATTTTTCCCGCGTATGTAAAAGCGACTTGGTTTTGATTAACCGCCACGCGACCGATGAGCAAAGACGCATTCGAAGTTTGCGCCGCGAAGTTTGACCAGAAAGAAAGAACAAACAAAAAAGCTAAAAAGGCTTTCAACATAGATTTTGACCTGCTTTTGATTGAAGTAAATTGAATCCGAATAATTTTAACGACAATTATAAAACCTAAGTTCCCGATACTTTAAATAACACGAAATAATTGAGTTTTTTCGCGGTTCTTCGTGCGATTTAGCGGCTGCAAGCCTTAAAATTTTCTGTTTTTGCGCAAAGCCGGTAAAGTGAAAAAAGTGTTGCGCGTAATGTGAAAATTTCTCTTTTCCAGATACATTCGTTCATATGGGAGAAATCTCTGAAATGCCCCAAAGACCTAAACTTTTATCGGCAAATTTTCCGTTATCTTCACTGCAATGCTCGTTTAGCAATTCGAGAGGCGCGGGAAAATTAAACGGCGGAAGCTGAAAGTTTAAAGGTCGCCAGTCGCCGGTTTGAATATCCAGATTAGCCTGCGTTTTCGGGAAAGTCGTCATCAGCAGATATTTTGCTCCGCTGTTACAAAAATTAAGGATGGCGGAAGAAATTTCCGCAAAGGAAAGATGAACCAGACAATCGCGGCATAAAATCAAATCGCATTGCGGAAGAAAATCCGCCGTAATATCGGAAACGAAAAATTTTCGATTTTGGCTTTCATATCGCGCGCGATTTTGCTCGATTATTGACGACACAATATCAGCGCCGATATATTTTTCAAGTTTCAGGTCAACGTGCCGGAGCCAGTTGTAGTCGCCGCACGGAGCATCGAGCATCGAATTTATTTCGAAAGAAGCGAATAGTAAAGGCAGGCTGCGGCGAATTTCAGCCGTTTGCAGAAGGGAAGAACCCGGTCCCGAAATCGACTCCGCATTGTATTGCATATTAGCCTGCGCAGCTCCGTCGAAAATATCCGCCATTTGGCTTTTCGGACGCAGATTTTTCGGGTCGTTTTGAGAAAGCAGGAACGAAACGAAATCTTCGCCTGTCCGGTATGCCGCGATTTGTTCGGGGCGCGACTGAAAATAGCGGATTAAATTTTGCCCGTTATTTTTTCCGTTCCGGCTTAAATTCAATAAAACATATTCCGAGGCATCAAGCGTTTTTTCCAAAATATTCTCGTCCCGCGCGGCAAAATCACGGTTCAGATAATCGCCCAGAATTAGCAAATCCTGTTTTTCTTCAATATTTTGCAAGCATTGGTCAATTTTGCCGGTGTGGATACGATTATAAAAATTCTGAGATAAGTTTTTTGATTTTGACTTTGTTTCGACAATCGCTTCGACCGACAATTTCCAATCTTTTTTATCGGTTGAAGCTTCAAACAAATCGCGCAGCAGCAAAGCCCAGCGTCCTAATCCGGCATCGAGGTCTAAAACCTTTTTCGGCGATAATTTTGAAAATATCTCAAGATAAAACGGAATTGCGCGCCAGTTTTTGCCCGCGCCGACGTTTTGAGCAGGTTTCGCGACGCCGTTTGCCGCATTGCCGTTCGCGGAATTTGAATTGCCGTTTTTAGCGTTTTTATCGAGAGATTGACGCACGAGATAGCTAAAAAAGCTTTTTTCGGCGAGCAGATTTTTATTCGGATTGGCGGCAAGATATTTGTTGACCGTCAAATTTGAAAGCATATAGCAAAATGCTTCCGAATCGAACGCGCGCCGATGACGGGTTTCGTCGCCGAGCGCAAAATACGGCTCGACCTGACTCCAGCAGATAGGCTGAATCAGCTCGCATTCGATGTCCAGAAAAGGAGCATCGGTTTTGGACAAAACGTCCGTGAGCGGAACGCAGCCGATTTCGCACCAGCCGAATTGCCGCTTTGCGCGCAGAGTTTTGGCAATGCGCCGGTAAAAATCTTCGGCAATGCGGCTTTCGCGCTTTGCAATCATAAATTCGTTGCCGTAATAACCGCCGCGCTCGCGGTGCGCGGCAAAATCTCTGTCGCCGAGACTTTCCATCAACGGCGCGAGCGGTTTTGTCAAAACGCAGTCGCAGTCAATCCACACGCCGCCGTAGCGTTTGAGCAAAAAAGCCCGGATAAAATCGGCGCGATGCGCGACGTGCAGGTTTTTCAGATTGATGTCGCGGTCTGTGTCCCACAGCTCGTCGAAAGTTTCCGGCGTAAGCAGTCGCGCGTTCGGCGCGTGCGCGAAAATGGTTTTTTGACAAGCGGCAATCCATTCGGGACATTTTCCTTCCCAATACATCCAAACGGGCAAATCCGCCGAAGAGGTTTCCGCCGCCGCCGCAGTTTGTTTTTTCGGCTCGATTTGTTTACTCCGATGATTTACGAGGAGCGAAAGCGGCTGCGCCAAAGCGAGCGCCCGATTTCCCGAATCTTCGTTTTCACTCTTGCTGAATTTCCAGAGCCCGGATTTTATTTTTTCAAATTTTTGAGCCGCTTCTTCATTTTCCGTCAAAACAGCGAATACGCCGCGCAGCTTCGATTCTTCATCCGGCGCCGGCGAAAAATCCTCTCCGGCAACGATGATTGTTTTTTCAATAAACGAGGCGAAAAAATCGGCGGAAATAAATTTCAGCGCCGTTTGCCCGTCAAAGAAAACAATAGCATCGGGCAATTTTTCCGAATTCGCTTTTGTTAAAGTTTTCCGCGCTTTTTCGCCCGAAATTATTTCAGCTTCAATACCGAATAAATCGAATAATTCCCGCGCTAAATTTGAAATCGAGTCTTTTTTCTCATCCGCCGCAACAAAATAGATTTTTCGTGAATCGTCCCAGAGACGAATCGGCGGCGGCGGGAAATTTTCCAAAAATGCCTGTGGATTGGAAGTTCGCTTGATTTTTCCGAGCAGCGCCAGATTTTCCTGATAATGCGGGTTGGCTTTCATATGCGCGTCGCCGCCGTTTCCGCCCGAAAGCATATGGAACAGATGGTAAAGTTTTTGATTGCGATTGTTCGTTCGCCCGGCTTTGCCGAGCAGTGAAACCTTGTGCGTCCAGCCGTTATCTTCGCCGCCCCAGCCGCGAAAACCGGCGGGCGTTCCGCCGAAACGGCGCAGAAAATCCGTCCGAACGAGTCCCGCGCCGCCGTCCGCGTGCGTACTGTAATAAATCATCGTCGGCTTGCATTCATCGGGATGCAAACCGCCTTTCATCGCTTTTTCGCTGTCCGCCGACGAAAGATAACGCACTTCGTGATACGGCTTGAGAAAATCGAGATTTCGCTGGCGCATCTCGGCGACGGCGCGGCTGACAAAATCGTGCGGCATCAGCAAATCGTTATCGAGCCACAAAATAAATTCGCATTCGGCAAACGCGCTTCCGACATCGAGCGCGTGCGCTCTTTCAAACAAACCCGAAAAATGCTTAAAAACGTATTTATCCGCCCATTTTCGGGAAATCTCCTCCGCCGTCGGGGCTTCGTCCATTTCAACTACAATAATTTCTTTTACATCCGCGCACTGCCGCAAATTTGCAAGGCAAGCCCGCAAAAGCGGTAATCTCTTTTTTCCGCCGTGCGGAATGACGACACTGACACCTTGCCTGGTTTCTTTCATTTTCAAACCTCTCACGGCTTCGCCGGAAACCGGTTTTTCAGGATTAATAAAAGGGACGTTTCGATTAATTTTATTCAAAGATTTTTCAATCGCGGGCATCCAGAATTGCTGCCAATGCCGCTCGAAATTCCAGTTTTCTTCAAGCCAGGCTCGATTTTCTAAGCCTTTTTGAACTAACTCGTCTTTTCCGCTTTCGGTTAACTGCGTTAAAACCGCTTCAAGATTTTCGAGCGTCGCCGAAACAAAAGGAATTTCCGCCGCGTCTCTAGCGCAAGCGAGCAAAATCTCAGCCACCTTCGGCAATAAACCGATGGCGTTGACGACGACGCAGCCGACAGCCAAACCTTCGAGACTGTTGCGGTGATAGCTTCCCGTTACGCATTCGTCAATGACTATGTGCGAGCGTCTTTTCATCGCGATGGACTCGGCGTGGGAAATTTGCCGGTCGCGGATTACTTCAAGTTTTATCTCGAATTGCTTCGACAATTTCTCCAAAACCCGCATTGTCGTTTCATAGCCTTTCGAGTGCCAGTAAAGTTTATGTTCACGCGGATATTGCTCGTGTTTTCCCGAAGGCGTGTAGCAAATCGTGATTTGGTCGCGTCTTTTTTCAACTTGATATTCGGCTTCCCAAAACGGAATCGGGTTCGGCACAATCATCCAATCTTTAAACTCCGGCAAAGCCGCCTGATATTGACCGACAACAACGCCGGGAAAACCTTTTCTGACAAACTGCTCGTCAACGTTCCAAAGATAATTGTGCGCCATTGTCAGAATCGCTTTATCTTTGAACAATTTTTGATGTTCGGAAGCAACTTTGCCGTTATGAACAATTATCAAATCGGCTTCGGTAAGCAGTGATTTCGCTTTTTCAGGCGTTTCGCGCCACTCGACATCGCCCGCGAACTTAACGCCGTTGCCGTAACTGTTTGTTGCCCAGACGCAGCGCGCGGAATATTCGGTGCGAGCCGATATACAGCGAGCGAGAATCGCCGGAACACCTGCAACGGGCGTCGTCGCATAGGAAACGATTTTGAGCGGAGCGGTTTTTTTGATTGTTTCCGGCAGAAATTGCGATGATTTATCAAACTCATTTAAAGAAGCTTTCGGAAACGCCGTTAAGCGGCTGCGGCTGCTCAGATTAAAAATCTCGACGCCGAGAGCTTTTGCGGCTTTCGCCAAACACCTGTATTGTTCATTTATCTTTTCAAATTGCGGCGCGAGCGGATGTTTTCCGGTTTTGGAAAAAAAGTGATTGTCGGTAAAATCGACGCCAATCAGCCCGACGCGTTTCGCGCCCATCTGAATCGCCAGACAAAGCGCTATGTACGGCGAATTGTTCGTGTAATTCAGGACATTCGGATTGGAAAAATCAATTCCGCCGGTCTGACCGAGCTTGAATTTAACGACGTTCGGATGCTTGACGGGCAAATCAAGCTGCGTAAAGAGATATTTCGCCCGCGAAGTTTCGACATAACGAAAACGGTCGCCCGAAAATTGGTGGCGCGGATTGACGACGACTAAATAATCCGGCTGAAACTTTCGCCCGACATCGTTGACGCCGATTGTAACAAAACGCTCCGGCTCGGCGAAATCGTTCAGCGACTCGCCGCAGCCGCAGACGACGATTGAAGAATTTTGATGAAGATTTTGAAAGGACGCAAGAGATTTCATACCTGCTGGTTAATTCGCCAATTATGGAAATTCTATTTTACGTTCAAAGTGATTTTCGCTTTTATTTCTTTGGTTAAACAGGACGCCCATTCAAAACCGACTTTCATCCTTCGTTCGAGATTTGAAATTTCATCACTGCTCATATCTACGCCTGAATCCAGTTTTAGATAACACTCGATTAGTCCGTCCTCATTATTTAATGTCGCTTTTACCGCCTGATTTTTTTCCGCCCGTTTATATTCTTTGACTAAAGTAGGCGCGAGCCGGGTGGTAAACGGTTCTATTTCATAACTTCCCGTTGATAAATTTCCGTTTCCCCGGGCGGAAGCCGCAATTTGCAATACAGGTTCGTCATCTATGGTTTTATATTTAAGTTGTTGATTATCAATCTCAATTTTCGGAGACGAATCGGAAAAAACGTCTTGTTCCAATTCAATAACCCGTCCCTTTAAGGCGTCTGCAAGGTTTTTATCTTTTTTATGACAATACGCGGCTAAAGATAATACCAAAGGAGCTATCGAATCCAGCGACCGCAATTCGAACGTGGAGACGCAAACGCGGGAGACGGCGGTAACTTTGGATTCGAACTTGTCCGCTTGCGCCAAATCACTCGATAAATACAAAAGTTCAAATGAAGATGTTTCCCAGTTTTCAAACACCGGCATTTCAAGACGCTTTTTTCGCCAATGCTTTGTCGCTTCGTCATTTTCCAAAAGCATCGATAAACTCACCGCTTTTTGAAGAATCAGCGCAGCAACTGAGTCAAACATATACTCGCCGGCAACAACCGGCAATAATTCGAAGGCTTTTTGAGCATTAACCTTGCCGCTTTCCTTAAATAGCTCTTCAACAGCGGCGAGTCTGGTTAGTCTGAAAAATTCTGTTTCAGGTCTGCCCGTTATAGGAGCGCGCGTTTGATACTTTTCGAGCCATTCTTTGCAGGACGTAATATCCTCGCCCAATAAAAGTTTCATTACCGTCAGGTCTAAAAACTCACCCACATTATCCGGCGGCTGAGTACTGCCGTTTGGAAAATTCATTAAATACCGTTTTCGAAGTTTTGTTAAATATGTCTCAGGTTTCATAACGTTTCATCGACATTTTCTCCTTTCTCATCCACCCTGCGAAGAACTATAACCAGTTTGGTTTTAACATCTTCAACCCCGGTCATCAAACGGTCGAAAGAAGCGTTTAATAATTGAACGGCAATCGCGCGTTCGCCTTCGCTTATCGTCGCGCCTCTTTCTATGTCAAGAACAGCTTTCAAGGTTCCGCCCTTGCCTGAACTTATATCGCCTATTAATTGCTTTACGTCGGCTTTAACCGTCGGGTCAAGATTGGATTTATCAATCGCCCCATACATTTTTGCAATTTTTTCGGAAAGATGACTAACTAAAGCCGATAATTTGTTATCCAGCTTAACGTCTCTGCGTTTTGTTTCTTTTCCTGCCTTATCCGTTTCTATTCTGGTTTGCTTTAATATTGCGCCTCCCGCAATTCCAGCCGCGACTTTCGGATCCTTTTTAAGAGACTCCGCCACGTGCACCGTAAAACCCTCCTGCTTTTTAGCTGCCCCTATATCTATCGAGGGAACTACAACATTCGAGCCTTTTTTGGAAGATTTAGGGTCGAAAATTTTAATTGACCTCTCTCCTTTTTTAATTTCTACAAGCTCCAGTGTCGTTTCAGATATGGCGGCGGGAGTTGGTATTTGCGTTGTTCCAACCAAATGCGCGGCGTCTATGCCCTGGATTTCTTCTTTGGTCGGAAAAGTAATCGTATTGGGTCGCGCGGCGGATTCCTGAGTTCTTTTTACCTCGTGTTTATCGGAAGCAGACAAAGGTTTGCCGGTCGGCGGAAGAGTTCCGACTATGCTTTTACCCTGCTGCGCGGTGGTCTTTACTTCGCCTGCCGTAGTTTGAGCTTCAGCGACATTTTGTTTAGCATCTCCTTTCGGCGCGTCGACATCGACGGTCGCATCGGGATTGATGCTTGCCGTAATCGAAAGCTTCGCGCCCTTTCCTTTAATTTTCAAGCTCGTCAAATCGTATTTCTTCTTGATTTGAGAAAGCTTCATCTTGGTTTTTATCCAGCTTTGCTTAGTTGACGACGCAGACTTGGCTTCGCTCGCAGCCTTTTTAACGTCCGCCTTTTTCTCGTCTTCCGTTCGCGCTTTTTTCTCTTTTCCTGTCAGCTTGCCAAAGAGCTTTTTGACTACCGACACGACTTTTGCAATCGCCTTGTCAATCGCCTGGTCAACTTTCGTTTGAACCTTTGTGATAAATTCCTTGACTTTTTTGCTGATGCCGCCGAGACCAATCAAACGCGCCAGAAATCCGATGACAAGCGGAATAGTATTTGCCAATGCCTGTTCAATCCAATTTGCCGCCGCGCCGATTGCGCCCTGCGCGATTGACGAAACCGAATTAATCACGGCTTCGACAAACGCCATAATCTTCGAGGCGTTTTCGATGATGAAAACCACCGTGTTGTAAATCGCTATGACAGCCTGCACGAACGCGCCCGCCGGATTGAAGAACGACAGCAATTTAATCGACGCCTGTTTGATAACCGTGTCAATCAGCCAGCTTTGAATCGCGTCGATGACCATTGCATACAGGTCGCCGATGTCCGCTTTAACGTGTTCCCAAAGCTTCGCCGGACCGCCCGTGATTAAGTCTGAGACGTATTCGATTAATTTTTCGATGACGGCAACGGCAGTCGGACCTAAAAGCTTAACGGCTTTCGCGCGCATTTTGGCGTAAGTTATGCCGAGAACGCCCATCACGAGCTTGAAAATCGAAACGAGCGATAAATCGGATGGAATCTCGATTCCGGCATCACCCAGCGCGCCGAACAGCCATTTCATAAATCCGGCTTTTAGGTGCGTCCAGATATTTCCGACAAACTGGTTGACGCCTGCTTTGACGGCGGCGATTAAATTTCCTAAAAAGCCAATCGGGTCGTCGAGAATCAACTCAATCGCATCGGCGGCTTTTCTGAGCAAAGCCATAAGTTTGTCCTTGAATTCGAGGATAATCTTAATGACTTCGCCGATTGCGTCGGCAAGTTTCTTAAACGCGCCCTTGTTTTCTTCTTCAATCTTCTTGGCGAGCTCGTTTGCCGAATCGTGCGCTTCCTTGTATTTCTGCGCCAGCTTCTGCGCCAAATCGTTTTTCTTCGATTCGACGCCGTCGCGCATTTCGTTAAAGCGCGAATCCATCGCTTTTTCGGCTTCCTGCCCGACGGCTTTCAAATCCTTCGGCAAACTTGCCACAAACGCCTTTATTTTCGCCTGTCCGCCGTCAATATCGGTTTTCGCCTTGTTCAAACGTTTGTCGACCAATCCGGCGACGCGCACCGCCAGCGCATCCATCGAAGCGGTAAAACTCTTCAAATTTTCCTGAATGATTTGTTTGACGCGAGGCGGCGTGTCTTTAAACTTATCGGCAATCCAATCCAGTTTTCCGCCGACGCCGCTGTAACGCTCATCGTAAAATTTATCAATGTCGCGGTTCGTATTGGATTTAAACGAAGCGATTGCCGATGAACAGCCCGGGTCGAAAATCGCCATCACGTCGCGTTCGAGTGAATTGAGATTGTTATCGACCTTAATTTTCGTTTCGTTATAAATCGCCTCGATGCGGTCGGTTACGGCTTTGCGGCGGGCTTCGTCTTTTTGTTTTTGCGCGTCCTGACGCGATTGGACGGCTGATTTCGATTTGTTTTTAACCGAAGTCAGAGCGGTCATTCCGGTTTTGGCGTTTACGTTTGCCTGAGCGCCGGCTTTGCCTAAAGTTTGCTTTTCGCCGTCGCGATATTTATTCGGCGAAGCGTCGGCAACCTTATCGACATTGCCTTTCTCGGATTTGACGGTTTCAAAACGCGAATCTTTGTTTTCGAGCCTTTTTCCCTCAAGCCGGTTTTCCTTCATCGCCGTTTGAGCATCGGCTTTCGTTTGTTTTTCGGTGATTTCCGCGTCGGGTTTCGGCGCGGGCATTCCTGCGGCGCCATTAACCGGCGAAACCGGAACATTCGGGTCGGGCGGAACGGCTTCGACCGGTTTAGTCGGAACTCCGCCTTCATTCGGCGGCTTGTCGGAAGTCTTTTGCAAATCGCCCGAAGCCGTTTCCTTCTGGTCTTTGACATTGCCGCCGACCGCGCCTTTCATCTCGCCTTCCGCGCCGCCGTCCATAAAATTGCCTGCATCCTCGATGTTTGCGGGCATTACTTTTTCGATTTCGGCGCGTAAAACCGTTAGAAAGCTATCCGGCGGCGGGGCTTCCGCCTTTGTATCTTTCAGAGCGTCAACCTGGTTTGACTTGGCTCCGGCGGCTTTTTCGTTCGGCGGACCTTTCGCGGCTTTGGCGGCTTCGTTTGCTTTCTGTTTGGCGGGCGGATGTTTTTTTAGCTGCGTCGCTTTTTGCCCGACTTTGTCCTTGACGCTTTTAAAACGCGGGTCAGCCTGCGGATTGGCGGGCTTGATAACAAAGCGTTTTGTGCGGACGGCGACAGGCATTATTTTTTACCATCTATCAACATTCGAATTCGATTCGACATTTCCACGCAAGGGACAGATTGCCCCGATTTTGCGATATTCACGACGCACGGCGGCTTCGAGATGCGCGCTATTCAGAGAAGTTTTTTCACTGAGCGCAAGCGATGCGGCGTGAAGCGAGATGTTGCGGATTTGTCCTCCGGTCAGCTCGCAGCGTTGAATTATCTCCTGCATCCGGCTCGGCGCAACCGCCATGTTTTCAGGCAGATGAAGCTGCCAGATGTGCATACGTTCCGGCACTTCGGGCGCGACAAAATCAACCACCGTGTCCATCCGGCGCTGAAAAGCCGAATCGATGCGGTCGTTGGCATTGGTCGTGATAATCAGTATTCCTTCAAAAGATTCGAGCCTTTGCAGCAGGTAATTTGTTTCGAGATTGGCATAACGGTCGTTTGCGCTGCCGACGTTTGTGCGCTGTGTGAGCAGCGCGTCGCCTTCGTCAAGCAGCAAAATAACGTCAAGCTCCTCGACAAGCGCGAAAACGCGGGAGAGATTTTTTTCAGTTTCGCCGATATATTTGTTGACGACTGTTGAAAGGTCGAGCCGGTAAACGTCTTTTTGCAAAACGGCGGCAAGCAGGCGCGCCGCATATGTTTTGCCCGTGCCGCTCGTGCCGCTGAAAAGAGCGCGAACGCCTGCCTGAAGCTGCCCGCGCAGGCTCAGACCGACGTGTTTTCTCAGATTTTCACGAATCCGGCAGCGTTCCTCCAACTGGCGCAAGTCGCTTATCGTTTCTTCTCTGACAGCTAAAAAACTCCAACTCGCATCGAGCGGTTCGAGATAAATCGCCAGCGTGTCGAGCGCCTGCCGATTTAAAGCCCGCGTCGCCTGCTGAACGTCGGCGAGCGTAATCTTCTTTCGATTTGCCAGAACGGCGTAGGATTTTGCGAGCTTGCCGGCGCGGCGAATGTTGCCGCTCGAAAGCCGGAAACGCTCGCTGATTTCGTCAATTTCGTCGGTTTCATTTCTTCCCAGACAGCTTTGCCAATGCGCCCGCCGCTCGTGTTCTTCGGGCAGATTAATTGTTAAAGTAACGGCTTTTTCCGTCGCCGCGCCGCCGATGCCGCCCTGTTTGCCGAGCGTAATGCCGAGCGCCTTGACCGAAGACGAAATCGGCGGAAATTCGACTGTGTCGCTCGGCGCGACATCAAGACTATAAACCGGCATCGCTTTGAGCAGAACCGCGAGCGTTCCTGTCATTTTCCAGTTCTCGTCATCTTTAATTTCGTTTTTTTTGACTTCCAGCAAACCCAAATCGAGCGAATGAGCCAAAGCTCCGAGAATCGTTTTCCGGCTGTTTCGATGCGCGCCGCGAACAATAATCGACTGAACATCGCCGCGCTCGATAATTTTCGGCAATAAAGCGAGCCGCTCCCGCAAAGCATCTGGAAGAATCAAATTTTCAAGCGGAAGCAATTCTGCCGGAGCGGTATATTTTACCCAACTACCCGAGCCAAACTGTTTTTCGCCGCGCAAAACGTCCCAGAGCAGGGTCGAAATCTGCAAAGTCCATTCGGAGCGCGGATTTTCCGCGTTGCCGAATCCGACCAAACCCAAATCGTATAATTCGTAAACCGCCGAATGAGCCGAAACGCCTTTATTTTCCTCGCGCTGCCAGCCGTTCAGCATCCCGAATGTCAGGCGTTTATCGTCGGAAAATTCGTTCAGCGATTCGAAAACCGCACCGAAACGCGAATCTTCTTCGACCAGTCCGATTGTTATCAATAAAATCAGGGAAGAATGCGCAAGCCCGAACTTTTTCCGCAGCTCGCGCAGAGGCAAGTGCGCTCCGCATTTTTTTTCCCAATCGAACAAAGCTTTTTCCCACCATTCATCGGCTTTTTCATCCGGCAAATCGTCCGGCTCGCGTCCGGCAAGCCGCTCGTCGTAAGATTGCAAAAAGGGAAATGTCTCAAATGTCGCCGTGCGAGTGCCGAAAGCGCGCGACGCGCGACGCGTTAAACAAGCCGTCGCCGCCAGAAAAAACAAATCGAAATGCCCGGCAGGCGTTGCCGGAACATCTTTGAAAGGCTCGCTTTGTGAAGATTTTAAAATAGAATCGCTTATCTCCGAACCGAAATTTTCCGCATTTCTATTTTGATTTTTAACAGTCAACATTTCTTTTAAATAAATTGAAAATTAACAAATTTTCCGACCGCCGGAATCCAGCTCGGATTGCGGTCAAGCCCCGAAAGCCTGACTTCAAACGGCAAATCGGCAAGACTAAAAGTTACGTCCAGATGCGTTGCGGTTACGGTAATTTTTGCCCGCCGCTCAAATAAAATCGCGTTGATTTGTGCCTGTGTCTCAAGATTTAACGCCTGCAATAAACGCGCCTGCGCGTATTCAGCCAGATTTTTCAACCAATTTTCCGGCGGCGGAAGATGTTTGGGAAAATTCTCTAAATCGCTCTCCGCAAGCTCGGAAAAGTCTTTTTGGTAAAATTTCAACTCGTTTTCCATCTGAGTTTTCGCATCTTTAGGCAACGGAACGTCAAGGACGCAGAATCCCGCCGGATGACGCACGATTAAACGTTTATCGTTATTTATCCAAAGCCATTTTTGGTCGGTTTGAAAAGTTTTCAGCCATTCGGGCGAAATTCGCCACGCGTCCGGCGCGGTAAAGCCCTGTCCCAGTTCTTTTTCGTTTTCGCGTCCGGCAAGCCATTCTAAAAGTTTCCAGACGGGGTCTTTTTTGATTTTTCGTCCCAGAAATTTAAGCCCCAGAAGCGCGACAAAATCCCAGATATTCAAATCAATTTCCGCTTCTCCCGATTCGGTAAAATCACGGTAAAGATTCAAATATAAGCCGAGATTCAAGAGATAAAAAACTCCTCCGAAGCGCGTTTCGACAAGAAGCTCGAAGTCCGTTTCTTCAACAAATTCAAATTTCGTTTCTTTGACGGCTTTCGGAGAAGCACTTTTGGGAATTACAGGTTTTTCAGCCCGCGGAGATTTTGTTTCTTTCGCGCTTTCCTGACGGTCGAATGTTTTTTCAGACGGAGAATCTTCAAAAACCGGCTTTTTTGATTTTTCTCTGACTTTTTCAGACGGGAAAAAAACTTCAGATTTCAAATCGCCGGAAGAATCAAAAGGTTCAGCGGTTTTTTCGACGGATTTTGGCGAATCTTCAAAGATTCTAACCGTTTTTTTTTCGGAAGATTTCCGCGCTTCGATTTCGGATTCGGGTAAAACCGGCGCGGATTTAGATTTTTTCTGCAAGGGAGGAGACTTCTTTATTTCTCGTTTTTTCTTTGCTTTCAGGATTTTATGTTTGCTTTGCGCCGTCGTCCGGCTGATTTCAAATTCAGCCCGGAATATTTTCACCTGCCGCGCAAATTCGGACGAGCGGGCAATGCGCGGCACGCGAGCCAGCATCAGCCCGATTCCGAGCAGGCTTTGCTGTTCGAAGCTTAAACCCGGATGCCGCGTTTCCGGCACAAATTCAGACCACGGAGCGCGCGTTTGAGACGAAGCGAAAAAAAAAGCCCGGGGCGATTTTTTTTTCTTTTCGATTAACTTTTCCGGCGGCGAAGCAGCGAATTTCTCGCTCACCGCAAACGATTCAAACAAAATCGTTTGCAGTTTGTCCAAACCGAAAACCGTGATTATCTGCCGCAGAAGACCGGAAATTTCGTTTGGCTGTAATTTGGTCGCGAACCTGACGGCTTTTGCCTGTTTTGCCAAAATTTGCAGAGCAAACGGGGCAAATTCCGCCGATTCAATCCAGATTCGGGCGATTGTCTGAGCCTGTTGTAAATTTGGAAAAAGACTTCGCCACCACCAGTTTTCGGCTAATAAGCCTTCGCTCCAATCGCGCGCCAGACAAGCCAGAAGCTCTGAATTGTCGGCAAAAACGACGCTTTGCGCCTGTGCCGGAACCATTTCGCGAACCGGTCGGAAGGCGCTTCGATAAAGTTTTTCGATTTCCCGCGTTACAGAATTTCGCCACGCGTCCGAATCGGCTAAATTGGAGCGAGTTAAACGCAGAGTGCGCGGCGACGGGTCGCGCAGCTTCCTTATGCCGACAATGGCTTTCGGCGGCAAACCCTGGGAAAGAAAGTTATCCGCGCCGAATAATCTTTCAAAATACAGGCGCGTGGCGACCGTATCGAGCTTCTCGCCTTTAACTCGCAGTTTTGAAACTATTGATGTTTTTTGCCGCCAAACGTCCATTTTCCCGAAGTAAAATCAAATCTCGCAAATAATCTGGATAGAATGTATTTCAACCATTGCCACTTGCTGTTGGTTGCCTCCCGGAACTCTGAATGATTGCTGGTCGCCGACGCTGTTTTGCCATTCCGCCGAAATTACATATTGATTCGTTGAATTATCAACCTTGACCAGACTTGGGACATTTACTTTTTGCGAGAATTTTTCCGTGTTTATCTTGGATAAATTCGCCGAAACTATCTTGACGTTCGACAGTTTGTTGTCGAGTTTCTGAGATTCGAGAGTTATGGTAAAAGCTTTCGGCGTTAAATCGCCTGTTAAACCCCTGACAAAAATAGCTTTTATTACCGCGCCGTCGGGCAGCTGGACAATCATGCTGCCTTTGATAGGTTTGGGCGTCTCATCAAGAAAAGGCGGAATGGTCGCCTGGTTAAAGTTAATAAACCAACGGAAAGTGTTTTCGTCCGGCAGAGGCAGCAAAATCGGCGAGAAGGTGAAAATTTGCTGTGTGGGAACGTATTGTCCCATATAAGGCAGGCTGTGCCGCGCAAAAACCAGAGATTTTCGGATGTTCTGCGTTCCGGCAGCGCCGATGTTTTCTTTCACATAATAAAGCTGAATAGTTTTGCTGCCGTTCAAATCAATCGGCTCGTGAGAAAGCGCCAGTTCCAGTAATACGGGCAAAAGGTCGCCGTCGATTGTCGCGATGCTTGAGCCTTTCGAGCCGAAAAAAGTAGCGGGATTAAAGCCCGTCTGCGCGCCGTTCACAACCGGCAAAAGTCCGGCGGGCGGCAGGTAGCGAAAATACTGCGTTGCCGCAATCGTCGATAAATTCGTTCCGGCAGTCTCCAGATTTTTGATTTGCTCGGCAAACTGCATCATCATCGCTTCGGCTTCGCTCCGGCGGCGGTCTTTGACCAACTGCGTCCAGTTTTTATCGGCGTCTCTTCTGGTTACGCGCCGCCTGACCGCCCACGTTTCGACAAATTCCACACCTTTCGAAGTCCAGTTAATAACTGCCAAAGGCACGTCGCTGTCGGCGAGCGAGCTGCTTCTCATTTCGTCCAGAAGCCCGTAGGAATCGAGCGGAAAACCGAGCGGATTTTTGAACAAATCCGATGATTTTGACGCGCCGAAACATCTGTAGGCGAGATAATTTCTTAACTTGAGCTTATCGCCCGGCAGAGTATCGTTTTTCAAAAACGGGTCAATCGGAAGAAGATTAAACTGCGCGGTTTCAAGAATTACATTCGTGTTGCAGGTAGCCAAAGCATTTTTGAGTCCGCTGGTCGGCGCGCTTCCTTCGTTTGTTTCGGCAGGCGACAGGACGAGCAGATAAAAGCCGAAACCGGCGGCGTATGTGCCGACCTGAAGCGGCTGGCAGTCTCCGAAAATCGTCGAAGGCTGGTCAACCGTTCCGAATCTTTGAAGCAAATCAACGCTCGTATCGTCCGACAGATACAAAGCCTGCCCGCATCGATTGACGGCTAAACCTTTGCTGACGGTAACAATCGGATTGACGCCCGCGTCTTTATCCTTTTCTACTTCCAAGCCGTAAACTATTCCCTCGCCCGCCGCGCGTCCGGCGCGCCAGACAGCTTCTCGCCGGGAAGTTTGCTCGCGCGTCATATCCGCGCCGGTTACGAGCCGCCCGTTAAAAAAATTGGTTGCGCGCAGACTGCCGTTAATAATCGGCTGCTTAAGTTTTATGCTCATCTCTCTTACTCCACATTCTTCTTAAAACTTGTAATATTACTTAAATTGTGTTCCTGCTCCTTCTACGCGAACAAAAACCGTCGCCGAGTCTTCCTTCTCGCTGCCGAGAAACCTTATGGAATTTTTGTTGGCGTATGCCTGCAAAGTCGTTACGCCGGGCGTTCCTTCAACAACTACCTTTATCAAGCCGAGCATAAACTTAAAGCGCATATAAGCCATTTCCGGCTTTTGCAGAGAAACCTGAACGACATTTCTGATATTGGTGCTGGTCGCTTTAATCGGAATCGGACTCAGAAAATTCGGCGCGAGGTCGGTTTCACCTTCGACGATTATGCGCGTCTCATCGCCGTCGGGGAATTTTTCCATCGTTACCAAATTCTCGGGCACATCGACATTGAACCAGATTTCGAAGAAATTGTTATCGCGTCTCGTTACCGTCGCTATCGGCAGGACGCTAATAACTTGCGCCTGCGCCGTTTGCGGCTTCGGCACCCAGTTCGTGCCGTTCCAAACGAGTGCGTCATTAACATTCGGCGCGGCTGCGCTGACTGATTTTCCCTGCAATCTGACGATTGACAGGTTCGCAAAAGTTCCTGACAAATCGCCGCCCGCCACAGCGGAGCTTTGCAGAACCTGACCTAAATTAACGGCGTCGGTGGCTACGGTTCCGGCAGCTAAACCGGTGATTTTATTGTTGCCGAGCTTTAGGATTCCAGTCATCGCGCGGCTGCCCGTGAGCGCAAGATATTGCTTGTGGTCGTCGTTGGCGAGCCCGGTCAAAGCAGAGTGGTCGGTCACGCCGCCCGACGCAGGCGCTTCGGCAACCCAATTGCCGCCTTTGAAAGTCAGCACCTGACCATCGATTGTCGGCGCAGCCCCGAGCGTTTTGCCCATTAATTTAGCCAGCGTCGGATTCGGATATGTTCCCGATAAATCTCCGCCCGCCGCATCTCCGACTTTGACTGCCTGTGCGGGAGTTTCGGCAATCCAACTGCCTCCTTTAAAGATTAAAGTCTGCCCGTCAGTCGGCGGCGTTGCTCCGAGCGCTTTGCCCAAAAGTTTGGCAAGTGTCGGGTTCGGATAAGTTCCGCCCAAATCTCCGCCCGCCGCGTCGCCCACTTTCACTGTCTGCTCGAAATTTACCGCCTGACCGTTTGCCGTTCCGGCGGCTAAATTCGTGATTTGCTTGCCGCCCATCTTCAAATCTCCGGTCATCGGGCGGATGCCGGTTAGCGGAAGATATTGTTTATGGTCGTCGTCTCCGAGTCCCGCCAATTCATCATGGTCGGTTATGGGTTTGGCGGTAATCCATTTGCCGGTTCTAAAAAATAATATTTGTCCTTCCGCGGGCGCACCGGCGGAGAGTTCTTTTCCCTGCAATTTGGCAATCGTCGGATCCGGATATTTTCCGGTCAAATCGCCGCCCGCAGGGTCGTCTACCTTGATTGCCTGTTCAAAATTTACCGCATGACCTTTTGAGGTTCCTCTGGCTAAATTTATAATTTGCTTGCCGCCCATCTTTAAGCTTCCGGTCATCGCGCGGCTGCCGTTTATCAAAAGATACTGCGGGTGGTCGTCGTCTTCGAGTCCGGTTAGGTCTCCGTGGTCGTTCGGCTCGTTCAGCATCCATTCCTGCAACATCCTCAAATGCAGCAGAAACGGGCGATTATCTTCGATAAGCTCGATTTCTTCATCATCGCTCACCTTCCAGTTCGGAGGAAAAGATGTTAATGGCACACGCAATTCCGCCAGCAAAATGCAGTCGTCGAGCTTTCCGCCTCCGGTCATTTCCACCGCGCAGCCGGTTTCTTTTTCGCTCAAAACGTTTCTGAGTTCCGTCGTCCATAAACGAAACGCCAGCCGCATATATTCGGAAACGTCTGCGGGATGAATGTTCAGATTTACCGGCGGCGAGACGACCGGCGAATCCGTGGACAGAAATTCATCGCGAATCGCGTCTAAAAAGTCATCAATCGGCGTCGAAGAAGCGTCGTCGCTGATTGGAATTTGTCTCAGAAAATCGGAATAGCGGCGAACGGCGTCCTCTTCGGGCTGTTTCGGCGCTTCAAACCTGAGTTCGAGCGAATAATCGTCCTTGACGCGCGAAGCTGCCATCAGCTCGTTCTCGTTGCGGCAAGGCTCGCCCGGAATCGGCGCGTTGTCGGTCAAACATTCGCGGTAACAAAGCACCACGTAAAGCGTAAGTTCCTTGCCGCCCGGCGGCGAGGTTATAATCGGCGGGCTGCCGTCAACGGGTTGCAGCCATTCGCTTAATTCTTCGGGCTTTGCCGCCGCAAGCCATTGATTCAAATAAGCGCACTGCGCCGTCGGAACGCAGATAAGCTGACCGCGCGGGCTGATTGCAACGCCCGGCTCAACCATCACGCGAGGCTCGGTTTCACCGCTTTCAACCCGGACACGAAGACCGGAAACGGTTCCGTAGCCGAGCGCTTCACGCGCCATCCAGCGGTCGCGTCCCGACAGGTAGGCAAATTCCTGCGTGAAATCATCGACGCCCAGAATCATCCCGGCTGTGTAATTAACATGTTTGGTTAAATCAAACTCGCTGGCTGCGGTTACGGTTGACATTGTCGAAAAACAACTCATAGCTCTTCATCCTTTTTCTTTTTTTCTTTTTTTAAATCTTCAGTTCCCAAAACATAACGGGAAGAATATTTCTCCGGCTGCGGCAGACCGAGACGACTTTCGCCCACATAACCTTCTCCAATCACCAATGACGGATTAAGCAGCGGGTCGCGGCTTCCCAGACCGAGCAAAGTATCCATTCCCAAACGCACTTCTTCAAGACGAAACAAATTCCAGTAATATCGATAATCGCAAATCGTGTGAGCGGGCTTTTCCAAATCGACGACGCGACGCACAAGCTCCAGCTTCCGGTTTTGCTCTTCGGGCGTTTCGGGCTTTTCACCGCTCAGGTGCGCCGGTATCAAAACCGTGAAACGATGTGCCGTCCGGTGCATCGCCAGAACCGCGCTTTCAAACTGATACCAATCGCCGAGCGCTTTAATAACGTTCGGCAGCTCGTCGAAAAGCGAAACCGTTTCAAAGGAACTCCATTTTGTCCCGTAAAAATTATTCAGTTGCCCGATTCGCCGGTAACGTCGTGCCAGAAAATCCTGCCAGAGCTTGCGATTGCGGCTCGAATCCGTCGCCAGAGCGAGAAAATCCTGCCAGTCTGCTAATTGTTGCGCGGCGTTTGTTTCCGTCCCGTGCGGCAGAAAGATTTCTTCGAAATTTCCATAATCGGTGTTGTAGGCGTCGTTTAAATCCTCGATGTCATTCAGATATTTGCCGCGCAAAAAGGTCTGCCGGTTTTGTCGCTCGCTGGCGGCGGTCTTTGACGGCACAAAACCGAGCGTTTCGAGCGCGAAGCTTTCCCAGATTGCCGCTTCTTCCGCATCGGTCGGTCTTATCAGCGGAAACGTCCTTTTTGTATCATTCTCGAATTTTGCCCGGTAGCGCTGATGCAGTACGTCCGCGCCCTGTTTGGGCGTCCAACGCGAAGTTTCCTGCGTAATTCGCGGAAGATTTTGTTCTTCGGCAGAATCCGCCGGAATAATTTCGGGCGTGCGCCGCGTCAGAAATTTTTCGACAATCCGAATCGGGTCGCGGACTTTTTCTTCAGTCGTTTGCGTATCGAAAATACTCTCGTCGGCGCACGAATCGAGAACCAGACGCAAAGCTATTCGAATTCCGCGCACCGTTCCGCGATATTGGAAAAAATCGACCGCGTGGCTGATAAAAAGGCGTCTTTTTTCCTCTTTCCACGCCGGGTCGAGAGCGACGCCGAACCAGTTTGCCAGCCAGTCAAGCGCGTCGGGCGGCGCGCTTCTGACATCGAACAGCATCTGCACGGCGGCGATTTTGTCTTCAATCGTCGTGTAAAAACCTTCAAAATTTGCCAGAAAACGGTCGAGGAAAAAAGCCGACTGCGCGTCTTCGCGATAAACCGAAGGCAGATAATTATCCAGGTAAGAGAAACGCGGATAATAAAGACGCATCGCTGAAATTCGCGGCGTTCGCTGCCCGTTTCCCGAAAACACGAGCTTGAGCTGCAAATAACGCCCTTTGGCTCGCTGGAATAAAAGCTCCCACGTTCCTTTTCCTTTTTCCTTCGAGACGACGCTGCTGACGAAAGGCTGTTCCGAACCGTTTCCGCGCAGGTAAAGCTTCGGTTCAGCCTGCCACGCGGTTTGCTCCAAATCGCTTTTCGTGCGGGCGGCGCGGCTGTAAATTTCAATTTTTGTTCCCGCTGAAATACAGCCGTCGAGCATCAGGCGATGCCAAACGCAATCTGTTTCCTTGCCGTCAAAAACAGAAGTTTCAAGCGTTCCGGCAGTAACATAAAGCGGGCGTCTCTGCCTGACGAGCGGCAGCCAGCGCTCGCCCAAATCAAAATAGACCTGCCCGTCGGCGGTCGTAAAACCTTTGCCGCCGAAGAGACGCATCGGAAAATATTCCGTAACCGGCTGAAGCTCAAAATTTTTGCCGACGACACACGGCGGTAAATCGAGCGCAGGAGAAACGGGCAGCTCGTCTTTGCAAACCAATCTGAACGCAAAAGCCTGATTGCCTTCTTCGGTAACGATATAAAGCCGGTCTTGTGTTTCTTCTCCCTGAGCATCGACAAAAGCGATGTCATATCCGCGCAGGCGAAACTTTTTCGGCGGCGACAAAAGCAAATCGTCTTCGTCTTCCTGAACCTCGGATGAAATCGAAGCGGTCGTCAATTCATCCAGTTTTTGCTCCCGGTAATAGCGATGAATAATCGAAAAATCCTCGTCCTGCGGAAGATTGAGAATCAAAACCGTATCGTCCGGCAGCGCTTCAATCGAAATCGGGTCTTCGTCCCACGGCAGTTCCGAGAAAACCTTTTCGGCGGGAAGATTTTCGCTGTGCTTGCGTTTTTCCAGTTTATCGAGCGGCTGAAAAACGTCGTCTGTTTCTTCGGCTTTCAGATTTTTTTCGCCGACGGCATTAAAATTTTTATCGAGCGTCCAGTAACGATGATTTTTGCGGTCGAGGACGAATGCGCCGCCGGAACGCCGCGCGGTTATGTCGAAAGGAGCGAAATCAACGTCGTCGCGCCACAGAATCCGGCGCGGCTCACCGACTGAAAACAAATCGAAAATCAACAAGCCTTTTGGTTCGAGCGTCCCGACAATCATGTAATTATCAATCGTTATGGCAAGCCCTTGAAGCGTCGAAGGCGTTTGCGGTACGCTTTGTTCAACCGGCTGAAAATCGCTCTGCGTTTCCTGCGCGCAGTTTCCCGCCGTAACCGGATAATAATCCGAAACCGTTTTCGAACCGGCGGATAAAATCTTGATTTTCAACCCCGTTTCGTCAATCCAATACCAGTTGCCGTAACGGTCGCGCGCCGCGCCGCGCCGGTTAATCAGGTTCGGCTTTTCATCTTTCGGCGAAGCTGTAAATTTAAACAGGCGCGGCTGCAAAGTGATTTCGCCGGTTTCCTCGTTCCAGTCAAATTGCTGGTCGGGAAATGTGTGACCTTCACTTTCGCTTTGCCACATTTTACCCAGAAGCTCACCGCTCTGCGCCAATGTGCATCTTCCCCAATCAGCTTGGGTCAGTAAAAGATGAAATTTTGTATTGTTGACATCCATAATCTCAACATTCGTCGGGAACAATCGGAATCGGAATAACCCGCCGTTTTGTTCCTGTTCCTGTTCCTGTTCCTGTGCCGCCTGTTCCGGTTCCGCCTGTTCCGGTCGTCGTGCCGCGTAATTGCGAAAGCGGAAGCGCGTCGCCGATAGAAACGGAAATTCCCATCACGCGCGGCAATTCCAGCCCGTTCATCGTTACCTGCTCGTCAGACGTGTTATTTCCTTCCGCCAGCAAAACATCGTTGACGAACATTACGCCCGAAACGCGGCTGGCAATCGCCAGTAATTCCTTCGCCGTAACGGGTTTGCGAAGCCGCCAGCCGTTTTCGACATCCTCGCTTTGTTCGACCAGCGAATCGGCAATCGCCGGATTAAGCGGCGCGAGAAAATCGAGCAGAGCTTTTTTGACGGCTTCACGGACTTCGGAAACAGATTTTTCCCCGACGACATTAATCCCAACCGAAATCCAAATCTGTTTGTAGACAGGTCCGCGCATGAAAATTTCGGTCGTAACAAGGCGGCGCTCGTCCACATAATTGCAAATCGTATCTAAAAATAATCTGTCGGGAACGGGCGCGTCCGGTTGGCGCGGGTCATAGCGCGGAATAACCATAATCGTTACCGCGCCCGGCGCGTCGCCCGGCTCATTCGGCGAAAATTCGGGATTAAACGTCGGGATAATCTCCACGCGTCCAATCAAAACGCCCGGCGTTCTGAGCACAATCAGCTTGAAATCGGAGACGGTAACGAGCCGCTCGCGGTGCTGCAAATAGCGCGTTATCTGTTTTTCGCCGTCGAGAACATTTTCCGAATCCGCGCCGCCCCACGTGCGAATCGGATTTGCCACTTTCACTCCGGCGGGCAGAAACGGGCTTGTGTTTATCGCGCCCGCGCCGACATTTCCGGCGACTCCCGCGCCGTAATCGTAAGAAACGGTGATTTTTGCGCCGAGCGGCGGACGCGCGCCGTGAACGCCGTCGCCGAAACGAATTTCTCCTGCCTCGGCATTTACGAGAAAAACTTTCGCATTTTTCGGTTTGCCCGTTTTCGTTCCGGGCGGCTGGCGCAAATCCGGCGAAACCACTTCCGAGCCTGCCGCCAGAAGGTCGTCTATTTCCGTCCACGCTTCCGGTTCGGTTCCGGTGGTAACGGACAGCTCAATCGAATGCGGCACAATCGGCGCGCGCGAAAGTTTTACAATCTGGTCGGGCTCGCCCGTTCCGTCCGGCAAAACTTCGTTTGTTACGCGTGTGCGCTGCGTAATCGTAACGGCGTTGATGCCAATCCATTGAAAACGAAATTTAATCGCCGTCGCCGTCGCGCGGATGCGCAGCCACGTAATCAGGCGCTCGCTCAGTTTTGTGTCTTCGAGCGTCGGCGGAAAATCGTCCGCGCCGAGTTCGAGCGGTTCGAGATTTTCCCAGAGATGCAAATCGTCTTCGCCCGGAAGCGTTAATTCGACGACGCCGGGCTTGGTCAAAACGTCCATCGTTACGCGCGCGTCGAGCGGTCTGTATTGCGGCACGCGCTCGTTTTGCGCGGTCGGAAGCTTGCGGTCGGGCGGCATTTTCGGTATTTCGTAGGAAAGCCACGAAGAATTTTCCTTGTTTGCTTCCTGACTGCCGGGATGCAAAACCTGCGTGTTTTCATCGAGCGAAGGAACAATGCCGAGACTCAAAGTTTTATTGGCGATTTTTTTTCTAATCTCGTCAACGTCTTCGTTTTCCTTAGCGAGCAGGGCAATCCAGATGGAATTGTCCATCGTCTGTTCCGCCAAAGACACGCCTTTTTCATCCTGACCGTCGAGCAGAGCCGTTTCGTAAAGCTCAAGCTCGACATCGTCTTCGAGCGGCGCGCCCTCGAACGAGGCGTAAAGCTGGCGGTAATAATCTTCAACTTCCGTTTCGGCTGTAATCGGGCGCTTGAAAAAAACCTTTCCTTCGACCGGCAAAATATCCAGCCCGCGCCCGGTTCGAAACGGAACTTGTCCCGCGCTTACTTCTATACCGGACGGCATCGGAATAGTTTGCGGCAATCCGCGCTCGTTCAAAAATGAAACGATGCCCTGCGCCGATGTCCCGGATTTGAGCGGAATACCGAGAAGCTGAAGAAACTTTTTCCGGTTGCGTTCGGGAATGAGATTGGCGCGATACAACAGGCTTTCCGTCATAAACGCGAAAATCTCGATTACCGTCACGCCCGGGTCGCTTCGATTAAAATTCGTCCATTCGGGATTGTGAACGGGAATCCGCGATACGGCTTCGTCAAGTAAATCCTGATAGCGGCGGTCGTCGATTTTTGGAATTTGCAGTGGCATTTTTAATCCTTAATAAACAACAAATTTCTGTTAAGTGCTTCCTAAAGTTACGGTTAAACTGACACGCTCGGAAACCTGCGTGGCGACGAGCTTATAATAAATCGTCACGATTGCCGCCTGCGAGTCTTCGGCGTCCGGCTCGACGCTGACCGACGAGACGCTGATGCGTCCTTCCCATTCAGCCAGCGATTTCGTGATTCGGTCGCGGATAAGCTGGCGGGTCGTCGTCGTGTTCGGCTCAAATAAAAAACGATTCAAACCGCCGCCGAATTCGGGCAAATGCAGGCGTTCGTTCAGCTCGGTCATCAAAATTACGCGAATCGATTCGCGCACGTTCGTCTCGCCTTCAGACCATTCGACGCGCCCGTCCGCGCCGATTCTGGGCGGAAAGCTGATTCCTTTTCCAAGTATTTTTCCGGCGTTACTCATTTCTTAGATTTCAGTCCCGGCAGCGGGAAACACATTATAAAAAGCGGCATCCAGCGAAAGATAAAATCGAGCAGGCTGACGATAATCATCAATAAAATCAAGGCGCAAATCGTAATAATCGGAATCGAAAGCGAGCACATCATCCCGATTGAAATGTTTCCCGACTTTTTACAGCCGCCTTTATCCTTCACGCTTAAACCTTTGTGAAAGGGAAACGGCAAAACCGAGAGAACGAGGTCGCCGAATGTAATTCCCTTGAAGCGGTTGACTTGACCGCAAAGCAAATCCGACATCATAAAAGCCGTGTTCCGGTCGAACTTCCGCAAGCCCGCCGGAGTCGGGTCAATCGGCAGAGAGATGCGAATCGGGCGCGCCGGAGCGTCGGGGTCGAAAAATCCGGCTATCTGAAACGGCTTGGTCGGCTCGCTCAAAACCGGCGGGTCGATGTCGCCGCAAAGCGGGCGTTCATAAACGCATCGAATCACAAACCAGCCTTCGCGCATATCCATCGGCGCTTGCGCCACGAGCGGCGTCGGCTGCGGCGGCAAATCCTCTGATTTGGTGGGAAAAGCCGCTTCGATTTTTTGAGCAATCCGGTTGACGGCATCTTCGCCCGCAAAATTTTCCGGCTCGAAAATTGTCCGTGTAATCTGAACGGTTGCGTTGTCCAGTTTGGTTTGCAGATTAAATTCCGGGTCAGCCAGAGGAAATAAAAAATTCGGATACTGAATTTCCGGCGAAGTGCGGCTATACGAAATAGTTACTGCTTCCAAATCATCGCCAAACGGTTTGCTGGTGCTTGAATTTGTTCCTTTGACAGCTATCAAAGCGTCCTTCAGCGAGCGCTTGACCTGAGTTTTTGTGTAAGTCGTTCCCTTTAGAAATTTGCCCGCGACGCCCAGCTCTACATCGGCATTAAAAACGCTGTTCAAAACCGTGTTTGTAATTATGTCTTTCAGCTCAGCTTCTTCATCGCTCAAGGCGGGCGAAACGGCATTATTGTTGAGCGCAGCCCAGACTCGCGGCATTTCGTTTATCAAAAAATCGGCAAAATCGAGCAAAACAAGCCACGACAATGTTTGAATCACGTCGCGCGAGCCGTTTCGCAAATCGGCTTTAACCGCCTCCGGCTGGTCGTCATCGGCGTCTTCACCGGCTTGTATTGCATTATTTGTGTGCTGTGCTGACTGCAATAAACTTTTCCACGGGTCGCGAAACTGCGCGCGCATTAAAAGCGTTCGTGAATCGGGCGCATCGTTTTCGGACGAACCGCCGCCGGTCGAAGCGCTTTCAGCCGCAATATACGATTCGCGTCTCGCGGCTGGAATCACGCCGGAGAAGATTTTTCGCCTTCGCCCGTCGTCTTCATCAAAGCTGACGGCAAAAAGCGGCTGCCGTTCTTCGCCGTCAACTATCGAAGTTTTGTTTGCGACTTTCTGCCATTTTCCCTCTTTTGATTTAACGACGAAAGCGTATTCCTCCCACGTCGAATCCAATGCGGGCAGCGGTTCATCGGGATTCAAAGCTCCCTTCGGAAACAAACGGCGAATGACATACGAAACTTTTTCTTCGCGGTCGCCGTTCAAAGCCTTGTCGGGCAAGCCCGGACGCTCGCAGACGAGACACGCCGAAATCAAATAAAAACGCTGGTGCGCCGGTTGATAAAGTTTGAGCGGTCTGTTTGCCGAATTATTGCTGAAAGCTGTAAACTGCGTGGGCAGAAGATTTACTCCGTTCTTTTTGTCCTCTTTTCTTTTGGAAATAAGTCTCAAACGGTCCAACTTTCGCGCAAATGCCGGAGCAAGCTTGATTGGTTCGGGCTGCGGAGAAACGCCGCGCCACGTTTCAGGCAAAGCGACATACTGCGCAAGGCGCTTCGGGTCGTTGGCGAGCATTTCGACATAATCGTCCATAAAAGTATCGGTCGCAAAGCGCAAAATGCTCGGACGGCTGAATTCCGCGCGGCGCAGCGCAGCCGATGTTTGACCGATTGCGGTTTGCCACAAAGGCGAAGGTGTTGTCCATTGAACCGTGTCTCTCATAAATTTCTCACCAGATATTGCCCGCGCCCGGCGTGTAGGACGCGCTGATAACGCTGTTGCTGATTATCGTGTCGCACTGCACGACGCCGCTGAATTTCGACATTCCGGCGTCAACCGTAACCATTCCGGCGGAAACCGCAACCTGCGAAGCGTTTATAGTTACTTTCGCCGAGGCGGTAATCGTAATTCCGCTCGTTTCCAATTTGACCGAATTGCCGTTGCTGTCCACAATTTCGACCGCGCCGGGACCGTCTTTCAAAGTAATTTTCTGCCCGCCCGGCGTTTCCAAAATCATTTTTTCCTGACCGTCCTGGTCGTCGAGCGTAACTTTTACGCCGTTGCGCGAGCGCAAAACTTTTTTATAATTTTTTCCGCCGCCGTCCATGCTTTCGGGCGGCTTGTCGCTGCCGTTCCAGAGACATCCGACGACATACGGGCGGCGCGCGTCTCCGGCTTCAAAAGCGACTAAAACCTCGTCGTTCACGTCGGGAACAAACCAGCTTCCGCGATTATTCCCGCCCATCATCGTCGCCAGACGCGCCCACGCTTCGTAGCGCGAGCCGTTCGTGTCGGGCGACCACGGCAGAGAAATTTTCACTCTGCCCTGTCCGTCGGGGTCTTTGATGTCGGTAACCAAAGCGGGAAAGACGCCATACCAGCGTCCGCCGAGTCCGTGCGGGACGCGTTCTTCCGTAACTGTTGTGATTGCAGTTCCTTTCGGCATTATTTTTCTCTGTTCTTATGTTTGTCCGATGCCCGTGCGCTCGGCTCTGAATTCGGTTCTAAATCCTTTCGCGTTATCAAAAATATGGGCGATTTCGGCGACGTAATATTTCCCGTTAAAAAGTTTTCCCAGACCGTCAAGCTCGACAAACGCGCCGACCCGGAGTTTTGCGTCCGGTTCGGCAATTCCGCGACCGACGACAAACTGCCGCGCCGTCGTTTTCAGAAAGCTTTCGGCGGCGTACTGCGCTTCCTGACTGTTGAGCGGAACGGCGTGAACAATCGATTCCTTGCGCTCGCCGAAGGCTTGTTTCAAAATACTGATGCCGCTCGTGTCGCTGCCAAGCTCGCTGCTGATAATCGAAGCCTGCGCCTCGTGCCTGACTGCTTCCTTTGCCGAAACGTCCCAACCGGCGGCGACGACGCTCGTGCGCTGGTTTGCCAAATCCGCCATCACGCAAAACTCGCGCAGCTGCGCGCCGTGTTTGAGCGATAATTTATCCTGACCGCGCTTTGAACGCGTTTTGACGTTTAAGGTTTTATCTTTAATCCAAACTTCAGCGTCAATCGCTCGGGCGCGCTCGCGCAAAAAAGCCAAATCGCTTTGATTTACCTGCGCCACGACTTTATATGTCGGGCTGGAAACGTCGATGCTCGCAGTCAGGCTGTGTTCACCGGCGATTTTGTTGAAAATATCCGAGTCCGTTACGTCTTCGAAAGTGCGCGTCCGGCGCGTCATCCGCAAATTTTGCAGAGCGTCTTCGGCAAGAACCGTTATTTCCGGCGACTGCGCTTCGGGAAAATTGGCTTCGAGCGCCGTAATTTTACCGTTAAAAAGCTCGTCCCGTTCGATTTTTATTTGAAAATCTTTGCCGAAATCGAGCGTCTGCCGGTCGAAATAAAGAAAATCGGTCGAGTTGTTTTTCGGTCCCCAGTTGCCGAATTTCGCCTCGCAGCGATAAAGACCGTTTGTCTTTTCGGTAATCAAAAGATAGTTCAGCCCGCCGACCAGAGAAGTATTTTCCTCGCCGCCGATAAAAATCTTCGGTCGCGCAGAGTTAAGTCCGGTTGTCGAATCAAGTGGCATCTTTTTCCTTTAATGCGCCGAAACTCTTTCGAGCCTTTCGGCGCGGCGTTCCAGCATTCGTTTTACTTCGTAATCGGTCATTTCGGGCTTTTCCGCAGAACCTTTTTCATCCGATTTTTCGCTTCCCGCGCTTCTTTGAACAGGCGTTTCGGGCATTACTTCAAATTCGTTAATTACAACAGGCATAACTGTTTACTCCGTTCCAAATGAAAATTCGGCAGACAGATTTACGGGAACTCCCGCGTCGTTCATAAGCGGCACGCCGCCGCCGATTCCAACGGAAACTCCGCCGGAAATTCCTCCCGAAATTCCGATTCCGGCATTCATATCGAGAAGCTGTCCGGGCTGTAACTGTCGCGGATTCTCAACTCCATTGGCGGCGGCAATCGACTGCCAATCGTCTTTTTTGCCCTGATTCGCCGCCATTCCCTGCACAGTCGAGCCTTTCGGCGCGCTCGTCAGCGGGCGCGTCCCGGGCAGAGGCGTTTTCGAAGGCGCGTCTTTGACGAATTTATATTTGTCGATTTTCTGCTGCGACAGACTTAGAGACATACTCGCCCGGAGCGGAATTCCTTCGCTCGAAAAAAACTCCAGCGATTCTTCGAGCGCGTCCATCAAGCCGTCAAATTGAAACGAACCCCAGACGAACCGAACGGCGGGCGGAATATATTTTTTCGAGCTGGCAGGCTCTTCGGTCGGCGTGATGAAATAGCTGATTTTTTCGGTCATTTTCCGAACGTCGCTGACGGCTTCGCCTTCCTGCGGCGCGTTTACGTCAAACCATAACTGCAAGGTCAGCTTGGTCGTTCCCGCGCCGACAAATTGCTGCGTCGGCGTTCCGCGCTGGTCGCCCGCGCCTTCAGGCGTCTTAATTTGATTGGCAAAAGCGACCTTGAGCGTTTCGGGATTAAACTGCACCTTGACGTTATTCTCCGGTTTTATTTCGTTTTTATAGTCGGCATCGAGTTGTCGAAGCTCGGCTTTTGCTAATTTAACGGATTCAGGCATTTCTGATTTTCCTCATTTAATCGATTTTCAGTTTCAGAGATTCATACGCCAGTTGCAGCTCCTCGATTGCGACGCCGCCGTCTTTGGCGTTAAGCGGCGGCGCTTTCAGCTTAATCGGAACGCATCTGGTCAGCAAAAATTTCGCTTTTACCTTTTTGTCCGTCGAAAAAACGATAACTTCGGCGTCAGCGCGAACTTCCGGGTTTGTCTGGACAAGCTCGACCCATTTCCATAAATCGAAAGTTTCGGTCATCCCGCGTTTCAACGTCAGCGAAGCGTAATTTATCGGACCTGTCAGGCGAATTTGCTTGCCGTTGTTGCCGCCTTCGCGAATCGTTTTTACGTCCATCGTCATTTCCAGACCGTCGCATTCGGCAAAAGCCGCGTCGCAAATCTGCATCGCCACGCCTTCGACTTTTATCTCGATGGCAAAATTAAATGCCATGAACGGGTAATTTACTGTTTCATTTGTCGAATTTGCCATTTTTTAAGTTTTTCAAACCGTTTCGGCGACAGTCGTTCGCCCGCCCGCCTGCACCAGTCGAACCGTTACGAATTTCAGCGGCAGCGACGGCGCGACGCGCAGCTCGACGATAAAACGACCTTGCTCAAGACTCTGGAAATTATTGATTGTTTCGCTGACGACGACCTGATACGACGTTGCCGGCGTCTCTCCGGCGAACGCTCCGCGCATAAACATCAAATCGAGAAGCGACGAGAAACCGCGCTGAACCTGTCGGCGAAAACGCTCGTTATTCGGCTCGAAAACGTATTCCGTGCCATGTTTCAAAGCCAGACGGCGCAGAAGGCTCAAAAGCCGCCGGACGTTTATCTGGCGCAAATCGAAATCGTCGCTCAAGGTATCCGAATCGAGCACCATAAATCCGGTCGGCTCCTGTCTGACGAGATTGATTAAGCCGTCCTGAAAATCCAGAAAGCTCTCGCGCCCGAACTCGGTCGCCAAGCCGACGACTTCCTGCAAAGCCTCGTTTGCCGGAGCAATCCACGCGCCGCGCCGCGCCGCGCGCTGAGCCATTACGCCGCAAATCGCGCCGCTTGCCGGAACATTCAGGACAGTATCAACATTGTCCCCGCGCGTTATCAGCCATGGATGATACAGCGCGCCGAAGCTCAAAGCCTTTGTTTCATCCGCGCTGAACGGCTCGACGCCGGTGTCGTCTGCCGCAATCAAACCTTTCGTGGTTTTCAGCGTCGTGATGTGCCGGACGGCATCGTCTTTTTCGTAATGTTCGGGCAAAGACAAAACGGCAAATATATCGCCGCGCGCCGCGCACATTCGCAGCAAAGCGCGCTGGACGGCAAGCAGAACATCCGGTTTGTAAATGTTCGGGTTGCTCGAACCTTCGACGGCGCGCGAGGCGTTTGTTACCCAGTTGTCCGCCGCCGGAACTTTAATCGTCAAACCGTTAGACCAATTACTGAAAAATTTTCCGATTTCGGCGCGGACGCGATAATAATAAATTCCCGTGCCGCGTTCCGTAATCTTAAATTCCTTTTCTTTTCCGGTATAAATTACCTGCGAAGGCTCAAAACCCGGCGTCAGCGATTCTTCCAGAACAAATTTTATTGACTCGTCAGTTTCGTTACAGTTCCAAATCAGCGTGAATTTTCCCGAAGAAACTTTCGTTTCCTTTATGTTCAAATCTTTCGGCGCCGCGACAACGCGAAGCCCGCAATCTAAAAAGTTTCCCCAAAGCGGCTCGCTGACGGGTTTTATATCCGGTTTCCGGCAATCCTGAAAATGCCACCAATCGGGACGCTCCGGCGGCGGAAAGGCGGGCGGCGGCGGCAAAACCGGACCTTCCGTGTCCGTTTCGTGATACCAGCCGAGATGAACTGCGTCCGGAACGGAAATAATCGTTGCTTCGTCCAAGGAAAAGCTTGTATAAACCGGATTGGTCGGCGTGCTTTCAGCCGCAACGCCGGTTGTCGTTTCCGGCACGAGCGCGGAATGAATTCCCCGGAGCGAGCGCGGTCGCTGGCTCAGATAGCGAATAAATTCGCCTTCATTCAGAAGATTGTTTAAGCCCGTATTTTTTAACTTTTCATCCAGAAAAAGTCCGGCATCGAAGACTTCCAAGCCGTCGCGCTGGAGCGCAGTTCCCGGCAAAAACATGCTGCCGAGATAATTTTCGGGAAAAGGCGTCGGGAAAACCGGAAAATAAAAGCCGTCGCGGTCGCCATTTCCGGCGACAGGGAAGCTCGATAAATCTCCGGCTTGCGTCCACGAAGGAATTTCCGGCGCGTCCGTCTCGCGGCTTTCGGGAAAACGATACAAATCGTCATCGACCGGCAAATCTCCCCAAAACCGTTCCTGACCGGAATTAAATGCCAAATCGCTCAGTTTGATAAAAGATGTTTCGTCTTTTTTTATCCACAGTTCAAAAGTCAGACGCTCGACCAGCGTTGCCGACGGCGGGCTAATGCCGAATTTCCGGCACGAAACCGCGCGACATGTAAGCTCGACATCCGCCTGCGTTTCGGAATCGGCGACGTTGACCGCCTCGACCTGCATACAAAGGATTTCCGCTTTTTCATTGTAGGAAGCGAGCAAACTGCCGACGGCGGGCGTCAGCTCCTGAGACGGGATAATGAATTTAAGCTTGACCTTCGGAGGCAATTTTTCATCGCTTTCGCCTTCCTGCGGAACGATAGTTATCTCGGCTTGACGCTCGACGAAAAACGGCATTGTGATGTCCTGCGAGCTCAAAGTATTTCGATGCGTCCACATTCTGACGGAAATGTGTTTGACTTCACCGGGAGAAGTAATTTCGGGCGAAGAAACCGTTTCGGACAGATTTTCCACCCAGATGAAACGCTTTGAAGTAACTTTTACGATTGATTTTCCGGGCGGCGGCTTGTTCGGCGTCGAGCCGTCTTCGATTTTATCGGCGGTCAAATATAAAATTAATCCCTCATCCGAAAAATCCAGGCGCAGTAATTCCTCGTTTTTCAAAGGCTCGTTGGCGGGAATTTCCAGCCGTGCGATTTTTTGCTCGCCGTCATCGGTTATGCTTAAAAATTTGACCGCGCGCGAAAGCGTCGCCGTGCCGATTTGCAAATCATCCGACCAGCTTCCTTTCGAGCGCGAGCGGGCGAAAGCCGGCATAAAATCGGGCGTTTCTTTTTCGTGAAAATGAACGTCGGCAAGTCCGGCAAGCGGGAAAAAATTATAACAGGCGCGATTAAGCGGGGCTTCGCCGATGCCCGGCTTAAGCCGCGCCACACGAACTACCCAGCAGCGTTTTCCGCCGTTTCGGAAAAAAGCCCTGACGGTCGGCGCAAGATACGCGTAAACCATCTCGCCTTTTTCCTTGTTCCAGACGAGCGGCAGGCTCTTTCCGAAAATCGTATTGAACTGTTCGGCTGAATCCAGCACGACCGGAATTCCGATTGGACCCGACGCGGCAAATCCGACAAACAGCGCGATGTCCATTCTCGGCAGAATGTTTTCGCGCGACGCCGCCCGGGCTTCAAAACGAAAGCCGGGCAGCCGACGGATTTTTTGATTAGTCGTTACCATAATCGTCTTTTGACGCTCTAATTAAACGAGTTGCGGGTTTGAAGCGGCTTTGCCGCAAAATCGCGCGGCAAAGCCTTCATACAAAACAAACCGCGGCGATTTACTCCATTTCCAGACGCTCGTATGCAAGAGTTAATTCTTCCATCGCTACGTCTGTGCCTTTCGCGTTCATCGGACCGCCGACATATTTGATAATGCGGGCATTCAAAAGACGCCACGTCAAAACCGGCGAAGTATTTGTTTTATCCTCGCTCATCAAATTTATCGTCACGTTACGAACGCCGTTGGTCGTCCCGTTGCGAATGTCGTTGAGCCAGCCGTATAAATCCAAAACGCCGATTGCGCCGCGTTTGAGCGTTACATCGCTGGCTTTGTTCAAGCCCGTGATTTTGCGAACGTTGTTAGTCGCCTCGTTGCCGTTTCGATATTCCACGACGGTCATTTCCATGCCGATATTGCTGCATTCCTGAAATCCGGCGCGAATGCCCTGTCCCAAATCAACCGTAAAATTAAACTGCGGATACGGATTTACTCTTTCAGTTGCCATTTTTCCTCCTCAAAATGCTTTATACTTTTCTGTCTGCCGTCCATTGACCGATACGGAAGATAACGAATTCAGCCGGTTTGACCACCGCCATACCGACCAGACAAACCAGACGCCCGTTGTCCAAATCGTTCTGCGTCATCGTCGAGCGGTCGCATCGGACAAAATACGCCTTTTCGGGCTTTTCGCCGAGCAGAGCGCCGGAAACCCATTCGTTGTAAAGAAAATCCTGAATGGTCTGACGGACGTTCGCCCAGAGCGCTTCGCCGTTCGGCTCGAAAACAGCCCATTGCGTGCCGCGGTCGATTGAACGCTCGACATACGCGAAATACCGGCGCAGCGGAACGTATTTCCATTCCGGGTCGGAGCTAATCGTGCGCGCGCCCCAGAGACGAAAACCGCGTCCTTCGAAAAAGCGGAAACAATTGATTCCTTCGGGATTCAAGACTTCCTGCTGCGCTTTGTTCAAGGTTTTTTCAAACCCGACCGCAAGCCGCACGACTTCGTTTGCCGGGGCTTTGTAAACCGCGCGCTCGACATCGTTGCGAGCGTAAATTCCGGCGACAAAACCGCTTGGCGGAAGATAAATTTCCTGCTGCGTTACGGGGTCGAGAACACGCACCCATGGATAATAAAAAGCGGCGTATTTGGAATCGAGCCGCGCTCGCATCGCCCGCACTTCGGCGATATTCTGGTTGTCGCCGCTGTCGAGAACGGCGATGCGATATTTCATCCGCTCGGCGTGCGAAATCAGCAAATTGATAATTGTCGGGGCTTGTGTCGAATAATCGTCACCGTAGCCGTAAGTTGCGCCGGGCGCGGCGACAATCGAAATATCTTCAATGTCTTCAAACGCCTTTAATCCCGTTTTGAACGGGTCGGTGTCTTTTGCCGTGCCTTCGTATTCCGAGGCGGTCGGACGCATTCCGTCATTGCCGCCGTCCAGAAGAAGCGCAATCGAGCGGTCGTCTTCGCTCGATTCGTCGTTCAGCAGATTGTCTTCGAGATTGGTGTTTTCATCAAACAAAAGCTGCAAAACGTCCAAACCCGAATCCAGATTATTGCCTTCGATGGCAATCGGCAGATTTCGCGCGTCAGATGTGTTTGCCGGTTCTTTGGCAAATTTGGTAAATATCGAATCCGGCGTTCCGGCGCGTTTGTGATTCAGGTCGAGCGCCAGACCGTCATACACGCGCGTCTGCGCTTCCGGGTCTTCGACCGCCTTGGTCGTAACGGTCAGCGTAACTACGCGAATCGAGTCGCCGTCATCGACATCGAGATTTGTCAACAATAAATCCTCGCCCGGGGACGCTGCGTCCATCGGCTCGAATTCCCAGACAATTTCGCCCGTCGTCGTGTCGCGGTTCTTCTGCGCGATATAAAATCCGCCTTCGGTCTTAACCGGCGGCGATGTCGGCGGCGATGTAAGCGGCGCGACGTTGCTGATATAAACCACGTCGCGGTCAAGCAAGCCGCCGACGGTCGAATTTCCGCTCGTATCTTTCCCGAGCACGCTCTGTCCGATTCGCAAAGTCAGCCAGACGCGCATACGTCCAAGCTCGCCGGGAAAACGCGCGCTGAACTTAAGCCAGCTATCGGCATCATCCGGCGCGTCTTCGCCGTCAGCTAAAGCCGGCAGAAAAGCTTTGGCATAACCGTCGGTAACGGCATCTCCGTTTTCGTCCGTAACAGAGCGAAAAACACGCGAAATATAAAGCCGTTTGCCGCCTTCTTCGAAGAATGCGCGAACGGCGTGCCACATATAATTTTGCATTTTCTGCTTCGTGTCGTCGTCGGCATTTCCGAAAGCCAACTGCTCGCGGTCACCGTAAACACGTTCAAACTCGCCGAGGCTGGTTATCACATCCGGCTCTAAATCTACCGGACCATAACGTGTCGGTCCGATAAAACCGGTTGTTGTCGTCCCGACACCTTCGATTGACTTGGAACGAAATGAAACTTCCTCGATAAAAACACCAGGCGCTAAATATTCAGGCATTGATTTTCTCCTTATAAACTCGGCTTAAACTGCCGGACTGACAAATAAAACTGACGAGTAAACCGTCTCTGTATCGGGCATTGGCGATAGAATTTGCGCCGCGCGCGAACGCAAAATCAACTCCTTGCCGAAATACAGCTCAGCCGTCTCGTATTCTTCGGTTTGCCCGGCATCCGCCCAGAGCGTTCCTTCCGCCTGAGCCAGCACGAGCCGTAAGTCGGGAAAAGTTTCTTCTTCGTCGCCCCCCGACAAAATCGGCGGCGAAGTCTGAAAAATATTCGGTTCGTATTTGATAGTTAAATCCAGAAGCCATTTTTGCTCGGCGAGCGAAATGCGCGTGGCTGTCGCCGGCGGCGAAGCAAACGGATTATTTTGCGGCGAAAGCGCAGGGAAAATCAGCGCGATTCTTCCGTCCCGGTCGGCGATTCCTCTGGCAACGAGATTTCCGTCAAAACGCGCTTCCAAAACCGCCCACGAAGCGGGAACACCGTCAATTTCCTGCAATTCCGCGCGAATTACAGCCATTCCGCCCGACACTTTGCGCGTCGGCGCGGAATATAACGGGATGCTCGACAAAGTTTTATTCGGCGAAACGGACGGGATATTTTCCCATTTATAAATGCCTCTGACCGGAAGCTCGACCGTAAATCGAAACGGCTGAAATCTTCTTTCCGCATCAAAAACTTCCGCCACATACGATTTTTGAGGCGGATTATCGTTCCAAAATTCTTCATCGCCTTCGCCGTTCGCAAAATTTTCCAAACCGTACGCCCTTTGCAGAACGTAAACGCCGCTGCGATTCGGAAAGGCTGACATTCTGTTTTTTCCGGCGCGGGTTGTCGCCGGGTAAACGGAAACGTTTAGCCCGTCGCTTATCCTTTCGCCGGTTGCCGCGTCGTGAAAGCAGACGCCTAGCGGAGCGACAAGAGAAAGTTTTTCTATGACCAAGGGGGATGTCATAATAAATTTAATTTCGGAAAAAAAAACTCTAGTTTTTAGTAAAATCTAATTCTCGTGTCTGAACCGGAGCGGCGTCTTCTCCTGCCGGAATTGTCGAATCTATTCCGACAACTCTGGCGACATAAGCCACCGACAACGGTAAACTGACCTTAAAAGCACTCCAGATATTCGATAAATCCTGAAGTGAAAGCGTTTGATAAATGATTTCGATTGTTTCATTCGGATTAAAAACATCCGCTTCAGTACCAAAATGATTTAGCCTTCCGGCTGACAAAATCGGCGCGTCTTCGAGCGTCCGCATTGCCCAGCCGAGAATACGCTGCTGTTTAACGGCATCTTTTGCCCAAACAGTGAGTAAATAATACAAATCGAGCGGTAAAGGCGCTCGACGGGAAATACCGTCTAAGCCGGTTCGGTTAGGTATGTTTCTTAAGGCGGCGTTTATTTCAATTCGATACAGGAAAAGGGAAATTCCTTCTTCCATCGGAGATTGGAAATTTGCGGGTTGATAAAGTTCAAAGCGCGCATTCGTGAATTCCGTTTTAGGTATATTGTCTGCCAGCAAACCTAAAACGGTTTGTCCGATTACCGCGACTGCCTGAGCTTTTCCCACAATTCCCCCTTTTTAGGAAAATGAGTAAAGACAAATAAAATTCCCGTCTTTACTCAAGAATAAGAAAAATTGAATAAAACCCCTTGTCTGTAATTGCTTTTTTACCCCGAAGCAATTTTGAAAAAAGTATCTGTAATTTTGATATCGCTGATGCTACTCCAATTTTACAAAGTTTGTCAATTCAATTTTTGCAAAATTATACACCTGTTTGTTTAACAATCGTTTAAAATAAAATGCCTTGCAAAGGGCGAGATTGGAAACATAAGGTTCTCAATTATTTTTTTATTCAACAATCGTTCAGGCTTTATTAAAAAATAATTTGCAGATTTGGATATAATTTTCAGGCTAATGAGCTTGGTTCGTAATGATGAGAGTTTCTCAAAGATATATAAAATGAGTTTTCTAATTCGTTCGCTCAATCTTCTGATTAATGAGCGTCATGATAGTTTCCATAATCGTATCGCGATTGGCAAAATAATCTTTGGCGGTAAGCTGTACCGGAATGTCGGGCGAAATCCATAAACGAGTATCGCGCGGTTCGGTTAAAGCCCAGCTCGTGCTCGAAATGCTTCCGCCGACACCGCCATACGGCAGCAGGACGGGAGATTCGTCCCCGCCGACCATTAAAGGTTTTCCGCCGCTCGGTTCGCCGGCGAAAACGGCATTTGTCAGCCTATCGACATCGGTTATAAAATTCGAGGCGGCTGAAAAAGTGTATCGACCGGTAAGAACAAAAAGTCTATTCTCTTTTTTGCTGTCAAAATCTATTAAAGTGCGCAGCAATTCCGCATCTGTAAAAGTGCTTCCGCCGTTGTTTCGCCGCACGTCAACAATCAAATTACGCACTTCATTTTTGGCAAGGAAATCTCGCAGCCGAAGCCCGAAACGGGCAAGCGATTCATCCTCTTTATCCTCGACCTGGTTATATTGCAGGTAAATCGTTTTATTTTCCGGCAGATACTCGAACCAGTATTCATCGTCCGGTTTGGTCAGATACATCGGCGCACTCCCGAGACCGGCAATTCTGGGAGCTTTCAGTTTCTGGCGCGAGCCGAGCGGAACCGGTTCGGGGCTAACCGTGATTGTTTTTCCTTCACGGTCTGTTAAAGTTAAATTCACGCGGTCGGGCTTTGCGGTTAATTTCAGCGTATAGAGAACTTGAAGGATTTTCAGCCGGTCGGGACCGGTGGAAATTACCGCCATATCATTCTCGCGCCCGATAATATATCCAACCGCATTAAGCGCCTTCTCGGCGGTCGAATCGTCGAAGCGCAAAACTCTCGCGCCAATCAAATTTTCGTATGGCGCGGCGGCGTCAATCACAAAAAGCCCTTCGGGAAAGGCGTAAAAAGTCAGCGGTAATTGTGTCAGTTTGACCATGTTTCCGGACTGGAAGAGGGTGTTGTGAGACTGCCGAAGTAAGACGAGCAGATGTTGCATTTCATACATAATCTGCTCATTCGAAAGCTTCGGAATCTGTTTCTTCAGCTCCGCTGCGGCTTTTATTAAATCAGACGGCAGCGGCTCTCGGCTGTAAACCGGATTCACGCGTTTAACTTCCGACAGCAAATAATCGACATCGTAGCGCCAGCCTTCATCGCGGGAAAATTTGCGGTTCGGCAGCAATCCCAATAGCTGCCGAAAACGAGGATTGTCCTTAAGCGAGTCAAAAGCCGCGTTTTTCAGCAAAGACGGTTTTTGATTAAAGCGAAACTCGTAAAGCGTTTTCTCCAGCCAGAGAAGCGCATTTTCCTTGTCTCCGGCGCGCGCGTAGGATTCGGCAAGATAAAGCGCATTATATTGCGAATTGAACGCCATCCCGAATTCATTAGCCTTCAGAAAAGGCTGAATCGCTTCGCGAAACTTTCCCGCGCGGTAAAGCGACATAGCCAGTCGCCGCCATTTTGGACCGTCGAGCGGGTAAATCCGGGTTAATTTCTCGTAGGCTTCAGCCGCTTTAACATGATTTTGCTGCTGATAAAATTGGTCGGCTTCCTGCGAAAGCCGGTAATAATCTGCCGGAGTTACCTCTTTCGCGTCCTGAAGAAGCTCAGCCGGCGATTGAGATTGAACGGCTGTCAGCGTAGTCAGAAGAATAAAAATTATCGAGCAAAATCTTACAACGGTTTTCATAAAAGTAAGTGTAAAATCCCCGGCTGGTTCGCGCTGGTATTACCAGCGTCGCCGGGAATAGAATCTATAATCTTTATGTTAGAGGTTTCGGAAATAAGAAGTATTGTGGATTTGAAACGTCTTTGTTCAATACGAAACATTCGGAAGCGAATTATTTATAAAATTATGAATAATGGGCTTCGCGGAATTTGGCGGGCGTGATTCCGGTGCTTTGTTTGAAGCTTCTGGTAAATTGGCTTTGGTCGGCAAACCCGCTTAACAGAGCAATTTCGGCAAGTGGTTTTTTTGAGTTCAGAAGCAAATCAGAGGCTGATTCGATTCGGCATTTTCTTAAATATTCGCCGGGCGAACAACCGAAAAACCGTCGAAACGTGCGAGCCAGATGCAGCGCGTGGACGCCGACGGTCGCGGCTATTTCCGCAATCGTAATCGTTTCCGCGCAGCAATCCCGAATAAGCTCGCGAGCTGTTTTTAACCACGCGGGCGGTTTGCCGGATTTGTCCAGAGAACGCGCCGAATAAACCAGTAATTCGTTTGCCAGTGCCTCCAGAACGATTGCCGATAAACTATCGGGTGTTTGCAGCTCTTTACTGATTCTTTTTCCCAGCCATGAGATTTCGCTGTTCTTAAAATTTATCGAATAATCAAAAAACTTTATTTCTTCGAGCAATTTCGTATTCGTTTCCGAAGTCAAAGAAACCGTCAGGAATTTCCCGCCCGCCGTGTAGAAATGGTCACGATGAGTCGTTCCGGCAGGATAATAAAGCATTGTCGAAGATGAGCAATGCTGTTTTTTATCTTTGACCACTGCTTCATATTCACCTCTGACGACAAAGAGGAAATGAGCATTTTCGTGCATATGCGCCGGAACACGGCTGTTGGCGAAATCTTCGACCTCTGCAAAATCGAAAGCCGAAGTTTTAACCTGACGGCGGGTTTCACCGTAAAATCTCCCGAATGTAAATACTTGTTTCAAAGCGACTCCTGATTAAAATCTTAGGTGGATATTCTTTACTTACAAAACACCGCTCGTCGAGATTTTATGACAAATTCATTTTATGCCCTATGTCAGCTCGCCCATAAATTGAAAATCGCCTTCCAGCAAGTTCGACAACTTAGAAAATCTATTCGCGCATAAAGTGAAAAAAGTGTCGCTCCTAATGTGAAAATTTCTGCTATTTTTAGCGCATATAATGAAAATTTCTCGTTCCTTGAATGGCAAATGTCAGAAATTCCTAGTCTTTTCCTATATCGCCGCGTGACCATTTCTCAATCAGCGAAGCATAACGTTCTAAAAATTCATCCATTAATTGAACGGCTTTTCCTTTTTCTCCTTGTTCGATAACTATTGAAAAAACTAATCCGTCCTGCACTTCGCCCCGATTTTCATCTTTCCATTTAATGATGGCAAAAACGATACGTGATGTGTCAAGTTCATCCTCACTAGCATTCAGAGTGCCGGTTTTAGCATAAAAGCCGATTCGTGAATCACTCAAATACGATGTTTTATCTTTGAATAAAAGATGAGCGGTTCCGCCTTCTTCCTCAACTGCTGCTTTTAACCCGATTCGAATCTGGCGCGCGGCATCCTTATCTAAAGTTTCACGTGAGGTTTCGATGGTATTGTTGTTTTTGACAATATGCGGAATGACAGGTTTAGAAATTAAAATTGTTGCGAAAGCTCCTGTCAAATCTACATTTGACCAGAGATTGTTTTTTCCTCCGAGCAGCAGACTAACATAGTCGCGCGGCTTGGTTAAATGCTCGAAATCAAAATTGGGAATGCGCGGTGAAACCGCATCTAAAAGCCCGGTGGTTTTATTTTCGTTTTTCGGATTGTTTACGTCGTCTTTTGTGTTTTTTGTCCAGAAAGAACGGCGATATGACATTTCCGGAAAAGTGTTGCCGTCATTATCTGTTTGGTTGATGATATTTATCCCGAAAAGATCGTGAAGCGATTTTGCTATCGGGCTGTTTGCCATTTTCGTATTTGGTTCCGTTCCCAAACTTTTCAGTTCTTTATCCTTCGCCGTAATAAAATCATTAAAACTCGGATATTTTTTCCATGGTTTTAATTCACCCGTCAACGATTCGTTAAGCGAATCCGAATCACCGGACGCTCTAATAATAGTCTTTCCTTCCTTATTAGTGTTGTTGTTATTTGCCAGTCCGAGCATACCCAACCGGACTTGATAGCGATTGTCCGAGCGTTTTAAGTAATCTTTGAAATTTACCCAACCGGAAGTGGTTGGAGTTACTCTCCATCCATCACCTTCTATCTTCAAACCAAACACGCTGTTTTCAACTTCATTCCCGGATTGCACGAGTAATAGCTCGTTAAGTTTTGGATGAACTTTCAGAACAGCCGCCGCCCAAATCGGCTTGGTTACTGAGCCCATTACCATAGCCCGTTCAAAATTATGGTCAACACCGTAACGCAGTCTGAAATTTCTCGGGGCGATTTTCTCAACCCAATCAAGCGGCGGAATTATGTATTCGTATTGTTGATTATTAGCAGTGAATTTATTTATTTCCCATTTACCGTTAACTGCCGAAGCCCGCGGATAACTACCTAACGCAAGAGTTTCTCCGTCGGGCAAACGGATAATTGACAATGCAACTCGCGGCGGCAGGTCGGCAGCTTGCTTTGTCAATAATTCTTCGTGTCTTATGACTCCCTTTTCGGCGACAAAATCCATTGCCGCCTTTTGAAATTCACGATTGAGCGTTAATTGTCCATATGTTTCCAGAGCGCTCCCGCTTTTTACTTTCTCTAATCTTTTCCATTCGGATTCCATTGCATAACTTAATTGCTGCGCCCAGGATAGTCGTGTTTCCGGCTCAAAAACCGTTCGATACCGGTTATTTTCCCATGCGGGAGCAACTAATAATTCTTTGTCCAACTTGATTTGCGGAAGTTCCTGCGCCGTTTTCCCGGAGCGAAAACTCATTCGAATATTAAAATCATCGTTAATCTCAAGTTTAGAATTAACTTCTTTTCCTGACTCATCTCTGATTACCTGTAATCGAAAAAGATTTTGTCGAGACTTAAGCGGCTTCAAATTTCTGAATTTATTTAATATGCGATTGTAATTTTTCAGATTTCGGACGTTTTTTAATTCGTTTTCAATCTGTTCCGTAGATGTTTCCGTTTCACTGCTTTGTTCATTGTAAGCATTAAATCGTTCGGCTTCTTCCGCGATAAACGTCGGGTCGTCACCAAGCTCTTTTTTTAGATTCGCATAATCGATTTTTTTCTTCCCGGCATCATAGAAAATCAAGTTTTTATCGATAAACCAACGAACGTTTCTGAACAGTTGTTTGTAACTGTAATTATTAATTTCGTCATTTCTCGCAATTTGCCAGCCGGTAAAAACAACTTGTCCAAAAACTATTAAAATCAGCAATAGCATTGCGACCCCGAGTATCTTCCATTTTTCCGGCAAGAAACGTCGCCAACCGGAAATCGCCGAAAGCTCCGAATCTGCCGGTTTGCTAAAAATGGAATATGAGTCGCGCCGGATTTTTCCAAAGGATTGATATCTCCAAAATATTGCTTGAATCATCAGACAAAATAAAATCGTCCATTTAAACATATCTGAGGGAGAATTTACACTTAGCAACGGCAAATTACGTCCACTCATCGGAAAAGTGGCAAAATTCATTCCGGCGTGATAAAGGGCTTCAAGTAGAAAAGATGCGGCAATAATCAAAGCCAAGGCGTGTCCTGTATCGAAATGTTCGCGCGAGCTTATATATATTAAGATTAGCGGAAAAAGATACATAGTCAGTAAAAAAAATCCTCCCGCCAAGCCATATTCGGCAACGATAAAGAAACTGAATACACTGTCATACTGGAGCGTATCCTGTCTGATAAAAGAAGAACGATTCGGAGATTTTCCAAATCCCAATCCGTTCCAGCCGCCTTCATATGAGACAGCCTGCGTTTCCCAAATGTGTTCGTTTCCGTTAAGAAGTTCTTGATAGGGAAAACCACTGTTGCCTGAAGCGCGGTGAGCAATAATTGCCCAGCTTTGGGCTATTGAACCGTGTTTGAAATTAAGCAGTCGGGCAAAAGCCCGGTCGCTCTTATTTTCCGAAACTCCAAAAGCTTCTTCTGCCTGATTGATAAACGGTATGAAACCTTCCACATTCTGATAAACAAAATATCCGCCAATTGTAAAAAACAGGATGAAAGCGAAAATAATCGGTAAAGCCAGTTTCTTGAACTGAGCGGTAATCAAAATCACTAAAAGTGGTAATAAAATAGCTAAAACCGTCGCCAGACTGCCAAAGTCGCCTGTGAGTGCCGGAATAAATATTGCCGGCAGGCTGATAGTCAAAAAAGACATCAAAAGCACTGTCAGCCAAATTGACAGAGTTGCAGGGGTTTTCCGGTTTTTACCCGGATAATTTAAGAAAAGACAAAGCCCAAGCCAAAATAGCGCGACGAAAAAGAAATACAACGGACTTAAAACTTCCTGTGCCAGCTTGTCGCCCAGAACTAACCAGACCATAAGCCAAAAAACAACTAAAAACAGCACGTTAATAATGAAAAGCAATATTACAACAAATATAAATGTTATGAGTTTTCCCGCAATCAGATATTCCCATAAACGGCGGCTGGTCTCTTCGCCAAAAGTGCGGAGACTATTCCATCGACTTACAAACAATCTGTAAGCCTGATTTTTAGCATTTGACCGATACAAATAAATAATGCGGGTGAATGTTAAAATCGCAAAAAGAACTCCAAAGCCGACAAACCATAGATTGCGACTATCCAGCCACGAAGTTAGAGAATTTTCCGTCAAACCTGTCCATAAAAGGCGTGGAGTCAGGAAATTTATAAGAAAGGTAGTCAGTGTTATCACAACCAGATATGCGATTGCCAACCGCATTGCGTTGTAACTTTTTCGGTCGTCAACCGGTCTGTCATTTTTATCGCAATACAGTCGGACTAACAATAAAAGCAAGCCCGGAATTAAAACCAAAGCCATATATGCCCGGACTGTACCATTGACGGATAATTTATCCAATCCGTCAGGGTCGAGCGCGTAACGTAGTGCCAGCATCAGACGGAAGACCAGAAAATTCCAGATTGTAAGGATGATACCGTAAGTAACCCACAACAATTTTTCCGGCATCCGCGCGCGTACAAGAAACAATCCGGCTAAAAGAATTGACCACGCAATAAAAAGTAAAAGCATGGCGGATTTGGATGAAAACAGGTTTTTTACAGTGGCAAACTCAAAACTATAAACACCTTTTTTGATAACGGCGGTCGATGTGCCCGAACAAGATTCTTCATTTTTGGGCATTACCGGTGGTCGATCCGATGTGTTTTGACATTTTTGCACACTAATTCCGGCATTTTCTACGGGTAAATTAGTCGAATCCTGAGTTTTTGCTTTCGCGTCTTGAGTTGTGGAATCATTAGTTGCTTTGGGGTCTATAAATTCGCCCGTATCGCTTGAAATTGCCAATATTGTGCGCAAATCGCCAACTTCATCGCCCAGTGGTATCCGAAAAACGATATCACACGGGCGCAGAGTAGAGGTGACAGTTAGATGCAGATTTGACGATGTGGCGGATTTTTCGCAGCCTTGAATTGAAGCCGGCGGCAATGGCGAAGAATGTCGCCACGGTAATTGAAATCTGACGGTGATATTTTGAGCATTCTGGGTGTCGGCGCTGCGGACAATCTGAAAATTTATGTCCGAACGCGGAGTTTTCAGTGTCAGATTTGTCCGATTTGATAATTCAAGCGAAACCGGTTTTTCGGAAGCTCTGTCGAGAATCCTAACCGTTCCCTTTTCTTCTTTTAAAATAAGAATTTGTCTTGCCCATTCTTCCAGCACATCTCGTTGCCGGATATTTTCTCCCTGTAATTTTCTCATCTCTGCCGGAAGATTGCCGGCAATCAATTGAGATAAAGCTCGCGGACGGTCGCTTCTAAACGAAAAGTCCAAAACCGTTTGCCCGTTTTCATCCAAGACTTCAAATTCAGGTTTCCCGAATGGCTTCTGCCAACCGCTTCCGTTGTAGTTGAGTTGATATTTGCCAAATTTATTTTTTGTTCCGGCTTTTAATTCAGCTCCATTTAAATATTGATTGTTTGTCCTATCATAAACAAATGCTTCGCCGCCTGTAATTTCAGTTAAAATCTTTTCTTTATCCGGGGATGAAGAAAATTTAAGACGGGGCTCGGTTAATCCAATCGGCAATCCGACAACGCTCGTTTCGGGGTCGCCGCCGATAATTAAAGGTTTGTCCGTTGCCGTTACTGCCGTCCAGACGATACGTGTTCCACTACTCCAAAAATCCGAGTTAAAGACGGTTAGCATTCCGACAGCCGCAAATAAAAAACTGGCAGCAGCCGTCACTGTTAATAACAGCCAGGTGTTTTTCCGGTAAAAATATGTAAACAAATATCCCACTAAAAAGACGATGGGAATCAAAAGTACTAACCAAGTCATTTGAATCTCCTTAAGTTCGAATTAATTGTTTATGTAAAGCTCTTATATCAAGCTCAACTCAATAAAAGCACGGAATTTTGTTATCTTCAGCAATGGAGCGATTAATTTGCTGCGTATATTTCTTTTTCAAGAGGGCTTTTATAGTCTTAAAACCAAACATCGATTCCAGGCACTTATTTTATTTCAAATTAAGTGATTTGCCTGTTTTATCCTTTGTTTGATTATCATTCAGATGTTTATCCAAAAACTGGAAAATTTCCGGTAAATAAAAGTTATCGATTGTCCTGATTTCTACCTGACGAATTATATTTTCGAATCTTTTTTTTTCCTCTTCACCGTTATTTCCATCTTCAATATCGTTTTCCGGCGAGTCGGCATCATCTTTTTTTTTAGTATCTATTGCCCAGAGTTTCAGGTTCTTATCAATACTTCTTTTGCGGTCATCCTGATGTATTTTCTCGGCGTATGCTTTGGCGTTCTTTAATCTTGTATCGCTTTCATCATTAATACTTCCCAAAAAAACAAGTACGGCGCGTTGAAGCGGTGAAAAGTCCGGGCTTTCATTCGTTTCGTTATCGCCGGTTTCATGACCTTCATCTATAACTTTATTTTTTCGTTTTTCCTTATTTCTTCGAGCCGCCGCCACTTCTGCCACATCTATCGCATCCTCATACTCACTCCACATCAATTCGCCAAATAACACGGAATCAATTTCTTCATTTTCACAAAGAACTTCCAAGAGTTTTACTTGAGCTTCAAGTTCAAGCGAAGCGAAAATATGCGATGGCAAATCGCGTGCCGGATTATCAGGAGAATAATTCCTGTCAATTGTTGGCGTATCGGTTTTAATCCTTTCCTTAAGATAACGCTCGAAAAATGTTTTACCTCTAATTTCCGAGACATCTTCTAAAAAATCAGCTACGGCTTTTTTTATACAAGATTCGGTATCGCTTTGGTCTTTAACGAACTTTTCTTTTAAGTCTCGTTCAGTTCTTCCTTGCTGAAAAAGATATTTGAATATTTCCTCTTCGTTAAAGCTTTTTATTCCAGATGCGCCGAGAGATGGTGAAAGAATTTTCTTCATCCCAACATATCTTTCATCGTCAGATTTAACTTCACGATATTTATCGAAAAAAGTTTTTGAAGCTTCAGCAAAAATTTCGTCTTTGGACTCTGCTTTAATTCGCTTGATTGAGTGGTTAAAGTTTGGGACGGGGACGTTGTTTGTGATTCTCTCGATTTCCCTTAAACAATCCGTATATAGTTTTTTATGATAATCACCGATTCTTTCCGTCAGAACGTGAAATTCATCTGAAGCCATCTCTTTTTCAAACAATTTCAGCAACAATTCGTCACTGTCGAGACGCCTGTAGAAATTCCAAAACTTTTCATCGGCTTCGCCCGCATCTGCGATAGCTTTATCCGATTCAATTAAAGAACTCGGGACTTGATGATATATTCCGGGAATAATGCCGGTGTGGGAAAAATCCTTGTGTCCGAAAAAACCTTGGAATTTTTCAATTCTCTCCAAATCCGCATCTTTGTTCTCGTTAGAGAGTATGTCGAGCCCGAACCGAACAAATTTCTCATTTGCGGAATAATCATAACAGATGTCTTGAATCGAAAGTCCGGCATCTTTCAAAATTTCAAACCACTTATCCGGCTTTTTCAGGTCCATCAACCGGACGACTTCGCTTTGCAATTTATTTTTGCCGATTTCTTTATTTTCGCAATCCGTTTCGCTTAATACCAGCCAGCCAGCCAGCCAGTTGACGACAATTTCTCCTGCAACGTTTTCAAGCGGCGGCTCAACGAACTCGAAAGTGTCGATTATTATCTTGTAATGACTTTCACCCAGAAGTTCCGTAAGACGTTTTAACTGCGGGGTTATTTTTTCGTCATACCTAAATTCCTGCCATTTACACAGCTCGTCTGCCAGCATCTTTTGTTCGGATTTACTGATGGATTTTTTTGCCGAGCCGAACTTCGCGTCGTTTATTTTGATGTTATAACTGAAAATCTCCTTTAACTGCTCCCACGTATCCAAATTGATTTTGTCGAGTATTTCTCGTCTTTGCGGTGCTGGAACTTTACTGAAATTCGGGTTTTGACTCAATTTAGCCAACCATTCTTTTGCTTTTTCAGTTAGACGCTCGTCCGTGTAAATTTTTACAGGCGGGGCTATCCCGATAATTTTGTCTATCACTCCTGAAAATACCGAAGAGTCCTTGCTTAAAAGCCATATTCCGTCTGCGTCATCTCCAAAAATCAGATAAATTTCGTAGTAAAATTCAGGATAAAGAAAAGCTTCATCGCTTCGAGTAAATTCTTCAAATTTCTCTCTAAGCTTCGGGTAAAATTGGCTATAAACATCTTTTCCCGACGATTCGAGAGTTTTATTCCATTGTATAGGGTCTAGTTTGTCCTGTGGATTAGAAGTTTGCAGTACTTCTTTTATTCGACGGATTACCGTTTGAGCTAATTTATCCCAATCTAATGAATCTCTGTTGCCGGCATCATTAAAGGAGTTTAGCTCGTTGACCAGTAAAGAGTGTAGATTCTTTATGCCGGTTGCCGACTCAATAGAGGTTATTAATAATCCGAGCCTTTCTTTTCCCTTTAAATTAGATTTTTTCTCGGGAGATAAGCCAATCCAACTTGCCAGCCAGAAATCTGCTCCATCCCAATCTTCATCCCTGTTAATTTTGTTATCAAGATAAACTTCGGACAATTTCTTTAAATCCTTTTCGAAGACACTTGCATTCTTCCTGACATAGAGCCCCGTTTTGACGCTAATATTTACATCCGAATTTTCGGAATTCTTAGTATCCGAGTGCGCAAATAAATTTGCTATCAAATCAAGCTCTTCAAAAATTTTCTCTGTAGAAGTTTTAATTTTTTTATTCCAGATAAAAAAAGGCTGGTTAAAAAATTCTTTGAGTTTTTGAGAAGCACTCTCTGTATCGGAATATTCTTTGGCAATCGAATAAGAGCGGTTTTGATGTTTTCCGGTTTCAAGCAGATTTTCATCGGCTGTCGAATCGGTTTGAGCCGACATACTTTCGGCTTGGTCATCAATTATATAATGAACTTCAAAGGCGGAAATCAAGCCCCGGCTGCCGCCCATTAACCATCCCTTAGCGCAGCGCATCGACGGCGGGCTTATTTTGGTTGAAAGAAATTGGCACATCTCCGCGATTGTCGGTCGAATCAATATTGTTTTTTCGTCGGCAATTTGGACTAAAGGCGAATCGAGAGCCATCGCGCCAAACCAATAGTTTTTAAATATTTCGGTATCCGCAATGCTCCGAATAGGCATTGTCGGTATCTCGGCTTTAATTTCAAGTTTTTCAATCAGGCGGGAAAGTGCCGTTTCGTCGTAAAAGCGTTCAGGTGTTTCCAGTAATTCATTGCCTGGTGAACTATTGTTGCCGAATAGTGTCAGAAGTATGTGGGCGGCATTCCATTCGTATGTTTTCCAAAGCTCGATGCCCGGGTCGAGCAAAATAACCAGAGGATAACTGCGTCCGCCATACGGATACAATCGCCGGTAGATAAGAAAAGGGACGTTGTCTGAAATACCGACCCCGAAAGATGGTCTTGCCTCGGATAAGCCCGCGCGGTCTTGCAAAATCTTCGGTGTAATCTGTTCAGACCAATCACCGATTCGCCGTCTTTCTTCAAATGCATTTCCGCCGTAAACTAATAAACGCACAATCTCGTCCTTATCAATAATCCCGATTAAAACCTATCTATAAGTTTCACTATATTCTACACGACCGTCTTCCGATTCAGAATCTTCCTGTGCCTGCGAAGGTCGCAGTTTAACTAATTTCTGAATTGGTTCACCGACACACCAAGCCAGAAATCGCAGCATCCCGTAGGAACGCGGTTTGCCGTCGTTGCCCCGGTCACCATCGACGCGAAAAACCTTCTCGCTGGTTGCTTCATCAATCCAGCGAGAAGGTTTTTCGGAAGTCTTTTCACTAGTTGTTTCATCGACCCCTGTTCCTTCTAATTCTGCATCGACAACCATATCGATAAAGCCGGTTTTTGCTCCTTCCGGCACGGTTACTTCGAGTTTCTCGGCTGTTTTACTCAATATATCGGCAGTTATTCCACCGAATGAAATGCTTTTTACGGCTTCAAACCCCTTTTCAACCGTTGTAAGACGCGCCGGGTTAAAATAGTTTTTATTGGGATAAATAGTAATTTTATCACCCGGCTTGCCACTTCTTGGCGAAAAACTCTCAATCGGAGAAATTCTAACACCGCTCATCTTGGGCAATCCCTCCGTCCAAACGAAGAACACCTTATCTATCAAAATATCATCTTCATCTTCAAAATGGTTAATCAAATATCGTTTATCGGCATCGGTATTATCCGACAGCCATTTTTTCAGAATTCCACGAATTTCGCTATCGATTTTTCTGTCTTCGGCGTCATTTGTCGGTACTCTTTCGATAATTTCCTTAATTCTCTCCAAACTTGTTTTATTACCCAGAATCTCGTCTGGAATAAGGTCGAGCTTAGTTACCAGCAGGCAGATTTTCTTTCGTTTGCTGCGGTTGAATTGTATTAAATCCTTAATGCGGTTGCACGCCAGTTCAATGCTTTCATTTCGCTGATATGATTCATTTTGTTCTAAGGTTTCCTGAACCTGGTCGAAAATCTCCTGGGCATCAATACATATAACCAGCTTATCCGTATATTGCCAAACTCTTTGCGTTTTTCTGCTCGCTTTTCTGCCGGACTCTCCGGCGGTATCATAAAATATAACCGAATGCCAAAATTGCTCCGTATCTCTGCCTAAAATCTCTGATGCTTTTCTCGTTGCTTCATCTCTTTCTTCCGGTTCCTGAAAGTCTGATTCGAAGCCGTTTTCTTTAGGCTTGATGATTGTGAAGAAAATTTTCCATTCACCCCATAAACGTTGCAGCCATTCTATAAGTTTTGCGCGTCCTTTCTGAATTATTACATCTCTTGTTGAGATGTTTTCAGGCAGTGTGCTGGGTTTGATAAAAATAGCTCTGACATCGCCGGGAGTTGGTTCGGTAGAAGCCGGTCGGGAGGTTGGGCGTTTTGCCCAGTCATTTCTGATGACGAGCTCGCGTTTAAAGTCGTCCGGGTTATGTATGAAAATATAACTGGCAACGTCCATCTTGTTTATTACCCGGTCATCCAAATATAAATCTTCGTGAGCCAGTTGAAGTGTAAGAATAGTTTTTCCGACTTGTTTCGAGCCGAACATCTCGACTAAACTGCTTTTCCCTGATGCATGCAGTAAGGGATAAGGAAACCACATATTAGAGTGAGTTTTTTGATATTCGCCCGTTTCTCGCAATGTCCCGATAATTTCAGAAGTTACTTTGCGGCTTAACGGCGCGCCGGTCGTTTGACAATTTAAAACAATCTCACCGTCCCGATCCTCACCGCTCGGAAATAAAAGCTGTCCATCTGAACCTGCTTCTTCTTTCCAGAACAAATTTTTGGCATTACACCTTAAATGTGAAAGACAAATGTGTTTTATTGCGGAAGGCACATTAATAAATTCACCGCCGAAATTGGTGATTTCTCTGTTAAAATCGCCGCGACAAGAGATAGTTTTGTATCTATCCGCTTTGCTGTCGACATCCAAACCTGTTTTAAAGACCAGAAGTGTATCCTCGTCATCAAGAGGTTTTAAACAAAGCGGACAATGCAGTTCTCGAGCAGTTATTGGCATTTTTTACTCCTAAAATTTGTGATTTAACAAAAATAGTAAAAATAAATTTTCGTATTTCGGACTATCTTTCTCTTCTTCCATTTTCACCTCTGTCAGACGATTGTGACCTGCGCAGGTCGGCAATGGCTTGTCTGACATATTCGTGCCGGAAGTTATTTATCTCGGCTTGGCTTAATCCCGCAGTATTAATATCGACATCATCGAGCAGCCTTTCCTGCAACTCCAGCAAAGCCCTTCGGCGCGCCTCTTTCGATTCGCGCAGCCGTGTCAGGCTTTCTTGCTGAATCACCAGAGCTTCTTCACTTTTAAGTGCGACTTTTTTTTCATGGTCGTCTACCAATCTTTCGTATGAACCGTACGGCGCTAAAATTTTGTTTATTATGGGCGAAATCTCAAGCAGTAAAATAATGGTAAATATCAGCCAGCCCGTATAATAAATCACGCTGTCTTTCGCCGACATTCGGGAAAGCGCCTGTAGTCTCGTCGCCAGTCCGTTGAGAGAATCAACGCTTTGATTGACTGTGGTGAGCGAATTCATTCTTTCTTCTCTGGTTTGTTTATTAATATCGTTAATTAATTTGGTCTTAGAGACTATTTCTGTCTGGGTTGGAGAATTTTCGGCTTCCAATTTATCCAGCTTTTGTTTTGCGTTTTCGGCTAAACCCTTTTTAACTTTCCAAACCGGACCGGCGCCCGGCTTGCGTTTGCCGCCGGCACCGGTTTCACCTTCATCCTCCGCTTCTTTTGATAAAGTGCGCCATTCTTTTCGTGCATCCTCGATTTCCTTTTTTGCCTTTTCTATTTCAGTGTTTAGTATGGCTATTTGATTATTTCCTGTTTCTGTTTCCGGCGTATTTTCAATAATTTTTTCATTTTCCTTCTTCGCGTCTGCCTGAATAAGTTTCATTTCCGTTTCTATCTCTGTCTTGAAAATACGCAATTCAAGCGGTTTGGAGATAACGAAAGCAAGCACTAAGCCCAATAATAGGCGCGGCAAAAAACGCTTGAATAGAACTTCCGCAAAATTTCCCAGTTTTTTCAGGAACGTGGTGTTCTCCGATGGCGGAGAGATTTTAAGGGTTGAAACAAGAAATCTATCAAGATTAAAAATCATCAATCCCCAAAAAAAGCCGAAAACCGCTGCCAGAATAATAGATTTAAGGTCGTCATCTGCTAATTCGGGATTGTCGAAAACAGTGAAAAAGGCATAACCAGCCGCAAGTCCTGCCAGTATTCCGACTGATAAGACCGATGCCCCGATACCAACATACTTGCTGCGCTCATTCTCACAGTCATCGGTTTTTAAGAGCCTAACGTTAGCACCAGAACAGCTCCAAAAAAAGGTTTTAATAAATTTCAGCATAATGATGTATAAAAGTTAAGCTTAAACCCTGCCCGCTTGAGCCGATGCAATAACACCCAAGCGCAATGTTCGTAATAAATTCTTGAAGATATCCCGCGATGCTTATTACAATTGTGCAGAAGAAAGTGTCTATGGCAGAATTGTTCGGTTAACTGTATAAAGCGTCAATTATGGGATATTCCACTATATTTATCCGGCGATGCCTGTGAATTGGGCTAAACGAAAAACTTAATTAATCGGAATTTCGCCGGAAGTATGTCGAGAAACAAAGTTCATAACTTTGTCTGCGGAATTCAGCATTTCATATAGATTAATGTCGCGGGTTAACCGTAATCGTCGACATTTATCCTTACAAAACAGCAGAAGCGAAAGATAAAACCACAATGCCGATTAAATCGGAAGAAGCGAGTACAGAAAATGGAAATACTTCTTCGTCGGCGCAAGTCTTCTTATAGAAAACTACGTTAATTTTAGTGAACAGCAGACACTTTACTAGCTTTGTTTAAAAAATACAAGCTTTTACAGAAGTTTTAGGTTATTTTAGGTTAATGCATAATTGGATATGTCCCTTTTGGAAATTTCCTGTATTACAAAAAATATCTTCAAGGGGAGTTATCGACAGGCTAATCATTATTATCTTGTTATAAAAGTTCTAATTTTGTTCGCCTCTTAAAATCCTTGTTAGATCGCTCATAAATTGAAAATCGTCTTTTAATAAAATCAACAACTTAGAAAATAAATTCGCGCATAAAGTGAAAAAACATTAGCGCATAATGTGAAAATTTCTGCCGTTTTTAGCGCATAAAATGAAAATTTCTTCCTGTCCAATTAAAAGTAGACTGTCCGAAAAATAATCTCGCGTTGGACGCGATTAAAAATCATGAAACGTGTTGTGCCGTTGTGCTCTATATAAATAGTTCAGTTGACGAAGCCTAAGATACGCACGGATTATCCTTGCCGCATCTGACTGTTCATTTAAATTATTTGATGTGTCGCCTCTAACTGCTATTGGTGCATGATTTCAGCATGGTTCTCTGAGATAACTGCTCACAGCTACTTAAACCTCTCAAACTTATCGTAGTCAACATGGTCAGATGAAAATATAATTTTGGTGGCTTTGTATCAAGCTATAATCTCATTAAATGATATATTGGCGTATTTCTTTTCAAAATAACTTTATTAAGGGGAAACGAAAAGAAAAGTGCAGTCACTTATATCATTTGTTGACAAAAAAGCTGATATCAAAGTATGATAGAAATCAGATTTCAGATTGGACGGTATTGATAATGGAAAAACAAGAGAATTACGGTTTCTGGGCAATGATACAAGCCATCGTTTTTTATGTGTTGAGCTTTCCGAGCGGCGTCAACTACAAGGTTGTAAAACCGACCTCAGTGCGAGCTGGCGGATATCTGAAAATTGGAATTTCCGTTTGGAACAACGCGACGCTGTCAGCTGTCGGCATGGGGTTGATGTGTTCGCAATCAGGCGTCGAGTTTTGGAGTTCCTTTGGGATCTCGTTTGTTTGGTTCTGGTTTGTGGTTAATCTTGACCGGTTTCTTTTAAGTTTTTCGAACACCGGCAAGGGAAAATCCAAACTGGCAATCTCAATTTCGCGGCTGGCAATCACACTTTTGCTGGCGGCAGTGATCGGCGAACAGCTTGTCCAATGGGCTTTCCGCAGTGATATCGATGCACAAATCGTGCGTACGCAAATATCGAAGCGCGAAGAAACGCTCACTTCGCTGAGGGCTTCGGATATTGAAGTTAATCAGCTCGAAAGCGACAAGACGCGACAACAAAACCTGCTTGTCGATCTACTGCAAAAAGTAGAAAAAGCGCGCGAAGAATACATCAGTGAAGCCGAAGGCACAGCTGGCTCGGGACTAGTTGGCAAAGGACCGCTTTTTCAGGAAAAGCTGAATAATTATAATGCCGCCCTGCAAGAGAAGAAAGACGCCGACGAGGCGCTCAAACAAATTGACGTGCGCCTTAAATCGCGGTACGAAAAACTCGAAGAAGCATTAACGGCGGCGGATAATATGCAGAAGAAGGATCGCGGCTTTTTAGCACGGCATCATGCGCTCATGGAACTTGTCAAAAATGACTGGACCATGGGCGTTTTATACATTTTCATTACTTTGCTTTTGATCTTATTTGAGGTCATCCCCTTGGTCATTAAATTCAACAGCGACGAGCAGGATTACCAAAATTTCATTAAATATCTCGCGCAGGTCGAAGACACCGAACGCAGAGGGCAAATCGACGCCAATTTCGACGAAATCAAGCGCAAAACGTCTTTTCAAAAAGATCTCGACAACGAACACGACAAATATCGCCGAAACAATCTGAAAGAGGCGATCAAGGCGATTCGCAAAAATTCCTACGATAATCTATCGCCGGAAGTAATGGCTTTGGTTAACGAATTGAAACGTCAACAGCCGAATGCCTTCGATACGTCGCAGACCGCACAGGCAGGGCAGAATCAAACGTCGCCGCCGAATGCACCGATTACAAAACTTCCAGTCACCGTAAAAAACGACAACGATACCGAAAACTTCATGGTTTTATTCAACCAACCGGCAGATTCGATCTTCGGCAAAGACGCGATGGCTATTTTGACGAAAATCGAGCTGAGTCGTCCGAAAAGCTTGACTAATCCGCAAAGACCGCCTCTGACTGATTATCAGGCACAGAATATGGACGGCGTGGCGATCGTTCTGCAGGAACTGCTTTTCGATCAGCTGGGTCAGGATCAGACGCTTCACCTGATTCCCGTATTGTCGCCGCCTACGGTGAGCAACGCTACAAATTAAAGGAGATTAAATTATGATTGAATATTTTAGAAAACCTATAATTGCGTGTCTGGCGCTTATTCTGACGGCAGTGATCGTTGGATTGGCGCTCGCTATGGATCTGTATTACCGTTTTCCGTTCTACTGGACGATTCCGCTCTCGGCAATCGTGACCAATCTGGCGCTCGTTGCAGCGTATCTTTACGGAAAAACTTTCCGCCGTGTAAGTTCGGGGCTGGCATCTTCATTGACGAATCCCTTCGGCGCGTTTAAAGAACCGGCGTTTTCGGGCGTCGGCGGGGCGTCGTCCGGCTCGTTTGTCAATGGCATTTATCGTCCGTTGCCCATGGAAGTCGCTGAAGCCTGGAGCAAAGTTCATTCAGTTGTCTGGTTAAACTCGGGAAAATAATAATTTGAGAGGAAATTATGAAATATGTTAAAACGCTCGTTCAATTGGTCATAAAAGGATTTCCGACGATCTTTCTGGTGTGTGCTTTACTTCTGTTGCCGATCGCCGGATTTGTGGCGGTGAAAAGCAGTCAGGCTGAACAGACGCTCGACAGCGTCAATCTGGAAGCCCGCAAATCGACCGGCACTGAGTTTTACGCTCGTGCCAAGAAAATTTTCGTCAAACAGTTGATCACGCGAAAAGATCTGATCGAATATCTTAAATCGGTCGATTATGCCGAAACACAGGACGTTCATCGTAACGGCGGTTTTGTAGTTCAGGGACGCGAGGCGTTGATCATCATTCCCAATCGCGACGAATTTCAGCCCGTGCAGATCGCTTTTAAGAATAACCGGATTCAAAAGATCAACATCTTTGAGCCGAATTTTAACCAGACCGGAGACGAAATTACGGAAGTTGATCTCGAAGGCGCAGTTCTCGGAACGTTCATCTCGACCATTAACGGCGAATCCAAACAAAAAATGTTCGTTCGCCGTTATCCGCTTCATTTCGAGGACTTTAAAGACACGCATCTTTTCTATTCCATTTTGGCTAGTGAAGACGCGCGCTTTATGAGTCACAACGGAAATCGTTTCGACCGGATCATTTCAAATTTTCTATTGCGTCGTTCAGGCGGCGCTAGCTCGCTCGACGCACAGGTTATTAAAAATGCCGTCCTACTCGACAAATCGCGAAATTTATCACGGAAAATCGATGAGATGTTTGCCGCCGCCGAGCTTGAACGGCGCTTTTCCAAAGAGGAAATTTTTAATTTGTACGTCAATCACGTTTTTCTCGGCTCGACGCGCGGAACTCCGAATATTTACGGTTTCCTTGCCGCCGCGCGCCAGTATTTTAACCGCGAACAGATCGCCGATCTGACTTTAAGCGAAACTTGCACACTGGTTGCATTATTGCCGGAACCGAGCCGTTTGCTTGAAGAATATAACGCCGGCAACCCGTCGCGTCTGATCGATCTGAGAAACCGCGTTTTGAAAAGATTGTACGAAGTTTTTCCAGAACGTTACACGGAAGATATGATTTTGGCAGCGAAACAGGAAGAAATCCGCTTTCAGCCGCAGACGCAGTTCGAACGCCCACTCGATCTGATTTCCCGCACGTTTATCGAACTGACGACCAATCAACAGTCGATGGTTAAGTTTAATAATCTTCCGCCGGTCGATTATTCCGGATTGAAGATTTCGACATCGATCGATGCGGAATTTCAACGCGGCGGTCAGGAATTACTCAACAATTGGCTTCCGAGAATCGCCCAATGGTTTCCGCCGGTCAACTCTACGGACTGCAATGGTCAACCGAACCGTTTGCTCGGAGCGATCGTGGCGATCGACCCGTCGAACGGCGAAATTCTCGCGATGGTCGGCAGTGGCGGCGGCAACGACGGCGTAAAATATTCGAAGCTGGCGCTCAATTCGATGTCGCCGTTTGCTTCGGACATCAAGCCGCTCTGGGTCGTGAAAGCTCTGGCTGACGGTAAAAGTTTCAATAATTCCCTAATTACGCCGCTCACGCTGATGGGCGAAAATTCATCGGGTCGTTTACGCCTGAAATTGGCGTCTTCGGACAACGATCTGGCGTCCCAGCTTTACGAAACAATCGGCGCACAACAGGCGCACAAGTTTTTTCAGTCGCTGACCGGCGTCAATCCGGATTCGCCCGACGAGCAATTTGCGCACGGGTTCGGCGCTGGAACCGAAATCTCGCCGCTGAAATTGTCGCAAATATATACGATGTTTGCGACGCCGGGAATGATGATCGAACCGAATTCTATCAATCAGGTTTTTCTCAATGGGAAAAGCGTGGAGTTCGAACGTCCGGCGGCAAAGCCAGTAGTCGATCCCGGAGCGGCTTTCGTCACGACCCAGCTTTTGAGATCTGCCGTCGGTTACGGACCGGACGGAATGCATGGGACGGCGACGAAAGCCTTTTCAAGAACCGGTTTGTCGCCGAACCAACTCGAAATTGCGGGGAAAACCGGATCGGGTCCAAGCTCGGTCTATATGGTTTCCATCAGCCCGAAGTTGGTCATTACCGTTTTTGTCGGCTATCAATGCCCGACCCAAGTCAAAAATGCTTCAGAATTATTAGCTAAAAGCACGGCGGCTGAAATCTGGTCCGATTTTATCAAGATAGTAAATAAGTCGCGCCCCGATTTATTTACTGGAAGCTTTCCGCGACCGGATAATGTTGAGATATCCGCCGTTAATCTGAATCGTCGCTGCCGTCTTAATTCTGGCAAAGGCTTCAATGAATATTTTCTTAAAAATACATCTCCCGATTTTTGCAGGCGTTAATTTGCTGTGTGAACGAAAAAAGAGCGTTTCTTCAGTTGAAGAAACGCTCTTTTTTCGTTTGCCGCGCCGATTCTAGAGACGGGCGATATATCCGCTGTTGCGAACCGACTGTATGATTTCGGGAGAACTCGTGTCGATTTCAACCTTTTTGCGCAAACGCTTGACGATTTGATCCAAATTGGCACGCGTCTTTTGGTCGAAAATCGTGTTTTTGCCCCACAGTTTGCGGGAAAGTTCTTCTCTTGTGAGCGGCTGATTGGGATGCGTTGTAAGCGATTCCAACAGTTTGTATTCTAGTTCCGTCAGTTGAATTCTTTTACCACGCAGGATCGCTTCGTTTTCGCGGTCCAATTGAATCTTTACACTGGGGGCGTCGTTCCAGTGTTCGACCGGAGATAACAACACTGATTTGGTCTTATTAGCTTCATTCGCCTTGCGGTTGATAAAGTTCGTCATTAAAAAAGAGGAAATCCGGTAACCTGATTCTTTTTCGATGATCCAACCACTATCGGAAAGACGCATCAGTAGTCCTTCAATATATACATCGCTGAATTCTTTTTGTAATTCTTCAAGAGCCACAAATCTTTCGTTTTGTGAATTTATAAAATGCAAAACTTCGATTAAGATAGGCTCGCTTTCGAGGTCGTGCCACAATATCTCGAGATGATTTATGACAGAATCGTTGTTAAAAATTCTGAGCTTCAAATTTTCCAGAAATGGATACTCCAGCCGATTTGTGTTTGGAAGGGATAATTCCATAATTTGATTGCAGACAATTTCGATAAAATAGGGCAGACCGCCAGTTATCCGGTAGATTTGTTCGGCTGAATCGAAATTTGGCAAAAAGGTTCTGACATAGTTTTCGGCTTCATTTTGTATCAGCGGCTGAACTATTTCAGAACTAAAAATACCGGTAAATTTACTGTAACCCGTTGCCCGAATACGATGTTCAACTTCCCGCAGAACAAAAGAATTTTTGGACGACTCCTCTTTTTGCCTTTTTCTGAGCTCAGCGAGCGAATCAGAACTGGAGATGATATATTGCAAAGGCTGTTCTTCGCGTTCGTAATCGCCGTGCATTTTTGACAGTACGGATTTTAGATCGTCAATTTCAAATTCATTTGTTATCACCTGAAAGTTATCGATAAATAGCAGAGTTTTTCTTTTTGTCTCAGATTTTAGCAATTTTAGCGCGTGTGCATAAACTTGCCGGGGTCTGTATAAATCTTTCGATTCAGCTATTTCTTTATATTCTTCCTGTAAGTTTTTATATTCGTCCAGTAAGTCGGAAAACTTATTGTGAATTGTCGGTTCGGAAAACTCCCCGCTCTCTGACAGTTCGATTATTTTCACAAAAAGTTTATCAATCAGAAACCGCCAGAAAACAAATTCGTTATAACCTGGCAACAACTCAAGATCGATCCAGAAAGGGGTAAATAATTCTGAAAGCCGTCCGCCGGGTTGGGTGCCACAATATAATTCACGCAGCAGTTTTGTTTTACCGATATGTGGGTCTCCGTGAATATAAAAATTACCAGGCAATCTATTTGTTGGGTCAAGTAGCCGGTTTTCGATTTTGAACAGAATTTTATTCGGAAACCCTTTGTTTTCGCTGTTCGCTGATGAATAATTGTTAGTATGTAAAGTCATAATTTCATTTTAATTAGTATAAAAACCATTTGTTACCAATAACAAGTTTTGATGATTTATTGGTAATTCGCTTTGTCCTTCTCGTTTGGCAACCTTTGCGTTTTGCAAAGCCACATTTCCAATAGGGGAATTTTAAAGTGATACTTGTCGCCGATTAAAATGACGGTTCCGTAGTCTGCCAGATCTTGCAACTCTCTTTCGAGATTTTCGACTGGTATTATAGATTGAAGAAGTTTTTCGATGTTTTTTTTGTCTGTACGCCGTTTCCTTTTTTTTAGATGGGCGATGGCTGTCAAAATCAATTTGGAAGCTTTTATTTTTTCTTCTTCCTGTTCTTCGCCCATTTCCCAAAAATGTTCCAAGTGATGAAGCAAATCTGTCGATCTAAATTGATCTTCTACAAATTTTTCGACATCTTCTAGAGTTATCAGATGTTCAGGAAACTCATTTTTCAGCAAATTTCTGAACTGTACCTCACCGTACAGGTCTCTGCACAAATATTGGATATAAAAAGGATGGCAATTCGTCAGGAATAAAATCCTTTCGACTGCATTGTCTTCGTATCGGGCATTGATCTGAGCATTCGAGATCGGCATGACGACCAGACTTTTCGCCGCTTCGTAATCCAAACAATCGAGATGGATATGTTTGGTGAGTCCTTTCATTACTTTGGTGCTAAGTTTTTCGGCTGATGCATTCGAATGTCCGGCACCGCAAATTATAATAGTAAAGTTCAGTCGCTTAAAGGGATCGCGGACGATCGCTCGAAAATACCGGAAAAGTTCTTCGAAACCGCTTTGCTGAGCCGCATTCATCGCATCGATCTTCTGGCATTCGTCCAGCATAATGACAACACGAAGCGGCATCGGGATATCTTCGACCTTATTTAAGAATTTATTAAATTGCTCGATTGGATTCGAAGATTGTTTAAATTGACTGAGAAGCGGTTCCTTCAAAAACGCGGAATGTTTTTGCAGTTTGCTGAAAATTTCGGAGGCGATTTCATACAAAACCTCACCGGCGACATTTTCTTTCGGTCCAATCGAAAGATTTTCTAGCGTAATGCTCACGTTAACGGTTTTTTTGTCCGGTAATATAGAATCGCGTAAGTATCTCAGTAAGTATGTTTTCCCGATTTTATATTGCCCGGAGATATAAAATAGTCCGTGACGCTCGAAATCTTCGCGAAAATAACGAGCGATTTCATAGACTTCATTTTCTCGTCCTTTGAAGTTTTCGGCGGCTTTCGGAAGAATACTGTATGGATTTTCCCTAATCTTATTCACCGGTTTTTCGATGCTTTTCGGCTCGACACTGATAATCGATCTGACGTTATAGATTTCGTCTTGAAGGTCTTTGATAAGTTCTTCGACTTTTTCAGGCTTGCCCCAGTGACGATTCTCAATCTCGCATCTGATGTCGAACTTATTACCGGGTTTTTGAATCGCTTGGATCGAAATTATATTGAAATATCTGTTAGTGAATAATCGAATTACTTCCTGAAGTAGTCCGACGCGGTCGAAGCCTTCAACCATAAACTCATAATATTTATGGGGAATTTCTTTTAATTTATTCCTGATTGCCGTTCGGACGCGTCCGCTTTTTCCTTTTGCCCATTTTTCGTCAGGTTCGAGCGGCGTTTTGCTGGTAATGATATCGACGACATCGCCGTCTTCAAGTAACGTGTCTGCTGATTTCCATTCACCGTTGACGAGCGCGTACATATAACTGTAACCGACTTCTTGATGAATATTGAAGGCAAAATCTACTGGCGTCGATTTCGGTTTCAGCGAGACGATTTTACCGTACGGTGTCAGCACCGAAATTTTTCCTTCCGATGAAATCGGCTCGCGGTATCTCGGAATATTATCTTCATCGATACCTTTCCATTTTGCGGTGTAACCGAATTCGGCGATTTTTGCCATTTCTTCGGTCATGATCGCGATCTGAAAGTTACCGACTTTCTTTTTCCATAATTTTGTGTGAAGAGCGCGGTAGCCGTTCAATTTCGGACTGGCAATAAAATCTTTCAGGTAACCGGCGGATTCAAAATTTTTATAACTATGAATGACGCCAAGCGCTGTATAGCAGTCCTTCAGGTCTTTGACGGTAATGTTCACGTAAGAAATGTCCCAAACAGACGGCGAAGTTCCGTTTCTTTCGAGAGTTCCTCGATAAATGCCGTAACGATTGGTAATGAACTGGCTTAGGTTGGTGTCCTTGACAACATCGCCGAGCGCCTTTCGACATTCCTCTATCAATTCGTCGAGTTGGGGATTTTTGACCGCATTTTCGTAAATGACATTCGCTCTCTCATAAAATTCGGGCTCCAATAGTTGAAAACTCCGATCCTGCAGTTCACGGCTGATCTTACCCATTCCGAGTCGCGAGGCGATGGAAACCGACAGATTTTGGACATTACGGAGAAATGCTTTTTTACGCGCGGCAGAAAACTTTTGTATAGTTCTCAGATTATGCAGGCGATCCGCCAGCTTAATGATGACGGCTTCCGGGTTCTGATCGATTAGTTCACTAAGTAACTTAGTTTTGGCGATCGCCAAATCCTGCGCTGAAATTTCTCTATTTTTTTGAATTTGCTCTGAAAATACATCTATATCATTTACACATTTGACGGTGTTAATTATCTTTTCGGAGAAATTTTCTTTCCAGCTTTCATCATCCGGAGAATTAACGTATTTGGGTTTTAAGACATCGTGCAAAATGCCTGCAGCGATTACTTCAACCGGTGCTGACCAGTCGAGCAGGATTTCAGCGACTGATAAAACGTGAAGTAAATATTCGGAGTTGTCATCACGCCGGTGATTTTTATGCTTTTTCTTTGCTGTTTTGATCGACTCTTGAATAATTTTGATTCCTTCCTGCCCATATAGTTCAAGTATTTTTTCTAAAAGCTGAGGCACCATAGGGATATTCATATCATAAAATGATAATCTTATTTAATCTTATAAAGATAATAGATTTTATCTAAGAAATCAACCAAAGAATGATTTTGCAGGCATAAATTATTAACAGATAATGTCATATCCTGATTTACATGCAATTTACCAACGCTGGACTAGGATAATCTTTGTTCCAAAGTCTGTTTTGTAGGTATGTTTTTTCGACGACGGAACTATATGGTTTTATTTGCAAATTCAAATCCTTACTCATGAACAAATTAGAATTGGTTTTTCCTTCATCATAAGCTTCCCATTCGTTGGCTTTATTTGAAAATCCAATAATGAAAGGATGTTGAGTTATAGCTTGAAGTATTGCGACCATATTTATTTCAAAAAGTTTCCCTTCACGGACGTTTTTTTTTGTGAGTAAAAACATCTTCCACCAGTACGCGTCCGAATAGTGTATTTAATCATTTTTCAAAACTGATCCGAATCTGGGATCAGATTTATATGCTTTATTCCGAGTTGAATCATTGATGTCGGGTGATAAGGTTACAATTTCTTGGAAACGAATCGCCTCGCCTAAATAAAAAATAATAAAAAGCATATTCATTTCTGAACCTAACTTGAAGGGGTAATTTTCGTTTATTCTATTATTAAGTAACTTCTAATGCCATACAATATTTATCCGAAAAAATGCTTAATTGAGAAGGTGAAAAAAGTTTTTCGTTTTTTATTAAATAATGTCTAACCATCATCTTTAAAAGGTCTTTCCAGTAAGAATCAAGATTATATTGGTTAAAATCAATTAATTGAATTTGTTTTTTACTTAGAAGGAATCTAATATCACGTTCCGTACATAATAATGCTTCACGTGTTTCAGCTGAGATGTCTTCCATTATAGGCATTTCATTTGGTATGGAGTAATTGCTTCCGATTACTTTTTTTAATAACTCTTCTTCGTCATCATAATAATGTAAGGATCCACAAATGTGATAATAATTACCTAATTCCAAGCCTAAGCTAACAGCAACTGCTTCTTGAATCATTGAAAACAAGAAAATATCATAGGGCATTACCATTAAGGCTGATTGAGAACGCATATATGTAATACAAGACAGTTCATTATTCCGAATGATAAATTGCAAACTTATAAGGCAAGATACATCTCTTGTTTCTTGAGTAATGTCAGATGGGAGAAGAATCTGAATTATAGCTCGGCGACTTGAAGCGTCATCTTTTAGTTTTTGAATTATTCTATCGAATTGATTTAATTTACTTTCGGGCGAGAAAATGCGTTTTCCCGGAGCTGAGGGTATGGTAATCCCGTCATCCGAAAAATTTTGTCCTTTATCATTGTAGAATGAAATCATTTCGACATCATTTGAACCTGTTAATACCCATATTACGTTAGCAATTGCATAGCTTAAATTTAAGGGACGGTGTATTGAAGACATCAGACGATTTCTTGGATTTTTCACGACGAATGATGTTGCTAATAATTCACATGTATTGCGCCGAACTTCACCAAAAAATGTACCAACAGAAGTTTTATCAACAACTCCAGGAACAATTGAGCCAAATTGGAATAATTGTTTTATGGAATAATGCCAAGCCTCTTGAGCACTATTAAAATGGAACTGATTAGTATCTATCATTTTAAATATTACTTAACGATTAAATAGATTGTACTTCAATCAATTCTGCATCCAATGATTGAATAGTTCTGAACGTCAATCCTTTTTTAAAATCCTGAAATATCCTATCCGAAAATTCAAGTAATGATGTGTAGTTAGGATTTGTAAGAATTTGTTGGTCTCTCTTTAATGGTTTACTGTGGATTGGGTATCCAAGGTATTCTGCTGAAGAGAAAAAAACTTCTCGATTTGTTTTCATATCCTCTAAATTAAGAACGAATCCTTGGCAAGCAGCATAAATAATTTCTAGAATCTCTTTGGAAAAAAAATCAAGATCTGATGAATCAACAAACAAAACCGCCGATACATACTTAGGTCCGTTCTCTTTATGAGGTGCAAAAAAAGGGCATGCTAATAATGATTTGACTTGTTTATCTATTTCCCTAGGAGGATAAGTTTTGTCATGCATTTGTAATTTTTCCCAAAAGCTCTTAAAGGATCTATCATTCATCCTTTTTATGATAATTGGTTTGCCTAATCTACAAACCAATCCGACAATGCCAGTTTCAATTCGGAAAACACGTCTTACCTCCTCATTTTTAGTAATCGTCTTTTTTGAAACAGTTTTTCTGTCTTGTTCACTATTGGCTAATTGTAGCGAATTTTTATTGCGCCTAGAATAGCGAGCAATTTGCTGAAAAAATTGCTTGTCTTTTATTTTAATAAGTCTATGAAGCGTCAGTCGAAAACCAAACTCTTGATTTCGACTAATGATATCACTTAGCGTATTTACAAAAGTTGTTGCAATTGTAACAGTTGCGGGAGGAACAAACTCTTGAACAACTTTACCTGCTTCAAAATAACCAGCACTCCATAAACGCTCTGAAGTATCGATTGATGAAGTCTTAACTCTTGGTTTCTTTATTTTACTAATGCCTTCATAACAATTTACATCTTCTAAAACTTTTAACCTATCTGTCCCATGCCGAAAGATATAATGGTCAAATAAACGTTCTTCTCCATTAATTAAAACTTTGATTGGGGATTCGTTTATAAGCTGACATTTTCCCCCGACGAACTCGAAAGAAGGGTCTTTAGTCCATAATCTATGAATGAGAAATGTATTAAGCAGAGATGCCCTATCTAAATTAAATAAATAAGTAACATCATCAATTTCTGCATTTAGTGTGACTTCAGTATCTGGTCTTAGCCTTTGTGAAAGCCTTTCATCAACTGATTTCAATAAGTTTTGTTCGTAGAGAGAATCGTATTTTTCATGTAACCAATTAGCCGACATTGGAATACCCGCTTTCTTGTTTAAATTCCATTTTGCAGCAATTTTTTGTAGTTCTTTTTTTAGACGAGCGTTTGTTTTTCGAATCCTAGAGTCATCATTATCAAACTCAAAAATTTCATAAATAATTCGACTTTGGTTAAAATTTTCGATCTTTGCCCTGAGGACGTCAATTAATCCGCCATCGCCCGCTCCTGAAACAAAAAACTTAAATTTTCCTTTAGCATTAGGTTTCACTAGGACTGGTTGATTAACACTATCGTTTCGCCAATATGAAAAGGTTAGGCTATCTTCAACCATCCTTTCAATACCATAGCCAACAGCAAATATAATAATATCAAACCTCTTTTCCCCACTTGCACGATTTCCATTAGATGAATTTAACCACTTTATCGCTTGTTTTTTGATAGTTAGAGAAGCATTCATAAATCGGTGAAAGGATTTATTTTCTTTATCTTTAACTAGCTTTTCAAATGATGTTAGAATCTGGTCAACTACATTTGCAGCAGTTCCTGCTTTCCAACTTAAAAGTGGTAATCTTGCATACGGAAGTTCAGAGCCTGAAACAGGCCAGTCATAAATGTGTGGATGAAGCCACCGAGTTTCACAACCTCTTTGCAAATGACATAAAAAGGGGTTTTTTTCGAAAAGATAAACACTATGTCCGAATGATAAAGCGGCGGCGGCGGCAGTAATGCCTGATATTCCTCCACCAATAATTGCTATTTGAGAATTCTCGGGGATTTTATTTTCTACTTGAAGTGAATATATTAAATTCAATGCGCGAGTCTGCTGTTTAACAACAGTTACACCGCGCTCAAACATACCAATGACAAAATGATTATATTGAGAATCTACCTCTGCTTGCTCTAAGAAAGAACCTGTTTCTGACATTTTGTTGTTACCTTTTAGAAGATAAATTGTTTCATGATTATGCAGCATTACACATTTATAATATATATCAATAATTTTACCATTCAAATATTTTATGAGGCTTTCAAGTTGCTTCCTTATTTCCGTCGCGATGAGTAAAATTTATGGAGTTTCGAGGAATATATTTTAGCATTCTTAGAAACAAACATTGAAAAACATTCAGCGGTGGAGTTTTTCCGTCTCGCCTATTTTAAGATTTGATTAAGGCGATTTTTAGGTTCATAATTGCCGATTTCTCTCCGCATTACAAAAATGTTGAGGTAATAAAAAAAGCGGCAATCATTTTCGAGAAAATTTTGTCAATTATTCGGTGAGTACAATGAGAGCATCTAAAAACTCATTGTCTTCAAGTTTCTTGAGCCTGAATTTTTGATTTTCATCGTCGAAAAAATCACTCGTTGACTTAGGAACTGCGACAGTTTCGAAAAAATCTTCGCCGATCACGGTGCGCAGACGTTCAGAATCATGATAAAAATATTCCTGCAAGAGCGGCACAATGCGGTGATACCATGCAAAATATAAATCTTTGACTGTTCTGAGATTATAAAAATAGCTGTGTCCGATTTGATGGTCGGCATCAACCAGATAGCTGATACGTTCATTAAGATTGATTAGCAGTCGCTGCAAATTTACCCCTTCAAAATTCTCATCTAAAGTCATGGGTTCTGGAAGCATTTCCAAAAAGGTAAATCTTCGACGAAGCGCAATATCAAGTATCGCAATCGAACGGTCAGCCGTATTCATTGTTCCCAAAATTAAAAGATTAGGTGGCACACCGAAGCGCTTTTTAGAATAGGGAAGACGAACCGTAATTTCGTTGTTTTCGCCCAAACGTTTGTCATCCTCGATTAAAGTAATTAGTTCTCCTAGAACTTTAGCAATATTAGCGCGGTTGATTTCATCAATTACTAAAATATATTTTGGGGCATTTTCACCATGTGCCAGCCAAGCATTCTCAGCACGACTGCATATTTCACGAAAAACACCTTTTGAAATTTCGTAATTAACTGTTTGCGCTTCAGCCTCTTCTCCTTCATTTACCAAAACTGGACGCAAGCCTTCGACGAATTCCTCATAAGCAAAAGATTGATGAAAAGTGACGAATTCCGCGAAGTCGCCGTGTTTTTCAAAATTAATATTGAAAGCATTTCCCGCATTTTCGAGCATTGATGCCATTTCCTTGGCTTCTTCGGAAGTTAAACTAAATAGCGTTCCTTGAGCGCGATGACGCATTGGTTCGGAGTCTCTGAGAACAGGATTATCAAGAATTTCCTTCCAAGCAATGGGTTTATTGAATTTTACGACTGGTTCGATGGTGATTCCCTCGTACTCTTCGCCTTCATGGTCGTGACTCTGCAATTCCTCTTTGACGCGAGCCAGTACCGTGATGTGTTTATGTGGATGCGCTAAATATCCAAAAATGTAATCGCCCTTTCTCGCAGCTTCAAAGTTCTTGCTTAGGCGACGGCGCTCAAAAAACCATTCACCAGCTTTAAAAAGCTCATCCCACGACCATTCTTTTTCATTCGCAGTAATCCACCAGAAAGCCGGTTCGCGCGCCGCCGGTTCATTTTGCGAACGGACTTTTGCCTGTAGCTTTACGGCAGTTCGACGGTCTTCCTTTACCTCCCAATAGCTATTAGCTTCAAATTTAGACACGTTATGGTAAAGCAAATAATAATTAGTGAAATGGTTGACCAACCATGTCTTGCCCGTTCCCGGCGGACCATATAATAAGATATTTCCGGTTCGTTTGCTGATTTCCATTAGTTCCTGTATTTCTTCAGGATAAATTTCTGTATCTGGCACTGATTGATTTGTAAATTCCACTTCTTCTGTTTCCTCGTCTGATTTGTTTTTGGGCGAAAGTTTGTCGTACATGAATCGCATCATTGAGAAGGTATCAAAATCAGCAAATTCGGGCTGGTTTCTCATCCACTTCAAAAGCGCGCGGTTATGAGCAAACACCCCTTCTTGATACGGAGGTTCAATATCAAAAATTTCTAGAAAATGCTTTAAGTGATCGAGGCTGAAAATTGCAAGCAGATCTCCTGGATAATAAAGAGAAAGCGTTTTGATTCTTAGAGTATGGCGTCCTCCTGTTTCCTCAATGGCGACAAAATCAAGCTCATCAAAACGATTTTCCTCAGCCGCCGTTATGAGTTTTATTAATCCCTTTTTAATAACTTCGACGGCTTCTATTGGGTTTTGAAATTTTTTGTTAAATGTCCATCCTTTATCTTTGTGATGATAGACTCCGAATTTGGAAGGGAAACCGCCTATTCCTCCCAATTGCTTTGTTTTTCCTTCTATCCAATTCGAAAAGCTGTTATTGTTTGACGTGCCTTGAGCATAACCTTCAAGTGTCATTTCTCCTATTTTTTCTTTTGGAAATCTTTCATTAAATTCTTGTCGCAATTGCCGCAAATTCTCGGGGATCCGAGGAGGATTATAATGTAACCATTCGTCTAGAAGTTTGCGCCAATCTTTTCTTTCCATTTTTTCTTTTCTATTTCGGTTGAATTCTATCCATAGAAAGGAGTGCGTCTCGATTAAATCTATCGTCCTTTCCAATTGCACGCTTAAAGCCATTTGAATTTCACGAAAGACCTCATTGTATTGAATGTATGCTTCACCGATAGTGTCGGTTTTGGGTATTTCGAGTCCGACCCGTTCGCTAAAGTGCTTGAAAATTGAAGGGCGATAAAACACGTATTTATTCGGAAAGCGAACGGTTAAAAAAAGTGCGACAAGAGAATTGGTAATCTTTTTATTGCGGGCTAAAAATCTTTGATAGTCACTATTAATTTCATCTTTAAATTTATTAAACCTGGTCGCTAAATTTGTCTTTTCATCAAATAATTCTTCGAATAATGATTTTAGTCGTTCAGGTGAAACTTGCTCTAGGAATTTTTTGAAATCATCATAGTCGTTACGATAGGTCAGATTAATGATTGAAGCTGAAAGTCGGCGGAATGTCTCGGAAAACATTCCAGCAAAATCAAAGTTTTCAATAGCTGAGGTAGATAAGCTTCTGCCTAACATATCTACTAATTCTCTCTTATAATTAAGCTCCTCCTGATCTAATTTACCGCTTTTGGCAAAGTAGCGAAATCTCTCAACCATTTCAAGGAATTGTTCGTTTGTATGTAACATCGGCTAATTTGCCCCCAGAATTTCTTTGAGTTCATTGACTAAAGCTATTCGATCAGCGTGTTTATTCAAATCAATCTGCATATTTACCGTTGCAATTTTAACGTTAATGTCGCCGCTGTGTAATCTGAATGTTTTTCTAACCGGTGCCGACATCTCAATCGTCTGCGGATAGAGCAAAACGATGCGTGGGGATTTGTAGCGATGAGCATAAGCGTGCATCTGGTAGAAATCATCATTCGAGATGCCAAGATTTCCTTGTTCTCTTTTTAGAGATTTATATTTTGTATCAAGAATTAATGGGAAGTTACCATCAGTTGATCTGAAAACAATATCTGGTTTTAATTTAAAGTAGTCTCGCTCTTCGCTTCTTGCGAGATGCAGGGAATTGCCTCCAAGCCCTTGCTGGAAAATATTGCAATTTATGAGAGCCTCTTCCAAAATTGCTGATTTATTACGGCGAATAAATTCTGCTATGAAATTTTCAAACAGTAAATTCATATCGAAAACAAACGAAAATGTTTCCGTTGCCCCGTGCGATAATTGAATTGAACTATTTTCTAAAAACATTTTCGCTAAATTCAAAAGTGGAGCGAAACGTGCATTGATCCGGGTTAACTTAATTGCGCTTATATCTTCTTTTGTTATCTGTTTAAGCAAAGTAACTTCACTCAAAGAAGCGCGTAATTCACTTAGCGTTTGTTTATTTCTGGCATTGGAAGTGAACAAAAAGAGTTTTTCGACCACGAATCGAAGGATGCGGTTGAGCGGATTATCCGAGCTGAATTCGTCATATTCGACGGTGAAAACAGTGCGGCGAATTGGATCTTTGAGTTGCTCAGAGATAAGCCATTTGCCCTTTAAAACAGGAATCTCATCTCGTGTCACTTGGTAATTACGATACGCGCCTTTACACCATTCGCCGTGAAGACGGGTTGCGAAAAGATGAATTAAAATCTCAAACCAGTCATTCGTTTGTTTGAGCAATGAATTCATTTCACTTTCATTAAAAGGAAAGTTTCCGGCATAAGATAGAAGCTTGAGTAGGTTTCGTGAGGCTTCGCGAGCAATCTGTTCTTCGTTTCCTGAGTAATTAGGTCGGTAAATTTTCGGCAATATCTGTACTGAACGATTACCGAATTTTACGACCCCGACCTGTTCGCTGCCCTTAAATTCCCTTTTGCCGAAACGAACTACCGGACTTAAAACATTCGCACCAATTTCGGCATTCATTTTACTGACTGCCAGTAAATCTTTCTCCGACCAGTTAAAGTTTTCAGTATATTCATGTTCGTAGAGTGTAATAAGTTTCGGTTTCGGCATAGTTTGACATTTTTTAGCGGTTTCTACTTCGGATAAATGAAAAAGCAAGCCCAATAGACGTATCAGATTTTGTATAAATGCAACTTTTAGATTTTTCCTTGTTCGCCCAACTGTTGATTTACCAAGCGTTCAACTGCAATCGACATTTGTCGATAAGGATAATTTACACAAAATTCCTGATACGCTGAAATTCAGATAAATTTCTATATGAGGAAAAATGTAAATTTATCCATTTATTGATGTGTTTGGAAGAATTTTACCATTGGTTCTGTTAACAATTTCACAAAAGTCGAAATCTCTTCTTCCGCTTTTGAGATTTCCAAAGCATCTCCGGAAGTCAGTGCAGGCATATTTTTGAATTGCATTTCAAGCAAACCGCTGTCCAAGTAAAAATTACGCAGCAGATACAGATGAGCGACTAATGGAAAAGTGTCTACACACATTGAAGTTACATTATTTACAATTTTAACTATCTCATCAGCGGTCTTCTGAACTTTAGGGGTGGTTTTGTCCCAAATGACAAATGAATCGTATTGAAGAAAATATTCAAAGTTTTTGTGAACAAATGAATTTCTTAAAACCTTCATTTCAGCTTCAACTAAACCGGGGAAATCTTTGAGCCGATTTGCCGATTGATTTACGAGCGCTCCAAATGTCGGCGTCACTTTTGGACACATTTCTGCTTCGATGAAAAATGAAAATCTCCAAATAGCTTCAAGGTAATTTCTATAAAGCGGTTCAGATATTTCTCTAACAAGTTCGACAACAAGATTAGCCCGTTTTTCCAGAACACTGCTCTTTATTTCTTCAAGCAGTTTTATTGGCTTGGAAAAAAGAATGAAATTTTGTTCAAAGTCTGAAAAAGATTTTAGAAATGGTAAACAAATAAATTCTACCTTTTCGTCCGCCTTGCTGACCAGTTTTAACAAAAGAGAGTGTCTATCGTCTTTTCGAAGACTTTCTTTAATAAACCTTATACTTTCTCTTATTCCATTAGTTATTTCTGAGCTAAACGCAGGATTGCGAATTGCCTTTAATAACTTATCTTGGAAAGCTTTTTGTTCCTCATCTGATACTCTTTTAAGTTTTATCGGCTGATTCTGTATTTTTGAAAGTAAGGTTTTTGGAGTTTCACCGTCAAATGCCTCGATTTTTCGAACCATTTTTTGCAACTGATTAACCGGTAGTAATTGAATAAATTCCTTTCCGAATGCTTCAAATTCATCAGCATGTTTTTTTGCTTTTTTCATATAAGGTTATGTTCAGAAGAAATCTCAAATTGGTTTTATAGGATTTAATCAGAAAATCTAATTTGCAGAATCTGGTTAAACATCGGCTATTGTTTTAATTGAAAGTTTTAAGACATTCTAAACAGTCATCCCTGAATCCAATAAATCTAATAGCTTCCACAGAAGAGTTCGTGGAAAATAATGCAGTTTATGACAAATTAGTCTTTATAAATACTAAATCGGAACATTTAATCTTTTATAAATCTCTTCATCTATTTTATAGAGAAAACAATCCTTGTAAGTTTTTCCAGTTTGACTGTGACAATTTTCAATGACTTTATCGAAAGTTTGAGAATTTAAATCATCTAAAATATTTCCCAACTTTACCGATGTTGCCAGATGAGGTTGCAATTTTTCCAATTGTCCGACGGAAAGAACTTCATAGTCGGAAATTGCTATACCTTTCAGCCGTAATTTATCTTCCAGCCTCTGATTAATTGTTTCCTTAAATGGACTGCTATTTATAAGATAAAAAGGTTCGTAAGTTACCAGTAAAAGTTTTAATTTTGAATGATTGTGTAATTTTTCCAAACCTGAAGATTTTTTTTGACAACTATCTTTAAGTTCATGAAGCTGAACCAATCCTTTGATTACCTGATCTACGCTATAGTCAATCGATTTCATATTGGCTGTAGCCAGTGCTTTTTGCGAAAGACCTGTAGCCTTGCATTCTATTAAAATTGCTACGTCATTTTCTAATACTACCCAATCAGGGGCTTTTCCCTGTTCGCTTTTGTAAGTTTGTCGAATCTCATCTTCGGATAAAATATTTTCAGCAGAAAATGAGTTCTCCAAAATTTCGCCAACATAGTTTTCAAATAAAATGCCAAAATATTTGGCAAAATCATCTCTATATGTATAAAACATCTGCGAATAAATCCCTTCGGACATTTTACTCAAAACTAATTGTGGCAAAGGCACTATAAACCGCTCTTCATTGAAACTAGGCGTTGTTTTTCGCTTCCAAGGACGAACAACTGGAAAGACCCGCAACGTATTAAAATCATAAGCAGCGTAATTTCTATCCGGCTGCTTATATTGCTCGTACATTTCTTTTATCTGAGATAAATCGCCGGCAAATTGATCAACAACCGATTTAATTACTGTATCATTCGGCAAATTCACACCCTGCTCTTTTGCTTTTTGAAAATACGCCCCTATAAATGCACCGCCAGAAATCGAGGCGGCGAATATAACAGTTCCTACATCAATAAAATCTACTAGAGATACGCTGTTAATCGCTGAAAATGTTGCTTCTATATCAAATTTCTTTGTTTTTGAAATTGAATTTACTTTTTTCGGCATGTCGCGAAGCAATTTTAGAGAACGAGCGTTTTGTCCAAAGTAATCGTCTATATAAGAAAATTGATTTGCTGCAATTCTTAAAAAGATTGGGATGATCGTGGAACCATGATACTCGTTTTCAACTGGAGGCTCGAAAGAAACAGGTTCTGCTAAAAGATAGTTGTTTACGAGGTCGATTAATGGACCGAGTTGATTCCAAGAAAGCGGGCGCATGCTGGATTTCATCTGAGCTGGGCGCAACGCATAGCGAACTGCAAATAAAGATGTACCTGCAATCATAAAAGGCTGTAGTTTATCCTGCACACCGTTTGGAACATTTCTCAGCCCTAATAAAATGTCGTCTACATCATAGCGCCGCATTTGAGTTTTAATGCGTCTTTCTAATTTTTCAAGCTCGTGGACGTTACGAATTCTCATGGTTATTTTCCATTATTCGTTGGGGAGATAGTTTTTAATTTCTTATTTTAGTGAGCATTTTTTCGAACATTCCCGCCTGCTCTAATGCATCGTCAAGAGCATTATGGGTATGTGCAGCTTGTCCTTTAAAGTCATCTGGTATTCGGCTTGAGCGAGAATCTTTCCATGAGCAGCCGGATAAGCCCATATAAAATGACTTAATATCAACTCCACCAAAACCGAATGGATTGTCGTCTAAATATGTATGGAAATACCAATTAATAAAAGACCAATCAAATGTTGCATTAAAGCCTACAAAAACCGGTGTAGATTCTTCGCTGATCTTTAAAATCCAAGCGCGGAATTTTTGCATTGCTTCTAAGGGTTCGCTTCCTGATTTTGTAAATTCCTCTAGCGATTTTCCAACAATTTTAATAGCTTCTGGTATAAAAAGAGCATTAATAGGTTGCAGCTCAATATAAAACTGCTCATCCGCTTTTCCGACCATGCACGCGCCAATCGACAACATACTATACATGCTGGGAATCGGTCCCGCTGTTTCTACGTCTACTGAAATGTATATTTCTGACATAATATTTATTCTTTAATATTTAAACTTACGGCGTTTGTTTAGCTAATGATTGGAGGGCGATCAACGTTCTTACGCCACCAATCAGTAAAACTTTTACGGCGTTGTTCTAAAGGCTGAAGAGATTCCCAGAAGTAGCACGGAACAGCAGCTACATCAAAAGGAAGATTAGTGCCCATTTCAGCTGTGGCGATTACTCTTGTCTGGTTACCTAGAGCATAGCCTAACTCAATGTAACAATTGGGACGCTCGGCAGTTAAATCCGCAATAACAACTGAGGCATAATGAACATCCTCAAAAACTGCGACATTAATTAAAGCGTGTTCTGTATCATCAACTTGCATATCGATACGATCATAACCAAATTCTTCAATGACTGGATCAACTACATCTCGAAAAAAAGATTCAACTGATTGAAATTTTTCATGCGAAGCGTTGAGCAAGCGTGTATAAAATACATACGGACGGGCGAGCATTCTAAACAATTCTTTTAGGTTACTGGCGATTAATCTTGCGTCAGCGCGTCCGCCATGTGTTGAGATAGTTGATGTTCGAGCATTCTCATTACCTCGGAATTGATTTTTTAATTTTATGAATCTTTCCGGTTTTTCCCGTAATTTTTGAGCGAGACGAGGCGAACCGCCGGTTCCATCGTTGCGGCTGGAACCTAAAGGAAGATCAAACGGAATTACTGGTCGCTTACGAATTAGATAAAGATCTGCTAGGTGCTCTACCCCAGTGCCACCACCAAATGTAATCAAAACATCTCCGTGTTGCGCTTGGCGTTCCCGTAGCATTGCTCCCGACCGAGCACCGGCGAAAATATATTCAACCCGCATTAAATTACTTGAAAGAAGAGAATTCCATAATTCTCTTCTTTCACTGGGAATTTCTTTTTCTGACTTTTCAGATAAAACAACGACGATAGGCTGACCATAAGACAATGGCCAAATGTATTCGTTGTCGAGAGTGTAATTGTATGCAGTTTCGAGCGCCGTCCAATCAAAAACAATACTAGGGGGTATGCCACTATCACTAGCTGGACGAGGCTCTTTGCCGGCGCCTAAAACCAAGCCCCCGCCTTCAGCCATAATGGTATATACAATCTTCGATATTAAATCGTGCGCATATGCTGTAAGCTTCTGATCAGTTTCAAATGCAGCGCTGCCAGAAATTTGAACCCGCCGTCCATAAACCATTGACTTTTTCATTGACATAAATTTACTCACCTCCATTTATTGCAGGCGAGGGAGAAATAGATTCGGCGGCTTTAATCAAATCGTCGACGGTAAGCTTGCGACTGGGAAAAGCATTAATGAGTGCCTCCGGCAGCCACTTGGAACGCAAATCTGAAAAGGTAAAGCCTATTCGTTGCGGATGCTTTAATGGGCCTGTTAGCGAAACAAGCTGGTTGATGTCCGAATCCGTTAGTCCCAATCCATCACAATCCATACGAATTAAGGCTTCGCGTTCTTTATCATCGGGACGCCGAAAAGTTTCTATACGCGCCGCGCGCCGGAGAACCGCTGGATCAAGGGCTGAAATACGATTGGTGCAGAAAAAGACGAGTATGCGCCCGTCATATTTTCTAATGTCATCTATTTTTTGAATGATCGTATTTACCGCTACTTTATCCTCGTGGTGGCTCTGCGCAGTATCGCGAGAACTCGTAAGCGAATCAGCTTCATCGACAATTAAAAAAGCCAGCTTTGCTTTTCCCGCTTCCTTTGCCACCGTTTCAAACGCTCGGTTAATTAAAGTGCTCATTTGTCCGACCTTACCGGAACCGCGGACGCGAGTGCTCATTTTGAAAAGCATAGCCGGTTTCTTAAGTTCGCGCGCCATTTGATCCGATGCCGCCTCTGCAGTAGCCGTTTTACCTATTCCAACATCGCCTTCAAAAACAATAAGCGGATATCGATCTGTAATAACTTCGCATAAGGGAAGTACTTCGCGATAAAATTTTCGGCTCCACGCATTCAGTTCATCCGGATTTGATAATAAGTGCATATCACGGCGGATACGTTCATAGCGTTCTTGAAAACCAATTAACCGGCGGCTAATTTTATGCAAATTTCCGTTCGGTAATTCCAATTCGAGTTCAAACAACTCGCTTCTATCAACCATTGCGTCCATATTTTTAGTTTGTTTTTTGCTCTTAAATTTACTTTGAACTATTTGTAAAACTACCTATAAACAGATTTTCTTGCCCCGTAACCGTTGCTTGCATAATCTCGATCGTGGTAACGAGAAAGCCCCGGAAAGGAAATATCAATATCGTTATCCCCCCAAGAGCCATTTAAACTATTCAGAAAGTTTACTTGCTGAGCAGAAGTTAAATTTACCCATTTGTTGGAATAAAGAGTAATGACAACGAGAGTTCCTCCGGGCGTTCGCGGCCATAGGTTATTTCCTGGACGCTCAGAATTCCATAAACTCGCATCAGTAGACACTTCGTATTTGGCTGCTCGGATTATTTCGCCATAGGAATCTTTTAAACAAATATCTACTTCAATTAAATAACCGTTTCGAGCCATTGTTTTGACATCTTCGGCGGTTCTTCTAGCATTATCGCGAGTACGAAGCCCGGTTGATTGCGATAGCATATCCAGATCGGCAGCAAAACAATCGAAAACCTTACCAATATCGGCTGTTGTAAAAGTGGTTGAATCTGTCCCTGAATAACTCATATGTTTAATCTCCTATAACAAACGAACGCCCAAAAACCTGTTTCCAGTATTCTAAAGTTTCGCCTTGATAATTATTGTTGCTGGCAGCCGTTAGTAATTCCCATGCTTCGGTGGTTTTTGCAATAATTTCGTTACAATCCGCATCGGTTATTTTGCGTGCGACATTATTTTCTGTATTAACCGGATCAATAATTACAACCCGATCTGTCGGAAGATTTGTCGGTGTTCCGTTTTCCGCAAAATAAATGGACTCGCGAAGCTCGGACTGCGCGATATATAGAAAAAACCTTAATAAGCCTTCTTCCAAAGAAGTTGCCGCCCCTTGTGTATCCTGCAAGTGACACACTATTAGTTCGATTGTGAAAGAACGAAGGCTATCATCGAGTTCTTGATAATTTCGCCAGTGTTTTAATAACCGGACCAAAGATGTAAACCGGTAATAATTTGTTTTTCTGGCGCGAATAAATTCAAGTTGTTTGGCAACACTGGTTTTAACCGGCGCTTCGCCGCGCGACGATGGCTGCCAGCCATAATCTCCGGGACCATCTATCGGAAGAATGGGAACTAAATCCACCTGCAGACCCGAAGTATGAAATTCAATGCCGAGCGTACGCGGCTGAACCTTAAAATCATCAGCACTTTTTGATGGATATATTGAAATCAGCATCTCGCGCAAAATTTCATGAAAATTTTCAAGGTCGAATTTATCGCTGTCATTCGGTTTAAGAAAAACCGCAATATCGGCATCGACGCCGAAATCGTCGCGTGGACGCAGAACCGTACCTTTGCGAAGCGAACCAGTCTTTAAGAACTTTTTAATTCCAAAATCAGGGTGAGCATCAACTTTGGCTTTAAATTCAGCAATCAAATTGTCAACCTGCGCTAAATACTCTGTTCGCTTCCCAGGTTTTAATTTGAGCCGATTATCAACAAAATAGTTAATTTCCGTATCGGTTAATTTCATATTTCTCCTAATTAATTTTGTTAGCTATCTGAATCGACATAAGAATTTGCCGATCAGCTGGGATTAGATTTATTCTCCAGCTATTACCGTCCTAAAAGTTAGGCTTCGCACAATCTATGCCAAATCGAACGATTTCTACAAACTAATTTCTAAATGTTTTGTATATTGAAGTTAAAAAAGGATTGCCGTAAAGCCCAAATTATTGATAGCTTATTAAATAAGGATTTTCTTATAAAATTTTCTACACATTTATAATTTTATCTATGAATCTTAAACCAAATATCGTAATCGGTTTTCTTGGGTCTAACCTTGATCACGCTAAGGAAGCGGCACGGTGGAAAAAATGGCGACCAACTGTTTCTATTTGCTGCCACAACGAATCATTTCCTGTTGCTCGATTGGATATGCTTTATCAACCACAGCACTTAGAATTGGCTGAAATTATTGATAAGGATATAAAAAGCGTGTCGCCCAATACTGAGGTAAGAAGGTTAAAAATTGAATTTAATGATCCTTGGAGTTTCGAAGAAGTTTACAGTGGGCTTCTGGATTTCGCCACAAATTATGACTTTAACCCCGACCAGGAAAATTACTTTATTCATATCACCGCAGGTACACACGTCGCTCAAATTTGCTTGTTTCTGCTTACCGAATCATATTATTTCCCTGGCAAAGTTCTTCAAACATCGCCGCCGAACGCGGAAAACAAACAAAAATACGGCTCGTATCATATTACTGATTTGGACTTTTCAAATTATTCTCAAATAATTTCGCGTTTCGATGAAGATCGCCGAAAGAAAACAACTAAACTTAAGTCAGGTATAGAAACGAAAAACGCTTTATTCAATCAAACTATAGATGAGATAGAAAAAGTCGCGGTGAAGTCAAAAGATCCGATTTTACTGCTGGGACCTACAGGAACCGGTAAAACGAAACTCGCCGAGAGAATCTATGAAATTAAAGCTGAAGATCGAAAAATCAAAGGAGAATTTGTACAGGTAAATTGCGCAACAATTCAAGGCGATGGTGCAATGTCTAAGTTGTTTGGGCATGTTAGAGGCTCATTTACTGGAGCCGATTCGGATCGCGTTGGACTTTTAAAGAAAGCAGATAAGGGAGTTCTTTTTTTAGATGAAATCGGAGAATTGGGTTTAGATGAGCAAGCCATGTTGCTACGCGCTATTGAGGAAAAGAAATTTTCGCCGTTTGGCAGTGATAACGACATAGATAGCGATTTTCAGCTTATTACCGGAACCAATCGCGATCTTGCAGCAGAAGTTAAAGCGAAACGTTTTAGAGAAGATTTGCTGGCACGCATTAAATTATGGACGTTTTTTCTTCCTCCGTTAAAAGATCGCCGCGAAGATATTGAACCGAATATAGATTATGAATTAAGACAATTTGCTCAAAGAACGAAAAAACGAATAAGTTTTAACAAAGATGCTAGACTTTATTTCTTAAAATTTTCTAGTTCTGCAGAAGCCCTTTGGAGCGCGAATTTCAGAGACTTAAATGCTGCCATTAATCGCATGGCGACCATGGCAACAGGTGGTAAGATTTCAATTGAATTAGTTAAGATTGAAATCAAGAGATTAAAAGCCGATTGGTCGCTTGAAACTTCGGGTAAATTCGATGATTTGCTGGAATCTTTACTGGGAAAAGAAAAATTCGAGAGCCTCGATGTTTTTGATCGGATAAAGCTCGAAGGAATCATTACTAAATGTTGTGAGGCAAAAACACTTTCAGAAGCTGGTCGCATTTTGTTTCCTAATTCGCGAACACGTAAAACTAAGCAAAATGATGCTGACCGTTTAAGAAAATTCCTCATCAGTCTCGGAACCAACTGGACTGATTTGCAGGAAAATATTGCAAAATTTTAGGGTCATGCCTAGCAGAAAATGATTGTCTTAGTGATTTTCAACATCATTTTATACAAGTCATGATTTCTGTAATTAAATCTAAACTCGCACTCTTTTAAGTGCAAATAAAAAGTGTTCTTTGATAAA
>JBARIW010000055.1:0-53816 GCA_049799955.1 Pyrinomonadaceae bacterium
AAAAAAAACACCCCCCCCATTTTATTGATTAATAAATGCCGAAGGAACAGGCATAACTCCCGTCTGTCCGAAACTTTGAATTAAAGTCCCGGCAGTTGTTCTTTGCACATACCACGTCGATTGCGAAGGACGGAAAACCGTCGCGTCAAATCGCCCGTCGCCGTCGAAATCGGCGGGCGCGGGAATGTCGCCCGAAGCGCCGAACGGGAATGAATAATAAGTTCCATCCTCGCTTCGAAGAATAAACCATTCGCCTGTCGAAGGTCTGAATATCGCAACATCAGCTTTGTCGTCGCCCGTATAATCGCCCTGAACGGGTTTGTCTGAGCTGTTTCCGAACTGAAAAACAACAACGCTTGAGTCTGAGCTTTTCTGTATCCACCATTCGCCTGCCGTCGGTCTGTAAATCGCAATATCGGCTTTTGAATCTCCGTCATAATCCGAAACTGCGGGAACGTCTCCGCTCTGACCGAAGCTTTGAATAATTGTTCCGCCCGACGATTTATTGATGAACCATGTAAAGGTCGATGGTCTAAACACGGCGGCGTCGGCTTTGCCGTCATTATCATAATCGCCCGGCGCGGGAACGTCGCCGCTGGTTCCAAACGGGAACGAGTAATAGCTGAAATCTTCCGAGCGAAGAATAAACCATTCGCCTGTTGAAGGTCTAAAAAATGCAATATCGGTTTTGCCGTCGCCGGTGAAATCAGCCGGAGCGATTTTGTCCGAAGAATTGCCGAACTGGAACACGGCATTTCCGCCGTCTGAGCTTCGCAGATACCACCATTCGCCTGCCGACGGACGATAGATTGAAATATCGGCTTTGCTGTCGCCGTCAAAATCAAATTGCCGCGACGGAGCGGTCGAGCTTTGGTTGACGGTTATGGAACGCGCTCCGATTGTTACGGTCGCGCTCCGTTCAATTCCGCTCGTATTCGGCTGAACGCTAACGCCGAGCGTGCCATTGCCCGTGTGCGGCATCGAATTTATCTGAATCCAACTCGCACTCGTTGTCGCCTGCCAGTTGCAGGCGTTTCCGGCAGTAACCGCGACGTTTCCGCTTCCGCCGTTCGAATTGAAATTCAAAATTGTCCCGTTAAGCGAAAACGGACAGCCCGACGGCTGCTGAATCTGAAAACTTTTGATTATTACTCCGTTTGAAACGTCGATAAATCCCTCGCGCCCGCCGGTCATATTCGGCGCTACCGAGAAATTAATCGTGCCGTTGCCGTCGCCGCTCGCGCTCGACGTAATGCCGATAAAGCTTAAATTTGCCGAAGCCGACCACGAACAACCAGTCGGCATCGTAATATTAAAACTGCCGCCGCCGCCCGTAACCGGGAAAACCTGAACCGTCGGCGAAATCGAGAAAAGACAGGCATTGGTGGAAGTTTCCAGAGTCAGATTCCAGCTTCCCGCGATACTGCCGAGATTTTCGCCGTTATCGTCAACGACGAATAATTTCCATGTGCCGTTCGGCGCGCTGCCGTAAAACGCGTTGAGCGTCGTGCCTGTCACCCCGCCTTGCGGCGCGGGCGCGGGAAACGCGTCGCCGATTTCAAAATCCGTCGGTTTGTATGTCCCAGATGTTAAGACCGAGTTATCAGGCAGATTCAAAGTCGCCGTATCGTCAAAAGTTAAATTTAGATTTCCGACTTCGGTTGTTCCGCCGGCATCCGACATTAAAACTATTCGCCGACCGTTTGGCGCAACCAGCATTATGTCTACGTCATCCGGCGATGAATGGCTGAAATTCGAAAGCGTTACCGTCGCTTTCGTAACGTTGCCCGAAAGACCTGTAATTAATTTGTCTGCCGGATACGGCTGTGCCGCGCCGCTTGCCGGAATTGCCACCACACCGGGCGCGGTCTGTAAATTTAGGCTCCAGGCGTTGATAGTTCCGGCGTTGTTGCCGTTATCGTCAACCAGAAAAAGCTGCCACGTACCGTTCGCTTCCGCGCCGTTGAACGCCGAAAGCCTTGTTCCCGTCAATGCGCCCGAAGGCGTGGCGGGAAAAATATCTCCAATCTCAAAATCGGTCGGTTTGTAAGTTCCCGACGTAAGCTGCGTATTGTCGGGCAGATTTGCGGCGGCGGCATCGTCAAAAGTCAGAGACAAATTATTTGCCGCCGAATTGCCGCCCGCGTCCGACATCAAAACGACTTTTCGACCGTCCGGCGCGACGAGCATTAAATCAACGTCGTCGGGCGCGGTGTGATTGAAGCTTGTCAGGCTGACAGTAACTTTCGACACTAAATCGATTTGTCCGGAAACTACAATTCCCGAAGGATACGGTTCGGACATTCCCGAATCGGGAATGCTTATTGCCGTCGCCGAGCTGTCAACAATAATGCTCCAACCGCCGGTGATATTGCCCGCGTTGCCGCCGGAATCATCGACGGCAAACAGCTTCCAGGCTCCGTTCGGCTCGTCGTTGAAAAATGCGCCGAGTTTTGTTCCGGTCGGCGTTCCCGGCGGCGCAGGCGCGGGAAACGCGTCGCCCGTTTCAAAATCCGTCGGTTTGAAAGTGCCTGAGATAAGCGCTGCGGAGTCTGGCAGCGAGTTAGTCGCCGCGTCGTCAAATGTGATTGATAAATTATTTACGGGATTTCCGCCGCCGACATCGGACATTAAGACAACATTTCTGCCGCTCGGTGAAACGAGCAGTAAATCGACATCGTCGGGCGATGTGTGGCTGAAATTTTCGACATTGACGACAACATTTGTTACCTTGCCGGTCAAATCGGCAACCTGAATCTCGCTCGGATAAGGCGATGCCGCTCCTACATTCGGTAAAGTAATCGCCGTCGAATTTTCGCCGGTTACGACGTTTGTAATCTGAACGTTATCAATCCACCAGCCGACATCGGCATCACTGTTGTCCGAGCCGAAACGCCATTTAAACTGAACTAACTGGCGAAAAGAGCTTGCGGGCAGATTAACTTCGGTCGTTACAAAACCATTCGAAAAACCTGTCCAAGCCTGTCGTGCGGCAAGCGGATTCATAAAACCAGAACTTATTATGCCGTTATATGCGCCGTTGACGAAACTGCCGCCTGCCGCGAGAATATCCTGAAATGCGCCATTGCCGATTTTGATTTCCAGAACTCCGCCGTCAAAATTCGTTTCGGCGTCGTATTTATTGCGAAAAATCAGTTTCGGTGAATTGCTTCCAATTCTGATTACAGGCGAAACGATTTCCGACGAGCCGACGGTTGCCGGGTCATTTGTAAAAACGGCGTTCGGCGGCGTATCCGGCGTGTTGATTGTGGTAACAAACGGCAAATTCTGCGTTCCGGTTACCGAAGTTGTCCAGTTTGACGGAAGCTGCGGCGCGTTTACGCCGTCAAAATTTTCGATGTAGCCGAGAGCTGCCGGACTAAACTCTTTTGTCTGCGCTGTAACCGCAGGCGAGCGAAGCCACAAGGCGCATAGACTAAACGCGAACAAACCGATAATACTCAGGACGAAGATTTTGGGATGACTATAACAGAAGGCTGGATATTTCCCTTTCATTGGACTCCCCTTGAATTCGGTTATGTAAAACCGAAAATATTACGTTTGAAAAATCAAACGTCAAGCCAAATTAACAGACATAAATAAGTCAAATTAACGGACAAATAAATACGGAAGCGTTATCGGAAAATTATCAACCTTTTTGAAAAAATTCGCAAGGATTTTTTTTGCTCTCGAAAAATGTTTAAAATCAGACGGATTTTTGCCGAAGAATCTTGCTTTTTGGGCGCAAAAGAGTTATAAAGAAAGTTATTTCTGTTGGTTAAAATGCAATCCTCTAATGCACGGGTATTTTTTAGGAATCTTCCAGGACTTTACTTGAGAAGTATTTTTTAGAAAATTTTCAGTGCTTGATGCTTTATCAGGCACTCTAGGAGGGAAAATCTAATGTCAGCCGGATTCGATGCTTGTCGCCGATTGCGTCATTTGATGCTTTACGGCGTTTTTTTGTGTTTTCTGTTATCGGGCGGCGCGATTGTTTCGGCAAATACAATGCCTGAAGACGCGCCGATTCTTATGAGCCAGCCGTATTCGACCGAGGCTTTAACTGCCAGTCCGACTAAAAAAGGAATAAATACATCGGTCAAAATTTTCCAGCCGGGCGGGCGAACGAAGATTATGCTGTTTTTAACTAATCTCGGCTTGCTTGAAAATGAAGGCGCGACCGCGTTTCGAGTCGAACTCGAAGACGCGCAGCATTTTCGTTATCCGCTGGAAATCGTTTCTTTCGCTCCTTCCGCCGACCAAAAATCGGTTTATGCTTTGACCGTTCGGCTGAACGATTCAATCGGAGATTTGGGAACGGTTCTGGTGCGCATTACGTGGCGCGGAATGTCGAGCAATCGCGTAAAGCTTTCAATCGGACACGAGAGCAAAATCGACGACGACGAAGGCGCTGTCCCGACTCCGTATCCGGTCGAGCCGGTTATCATCGATTGGTCTCAGGCGCGCTCAGAATCGACGCAAAATCGAGTTGGACTGCCGTGGACGGGCGACCGTGTTCGGTTTATGGAACAGGCGACTTTCGGCGTCAATTCGGCGCTTGAGCTTCGAATAAGGCGTCTCGGCTACAGCACGTGGCTCGAAGGACAAATGGACGAAACGCTTTTTTCGTCGCTTGTCTATCCCGATTTAATTCCCCAGCAAGTTCCTCCCTCACAGACCTGCGACGGCAACAACACCGCGCCGAATCCGACTGATGTTCCTATAAATTGTTTCCGCGATAATTATACGATGTATCCGCTTCAAAACTGGTTTTACAAGGAAGCGCTTTACAACGAAAATCAACAGCTTCGCCGGCGTGTCGCATGGGCGTTGAGCCAAATTTTCGTCGTTTCGGGAAAAGAAACCGTCCAATCGGGCAGAATGCTGCCGTATCTTAAAACGCTCGACCAACACGCTTTCGGCAATTTTCGGGCACTGATGCGAGACATTACGCTCAATCCGGCGATGGGCAATTATCTGGACATGGCAATCAACACGAAGCAGAATCCGAACGAAAATTACGCCCGCGAGATTTTGCAGCTTTTTAGTATCGGTGTCGATATGCTCAATCAGGACGGAACGCCGATGCTCGACTCTCAGGGCAACCGGATTCCGACATACAATCAGGAAACAATCAACAATTTCACAAAAATTTTTACCGGCTGGACGTTTTGCAATCAAACCTGCACCAACTCGCAGAACGGCATCGTCAATTACCGCGACCCGTTGATTGCCATTCCGGCAAATCACGACACGACTTCGAAAACTTTGCTCGATTATCCGGGCGCAAGTCCGGTCATTCCTGCCGGACAAACGCCGTCGGAAGATTTGGAAGCCGCTTTGAGCAACATCTTTCGTCATCCGAACGTCGCGCCGTTTATCAGCAAGATGCTGATTCAGCAGCTTGTTACGAGCAACCCGACTCCGGCTTATGTCCGGCGCGTCGCCCGCGCTTTTGACGGTTATAACGGCGAAGAAGCTTTTCCGAGCGGTCAGCGCGGAGACTTAAAAGCCGTGATTCGGACGATTTTGCTCGACCCGGAAGCGCGCGGAAATCTTAAAACCGACCCCGATTACGGCAAACTGCGCGAGCCGGTTTTATTTGTAACCAACACTCTGCGTCCATACAATCCGATTGCACAGGCAAACGCGCTGGCTATCGGTAACTGCAACGGGCTGAGCGATGGCGTGATTAACGGAATTACGCTTACGCTCGACCAGGATGTTTTCCTGCCGCCGACGGTTTTTAATTATTATCCGATGGATTATATAATTCCGAACACGCCGCTAGCAGGACCGGAATTCGGAATTTTCTCGACCGGAACGACGCTCAAGCGTCCGAATTTCGTCAATCAAATGGCTCCGCCCAACTCTACCGTAGCGGGAGGAATAACGGTAATCGCGGCGGTTGGCGGCGTATCGAATGTCCCCTGCGGAACACGCATTGATTTAACGCGTTTGCAGTCTCTCGCGACCGGCGATACGTCGGGCGCGGCGCTTGTCGATACGCTCAATAGCGAAATGATGCACGGCGCGATGTCTTCGGCGATGCGAAGCGAGATTTTAACGGCAGTGCAGAACGTCTTGTCAACCAATACGTTAAAACGGGCGCGAACAGCTTATTATTTGGTAACGACTTCGTCTCAATATCAGGTGCAGAGGTGAGAATTATGAAAGAAAACAGAAGAGAATTTTTGAAAACATCTTGCCGCGCCTTAAGTATGGCGGCGCTCGCCACGCAGATGCGGCATTTCGGATTGGTTAACGTAATGGCGCAGGAAAAGATGGAAGAATCTGCCGCGCCGGAGGCTGAATACAGAGCTTTGGTCTGCGTTTTTCTGTCGGGCGGCAATGACAGCAACAATAATGTAATCCCGAATTACGATGAGGGATATAATCAATACGCGGCGGCGCGCGCGGCGCAGGGACTGGCAATTCCGCGCGCCAATCTGCTGCCGATTACGCCGCCGAGCATGGGCGGGCAGGTTTACGGCTTTCATCCGTCGATGACCGATATGCACACGCTTTGGGGACAGGGCAAGCTGGCGGTCGTCTGCAACGTCGGTTCGCTTGCGCAGCCGCTAACCAGAGCGCAGTACCAGTCGGGCGCGCCGCGACCGTACCAGCTTTTTTCGCATTCCGATCAGGTCGAGCAGTTTCGCACGGCAATTTCTGTCTACAAATCGACTACCGGCTGGGGCGGGCGAACCGCCGACCGAACGAACGGTTTAAATGTCGGCGCGGCAATTCCGATGATTACATCGGTTGCCGGCACGACCGTTTTTAGCAACGGAATCAGCACTTCGCCGCTGATTGTCTCGCCTTCGCCGACGCCGCTTAATCAGGTTTTGGCGCTCAACGGCTTTGGCACAGCCGCCGATGAGCTTGCGCGGCGAACGGCGATGGACCGCATCCGGCAGCAGGATTTGAATTATACGATGATTCAAAATGCGAGCGTCGCGACACAGCAGGCGCTCAACGTCAGCGCTCAGCTCAGCGTTGACCCGGCTTTAACGGTAAATATTCCGGCGACGACGCTCGGCAATCAACTGCGTCAGGTGGCAAAGCTGATGAAATTCAGAACGCAGCTTAATATGAGCCGGCAGATTTTCTACGTCCAGCTCGGCGGTTTTGACACGCACACCGGCGAGACAACCACGCACGCCAGTTTGTGGACGCAGGTTAGTCAGGCGCTGAAAGCTTTTTACGACGAAACGGTTGCGCAGGGCATCGCCTCGCAGGTAACGACGTTTACGGTGAGCGATTTTAACCGGACGTTTAATCCGGCAGGTTCGGGCAATGGCGTCGGTACAGACCACGCGTGGGCTGGACATCATTTCGTGATGGGCGGCGCGGTTCTCGGCGGCGATTTCTACGGCAAACCGACGACCAACGGCACTTTCTTTCCAACGCTCGTCAACGCCGGACCGGACGACGCAGAATCACGCGGACGCTTTATCCCGTCGGTCGCAATCGAGCAATATGCCGCGACGCTGGCGCGCTGGTATGGACTGGCGGACATCGATATTCCGCTCGTTTTCCCGAATATCGCCAATTTCTCCGGCACGAATTTAGGTTTTATGCCGTAATCGTAAAGCCGGATAAAATAAAAAAGCGGTTGGTGAATCTCATCAATCGCTTTTTTATTTTGAAAAATGCAAGGATTTTAAGAGAAATTAACAGGGATGAAGAGGATAAAAAGGGATTTAAGAAATTGTTTTTTTATTCCTGCCTATCTTCTCCATCCTCGGTTAATTCTTCTTCGTCTTTGGAATTTCCCGCGTTTTGCATTATATTTGCTGTGTTTCCCTCAAATTCTAAAATTTATGCAGGAAACAAACGTCTATTTTTATTTAACGCCGGTTGCGCTTTTATTTATCGGTCTGGAAATCGCTTTGTGTTTCGTTTACAAGCGAAATTACATCTCGTTTGCCGAATCTATCGCCAATTTCGGCACGGCTTTAGGCAATCAGACGACAAATGTTCTGGTCGCGGCGGGCGTTTATGTGATTTACGGCTATCTTTGGGAAAATTATCGTCTTTTCACGATTGAGATGAACTGGTGGACGTTTATTTTACTGCTTCTCAGCGTCGATTTTATCTTTTACTGGGTTCATCGCTGGGGACATTCGATAAATATTATGTGGGCGGCGCATTCGCCGCATCACTCGGCGGAGGAAATGAATTTTTTCGTCGCGCTCCGCGCCAGCGTAACGCAGCGTCTCTGCTCATTTTTGTTCTTTTTTCCGCTCACACTCGTCGGTTTCAAACCGCTTCACATTTATATGATGAGCGGCATACATTTGTTCATCGCATTTCTGCATCACACGGAATTTATCGGCAAGCTCGGCTGGTTTGAAAAATATTTCACGACGCCTTCACATCACCGCGTTCATCACGGCGTAAACTTTAAGTATCTGGACAAAAACTTCGGCGAATTTCTTATAATCTGGGACAAGATTTTCGGCACATTTGCGGAAGAAAAAGAAAAAGTCGTTTACGGCATCTACGACCATCCGAAAAGCTGGAACCCGATTCGCATAAATTTCCACTTCTACATTGTTTTGTGGAAATATTCGGTCGCCGCGCCCTTCTGGTGGGACAAAATCCGCGTCTGGTTTATGCCCGCAGGCTGGCGACCGCGCGATTTACCGCCAAAGGAAATGATTGAAATTACGACGGAAAATCAAGCGCGTTTTCGTCCCGAAATGTTTGCCAATTCAAAGATTTACCTGATTGTGCAGGTGATTCTCGGCATCGCCCTGATGATTGGCGTTATCTCGAATCTTTACGGCTGGACGAGCGCTGAAAAATGGATTGGCGCTGGTTTTCTCTGGTGGCAAATCATCAACTGGAGCGGAATTTTAGAAGCGCGACGATGGCTCTGGATTTCGGAAAACCTGCGGATTATCGCAACAACTTTCGCCGTGATTTTATTCAATGAAATCTTCGCCCCGTCCGCACTTTTGTTTGGCTTACTTTCGATTGCAGTTTTCTCGATTTTCTGGACATTCGCATATTTTCGTCCGAACAGTCCGAAATTAGTTACGGCTTAGAAAAATAAAGTTCTTTCTTTTTTAAGGTAAAGTAGACAAAGCACAATGTTATTAAGGCAATTATGACAAATGCAACGTTGATAACATTATGATAATAATAGGCTATTGATAGCCCAGTCATTGAAGCAATTTCCCATCCTATTATTTTTTTATAGAACGATGATTCTTTGACCTTACTTTTATTTTTCAAGAACTCAATAAAATCCCAAATTAAATAAATGCCCATAAATGCTAAATAACAAGATAGAATTGTTTCTATTTTAAGATTTTCGCTTTTACCGATATTTATTGAATAAACGGTTATATAGAGAAATACTATGAAAGCAACGTCACATATGAAAAAGAACCATCCAAAGTCTTTGGTGAATGAAATATATAAATAATCACAAAAATAAAATACTAAAGTGATAAGCAAGAACAAAAGTTTTATATCGTGAAAAATGTTTGCCTCGAAAGGCATTTTAGTTAATTCTTGAATGGCAATATATATAATGTTGCCTAATACAGCCGGGTAAATTAGACCTAGCATTAAAGTCTTCAAAACTTCTTTCTCTTTCATAAAATTTTATTGATTAATTGCTGACTATTAATAACATACATTTTATTCAAAATAAAACTTCATAATCCGCTGCGCCAAATCCGCTCTGCCCCAAAGCTCGGAGACGAACATTTTGAAATCGGAAATGCTCATCCAGTATTTGTCGCCGATGATTTCGTCTTTGTTCGAAGGGTGAAAAATTACGCTTCCGAGCAAGCCTGAAACGACGGCTTTCGGCAGCAAAAGCTGATTGTTTTTTATCTCAAAAATTCCTTTGTTGTTCAGCGCAATCGTGTCGGGCAGTTTATTTAGCCTGAGAGTTTGGCTAATCACATAAAAAATGATTTCTTCCGCGCCGTGATGAATGTTAAATTCGGGGACGATTCGCTTGAATCCGAACGGAATATTCATCGGCAAAGGCAAGGCGCTCCCCATTCCCATAAACGAAATAAGCTGCCAGTTTTCTTTGAGAAAATTTTTATAATCATCGCCGGACAATTCATCTTTTTCAAAAGCTTTTCGCATTGTTTCGGCGATTGCCGCCGCCGCCGGGACAAAAGCCTGCTCGTAGAAACCTCTGTCCACCAAATCCATCGCTTCCCTGACAAGCTCGCCGACCGTTTTCATCCGAATAATTATAAACCAAAATTTTTCTTCGGCGCGTTTTTCTGTATAATCAAGCCAATTTATGCGTTTTGTATTCTCACGCAGATTTTTTATCTTGATGGCAATCGGCTTGCTTCCGCTGTCTCTTTCGTGGAATTTGCCCGCGCTTCGCCCGTTTGTTTTGACGTATGATATTTTGCTGGTCGCGCTCGCCGCCGTCGATTATTTCATCAGCCGAAAGCTTCCCGAAGAAATGACGATTCGCCGCGAGTTTAATCGCAAATTCGCCATCGGCGACGAAACGGAAGTTCGCCTTATCGTCGAAAACGCTTCGCCGAAAGATTTTTATTTAAAGATTAAGGACGAATTTCCGCCCGAAATGCGTCTGAACGAAACGCGCGAAGCCGAATTTCCTGTCGAGGCGCAGACGACTGCCGAATTTTTCTATGGCTTGACGCCGCCGAAGCGCGGAAATTATAAATTCGGCAAAACCGCCGTCCGTTTTTTCTCGAAGCTCGGTCTGGTCTGGTGTCAGACAGATTTGAACGAGGCGGAATCGGTCAAAGTTTACCCGAATATGCGGCGCGCGCGCGAAATGGAATTAAAAGCGCTCGGCGCTCATTCGTTTCTCGCCGTTCAGCGCAAAGCCGTTCTTCGCGGCGAAGGGCGCGAGTTCGAATCGATGCGCGATTACGTGCGCGGCGACGAGCTTCGGCATATTTCGTGGACGGCGACCGCAAGGCGCGGAAAACTGACGACGCGGCAGTATCAAATCGAGCGCGAGCAGACAATCACCATCGCGCTCGACGCCGGACGACTGATGACCGGGCGCATCGGCGACGAAACGAAATTCGACACGGCGATTCACGCTTCTCTGGCGCTGATGTCGGCGGCGATGCGCGGCGGCGACAACTGCGGTCTGGTCGTTTTCGGGCGCAAAATCAGAAAATATCTTCCGCCGAAAAAGGGCATCGACCACATCGACGGCGTTCTCGAAGCACTCCACGACCTCGAACCCGAATTAATCGAGCCGAGTTATGCAAGAGCTTTTCAATTTATCTCTTCAAACACAAAAAAACGCTCGTTCATCGTAATTTTGACCGATTTGGTTGACAAGGAAAGCTCGAAAGAACTGATAACTTCGCTAAAACTCCTGCGCCCGCGCCATCTGCCTTTAGTCGTAACCATCGGCGACCGCGATTTAAATTTAACCGTCAGCGAAAAGCCCGCAGAAATTAAAGACGTTTTCACGCAATCGGCGGCGGAAGAAATAATCCACCAGCGCGAATCGGCTCTCAGATTAGTCGAAACGCTCGGCGGTCTCGCGCTCGACGTTACAACCAACTCGCTCGCGCCGCGCCTTCTGGAAACTTATCTGAAAGTTAAGCAAAGAGGCTTGCTTTAATGTTCCAGCCTAATTAGTTTTGAAGATATTTAATCGTTTTCTTTATTTACAAATCGAACAATATCGCGCTGATTTTGAGCGCGCGGGATATGGACAAAAAAGAACGGAAAAGATATGAGCGAAAATAAAGACACGCAACCGACGAGCATTTCAAAAGCGCAAACCATCGAGGAGATTGCCGAATTTTGGGATAACAACAGTCTGGCGGATTATTGGGACGCAACCGAAGAAGCGGAATTCGAAGTTCGCGCCAAACGCCGCCGACGTGTAACGCTCTCGCCCGAAATCTATGAAAAACTCGAAACTCAGGCGCACATTCAGGGCGTTCTGCCCGAAACATTAGTCAACGTCTGGCTGGCAGAACGGCTTGAGAAAGTAAAATGAACAAAACTTTATCTGCATGGATTGAAACAGGAGATGAAGATTTCCGACAGATTGTAAAGAAAACATAATTGCCATTCACAATATAGACCAAATGTTTTTGGATAATATAAACAATTTGTAATTTCAGACTTACAGTCTAAAAACCATTATCCGCGCCGGAAAATCTTTCGTTTGCAGTGTTCCGGCAATCATTTCCGCATTTTCGGACATTAATTCCGATGTTTCGCGAGTCGATTCAGGTGTTCCGTTTATCAATTCCGCGTTTCCGACTATTAATACTGTTGTTTAAATTATTCATCCTGAAATTTTGAGAGTTCATCCTGAAGTTCTGACTATTCATCCTAATGTTCTGACTATTCATCCTAATGTTCTAATCGTTTATCCTGAAGTTCTGATTATCAATCCCGAATATTTTTTCATCGTTTCCGCGAAAATTTTTCGATTTTTCCTTGAAAGATATATGGTAAAGGTGTATATTTTGTGCCGAACCGTCGCCGGGATTAGCCGAAATTTCTCCCTAGTCCGACTGTTGGCGGTAATCTTTCATTAATCCAAAAAGGAGGCGGATACAATGAGCGACAGGAGAAGAGAAATACTTAATTGTTTGGAACGGATGGATTTTCACGGCGAAGCAAATCCGCAGCTTGCGACCGAGCTTGCGGGCACGGTCGGGATGTTTGCCGATAATAAAAACAATATCGCGCGGCTTCATCAGGCAGGGATTACGAGCGATACGTCTTCGGCGGCGGGAAGAAGCGGGACGCGCAGCAAGGTGGCGCGTTCGCGTTCGATTCACAGCGATTTGCGCCGCGTGGCGCGGACGGCGAAGCTTATCGAAAAGAAAGCGCCGGATTTTGAAAACACCTTCGATATGCGCGGCGGGACTTTGGGCTATCAGGAATTGATTGACAAGGCGGACGGTTTTATCGAAAAACGCGCCAAGCATCAAATTCATTTTACAAAATACGGCTTGACCGAAGCGTTTTTCGCGGAGCTGCGCGCGGACGCGGACGAACTCAGAGAAATCACGCGCGGGCAGGCGGACGCCAGGCGTACGAGCGTCGGGACAACCGCCGACACGGAAGCGATTCTCGAAGATTCGCTCGACACGCGGGGCGAACTGAAAATTGCTTTGGAAAATCATTATAAGGACAATCCCGCCAGGCTCGCCGAGTGGCTGAGCGCGAGCCGCATCGAGCGAAGCAGGCGAACGGAAGCGAAAACGGACGCGCCGCCCTAAAGAAGAAAATAAATAGTCCGGCAAATGAAGAATCGAGCCGCTTGCCTCCGAAGAGACAGGCGACCCGATTTATTAGGTGAGGTTCATTCTTTTATTTATTATTTCAAATGAACGGGTGAAGAAGATAAAAACTCTATCTGAACATACAGTGCGGCGAATGCGCGGAAAAAGACATCTGCTTTAAAATAAATTTATGAGCAAATTTGTCGAGAGCTGCGCTTCAATCGTTATCGAGATGAGCGAGGCGACGATTGACGCTTTGAGAAGCTGATTTCATTGCGATAAAATAATTTAATTGCAAAATGAAACATAGAAGTGTATGTTGTCCTTGCAAAGACTTTTCTTTCAACCAAAAAAAACAAAAGGAGTATTTACAATTATGAGCGAACAGGATTTTAACAAATTAATCCGGTCTGGAAATATGGACTTGTCGGAACTTAAAGAGATGTCTTCGAACTCTCTGACCAGTCCCGTTACGGTGTCCGATTGGGGCGCGTGTTACAGCTCGGCGACGGGTCAGCTCAGCGCTTACTGCACGGTTACGGCTAATAATTCCGGCGATACTATAACGGGAATCGGGATGGTTGTATACAACAGCGCCGGCACGACTATGTTTTGTCTTCAATACACGAACGATATCAGCAGCCCGTCGGTTATGACTTCCGTTGGCACGAATTTATACACAACGTCGATGGGCAGCCAGGTATTATGCATCGTCTATGGCTGGACGCAGAATTCGGGAAATTATTTTGTAAGCGACACTCTCAGCGTCGGCTCGTGTTAGAGGCGAAAGCTTAGAGGTAATAAATCAAACCTTTTAATTTAGTATCTCTCATGATGCTGCACTGGAAGTGCGCGCTCAATTTCCTGAATTTTCCCGTCTTCTCTTCCGACCAGAAGCAAATAAGAATACATCGCGATTCCCGTCAAAATTCCCGTGCCGAATTTTACCGGCACGGGCAAATCCGAAGGCGACAGAAAACCTTCGATAATTCCCGCGATAAAGAGCAGAAACGCGCAGCCGATGGCGAGACGAACGGCGTCCAGACCGTTTTTCTTTAAGGCGGCGGCGCGCGTCCGGTCGCCCGGATTGATTATCGAATAGCCGATAAGCATTCCCGCGCCGCCCGCGATAAAAATGCACGAAAGCTCGATAACGCCGTGCCCGACCATAAAGGTTACGAGGTCGAAGCCGAAAGCCGGATTGACCTTGTAGCAGACGCCTAAAACGCCGCCGACGTGAAGCCCGTTAAAAGCCATCACCAGAATAGTTCCGATGCCGAAAAACGCGCCGTAGGCAAACGCCGTAAAAGCTACGCGGATATTGTTCGTCAAAATCTGGCTCGAACCGAGCTGGTTGGCTTCGTTCAGGCTGAGCCACCATTTTGTGTCGGACTGCGCCGCAAAACGCGCTTCGCTCAAGCCTAAAACGTCTGCGAAATTAAAATCGTTATAGCACAAAACAAACGAGATAACGGCGAAAACCATAAAAACGGCGAAAGCCAGAAAACTGTAGCGCCACGTCTTTCTGAAGGTTTGCGGAAAATCCTGCGCGAAAAATTTCCATAAAAGAGCTGCGCCCTGATTGTCGGCGCGATAAATTTTGCCGTGCGCGCGAATGACCAGACTATTCAGATAATTAACCAGCTTCGGGTCGCGCGTCTCGGCGCGGGCAATCGCAAGGTCGGTCGCGGCGCGGCGGTAAAGCTCGCCGAATTCGCGCACTTCGGCACGCGGAAGCCCGCGTATCGAGGATTTTTCAAGTGTCGAGAGCAATTCTTCCAGCCGCTGCCAGTTGTTTTTTCGCTCGTTGATAAAACGACTCATAAGGATTTTGGATTTTGGATTCTAGATTTTGGATTGATTTTTTGTTTCCATCATCTTAAAAACCAAAATTGATAAGAAATGTTACGATTATACGTTGCTAATCCAAAATCCAAAATCTAAAATCTAAAATCAGCCATGTCTGAAGAAGCAAAAAAATTTCACGAAGAAGACGCAATCGAGAAAACTTACGATTGGAGCGTAACGCGCCGCCTTATGCGCTACGTCCGACCGTATTGGCGCATCGCGGCGTCGGCGCTTACTTTGACGGTCGTGGTCAATATTCTCGGCAGTTTTCAGCCGCGTTTTACGCAGTATGCGGTTGACGGTTTTATCACGCCGAAAAATGTCGAAGGCATCTGGCTCTTTGCGTTCGTGTTCTTTTGCCTTTTTCTTTTCCGTTTTATTTTCTCGTATTTGCAGGAAATTCTGGTCAATATCATCGGGCAAAAGGTGATGTTCGATTTGCGAACGCAGATTTTTACAAAATTACAGCAGCAGGAAGTGGCTTATTACGACAAAAATCCGGTCGGGCGAATTATCACGCGCCTGACAGGCGACGTTGACGCGCTCAACGAGCTTTTCACGTCCGGCGTAATTGACGTTCTCGGCGATTTGGTGATTATTTTCGCCATTATCGGGATGATGATTTGGATGGATTGGCGGCTCGCGCTCGTGTCTCTGGTCAGCGTCCCGCTTCTTTTCGCGGCGACAAACTGGTTTCGCAAACACGCGCGCGTCGGCTTTGACAAAGTTCGTACGCGCAACGCCAAGCTCAACGCTTTTTTGCAGGAATATATTTCCGGCGCGCAGACCGTACAGCTTTTTAACGCCGAGACGAAAGCGCAGAAAAACTTTGAAGAAATCAACGACGACTATCGCAACGCGAATATCGAGACGATTTATTATTACGCGATTTTTTACCCGATGGTCGATTTTATCGGCACAATCGGCGTGGCGGTCGTTTTATGGTTCAGCGGCTACGAATTTTTGAGCGGAATTTCCGCCGCCGGAACGGCTTTGACAATCGGAACGGTCATCGCTTTCGTGCAGTATTCGGGAATGCTTTTCCAGCCGATACGCGACCTTTCGGACAAATTCAACATCCTTCAGGCGGCAATCGTCGCTTCGCACCGCGTGTTTATTTTGCTCGATTTGCCCGTTCAAATCGAAACGCCGGAGAAACCGGAAAAAACCGGCAGAGTCGCCGGCAAAATCGAGTTTCAAAACGTCTGGTTCGCATATAAAGGCGAAGATTGGGTTTTGAAAGACGTTTCTTTCACGGTCAACGCGGGCGAATCAATCGCGCTCGTCGGTCATACGGGTTCGGGAAAAACGACCGTAACAAATCTTCTGATGCGCTTTTACGATGTGCAGAAAGGCAAAATCCTGCTCGACGGCGTTGACGTGCGCGACTGGGATTTGCAGGATTTGCGCGAAAATTTCGCGGTCGTTCTTCAGGACGTTTTTCTGTTCAGCGGTTCGATTGCGAACAATATCCGGCTCGGAAACAAAAATATAACGGACGAAAAACTCGTCTGGGCGGCGAAGGAGGTTCACGCCGACGAGTTTGTGCAGAAAATTCCGGAATCTTATGAATCTTTGGTCAGAGAGCGCGGAAGCGGGCTTTCGGTCGGGCAGAAACAGCTTATTTCCTTTGCGCGCGCGCTTGCGTTCGAGCCTTCGATTCTAGTTTTGGACGAAGCGACAAGCTCGATTGACACCGAAACCGAGCAATTAATTCAGCAAGCCGTCAATCGCGTCATGGAAGACAGAACTTCTTTAATTGTCGCACATAGGCTTTCGACGATTCAGCGATGCGACCGGATTTTAGTTTTTCATCACGGCGAATTGCGCGAAGGCGGCACGCATAACGAGCTTTTGGCAAAACGCGGACTTTATTGGCGTCTATATCAATTGCAATATGTGGAAGACAAACTACAAAATCCGCCGCCCGACAGCCTTAACCTGAGTTTGGAGTCGGGTTCTTTCAGTTAATTTATTTTACGAATCATTAAAAAAATAGAATAAATCACGAAATTTGTTTATAATTACAAAATTAAATGTCTGCTGAAACTACGCAATATACCGATTTACTTGCCGAATGCGAACCCGTGATGGACGAAATTTTCGCCCGGTGCATCGAAAACGCGCCGAATTTCGGCGAGATGGAAGAATGTCTTAAAAATTCCCTGAGAAAGACCGTCCGAAAATATCTTTCGTCCAATCCGTCGGAAAATGTTCCTTCCGAAGAAGCAAAAGATTTTCTGAGACAAATTCAAGCCGACGATTTGTTTATGGCGCTGGCTTGCGCGAACGGCAGCGAGCGCGCGTGGTGGGAATTCGACCAGCAGCATCGCGCTTATCTCGAACGCGTCGCGCGGCATCTGGCAAGCACGGAAATTGACGCGCAGGAAGTTATCGATACGGTTTACGTCGAGCTTTACGGTACGCGCGTCGTTGACGGCGAAAGAGTTTCGAAATTTGCGACTTACAGCGGGCGCGGAAGTCTTCGCGGCTGGCTTCGAACCGTTATCTGGCATTCAATCGTCGATTTGCATCGCGCCAGCCACGATGAAGTTTCACTCGACGAAATGACCGAAAATCTCGGCGAAGGTTATACGCATTCGAGCTTTGCCGAAATGCAGCTCGGCGGCGAAGAAGAAATGATTGAGAAAATCGCCAAAGACCGTTACCGGAAGGCGACGCTCAACTCTATCGAAAACGCCTTTGCGAGTCTTGATAATCACGAAAAACTGCTTCTGCTTTATTATCACGTCGAGAATCTGAAGTTGCGCGAAATCGCCAAGATGGTCGAAACCGAAGGCTCGCCGCTGCGCGATTGGTTTCAGAGAAAATCGGCGACGCGCGAGAAAAATCCCGAAAGCCGCATTCACGAATCGACTATTATGCGCTGGCTGGAAAAAAGCTACGCAAAGGTTTTACAGCTTTTCCGCACCGAACTTTTTTCGACGCATTCTCTGAGTGAAGACGAAGTTGAAATATGCATGGAGCTTGCCACGCAGGATTTGGCGAGTCCGAATTTGTACAGGAATTTAACGGCAACTTAAAACCTCAAACCGCTCATCGTAAATCTTTTAAGCAAATCTTATGCAAATAATAAGAAACACTTACGTCTGAAAAGCTGGAGGCTGGAATTGAAATGGAAAACACAGAAAAACTGCAACCGCAGGAAATACAAATACAGGGATTAATTGACCGCTACTTAAAAGCTAATACAGCCAATAATTTACAGGTTGAAGCCCAGCATTTAGATGAAGATACGCTCTCGGCGTTTGTTGAAGGAAATTTGAATCAGCGAGAATCGAAGCCGATTGTAAGTCATCTGGTTGACTGCTCTTTTTGCCGTCATATAACGGCGGAACTGGTCAGACTGGACTTAGCCTTTGCGGGTGAAGAAGTTCAGCCTGTAATCAGCCAAAGCGAGCAGCCGTCGAAGATTTCCGAAGTTTTAAGCGGGCTTTTATCACGCCTTTTCGGAACTAACGACGGAGTGGTTTTCGCTCATCAGGAAGATGAGAAAAAACCGGAAGACGCGGAAAAAGCGGAAGACAAAGATAAATAACGTAATTATTTACATTAAGTCCTAAGAGCTTGCGGATTCGAATTCGAATCTGCAAGCTCTTAGATTTTTAAAGCAAAAGCCGTTTTTCTCTATTATCAAAACCGCACTTTATAACTTTTTCTCTTTTAGAGTTATAATTTTTGCATCAAACTTTTATGGTGGAGATTATAAAGTTGTCAGAAAATAATCACGATTGCCCGATGAAATCACATCAGATTTCGGTCGAGAAAGTTGCAACAGCTAATTTGCCGACGGAAATCGGCGAATTTAAAATTGCCGGTTATCGTTCTTTAACGAGCGATGAAGAATTCGTCGTTCTCTTTAAAGGCGAAATGCGCAGGGACACGCCAACGCTTGTCAGGATTCATTCGCAGTGCCTGACGGGCGATGTATTCGGCTCGGTCAAATGCGATTGCGGTCCGCAGCTTCATAAGGCGATGGAGCTAATCGAACGCGAAGGGCGCGGCGCGATTGTCTATCAGCAGCAGGAAGGACGCGGAATCGGCATTATCAACAAAATTCGCGCCTACGCGCTTCAGGACGAAGGCGCGGACACGGTCGAAGCCAACGAGGAACTCGGTTTTGCCGTCGATGCGCGCGAATACCAGCAATGCGCCGAGATACTTTTTGATTTGGGACTTTGCCAGGTTCGCGTGATGTCGAATAATCCCGACAAACTCGATGCTCTGGAAAAAGCCGGACTCGAAATCGTCGAGCGCGTTCCGATAGAGGTCGAATCAGAACAGCCTGCGGCACATTATTTGCGAACAAAAAAAGAAAAAATGGGACACCTGCTTAATTTCGCCGAATAAAATGAATATTTTTTGTTCCGACAGATAAACTTGCAGGGAGGTTTTATATGTTTGGAGAATGTTTATGAAAATCAGAAAAGTATCGTTTGTCTGTGTGCTGATTTTATTTGCCGCACTTTCGGTTTCCGCCGTCTACGGGCAGGGCGGCAACACCATTAGCGGGATTGTTTTCGGAGTTGACCGTCAGCCTTTGGATAATATCGAGGTGGAATTACTGGACGAATACAGTCGAAGTTTTGCCCGCCAGCGAACGAACGGTTCGGGGCGTTATTTTTTCGCCGGGATGAAGGCGGGACGTTATACGGTGCGCGCTATGCCTTACGCCACCGATTATGAAGAACAAACACAGGATGTGGAAATTGTAAATATTACGCGTCAAAGTCAGGACGGTTCGCTCAGAACGTCTGCTGCGGATAATGTACAGAGAGATTTCTATCTGAGACTGCGCAAAGGTGTCGTTGTGATAAACGGCGCGATATTTGTGCAGGAAATCCCCGAAGCCGCCAAAAAGCTTTACGAAAAAGGAATTTCACAGCTTGATGGCAAAAAAGAAAAAGAAGGCTTGGAAAATCTGAAATTGGCGATAGAAGCATTTCCGAATTATTATCTGGCGCTCGAAAGACTCGGAACTGAATACGTCAAGAAAGGCTCTGCCGGAAACCAGTATTACGAAGCGGCGCAGATTCTGCTGAGTAAAGCGACTGAGGTTAACCCGCGCGCCTATCGAAGCTGGTTTGGACTGGCATATTCGCTCTATTCGCTCAACCAGACCGCCGCAGCTTTAACGGCGGCGCAAAAAACGCTCGAAATATATCCGAACTCAACGGAGGCATTATTGTTATCGGGAGTTTTGCTGAGGCAGAGCAAAAAATTTGACGAAGCCGAGAAACAATTATTAAAGGCTAAAGAAGTCTCTAACGACTCGGTGCCGATGATTCACTGGCATCTGGCGCTGCTTTACGGCAATGATTTGAAAAGATACGGCGATGCCGCTAAGGAATGGAAGCTTTTTCTGAAAGCTCAGCCGGACACGAAAGATGCCGAAAAGATAAAGGAAAAGATAAAAGAGCTTGAGACAAAAGCGGCGCAAGGTTGATAAGCATTCGGCAATACAGTTTGCTTTTAATTTCAATCCCGAATCAATCAAAAAAAAGCCATCCGAATATTCGGATGGCTTTTCCAATGTAACTATAACGTTACTCAAGTTTTAGAACAGCAGCCGGATTCCGAAACGAATTTCGCGCGGAGCCTGGAATGCTGACGGAAAATTGTAAAGCGGATATTTACCCGCTCCTTCAGCAAGGTCAATCAGATTCGGCGCGCCGCTTTCCTGAAAACGTCGGATAGCCAACACACGCTGCAAACCGCCGGGAAGATTTCCTATTTCATCTGCGGTAAGCAAACCAATGTCAGAGCTTCTCAGGTCAAAAGTCGTCGTGTTAATCAAGTTAATGCGATTGACTTCATTTGCTTCGTTGAACACGTTAAGCGCATCGGCTTCAACCACTAAAGTAAAACGACTGTCTTTACCAAAACGCATACGATGGCGAATTGAAAAATCGGTCTGGCTGAACATTCCAGTTCGTCCAAGGTCGCCGCGTTTCGTTAACACGACTGTATCAATATTATAAATATCAACAACAGACGTTACCGGCGTGCCGCTCTGGAAGGTTGTGAATACTCCAAATTCGGTCTGGTTGTTTTTGCCAAAACCCAATCTCTTATCCCAATCCAAAATATAAGCGCCGTTGAATTTCACCGCGTGGGTGCGGTCCGTCGGCAAAACGCCGTTATCCGGTCCGCCGGCAGCAGTATATCCTGCAAACGGTAAATCGAAGAAGCGATTAACGTTAGGACTCAAACGACCGTCTTCATCAGAGCTCGCCAAACCCGAATAGTTACCGAATAGACGGCTCCAGGTGTAGTTCAGATTGAAGTAGTAGTTATTGGCAAGCCGTCTGTCAAAACGAACCTCGACGGCATCGTATCGACGCTGCGGTTTAAGCGTGCCGATATAACCGAGGTCTTCGGCGACTTCACGATATAAACCGAGTCCGGGATTGCCGATGATATAGGCTTCGCTGCCCTGCTCATTCTGGAATCCGGCGTCTTCGATAGCAACTTCGACATTCTTGCGCGTGTAGCGACCGGCGAGCAGGAAGTTGCGTCCGAGGTCGCGTTCAAACGTAATAGTAAATTCACTCTGACGAAAAGCCTTAATATTTTCGTCAACCGCGCCCGATTCGAAAATTCCGAGACCGCTGTTGGACGGAATACGATAATCGATATCGCAGCGAATGCGTCCGATGATTGGAGTCGTCGTACCTTCGGGACAGCTTCCGCCCGGCGTGGGCTGTCCGCCGCCGGTGATAACTGCCGACGTTAAATTCGCGCGCGTATCGCCCGGGAAGATTTCAAAGTAGAAATCATGATAAAACTGACCGCCGAACGAACCGCGGGGAAGTTCATATTTGAATCTATCGTAGAACCAACCGTAAAACGCCGAAACTTTGGTTTTGCCATCGCCGGTCAAGTCGAATGCAACGCCGAGACGCGGAGCAAGTTTGTCGCCCCAGCCAAATTTCAAGTCAGGACTGCTCGGAGTAAAGCTCGGAACGTTTTCGCTTTCAGCTCTAATTCCGAGGTTAAACGTCAGACGATTAATCGGCTGCCATTTGTCCTGAATATAAAATGCTTTGTTGGCACTGCTGACATCGCCCTGTTCACGAAATTGCCGCAGCAAGCCCGCGCCGACCGCGCCCGGAGTTGATACAATTCCGGTATTGCCGGCGTAATTACCGACAGCCCAACCATATCGGAAAACTATCTGGTCGGTTGAATCGCTGAGTAATTTGTTTGATAAACCGTTGTATTGGTATCCGCCTTTAAACTCGTGGCGACCGCCCATGCTGAACAAATATGTTGCATCGGCATCGATTGTATTACGTGCCGTTGCATCAAATGCCGTAACTGTAATAAGCGGTAAATTGTTTGTAAAGCCTGCCGCGCATCCGAATCCGGCGGGAAATGCCACGGAACTTTGAGCGCTGCAAAGTACCCAGGGAACATGAACGTCGCCTACACCATAGCTTCCTAATTTTTCGTTTAAGAAGTAATGACCGGCGCGGGCGTTAATAAAGAAATTGTTTGTAACCGTCCAAGTCGCCTGTCCGGTAATGCTTTGCGAATTCTGGCGTCCGCCCGTTTGATTAAGAAATGCCGCACCGCTTAAAGTGCTTCCTGCCTGTGTCAGCGGACCTTCACGGGCTGAAAAATATGTCGGGATAGCGCCTCTTACCGCAATCGGATTCCATGTATAAGCCGCATTCAAACGTATTTTGCTAAGCGGCTGCGCGTCAAGACGTAAAAATGTGTAGTCGCTGGTCTGTTTAGCTTTATAGGTTTGCGGAGCATAAAAAGGAGACAAAAACGGGTTGGATGCGTTAGGACCTACTATATAATTAATCGTCCGCTGACGGTTAAATATTTGCGGCGTGTAGCTTGAATAGAACCAAAGACGATCTTTAAAAATCGGACCGCCTAAACTCGCCGTCGGATAAAATCCGAGATATTTATCTTTCCCAAGAGGGAAATAATCCGCCCGTCCGCCCGGAGGCGCATTTCTTGTATTTAAGAACAGCGTTGACACGCCGCGAGCCTGAAGGCTCGAAGGCTCGAATTGCGAACCTATTTCTCCGCGCCACGTATTGCTGCCGCCTTTTGTTACAAGGTTAATCACACCGCCGGTCGCGCCGCCGTATTCGGCTTCGAAACCTGAAGATTTAACCTGAATTTCCTGAATAAGCTGAAACGGCAGATTGCTGTTTGCATCCAATGTTCCCGTGCGGGCATTGGTAACTTCCTGACCGTCGATGATAAATGTGTTTTCCGAACCCGACGCGCCGTCAATCTGGAATTGTCCCGAAAGCGGTTCGGGGCGCGTGGCGGGCGAAACTTTCAGTACGCTGGCGAAGTTCGTTCCTTTCGGAAGAAGCTCCGCAGTCTGTGCCGAAATGTTGGTTTGAATTTTTGTGTCGGTCGTGTCGATTGCCGCCACATCGGTTGAATTAACCGTAACCGTGGTCGGATCGACACCGCTGACGCCGAGAGCGACATTGACGCCCGTAGCTTTTCCCAGCGTAACCTGGACGCCGGGAACGGTTTTCTCCGCGAAACCGCTTGTCGCCGCCGCCGTCACGGTATATAAACCGGGAGGAACCTGAATTACTCGTACAAAGCCTTCGTTGTCTGTTGTTGCGCTTCTCTTAAATCCGGTAGTCGCGCCTGCGCCGTCTGAACTGGCAACGGTAATGCTTACACTCGGTACGACCGCTCCGTTCGGGTCTTTTACCGTAACTTCGATGCTTCCGGTAGTTTCCTGTCCGAATGCAGCGGTGCCTAAACATATCAGCAACGCAAAAACAGAGAATACGACAGTAAATTTTTTAATCATATTACCTTTCTCCAATGAATTTTTTTCTGAGAGCAGCTAGAATTCTCCTGCTGTATCATGAATAATTTTCGAGTTTTATCACGAATAAAGAAACAATCTGCTCTGAAGTAGCATTAAAATTTAAAACAAATTGAATGCCAAAGCAACTAATAAACTCTTATTTAGTATAAACTTGATGCAATGTTTATACTTAGTATAGAAAAAAGCGCTTCGAAATTTCATAAATTATTTAAATAAAGTTCATTATTTCGGATTTTATTCATTATATTGAATCAAATTGCCCGAATTTATTGGCGTTTCCGCTTAATTATCGCGTAATTTTTCCGTGTCGCCAGCCCATCAGCCAGGATTTATATTCCCCGGATTTTCCGTCGCGCGCCGTCGATTTTATTTCAAAGAACGATTCGATTGTGTCGGTTTGAGCAAATATCCAAAATAGTGAATATTTTTCAAGAAATCGTAGAAAATCGCGTCTCAATCATTTCCGACATCCTTTTGCGACTAAGGCTAAACTATTTATAACACAGCGGTTTAGCTTCATACCTGAATATTATATTTTTGTGGCTACGAATTTGCTTGGTATTAGGCGGCTTAAGTATGCACAGTTCGTTTTCAAGGTCGGTGATAACACCGGCGCGAACTGATTTCATAGTTAAATTATCCATGAGATTTACATATAGTAAGGAGATTAAAATGAAAAACTTCAAATTTATGACCGTGGTTTTGTCTTTTATGCTCGCCCTTTCGGCAGTAGCATTCGGACAGAAAACCACGGGTAACATTGAAGGTATCATTAGTGACCCTAACGGTGCCGTCGTCGCAGGCGCAACCGTTACGGCAAAAGCTAGTGGTACGACAACGGGCTTTAACGCCACTACGACTACCGATGAAAACGGTTACTTCATTTTCTCGCAGGTTCCTGCGGGAACGTATGAAGTGTCCGCGACATCTACCAATTTCAAAACTTCTACCGGTTCAGTTACGGTAAGCGTTGACAAAAATGCGAATTTTAGTCCGAAATTAGAAATTGGACAGACTGGTGTTACCGTTAACGTTACTTCCGACAGTGAAGTGACGATTGACCAGAGCAGCACCAAGCTCGATACGAATATCACCAAGCAAATTATCGATGATTTGCCGAGCGGTACAACCTTTACTTCTTTGTTAAAGATTGCTCCGAACGTTCGTCCCGAAGCTCTTTCCGGCGGTTTTCAAATCGACGGCGCTTCAGGTTCGGAAAACGTTTTCGTTGTTGACGGACAGGAAGTTACAAACTTCCGCACGGGTGTTTTGAACACCAACAACAACCTTCCGTTCGAGCTTCTTCAGGAAGTTCAGATTAAATCAACCGGTTACGAAGCTGAATACGGCGGCGCGACCGGCGGTATCATCAACGTTGTTACGTCCGGTGGTAATGACAACTGGCGCGGAAATTTTGGTATTTCCTTCGCTCCGTCAAAACTTCAGGGCAATCCCCGCGGAATTTTAAGCTCGTTCAGCTCGACGGCTGCACCGGCAAATACCCCGGGCAACACAACATATTTCCAGCCTGCTAAAGACGGCGGAACGAACTATTTCCCGGTTGCCAGCTTCAGCGGTCCGATTATCAAAGAAAAACTTTGGTTTTCAGCCGCGTATGCTCCGCAAATTTTCGATATTACCAGAGATGTCGATTATTACGGAAACAGCATTGCAGGTAATACACTTAGCAATCCGACCGGACGTTTCGTAAACGAAAGCATTCGTTACAACCAGAAGCTGAAAGTGGAAGAAGCATTCTTCCGTCTTGACGCGCAGCCGACTTCAAAGCTTCGTTTGTTTGGAACATTCCTCTATAACCCTTTGGTTCAAGACGGCGTGCTTCCGGCAAATACTGAAGGTTTGTCAGGCTCGCCGCAGTCAAACAACTTCTTCGGCGCTGTTGGAAACCTTCGCGGCGCAGACTTCCTTTCACGTCAGGGCGGCAGACAGAATGCTAATTCTGTCAATGGACAGTTGACATGGAACCCGACCAATTATTTGGTTCTTAACTTCCGTGCCGGACGCAGCTTCCTGAATGAAAAACTTAATTCATACTTCGTTCCGCGTACTACGCGTTACGTTTGCAGCGCGGTTTCAGGAACCGTAACGCCGGCAACTGCCGGTTGTTCGACCGGTTTCCAGAATATTGCGAACAACTCGCAAATCAACTATGACGTTTCAACCCGCAGAACCTTCGATGCTGATGCAAGTCTCATCGGTATCAATGCGCTGGGTCGTCACAATTTCAAATTCGGCTATCAGTTGAACAAATTGTTTAATACAGTAGATACGGGCTATGTTCCCTACGGTATCATTCAGCTTTTCTATGATAGAAACGTTACAGCTCTTTGCGGCTGCGGCATCGGTTCCACTGCGGGCAACGTCGGCTCGGGTCTTTTGACCAGAATCGGCACCTTCGGTGAAGCCAGCAGCGACAACCAGGCTTTATTTGCTCAGGATTCATGGACGATTAACAATCGCTTAACCCTTAACTTAGGTGTCCGTATCGAAAAAGAAACGGTTCCGAGCTTTGGTGATGCGGCGACGACATCGGCTATCGAATTCAACTGGTTGGACAAAATTTCACCGCGTCTCGGCATTGCGTTTGATTTGACCGGCGACGGCAAAACCAAACTCTTCGCCAGCTATGGTTGGTTCTATGATCGCTTCAAATATGAATTACCGCGCGGCTCGTTCGGCGGCGATTTCTTCCGTCGCGATTACTTTGAAATCTTCCCGAACGGCGACCCGCGCGGCATAGGAACGCTTTACACGAATTTTACTCGTGCAAACATCCTCGGCAGCTTTAGCGACCCAATCGGCGGACTTTGCCCGATTACGGGCGGCGCCCGCACCGGTCAATCGGTTTGTCAGCTTGACTTCCGCGTTCCGACAAACCTTCTCGGCGCTGACATCTTTGATACCGGCGCTATCGATCCGAACATCAAAGCTGCTCGCCAGAGTGAATACACCATCGGTCTCGAACGTCAACTTTGGAGCAATTTCCTCCTGAGCGCACGTTACACGCACAAACAGCTTGACCGTGCTATCGAAGACGTTGGCGTTTTCAACGACCAGGGTTCGGAAGCATACATCATCGGAAACCCGGGTCAGGGATTAGTTTGCGAAGTTGCTGATACGTCAGGTTACCCCTGCCCGAAAGCACAGCGTGACTATGACGCATTTGAAATCCGTGTTGACAAACGTGCTAACAACTACTTCTTCAACGCCAGCTATACCCTGAGCCGCTTGTTCGGTAACTATTCAGGTTTGGCTAGCTCGGACGAAGCAGGACGCACCAGCCCGAACGTTAACCGTTTCTTCGACCTTCCGCCCCTCGGCTTTACAGCTAACGGCGAACCGGACAACGGCAAATTAGCTACAGATCGCCCGCATGTTTTCAAAGCATACGGCGGCTACAGCTACAACTGGGACGGCACGAACACCAATCGGACAACCATTTCATCCTTTACCACCATTCAATCGGGAACACCGTTGACCACTATCTATAACCTTTATAGTCTTGGCTCGACCATCCTGTTCGGACGCGGTGATTTGGGACGCACTGAAATGTTTACCGAAACTGACTTGTCAGTTAATCATCGTTATAAATTCGGCAGAGACAACCGTTTCACTATGGAAGCGTTTGTTGATTTCCGTAATCTCTTCGATGAAGACAATGCTTTAGGTGCTCAGACCAATATCAGCTCGGTTAACTTCTCGGGTGGAACAGCTGTTACCGGTGGTGTTGCCAGCGCAACCAACCCGAATGCAGGTAACTTCACTTCCCCGTTAAGACTTGGCGGTTGCACCACCTGCACAGGTGAACTTACAACCTTCAACACAATTTTCGGCGGAAGCGGTATTGCTCAGGCTGTAGTTAACTACATCAACAATAACAATACCGGAACGACGATTACACCGTTTGGTCAAGCGCCGGGCGCACTTGTTCAAACACCTTTGGCAAGCCGTGTTCTTAACACATACGGTCTGTCCAATAATTTCCAGGCTCCGCGCGATGTTCGCTTCGGATTCCGCTTCTTCTTCTAATCTAAACAATTAGCAGAACTCAAAAGCCTGTCCTTCATTGGGCAGGCTTTTTTTATTTCTGTAAAAATCTTTTGACAATTCGACTCATCTCCACGAATCTAAAAATTCGATAATGCAGTAATTTAGAATTGCCGGGTAAGATGTTATTAATTGACAGTTGCTTTTCACCGTAAAGTAATTCTGAGAAAACCTCTGCGAATCCCTGCGCCTTCTCTTTACGTCTCTGAGGCGAAGTCTTTTCTGGCTAATGCTCGACAACACAAAATTGAGCTGCTGCTAAATTTTATAATCCGAATCATTCTGTCTAATGCCGGCGCAAGTTTCAGCTTTCGCTGTTCGCCAGCGCCGCGGACTTTCGTAAGCATTTGCTGACTCAAGACATCATTTTTAAATTTCAACAGAATCCGGCACTTAGGTTATAAAAAAGTAAGAGACGGTAAATCTATAGATTTACCGTCTCTTACTTTTTCCCGTTTTATTTTTTTCAGCTAAACTGCGTCTTCGCTTTCTCGCGCAAATCTATAATTGATTTTTTGATTTTTTTCTCGTCCAGCTCGCTGAATTTACTTGCTTTCAAATAAAGTTCAAGCTCATCCGCCGCTTCCTTATATTTTTTCAAATCCTTTGAGTAAAGATTGTAAAGTTCATAATGAATTTCGGGGACTTTGGTTTTTGAGACTTTTTTGGCTTGCAGAAGATGTTTTTCGGCTTCGTTAAATTTGCCCGTATCGCGCTCGATTTTTCCGAGCAGCCATAAAACCTGAACGGAAGCCGGCGCTAATGTATAGGCTTGATTCAAAGCGGTAATAGCGGCTTTGTCATAATCTTTGCCCAGATTAAACAAAGCGTAGCCGATGTAATAAAAGGATGTCGCGCTTTTCGGATTAATTTCGACGGCTTTTATGAAATAATGAACGGACTCGCCGAATTTTTTGGCTACAAACAACTCATAACCGAGCCGGTATAAAGCCAGATAATAGCCGGGGAAAATTTTTACGGCTTCTTTCAATCCGGTGATTCCCGCGTCATTACGTTTTCCGCCCAGCTCGGTAAGAGCTTTTTTATAAGCTTTTTCCGCTTCTTTCGGAATTTCCTGCGCGAAAATCACGCCCAGTTCCGCTTCTTTCATCCCGCCTTTTTTCGGAACGAGATAAAAATCCAGAATGACGAATGAGCTGCCCGGGTCTCCGGGACTTGCGTTGATTGCGAAGACTTCGACGGGCTGTGTTTGGTCTTCCAAATCATACTGGAAAGGCAAAGCTCTGACCGTATAGTTTCCGTTATTCAGATTTGAGAACTGATAACGCCCGACTCCATCCGTTCGCACGCGCTGGCGCATACGATAATATTCGTCAAGCAATTCGACATCTACGCCGTTCAGCGGATTTCTAAGTTTGTCGTAAACCGTACCCATTATCACGTTTGACGCCGATACGGTCTGAGGAAGAAAGAGAAGCGGGAATAGAAAAACAATACATAAAATTATTTTATTCGACAATAATCTGCCCGTCATAAACATTTTTCCAACCTCCTTTCAACTCAAAGAGCGAGAGGTGAGAAATTGCTTTTCAGCCCTTGCTCACCTCTCGCTTTTTTTTATTTAATTGCTCGTCTGACTTTTTGCCTTCTCGCGTAAATCCGCGATTTGTTTCTTTAGCTTTTTACTTTCTTCGCCTTCCGCTTTACTCGCTTTCATATAAAGTTCAAGCTCGTCTGCCGCTTCCTTATATTTCTTCAGGTCATTGGCATATAGCTGAACAAGTTCCTTGTGTATTTCCGGCGATTTGGCAGTGGAAAACTTTTTGGCTTGAAGCAGATGTTTTTCCGCTTCGGGAAGCATTCCCAGGACACGCTCGATTTGACCGACAAGAAGCAAAACCGGAGGCGACGACGGCGCCATAGTAAGAGCTACGTTAGCGGCTTTGAGCGCGGCTTTGTGATAATTTTTACCCGCATAATAAAAAGAATTCCCGATATAATAAAAGGATGTGGCGCTTTTCGGATTAACCTCAACCGCTTTGATAAAAACGGTCGCGGAATCCATATATTGCTTTCTCATAAAAAGCTCCATCCCGTATCGATACAAAGCGCGATAATAAGTCGGGAAAATCTCAATCGACTTTCTCAGATTCGTAAAACCTGCCTCGTCGCGCTTTTTAGAAAAATCTTCAGCCGCGGCTTCATATGCCTTTTCCGCTTCTTTCGGGACTTCCTGTGCAAAAATCACGCTCAATTCCGCATCTCTTAAGCCGCCTTTTTTCGGAATAAGATAAAAATCCTGAATGAAATAGCCTGTACCTTCGCTGCTCCTGATACTTTGAGTATTAATTTCGTACGGCGTTTCCTGGTCTTCAAGGTCATAGCGAAAGGCATAAACCTTGATTGTATATCTACCGTCGCTCAACCCGTCAAAATGATATTTTCCCGCGCCGTCCGAGCGTGTTCGCTGAATCATCTGGTAATAATCATTGAGCAGCTCGACCTCAACGTCGGGCAGAAAATTTCTCTGCTTGTCGAAAATGAATCCGGCAATTGTGCTCACCGCGTATGTATTTTGTGAAAGCAAAAGAATAAGAAAAAGAAAAGAAACACTGAAAACCATTTTAATTGCAAATGGCTTGGTTGCTGGTTTCATAGAACCTCCTAAATGTTAAAGAAATATAATTGTTAGTGGTAGATATTATAACATCTGCACGGGTTTTAAGGTAGTTTTTTCTTGCGGACTTGCTAAAAATTTCCGCACACCCCAGAATTTAATTTAAAGATTCTAGGAGAAAAAACCTGTCGGAAAAAATATACCGCGATTCGGTTCACAACATCATTCGCCTCAAGACCAACTCGGACGAAGGAAAACTGCTCGTCCGGCTGATTGACACGGCTGAATTTCAGCGACTGCGCCGGATAAAACAGCTCGGACTCGCGCATTTCGCTTATCAGGCAGCGGAACATTCGCGCTTTACGCACAGCTTGGGCGCGCTGCATCTGGCGACCAGAATTCTCGATAAGCTTTGCGGCAAATATACAATATCGGACGAATCGCGAATCGCCGTCCGCGTCGCCGCGCTCCTGCACGACATCGGACACGGCGCGTTTTCTCACGTTATCGAAACGATTCTGCATTTTCACCACGAGCAATTTACGATTGACGCGGTTTTGAGCCGCGAAACCGAAGTCGGACGAGTTCTGCGCCAATTTTCCGCCGAACTGCCCGAAAATGTCGCTTCAATCATTCGCGGAGATTTTCGCCCGATGGCTCTGGCACAGCTCGTTTCGTCGCAATTAGACGTTGACCGGATGGATTATCTTTTGCGCGATTCTTTAATGACCGGCGCGAAATACGGCATTTATGACGCGGAATGGATTATCAAATCGCTCGAAATCGACGAGGAAACCGACCGTCTTTATGTTTCGGCGCGCGGAATTTATGCCGTCGAAGATTATCTACAGGCGCGTTATTATATGTTCCGGCAGGTTTATTTTCACCGCACGCTGCGCTCGGCGGAAACGATTTTGCGCTCGCTTCTGCGCCGCGCTCTGCATCTTTTCCAGGACGGAAAAGACATATGGTATGCGCGAGCGACGGCGTTCGAAAAAATTCTGAAAGGCGAGAGGCTTTCGCTTTTCGAGCACTTGGAACTGGACGATTCGGACGTGATGTTTCACATCAAGCAGTGGCAAAATTCCGACGATAAAATCTTATCGGATTTGTCAAAACGCTTCTTAAACCGCAGGCTTTTCAAGATTTTCGACCTCGATATGCCCGAAGACGAACGGCGCGAATTTGTCGAAAAAGCTCGAAAAACGGTTGCGGACGCAGGTTTTGACACCGAATATTATTTTACCGAAGACCACGCGGGCGACGTTCCGTATTATTTTTACACAAAGGCGGCGACCGACCCGAAAAATATGATTTGGGTCGAAGAAGGCTTTTCGCGCCCGCAAATCCGCGAGATTTCCGAAATCAGCGCGGCTGTGCGCGGCTTGCAAAAAGGCTACCAGATTTATCGCGTCTGTTTTCCGCCGGAACTGAAAGACGAGATTACGAAGCTTTATCATTCGAAATGAATAAGTATAATTTCACCACAGAGACACAGAGACACAGAGTTTTTATTTATTTTTTCTCTGTGTCTCTGTGTCTCTGCGGTTTAATTTTTACTTTGAATATAATGGCGCAGAAAATCGCCGTTCTCGTTCCCGAAAAAACCGGACAAAGCGCCGGATTTGCCGAAAAACTCGAAACTTCCCTTTCCGCGAAATTCAAAGTTCTCGACGCTTCTCTGAGTGAAACGGCTTTTCGCGCGACAGATTATGAAACTCCTTTTAACCTGACGACAAAAGAGGCGAAAATCATCGGCGCGCGTCTCGGCTGTGAATATTTTCTGTTTATAAAAGCCGCAAATCAGCGGCGCTCGACCTTTGCCAAACCCGAATTTTACGAATCTTACGCCGCCGTTTATGTTATTAGCTCGCGCACCGGCAGGCTCGTTTTCTGGACGCTCAAAAGCTTTGAGGCAGAACAGGCAGCGAAAGCAGATAAAGAATTACTCGCGTCAACCGATGCGTTATCGGCGGAGATTTTCGAGAAATTAAAATCTGTCGGCAAAGACGAATTAAACGAGAAACCGTCGCAAAACGTAGAAGAATTGCCCGCTGAAGAATCAGCCGAAACGAAAAACTTTCGCCCGCCTCTGCCGTATAAACGAATAAAGCCGGAATATACAAAAACGGCTTATCTTTACAGTGTCGAGGCGACTGTCGAGATTGAAATCGAAGTAGATAAAACCGGCAAGCTTCTAAAAACCGAAATTGTTCGATGGGCTGGCTTCGGGCTGGATGAATCGGTTACGGAAACGATTCGCAAAATGCAGTGGCGCGCCGCAGACCGCAACGGAAAAACTTTGCCGATGCGCGTTTTATTGCGCTACAATTTTAAGAAAATCGAGAAAGAAGATTAAAAATGGAAAACGTAAAATGGAAAGTGGAAAATGAAAGAGCTTCCTGTATTTTCCGTTTTCCGTTTTCCATTTTTCATTTATGAAATACATTCGCGCCGCAATTCGTTTTACCGCATTTTTTGCCGCCACGTTCGGGCTTTACGGCGTCTGGTTTGTCGGCGCATTTTTTGTTCCCAATAAACCTTTCTGGCGGCAGATAATTCTTCGCACATGGGCGCGCGTGTTTGTTAAAATTCTGGGAATGAAAATCGAAGTCATCGGCACGCCGCCGCCGCCGCCTTTTTTCCTTGTTTCCAATCATCTGAGCTACGTCGATATTCCCGCGCTTCGCGCCTGTGCCGAAGGCGTTTTTGTCGCCAAAGGCGAGATTGAAAACTGGTTTATGGCTGGAAAAATGGTCGGCGATTTGGGAATAATTTTTATCAACCGGCAGAAAAAACGCGATATCCCGCGCGCCGGAAGCGAGATTATTAAAAAATTAAACGAAGGCGAAGGCGTGATAATTTTTCCTGAAGGAACGAGCACCAAAGGCGACGAAGTTCTGCCGTTTAACTCGTCGTTTCTGGAATTTGCCGCGCGGACGGATTTGCCGGTTTACTACGCTTCAATCAGCTACAAAACGCCCGAAGGCGAGCCGAACGTGAGCCGGTCGATTTCGTGGTGGGAAGACGACGTTACACTTCCGATGCACATGTGGCGGGTTTTTAAGCTGCGCGAATTTACGGCGATTATCAATTTCGGCGACGCTCCCGTTCAAAGCCAGAATCGAAAAGAACTGGCGCGAAAGCTCTGGGAAAAGGTGAGCGAGAGTTTTATTCCAGTTTTATAAGAAAATTTCACCACAGAGAACACAGAGGACACAGAGTTTTTTTAATAAATTTCTCTGTGTTCTCCGTGCTCTCTGTGGTGAAATTTTCTCCCGCTTTGCTAAACCTTTTCCGCGTCTTCGCGTATAATTTATAACTAACTTCGACAATTCTTTTAGGAGACAATTAATGCAAAAATTTAGCTTTCGTTTTATGACTGCTTTGACCGTTCTGCTGGCTGTTTACGCATCCGCGCTGGCGCAAAGCAAAGGTTTCGATGTCAGCCGGATGGATAAATCGGTCGATGCCTGCACCGATTTTTTTGAATATGCCAACGGCACATGGCTGAAAAACACGCAGATTCCCGCTTCCGAATCGCGTTGGGGAACTTTTAATATTCTGGGCGACAACAACGACGCCCTTCTCAAAGACATTCTGGAAAATGCCGCCAAAACTCGCGGCGCGGCGGGCACCGATTCGCAGCTTATCGGCGATTTCTACAGCTCCTGCATGAACGAAGCGGCGATTGAAAAAGCGGGCGCGTCGCCGCTCAAGCCTTATTTCGAGCAGATTAAGAAAATCAAGACAATCGACGACCTCAACCGGCAGATTGCGATGATGCACAACAGCGGTCTGCCCGCGCTTTTCGGATTTTTTGCCGGAACGGACGCGAAAAATTCGGCGTTGGTTATTGCCAACACGAATCAGGGCGGCTTGAGTCTCGGCAATCGTGATTATTATCTCGATACGGACGCGAAAACGGTCGAAACCAAACAGAAATTCGTCGAATATATGACGAATATGTTCAAGCTTCTCGGCGACAACGAGATGGACGCGGCGGCAAATGCCAGGATTGTTCTCGACATCCAGACGCGTCTTGCCAAAGCCTCGCTCTCGCAGGTTGACCTTCGCAATCCCGAAAAACGCTACAACAAAATGACTCTCGCGGCGGCGCAGGAAATCATGCCGAATTTTTCGTGGTCGAGCTATATGACGACGCGCGGCGTTTCGGCTATCACCGAAATCAACATCGGTCAGCCCGATTTTTTCAAGGAAGTTAACGCGATGCTCAAGGAAGTTCCGGTTGAAAACTGGAAAACATATCTGCGCTGGATGACGATTAATTCAGCCGCGCCTTCGCTTTCAAAGGCTTTTGTCGATGAAAACTTCAATTTTTTCGGCAGATATTTGAGCGGCGCGAAAGAACAGCAGCCTCGCTGGAAAACCTGCGTTAATGCGGCTGACGGCAATCTCGGCGAAGCGCTCGGCATGGAATACTCGAAAAAAGCCTTCACGCCCGCCGCCAAAAAGCGTATGAACGAGCTTATCGATAATCTTTTCGTGGCGCTCAAAGAACGCATTATCAAACTGGATTGGATGAGCGCCGAGACAAAAGTTCAGGCGCAGAAAAAGCTTTCGACCTTCAAACGCAAAATCGGCTACCCGGACGTTTTGCGCGGCTACAAAGGTTTAACGATTACTCAAAAATCTTACGCGGACAATATTTTGAACGTTCGCCAATTCAACAGCCGCCGCAATCTGGAAGACATCAACAAACCGACCGACCGCACGCGCTGGGGCTTTTCGCCGCCGACGGTCAATGCTTCCTACAATTCAGCCAATAACGACATCACGTTTCCCGCCGGAATTCTCCAGCCGCCGTTTTTCAATTTCGAAGCTGACGACGCGATAAACTACGGCGCAATCGGCGGCGTTATCGGGCACGAAATCACGCACGGTTTCGACGACCAGGGCAGTAAATACGACGCCGAAGGCAACAACAAATTATGGTGGACGGCGGAAGACCGCACCAAATTTGAAGAACGCGCCGCGTGCGTCGTCAAGCAGTTTAACGAATACGAAGTTCAGCCCGGACTTTTTATCAACGGAAAATTAACGCTCGGCGAAAACATCGGAGATTTTGCCGGTCTGACCGTTTCCTACGACGCGTTTATGAAGTCTCTGGAAGGCAAACCGCATCCGGCGGACATCGACGGATTTACGGCTGAACAAAGATTTTTCCTCGGCTGGGCGCAGGTCTGGGCGGGCAAATACACGGCGGAAGCCGAACGCCAGCAGGTCAAAACCAACGTCCACTCGCTCCCCCGCTGGCGCGTCAACGGTCCGGTGTCGAACATCCCGCAATTCGCTCAAGCCTTCGGCTGCAAACCGGGCGACAAGATGATTCGAACGGATATTTGCAAGATTTGGTAAAAGGTCAGAACCGCCGGCGATAGCGGACGGGTTTAACCTTAACAATCGAAGTAAACATTCACCCATCCGCTATCGCAGATGATTCTGACAAAAAGGCTTCGCTCTTAACGGAACGAAGCCTTTTTTAATTTAGAAGACTCAGCCACACACTTACTCCACTCCTTCTTAAACTTTTCACTACCGGTTATCCATTGTTTAAGAAGCGTCCAGCACGTCGCGGACTTTTCGGGCGAAATCTTCGGGCGTGAACGGTTTTTGGATAAAGTTTATGTCTTCGTTGAGAATGCCGTGATGGACGATGGCTTTGTCCGTGTAGCCGGAGATGTAGAGCGCGCGCAGCGCGGGGCGCGTTTCGGCTAGACGCAAGACCAGCTCGCGACCGCCCATTTGCGGCATGACGACATCCGTTACCAGCAAATCGGCATCGCACCCGGTTTCCTCGCAGAGCCTGAGAGCGTCCGCGCCGTTGACCGCCTCGATTACCGTATAGCCGCACGTTTCCAAAATCTGTTTGCTCAAAGCGCGTACCATTTCTTCGTCCTCGACGAGCAATATCGTCTCCGTGCCGGTCGGCAAATCCGTTTTGAGCGTTTCCGCTTCGATGCTTTCCGCTTCTTTATCGATTAGCGGCAGGTAAATCTTAAAGGTCGTGCCCAGTCCTTTTTCGCTGTAAGCCCAGATATTGCCCCGCGATTGTTTGACGACGCCGTAAACGGTCGCCAGTCCCATTCCTGTTCCTTCGCCGACTGCCTTCGTGGTAAAAAACGGCTCGAAGATATGATTCAGCGTGTCTTCATCCATCCCGACGCCGGTGTCGCTCACCGCCAGCATCACATAACGTCCGGGCGTTACGCCGACGTGCCGGCTGGTATAAGTTTCATTCAGATTGACGTTGTCCGTTTCGATGGTCAGTTTGCCGCCCGACGGCATCGCGTCGCGGGCATTGACCGCGAGATTCAGCAAAACCTGCGTAATCTGTCCGGGGTCGGCTTCGACCTGACCTAAACGCTCGTTGAGAATCGCCTTCAAATCGATGTCTTCGCCAATCAGACGCTGGAGCATCCTGGACACATCGGAGACAATATCGTTTATGTTCAGCGTCTTGGGCTGGAGAATCTGCTTGCGGCTGAAAGCGAGCAGCTGATGCGTCAGCCCGCTCGCTCTGTCGCCCGCTTTCCTGATTTCTTCAGCCATATGACGCAGCGGGTCGTCCGCGCCGAGCTTTCTTAATATCAAATCGCTGTAGCCGTTGATTGCCGTCAGCATATTGTTAAAATCGTGCGCGATGCCGCCCGCGAGCTGCCCGATTGATTCCAGCTTTTGCGACTGCCGGAGCTGTTCTTCTATCTCTCCGAGCTTTTCTTCGGAACGTTTGCGTTCGGTAATGTCGCGGGCGATGCCGAGAACGCCGATAGGCACGCCGTTTCTTTCGAGCAGGCGGCTGTTGATTTCGACCATTATCCGGCGGCGGTCTTTGGTTATAATCTCCACCTCATAAAACGTCTGCCCGCCGCTTTCAACCTTGTTTCCCATCTTTTCCAGCACCACGTCCAGATATTCCGGCGCGATGAGGTCGGTGAAGTTCATCCGGCGGATTTCATCTCTCGTATAGCCGGTGATGCTCTCACCGGCGCGGTTGGCTGAGATGTAGCGTCCCTGAAGGTCGAGCGTGTAGATTATGTCGTTGGCGTTTTCGACCGTTTCGCGATATAAATGTTCGCTCTCGCGCAGGGAACGCTCGGCGAGCTTGATGTCCGTAATGTCGCGGGCGACCCAAACGACCGTCTCCTCGGTCATCGGAGCAATATTGGCGACGAACCATTTCTCGTGTCCCCCGATGTCCAGATTGTATTCAATGCTCACCGGGCTGTGTGTCGCCAAAGCCTGATTAATATAATCGTGAAAGAGATTTGCGGTCGGTTCGGGGAAAATCTCGTGCAGAGTTTTATCGATAATCGCATCGGACGAGCGGTAAAGTTTTTCGGGAGCCGTCAGCGCAACTTTCAAATGACGACCTTCTTTATCAATCACGAAAATAAGGTCGTTCATGGCTGCAAACAGCGCGCGGAGTTCCGCCTCGGACTGGCGCAGCGCTTCCTCCGCCAGTTTGCGCTCCGTAATATCGTGCACCACGCCGACCAGATAAATCTGTCCGGTCGCCTCATCCGTCAGCGGTGAAATCTTTACCTCACCGACGCGCTTTCCTGTCGGATAAACGGATTCTTCTTCCCAACTGACGGTTTTGTTTTCGCCGAGCGCCTTGTGATATTTACCGAATACGAGCGCCTGCGCCTGCGGCGGGATAACGTCCCTGATATTTTTGCCGATTACCTGCTCTCTGGTCAGCCCCGTAACGCGCAAAAACGCTTCGTTGAGGGAAACAAACCGATAATTTTCGTCCGGCTCGACGGAAAGCAGAAACAGGCAGTCCCCGACGCTGTTGTAGGTAAGTTCAAGCCATTTTCTTTCCAGTAGTTGTGAGTTTCGACCGGGCGACCGGGCGCGGTGGTCATCAGATTCATTCGCCATATCAATATCGCGGCTTATGATTTGTCCGATTGTTTCGCCGCTTAAATTGTCTTTGATGCTCTAAATGGAATCTTAACAACTGTTACTGCAAAATAAAAGAAAATTATACATGCCGCGACCAGCCGAATGCCGAAATGAAAAGACTTAACTTCCGGCGACACGTTAATTCGCGCCGGTAATTTAGCAGATGAGGAAGGCGCGCCCACCTTAAAAAGATAAGGATATTTTCATATACAGCCGCTAAAAACAATAAAGGACAAGAGATGAATAAGATTTAACTTTTTTATTCATCCCTTATCCTTCTATCTTTTATCCTTCCCGCTTACTGGTCGGTGGAAAGTCCGAAGACGACGCGCTGCGTTACTAAGTCCGAACTGCGGCGGATATACCACGTAAAGTTTGGAGCTTCGATGCGACGCGAGGCGATGTCGGTTTTGCCGTCGCCGTCATAATCGCCAAAACTGGCAACGTCCGCCGGTGCGGTCGCGGTTCCGAACGGAATCTGGTCTAAGCCGCCGTCCGAGCTTCTGAGGATAAAGAAGTTACGTACGCCGCCTACGTTGCGGTTAACCTGAATATCCTGCTTGCCGTCGCCGTCGAAATCAACCTGCGCGAAGAAGAAAAATCCGTCGGTTGTGTCTGTTCCCCAAGGCGTTCGGGTGCTTGTACTGTCCGAGCTTCTGAGCGTATAAAAGACGCGCTGACCGCCCTCGTTGCGAACGGTGGTCGGGTCGGCTTTGCCGTCGCCGTCATAATCGCCGACACAAACCTGGTCGCCGGTCGTGGCGCTGCCCGTCGATGCGCCCCAACGCACATAACGCGGAGTGTTGCCGGTCGAGCTTTCGAGAATATAGAACATGCCCTGCAAGCGGCGGTAAACGGCTATATCCGTCTGCCCGTCGCCGTCATAATCAGCCATAGCGAGCTGTTCCCCGTTCGCCGTCGAGAAATCGCCCCAGAAGGTTGTACTAACCGTATTATCGCTGGTTCGCAGAATTCTCCAGACCGCATTGACGCCCTGAATTTTAATAAGCATCGGGTCGGCTCTGCCGTCGCCGTCGAAATCAGCCGAGTTATTTAACCAGTTATCGCCGGTGCCGGTGCCATGCGTGTACTGCGAAACAGTGCCGTCCAGACTGTTCTGTACCCAAAACGTGTTGGTGCTCTGGCGGAACGTAACTACATCCGTGCGCCCGTCGCCGTCGCTATCAAACGCGGGAGTCATCGTTTGTTTTACCTGCCCGCGAATCTCGCCGCCGGGAAAGGTCGTGTTGTGAATATTTGTGTAAAAACCGTGCGACCTCATAGTGGCGACCTGTGGAGCCGTAATGGCAAGAGTCAAAGGACCGATGGTGCCGCTTGTCGCCGCCGGAATTCCGGTAAAGCCGATTGTAACCGGACCGTTGACGCCGATTGCGCCGGTATGAATGTGCCCGGCGTTTGCCGGCGTAGCAAGACCGGAGAATGTGCAGGTTACGGTAATCTGCGTCTGCGCCGCGTTAAGAACAATTTTGCAGGTGCCTTTGGCGGACGAGCCGGTCGGCGGATTTTCCTGCGCTCCCGACATTGACGATACAAATGTTTGCTGTGCCGATGCGGCGATTGCCGACATCAATACTAAACCAAAAATTAACAGCGTTTTTTTCATAGTTTCCCTCCTAATGTAAATGCTGACAATAATTTTAAATAAATAGCGATTGCAGATTCTATAAATTTTCTGCATCTGCTGTGAATACAACTACTACTTCAATTTCAAAGCTAACCTGAAAAAGAAATTTTTGTGCGTGCGGCTTAACTTGAATGATTGCATAAATTCAGTGAAATTACAAGATTTTTCCCGTTAATTTATCAAACAAAAAAAGCTGAGAGATTTCTCTCTCAGCCCGGATAGTTAATAACGAAAAGTGAACAGTGAATAGTGCTTTGTTTTTAACTGTTCACTATTCACTTTTCACTTTTCACTGCTTAAAAGTCGTCGTCAACGTCGTCGATTTCGATGTCGGGACCGAGCGTGTCGTCAAAGACTTCCTCGTGTTCCAGACTGAATTCGTCGAGCGTTTCTTCCGCCTCGTCATAGCCTTCGTCCGTGTCGATGCCCGGAACGTCAATCGGCTGCGGCAAATCGAGTCCGCCCGTCATCGTCGAGAAATCGTCGTAGTCTTCCTCGCGTTTCTGGTTCATCGTCGGGTCGTCCGCAATTTTCACGTTGCGGTAATATTTCATGCCCGTTCCGGCAGGAATCAGTCGTCCCATGATGACATTTTCCTTGAGCCCGCGCAGATAATCGATGCGTCCCGAAATCGCCGCTTCGGTCAGAACACGCGTTGTTTCCTGGAACGATGCCGCCGAAATAAACGAATCGGTTGAAAGCGAAGCCTTCGTGATGCCGAGCAGAAGAGGCTCGGCGCTCGCCGAATGTCCGCCTTCTTCACGAACGCGGCGGTTTTCGTCTTCGTAACGGAAACGGTCAACCTGTTCTTCGAGCAGGAATTCGGTATCGCCGACATCCTTGATTTTCACCCAGCGAAGCATCTGACGAACAATCGTTTCGATGTGCTTGTCGTTGATGTTCACGCCCTGCAAACGGTAAACTTCCTGAATCTCGTTGACCAGATATTCCTGAAGTCTTTCCATTCCGAGAACACGCAGAATGTCGTGCGGATTAAGCGGTCCGTCCATAAGCGGCTCGCCCGCTTTGACGCGGTCGCCTTCCTGAACCGAAACGTGCGTGCCGCGCGGAATGTCGTATTCTCTTTCTTCGCCGTCATCGCCCGTAATGATAAGCTTGCGCTTACCTTTGGCGATTGCGCCGAATTTAACTTCGCCGTCAATTTCGGACATCATTGCCGTTTCGCCGGGACGACGCGCTTCAAAAAGCTCGACGACACGCGGCAGACCGCCGACGATGTCTTTCGTCTTGGTCGTTTCACGCGGGATTTTCGCGATAATATCGCCCGCTTCGACTTCCTGACCGTCTTCGACGTGCAGGTTTGAACGAATCGGCATTTGATAAGTTTTCAGAACTTTGTTGTTCTTGTCGCGGATTTCCAGACGCGGCTGAGATTTTTCATCCGAGTCTTTAACGACGAGACGTTTTTGTCCCGAAACCTTGTCGATTTCCTCTTCGAGCGTTTTTCCTTCTTTCAGGTCGTGATATTTCACGGTTCCCGAAACTTCCGTCAGAATGGCGAAAGTAAACGGATCCCACGTAGCGAGCATCTCGCCTTCCTTGACCTTCTGACCGTCTTTAACCTGCACGTGCGCGCCGTAAACGATTTGATAACGCGCGACTTCACGCCCGCGTTCGTCAATCAGGGCAAGCTCGGAAGGCTGACGTTTCATTGAAATCATCTCGCCCGCGCGGTTTTTGATAACGCGCATGTCTTCGAGATATTTAACCGTTCCGTCCATCGCCGCTTCGTGTTTGGTTTCCTGTTCAAGCCGCGCCGTTCCGCCGACGTGGAACGTTCTCATCGTCAGCTGCGTTCCCGGTTCGCCGATGGATTGGGCGGCAATAACGCCGACCGCTTCGCCGATTTCGACCGTGTTTCCGGTAGCAAGGTTGCGACCATAGCATTTGACGCAAATTCCGCGACGCGATTCGCACGTCAGCGGCGAGCGGATACGAACCTGTATCAGACCCGAAAGCTGAACCTGTGCGGCTAAATCTTCGTTGATTTCCAAATTGGCTGTAACAATCGTATTGCCGTCAACCGGGTCAACGATGTCGTCCAAAGACGTGCATCCGACGATTCTATCGCGCAAAGATTCGACCTCTTCACCGTTGCGGATAATCGCTTCCGCTTTAATGCCGCGAAGCGTTCCGCAATCCTGTTCGGAAACGATAACGTCCTGCGCCACGTCAACCAGACGACGTGTAAGATAGCCCGAATCAGCCGTTTTCAGAGCCGTATCAGCCAGACCTTTACGCGCGCCGTGCGTCGAAATAAAGTATTGCAAAACGTTCAAGCCTTCGCGGAAGTTTGCGACAATCGGCGTTTCGATGATTTCGCCCGAAGGTTTCGCCATCAGCCCGCGCATACCGGCAAGCTGCCGAATCTGCGCTTCCGAACCGCGCGCTCCCGAATCAGCCATAACCAGAATCGGGTTAAGCTCGTTGCGCTCTTTTTCACGCTTGTGCATCGCCAGAAACATTTCCTTTGCCACGCGGTCGGTTACGTCCGACCAAATCGCCGTAACTTTATTGACGCGCTCCATGTTCGTCATCGTCGCGTCTTCGTACTGTTTCTGAAGCTTATCGACTTCCTTACGCGCTTCTTCGATGATTCCTTTTTTGCTCGCCGGCGTAACCATATCGTCAATGCCGATGGAAATTCCCGCGCGGGTTGCGGAGAGGAAGCCCATCATTTTCAAATCGTCGAGCAAAGCGACGGTCTGGTCGTGTCCGAGCTTCAAATGACAGAAACTTACGAGCGACTGCAAGCCTTTCTTTTTCAGCGTTCCATTGACGAACGGCAAGCCGTCGCGCGTCAGACGCTCGTTCAGGATAACGCGCCCGACAGTCGTATCGATTATTCGGTTAACCTTTTCACGAATCGTTCCGCGCATCACGTCCTGAGCGTTGTGCTCTTTTTCCAAATCAATCAAATCGCCTTTCCAGCGAAGACGGATTTTGCTCTGCGTTTCGACGGCTTTGGCATCAAGCGCGAGCAGTACGTCGTCAACCGAGTTGAACGCCTTGCCTTCGCCTTTCATTCCGTCGCGGTCGAGCGTCAGGTAATAACAGCCGAGCACGATGTCCTGCGAAGGAACCGTAATCGGTTGACCGGACGCGGGCGAGAGCAAATTGTTCGAGGCAAGCATCAAAACGCTCGCTTCAATCTGTGCTTCAGCCGAAAGCGGAATATGAACCGCCATCTGGTCGCCGTCAAAGTCGGCGTTGAAAGCCGTACAGACGAGCGGGTGAATTTTAATCGCCTTACCTTCGACGAGAACCGGCTCAAACGCCTGAATTCCGAGACGGTGAAGCGTCGGCGCGCGGTTTAAGAGAACCGGATGCTCGCGGATAACTTCTTCGAGAATGTCCCAGACAATCGGCTCCTGGCGTTCGACCATTTCGCGCGCCTGCTTAATCGTCGCGGCGTGCGCGTCGCGTTCTAATTTGTTATAGATAAAAGGCTTGAAAAGCTCCAGAGCCATTTTCTTCGGCAAACCGCATTGATGCAGTTTCAATTCCGGTCCGACGACGATAACCGAGCGTCCCGAATAATCGACGCGTTTTCCGAGCAGATTCTGACGAAAACGTCCCTGTTTTCCTTTGAGCGTTCCCGACAAAGATTTGAGCGGGCGATTATTTGCGCCGCGCAGAACTCTTCCGCGTCTGCCGTTATCGAACAACGCGTCAACCGCTTCCTGAAGCATACGTTTTTCGTTTCGAACGATAACTTCCGGCGCGCGCAGCTCCATCAATTTTTTCAGACGGTTGTTGCGGTTGATAACGCGGCGATAAAGGTCGTTCAAATCCGATGTCGCAAAACGTCCGCCGTCGAGAGGCACGAGCGGGCGAAGCTCCGGCGGAATGACCGGAATCACGTCCAGAATCATCCATGCCGGATTGTTTCCCGAGCGAAGAAAGGAATTCGCGACCTTCAAACGCTTGGAAAATTTCAATTTTTTCTGCTGCGAATTTTCTTCGCGCATTTTCTGGCGCAAATCGCTGACGAGCTCGGCTACGTCAACTTTCATCAGAAGGTCTTTGATAGCTTCCGCGCCCATTTTTGCGACAAACTGGTGCGGATAATCGCGCGAAAGCTCGCGAAAACGCTCGTCCGTCAGCAAGTCTTTTTCCTTGAGTCCCGGCACGTCGCCCGGGTCGACCACGATGTAAATCTCGAAATAAAGAATCTTTTCGAGGTCGCGCAAAGTGATGTCCAAAAGGTGTCCGATACGCGAAGGCAAGCCTTTGAAAAACCAGACGTGCGAGCAGGGCGAAGCAAGGTCAACGTGTCCGAGACGTTCGCGGCGCACTTTTGATTGTGTAACCTCGACGCCGCATTTATCGCAGATTACGCCGCGATGCTTCATTCTTTTATACTTTCCGCAGAGACATTCCCAATCCGAAACCGGACCGAAAATGCGCGCGCAGAAAAGTCCGTCGCGCTCCGGCTTAAACGTGCGGTAATTAATCGTTTCGGGCTTCGTAACCTCGCCGTGAGACCAGGATTTTATTTTTTCCGGCGACGCAAGGCTAATTCGAATCGCCTCAAAATTCGGGGTTAACTGTGTTTTATTATCGTTTTGCAATCTAAACATTTTTTCTCCAAAATGTCCTTTGTCTTTCGTCCTTTGTCCTTCGTGTTCGTAAATTAAGATTTACATTTTAATCAAACGAACACGAAGGACAAAGGACGAATGACGAAGGACTAATCTGCACCAACAACTTCGCCGACGCCTGCCAAAACCGCATCCGGGTCAATCTCTTCTTCGGTGATGAGTTCGACATCCAGACACAGGGATTGCAGTTCGCGCACGAGAACATTGAACGATTCGGGAATGCCCGGCTCGAAATTCGACTCGCCTTTGACGATGGTTTCGTAGATTTTCGAGCGTCCGGCAACGTCATCGGATTTACAGGTCAGAAGTTCCTGCAAAATATGCGCCGCGCCGTAGGCTTCGAGCGCCCAGACTTCCATCTCGCCGAAACGCTGACCGCCGAATTGCGCTTTACCGCCCAAAGGCTGCTGCGTAATCAAGCTGTAAGGTCCGATTGAGCGGGCGTGAATCTTATCGTCCACAAGGTGCGAAAGTTTGAGCATATAAATGTAACCGACGGTTACTTTCTGCTCGAACTGCTCGCCCGTCAAACCGTCATAAAGACGCGTTTTGCCCGAAGGTCCGACCGAAGGCGGAATGCCAAGTTCGTCGAAACGGTCGTTTGCCTTTCCGATGTATTCCTTGATTTCCTTTTCGCTCGCGCCGTCGAAAACAGGCGTTGCGAAATGAAGTCCGAGAACGCGTGCAGCCCAGCCGAGATGCGTTTCGAGAATCTGACCGACGTTCATACGCGAAGGCACGCCGAGCGGATTAAGCACGATGTCAACCGGCGTTCCGTCCGGCAGATAAGGCATATCTTCTTCCGGCAGAATGCGGGCAATAACGCCCTTGTTGCCGTGCCGACCAGCCATTTTGTCGCCGACCGAAAGCTTGCGCTTCATCGCGACGAAAACTTTCACCATTTTGATAACTCCCGGCGGAAGCTCGTCACCTTGCTTGAGCTTGGTGATTTTTTCCTCGTAGATGTCGCTCAAAATGTTAATCTGGCGCGTCGTGCGCTGTTCGTATTCCTTGATTTCGCCGGTAATATCGATGTTTCCCGCCGCAACTTCAGCCTTTCGGAGAAGTCTCGGGTCAACTTCGGCAAGCATTTCGCGTGTCAGCGATTCGCCTTTTTTCAGGATAACGTCTTTGCCGTCGGTCAAATCTTTCAGGAGTTTTCGACCGTCGAAAAGCTCGTAGATACGCTCGTCGCGCTGTTCGCTCAAAATACGAATTTCGTCTTCGAGGTCACGCCGCAAAGCGTCTTCTTCCAAACCTTCGATGTCTAAGCTGCGCTCGTCTTTATCCTGACCTTTGCGCGTGAAAACCTGAACGTCAACGACCGTTCCGTCGATTCCCGGCGGGCAGGTCAATGAAGCGTCTTTCACGTCTCCGGCTTTTTCGCCGAAGATTGCGCGGAGCAGTTTTTCTTCCGCCGTCAGCTGCGTTTCGCCTTTCGGCGTAACTTTTCCGACGAGAATCGAGCCGGGTTTGACCTGCGCTCCGATACGTATAATTCCCGATTCGTCCAAATCGCGAAGCATGACTTGGCCGACGTTAGGAATATCGCGCGTGATTTCCTCAGGTCCGAGCTTCGTGTCGCGCGCTTCGATTTCGAGTTCCTCGATGTGAATCGAAGTGTAATAATCTTCCTTCACAAGACGTTCCGAAACCAGAATCGCGTCCTCGAAGTTGTAGCCACGCCAAGACATAAACGCCACTAAAACGTTTCTGCCGAGCGCGAGTTCGCCTCTGTCGGTGCAAGGTCCGTCGGCGATGACCTGACCTTTTTTCACGCGCTCGCCGACCTGAACAATCGGACGCTGGTTGATACAAGTGTTCTGGTTCGAACGTTTGAATTTAACGAGCGAGTAAATGTCCGCCGTGACTTCGCGCGAAATCGTGCCGTCAACCTGATGGTCGGCTTTGACGATGATGCGCTCGGAATCGACGTAATCGACCACGCCGTCGCGTTTTGCAATTACGACCGCGCCCGAATCGCGCGCGGCAACCTGTTCCATTCCCGTTCCGACATAAGGAGATTCGGCGCGCAAGAGAGGAACCGACTGACGCTGCATGTTCGAACCCATAAGAGCGCGGTTCGCGTCGTCGTTTTCGAGAAACGGAACAAGGCTCGCGGCGACCGAAACAAGCTGTTTCGGCGAAACGTCCATATATTCGATTTCGTCGATGTCAGCCGTGATAAATTCGCCTTTCTTTCGCGCCGCGTTGCGTTCGTTTACCAGATTTCCCTTTTTATCCAGCTCGATATTTGCCTGACCGATAACGTATTTGTCTTCTTCCCACGCAGTCAGATAAAACGGAAACGGCTCAAATTCGGCGATTTTCGCGTCTTTCTTGAGCTTCGCATTCGCTTCTTCGACCTCTTCGAGAGGAACGTGAATATTCGGTTTCAGCCCCGTGTCGCCGCCGTTGATAATTTTGACGAATTCGATAACGCGACCGTCAATAACCTTTCGATACGGCGATTCGATAAAGCCGAATTCGTTAATCCGCGCAAAACACGAAAGCGACGAAATCAAGCCGATGTTCGGACCTTCAGGCGTTTCAATCGGGCAGATGCGACCGTAGTGCGTCGGGTGAACGTCGCGGACTTCGAATCCGGCGCGTTCACGCGAAAGACCGCCCGGTCCGAGCGCGGAAAGGCGACGCTTGTGCGTGATTTCCGAAAGCGGATTCGTCTGGTCCATAAACTGCGAAAGCTGCGACGAGCCGAAAAATTCTCTGACGGCTGCCGTTACAGGTTTCGCGTTGACCAAATCGCGCGGCATCGTCGTGTTCATATCCTGCTGGATAGACATTTTTTCCTTGATGGCGCGTTCCATTCTTTCGAGACCGATGCGGAATTGATTTTCCAAAAGCTCGCCGACGGCGCGAACGCGTCGATTTCCCAAATGGTCGATGTCGTCCTGCGAATAATTTTCGTGGTCTTTCTTCATTCGCAGAAGATAATTGACGACCTCGAAGAAATCTCCGGCTTTCAGAAGCGAGTTGTTCAAATCGTCGCGTTCCGGTCTGCCCATTTTGATATTGAATTTCAAGCGTCCGACGCGCGATAAATCAAAGCGTCGAGCATCGAAAAACATTCCTTCGAGCAGACGATAAGCGGTCGGCACGGTCGGAGGGTCGCCCGGACGCATTTTGCGGTAGATTTCCAGAAGCGCGTCAACCGGCTTGGAAATCGCGTCTTTTTTCAAAGTCTGCGTGATAATTCCGCCGATGTCGTCTTTTTCGGGAAAATAAACCGAGAAGCTTTCCACGCCTTCTTCGATAATCTGCTGCAATTTGGCGGGCGTGATTTCGTTGTTCGACTCCAAAATGACTTCGCCCGTTTCGGTATTGACAACATCGTCGAGCGCAATCGCGCCTTCAAAATCAGCCTGCGAAACTTCGATTTTATCTCTGCCGAGCTTTCGGAGTTCACGAATAGCCGATTTCGTAACTTTCTTGCCGATGCGAACGATGTCTTCGCCCTTGTCCTTGATTTCTTCTTCGGCGCGCATTCCTTCAAGATTCGTGTCGCCGTCTTCCTTAACTTTTACAAAGACCTTGCCTTTTTGAACCTGAACTTCGTCAACAACATAAAACTGTCGCAGAATGTCGGCGTTGGTAAAGTCGAAATTTTTGATGACCTCTTCCAGAATATTGTCTGAAACGGTTTTCATATCGATTTGCGGGTTGAGCCACAAACCGAGCGAGCGCAGAAAAATCGTCGCCAGAATCTTGCGTTTACCGAGACGCGCGTAAAGAATTCCTTTCTGGTCGAATTCGAATTCGACCCACGAGCCGCGATACGGGATGATTTTCGCTAAGTAAGCGTCGCGGTCGCCTTTGAAAAATACGCCGGGCGAGCGATGAAGCTGCGAAACGATAACGCGCTCGGTTCCGTTGATGATAAACGTTCCGTTGTCGGTCATCAGCGGAATTTCGCCGAAGAAAACGTCTTCTTCCTTGATGTCGCGAATCGTCGAAACGCCTGTTTCCGGGTCTTTATCAAAAACGGTTAGGCGAATTTTGACTTTCAGCGGGACGCTGTAGCTCATTCCGCGTTCCTGACATTCCTGCTGGTCGTGCTTGTGTTTCAGACCGACCGGCTCGCCGCAGTTTGAGCAAAGATTCGGGCGAACCTGGTTGAAAGTTCCGCAGTTGTTGCAGAGAACTTCCGCCGGATTAAACGGGTCAACCTTGATTTTCGCGCCGCACTCTTTACAGTTCGCGCGAAGATGTTCCAGACCTTCGAGGTTTCCGCATTTGCACTGCCAGTTGCCGATTTGATACTCGACATATTCGAGCGTTGCCGTTTCGCGGAAATCCGAAACCGGAAAAATCGAACCGAAAACCGATTGAAGCCCGACGTTTTCGCGCTCCTCGGGAATCAAGTCCATTTGCAGAAAACGATTGTATGATTCGCGCTGCACTTCGATAAGATTCGGAATGCGTGCGGACGTATAAATTTTTGAAAAATCCACGCGCTCGGGCGCCTGACTCGTTCGGCGACCAAGCCCGTTGGTATTTGTTTGAAGCGGATTGACAATCATAATTTTATAAAAAAACAGGTCTTGAAGAAAATATTTGTTGATTTAAATATCTTTTATTGGTAGGATTCCTTTAGTTCAAGATTTCCACACAAATTTTCAATAAAAGACGGCAAATGCGGTCGAGGGCAAAGTCTGCCCAGACCGCTTTTTTAGCAGCTTCTAGCTACAAAACAAATTTTTCGAGAGTGCCGAAAAAGGACACTTAACTCCAATTATTTTTAGAGAAATTATCTCTAACCCAAAGAAACTACAAGAGTTTCGCAATAATGATAAGACGGCAAGCGCCAAAAATTAAACTTTAACGCTTGCCTTTTATCTTAACAATTAAATAATTTTACTTCAACCGACTGCTGTAAGATGCAGTCAAAATGATTTTGGTTGACCGAAACTATTTAACTTCGACCGTCGCGCCCGCTTCGGTCAATTTAGCCTTGATTTCTTCGGCTTCAGCAGCAGAAACGCCTTCTTTAATGGCTTTCGGCGCGGCGTCAACCAATTCTTTGGCTTCTTTTAAGCCAAGACCGGCGACGACTTCACGAACAACCTTGATAACGGAAATCTTGTTTCCGCCGGCTGAGGTGAGAACCACGTCAAAAGCGTCTTTTTCTTCAGCAGCAGGAGCTGCATCGCCACCGGCTGCTGCTGCCATCGCCATCGGCGCGGCTGCGGCGGCGGCTGAAACACCGAAAACTTCTTCCAGCTCTTTAACCAATTCCGACGCTTCGAGCAGCGTCATGCCTTTCAAAAATTCAATAACTTCATCTTTTGTAACTGCCATGATAATTTATATCCTCCAAATAGGGTTCTGTGTTTAATTTATTTGTCCTTTGTCCTTCGTCCTTTGTCCGTTGTTTTTGCAACTGACTAATGACCACTGACAACTGACCGCTTTGTTGTGTCAGCCGCTAGAACCCAACGGAACGTATTTTCGAGGTTTGCATCTCCTTAAAAATTCGCCCGAGCTGCAAAGCGACCTGACAATCGCTTCGCTCGTTTTACCTTGAGCACGGCTAGAAAATTTTTACTGTTCCGTTTCCGGCGTCGCTTCTTCCGTAGTTTCCGGCGCGGCGCTTTCTTCAGAACTTGCCTCCGGCGCAGATTCGGCTTGCGCTTCTTCTGTTTCGGAAGCCGGTTCGGTTTCCGTCGCTACGGCTGGAATTTCTTCCGCCGCAGTTTCCTGTGCCGGCGCTTCCTGCGTTTCGGCACTTGCTTCCGGCGCGGCTGCGGTTTCTTCCGCCGGAGCAGCCGTTTCAACTTTTTCTTCTACCGGTTCAGCCGCTTTTGCTTCCGGCTGAGTTTCGGGTTTCGCATCGCCGATTTGCTTAATGACAACCGCCAGATTGCGCGGAACGGCGTTGATAACCGTAACGATGCGCTGGGCTTGTGCATTTAAGACATACAGCAATTTTGAAATAAGAACTTCTTTCGACGGCAGGCTGGCGATAGCTTCGATTTGCTTCGCATCGACTACTCTTCCGTCAACAACACCGGCTTTTAATGTATAAAAATCGGTATTTTCCTTAATAAATTTTGAAATCGTTTTCGACAACACGACCGGATCGTTTTCCGTCCAGGCGATTGCCGTAACACCTTTGAAATGCTCGCTTGCGCCTTCATACGGCGTTCCCTTCACGGCAAGCCGCGCAATCGTGTTTTTAACGACCTGATATTCCGCGCCTGCTTCACGCAGTTGAGTACGAAATTCCTGGTCTTTGTTGACAGTCAATTTATTGAAACTGACAATCATCGCCGACTTGGAAGCACTCAACTTTTCCGCGAGGGCGTTTAAATCCGTCTGTTTTCTTTCTCTTGTTTTCATTTCTTTATACGCTCCTCACTTAAACAAAACTCAGCTCATCGAGCAAAACGCCCGGGCTCATCGTCGCCGCCAGATTTACTTTTTTGACGTAACGACCTTTAGCCGTCGTCGGCTTAGCCTTGATGACGGCGTTGATTAAAACTTTCGTATTTTCCAGAAGCTTTGCGTCGTCAAAAGAAACTTTGCCGACAGGACTGTGGATAACGCCGGTTTTATCGACACGATACTCAACCTTTCCGGCTTTCGTTTCCTGAATCGCCGTTTTAACGTCCATCGTTACCGTTCCGGTTTTCGGATTCGGCATAAGTCCGCGAGGACCGAGAATTTTTCCGAGCTGACCGACTTTGCCCATCATATCGGGCGTCGCAATCAAAGCGTCGAATTCGAGCCAGCCGCCTTTGATTCGGTCAACCAGTTCTTCGCCGCCCGCGATGTCCGCGCCGGCTTCTTCGGCTTCTTTAATCTTATCGCCCTGCGCGATGACGACGACCATTTTCGTTTTTCCGCCCAAACCGTTCGGCAGAACAATCGTTCCGCGAACAAGCTGGTCGGCTTTGCGCGGGTCAACGCCGAGCCACATTGTCAATTCAACCGTTTCGTCAAACTTGGCAAAAGCAATTTCCTTGACTTTGCCGATTCCTTCTTCAAGCGTGTATTTCTTGTGCGGCTCAACTTTTTCCAGAGCCGCTAAGTATTTCTTACCTTTTTTAGCCATTTTAATTTTAGGTTCAAACGAAATGTTTTTAAATTTGCGTTTTTTACGCGCAAACATTTCTCCCTATTTCAAAAACTATCCTTCGATGGACAAGCCCATGCTTTTCGCCGTGCCTTCAATCGTTTTCATCGCCGATTCAAGATTATTCGTATTCAAATCCTGCATTTTCTTTTTGGCGATTTCTTCAATCTGAGCACGCGAGATGCTGCCGTTTTTTTCTTTATTCGGTTTGCCCGAACCTTTTGCGATGCCCGACGCCTTGCGAAGCAAATCCGCCGCGGGCGGCGTTTTCGTTTCAAACGTGAACGAGCGGTCGGCAAAAACCGTAATCACGACCGGGACTTTCATATCCGGGTCGTCGTTTTGCGTTTTGGCGTTGAACGCCTTGCAAAACTCCATAATATTGACGCCGTGCTGACCTAACGCAGGTCCAATCGGCGGTGCCGGATTCGCTTTTCCGGCGGGAATCTGTAATTTTATATATCCTGTAATTTTCTTAGCCATAATTCGATTTACGATTTTGATTTTGCCACCGAGGGCACAGAGTTTTTTGAGAAAGACTTTATTTGATGAAACTTTCAAATAATTCTTTAAAATTTATTTTTTTATCTTACACTCATTTTCTCTGTGTTCTCTGTGGCTAATTTTTCAAAAATGTCCTCATTTTAATCTTCTTCCGCGAATGTAACTTTTTCGACATCGAGGAAGTTCAGCTCAACCGGAGTCGAGCGTCCGAAAATTGTTACGGTAACTTTCAAAGTCGTTTTTTCCTCGTTTATTTCTTCGACTTTACCCGTAAAGCTGGCAAACGGTCCCGACTTGATGCGGACGACTTCGCCAATCTCGTACGAGAATTTCGGTTTCGGTTTTTCCGCCGCAACTTCCACGTTATGAACGATTTGGTCAACTTCTTCCTGCGTCAGAGGCGTCGGCGTTTTGCCGCCTAAAAAGCCCGTAACCTTCGGCGTCGATTTAATCGCGTGAAAAACGTTGTCGGGAATTCGCGCCTGCTCGTTGCATTCAATTTCAACCAGAACATAGCCCGGATAAAACATACGCGACGATTCGATGCGCTTGTTGCCGCGCATTTCGACGACCGTTTCTTTCGGAAGTAAAACTTCGGTGATTTGCTCGCCCAGTTCCATGTCGCGAATACGCGCATTGAGGCTTTCAAGCACCTTGTTTTCGTGTCCTGAATATGTGTGGATGAAATACCACTGTCTCATTTTAAAAATCCTTATATACCGACAAGTTTATTGATTAACCAGGTCAGACCGTCAATGATGTAAGTCCACCCGTGATCAATCAAATACAGGAAAACCGCAAAGAAAATAACGTTAACGATGACGATAATCGTCGTATTCTTAACGTCGTTCGAAGAAGGAAACGAAGATTTTTTCAATTCTTCGCGCGTCTCGCGAATAAATTCGCCGACGCCTTCTTTCTTTTTACCGTTGTCTAAGGTGCCAACTGCTTCTGACACTATATTTATCTCCTCAAAATTTAATGGCAGGGGTACCAGGACTCGAACCCGGACCTAAGGTTTTGGAGACCTCCATGCTAACCATTGACACCATACCCCTAAGACTATTTTCGATTTTAGATGTTCGATTTTGATAGAAAGTTTTCCTTTCCAATCAAAACCCGAAAATCTAAAATCGAAAATCTTAACTATTTATTTTCTCTGTGCACACGATGACAACGGCAACGCTTACAAAACTTTTTAAGCTCAAGCCTTCCCGGCGTGTTCTTTTTGTTTTTCGTCGTTACGTAGTTGCGTTCCTTGCACTCCGTACACTGCAAAATTATATTATCTCTCGGCATAAATTCTACCTTCTATTAAATTACTCAACAACTTCACTAACAGTGCCCGCGCCGACCGTTCTGCCGCCTTCGCGAATCGCGAATCTCAAGCCTTTTTCCATCGCAATCGGGGCAATCAGCTCTATCTCCATCTGGATATTATCG
>JBARIW010000056.1:0-4017 GCA_049799955.1 Pyrinomonadaceae bacterium
AAGGAGAATTCCTCCAAACAGCCCAAATTGTTAACACAATGGTAGACCAGTTGAGTTCCTTTGCGTCGGAAGTAACGCGGGTGGCTAGGGAAGTAGGAACCGAAGGGAAATTAGGCGTGCAAGCTGAAGTTAAAGGAGTTGCAGGAACCTGGAAAGATTTAACGGATTCAGTTAACTCGATGGCGGGTAATCTTACCGCCCAAGTGCGGAACATTGCGGAAGTGACAACGGCGGTGGCAAATGGGGATTTATCCAAGAAAATTACCGTAGATGTTAAAGGCGAAATTCTCGAACTGAAAAACACGATTAACATCATGGTGGATCAGTTGAGTTCCTTCGCATCAGAAGTAACCAGAGTTGCTAGGGAAGTGGGAACGGAAGGTAAATTAGGCGTGCAAGCTTACGTGCGGGGTGTAGGGGGAACTTGGAAAGATTTAACTGATAATGTTAACTTGATGGCGGGGAATTTGACGGCGCAGGTGCGGAATATTGCGGAAGTGACGAAAGCGGTGGCAAATGGCGATTTGTCTAAGAAAATCACCGTTGATGTTAAAGGCGAAATTCTGGAGTTGAAAGATACTATTAACGTGATGGTGGATCAGCTTAATTCCTTTGCTTCTGAGGTGACGCGGGTGGCGCGGGAGGTGGGAACTGAGGGTAAATTGGGCGGTCAAGCTGATGTGAAAGGAGTTGCGGGAACTTGGAAAGATTTAACCGACAATGTAAACTCGATGGCGGGGAATTTGACAGCGCAAGTGCGGGGTATTGCTAAGGTTGTGACGGCGGTGGCGAATGGCGATTTGAAGCGCAAATTAATGCTGGAAGCTAAGGGAGAAATTGCGACTCTGGCAGATACGATTAACGAGATGATTGATACGCTGGCGACGTTTGCCGATCAAGTTACTACTGTGGCGCGGGAGGTGGGAATTGAAGGGAAATTGGGCGGCCAGGCGAAGGTTCCGGGCGCGGCGGGAACGTGGCGAGATTTGACGGATAATGTGAATGAATTGGCGGCGAATTTGACTACTCAGTTGCGGGCGATCGCGGAAGTGGCAATTGCTGTTACCAGAGGCGATTTAACGAGGTCAATTTCCGTCGCGACTGAAGGAGAAGTTGCCATTGTTAAGGACAACATTAACCAGATGATCGCCAATCTCCGGGAGACGACGCAGAAGAATACTGAGCAAGATTGGCTGAAAACAAACCTTGCTAAGTTCACTCGAATGCTACAAGGTCAGCGGGATTTAGAAACAGTTTCTAAACTAATTCTCTCTGAATTGACGCCGCTGGTTTCTGCTCAGCATGGCGTATTCTTTATGATGGAAGGTGTGGATCACGATCCGTTTCTCAAACTGTTAAGTACCTACGCATACCGCGAACGCAAACAGTTAGGAAATAGATTCCATTTAGGCGAAGGTTTGGTAGGACAGTGCGCCCTGGAAAAGGAACGAATACTGTTAACTGAAGTGCCGGATAACTACGTAAAAATTGGATCGGGACTGGGAGAATCTACGCCGCTGAATGTCGTGGTTTTACCCGTACTATTTGAGGGACAAGTGACGGCAGTAATTGAGTTAGCTTCGTTCCGCCGCTTCAGCGAAATACACTTGACATTTCTCGACCAACTTACAGAAAGTATCGCCATTGTTTTAAATACAATTGCGGCGAGTATGCGGACGGAAGAGTTGCTGAAACAGTCGCAGTCTTTGGCAGAAGAGTTGCAAACTCAGCAAAAAGAACTAACGGAAACTAACAAGCGTCTCGAACAACAAGCGCAGTCGCTCCGTGCATCGGAGGAACTGTTGAAGAGTCAGCAGGAAGAGTTGCAACAAACGAATGAAGAACTAGAAGAACAAGCTGAATTGCTAGCGCTGCAAAATAAGGAAGTTGAGCGGAAAAACCGAGATATCGAACAGGCGAGGGGGTTGTTGGAAGAAAGAGCGGAACAGTTGGCTCTAACTTCTAAGTATAAGTCGGAGTTTCTGGCAAATATGTCTCACGAGTTGCGAACTCCGCTGAATTCGCTGTTGATTCTGGCTCGATTGCTTTCTGACAATACTGAGGGTAATTTGACTCAGAAGCAAGTTGAATACACGCGCACAATTTACTCGGCGGGAACGGATTTGTTAGGGCTGATTAATGACATCTTGGATCTCGCTAAGATTGAATCAGGCACGATGTCGGTGGAAATTGAGCAAGTGTTGTTTCCGGACTTGCGAGATCATTTGGAGCGAACTTTCCGCCAAATCGCCCAGGATAAGAAGTTGAGTTTTAAAATCGAGCTTGAGGTTGGGTTGCCAAAAGGTCTCTATACTGATGCTAAAAGGCTGCAACAAGTTTTGAAGAATCTCCTCTCTAATGCGTTTAAGTTTACGGAGCGGGGTGAGGTGAAATTGCGTGTCGAAGTAGCGCGGGAAGGGTGGAGTTTAGAGATAAACAGTTTAACGAGTTCCGCTACTGTTTTGGCTTTCTCAGTTAGCGATACGGGGATTGGGATTTCTGCTGAAAAACACAGGGTTATTTTTGAGGCTTTCCAACAAGCTGATGGTAGCACTAGCCGCAAATACGGGGGCACGGGTTTGGGTTTGTCAATTAGTAGAGAAATCGCTAATCTGTTAGGCGGAGAAATTAAATTGACAAGTCGCCCTGGTGAGGGTAGTAAGTTCACGCTTTATCTGCCCCAAACTTACCAAGAATCGCGAATGATGAATGATAAGGAACCGGGAATGGGCCAGCAAACGGCTCAATTGCCGCCTGCTATTTCTCCCCCAGTTCCGGCGCCGAATTTCAACTTGCCGATCGCCCCTTATCCATCACCTATTATCGCTGATGACCGGGAAGATGTCGAGCCAGACGATCGCGTGCTGTTGATTATTGAAGATGACGTGAACTTCGCTCGGATTCTTTTGGATATGGCGCGGGAACAGGATTTTAAAGGTTTAGTGGCTTTACGGAGCGATATCGGTTTGGCGATGGCGCGAGAGTTCAAGCCAACTGCGATTATGCTGGATCTAAATTTGCCTGTGATGGATGGCTGGACAGTGCTCGATCGCTTGAAGCATGACCCAACTACGCGCCACATTCCGGTTCACATTGTATCAGTTGAAGAAGGGCGGCAGCGCAGTTTGCAGTTAGGGGCGATCGCGTACTTACAAAAGCCTGTCAGTCGCGAAGCTTTGAGCAAAGCTTTGACTGATATTAAGGGTTTTGTGGAGCGGCCAGTGAAGACTTTGCTAGTTGTGGAAGACGACGAAACGCAGCGCCTCAGTATTGTGGATTTAATCGGTAATCACGATGTTTCTACCACGGCTGTGGGGAGTGGTGCAGAGGCACTAGCAACTTTGAGGTCAGGGCCTTTTGACTGCGTTGTACTCGATTTGGGACTGCCAGATATGACGGGTTTTGAACTGATCGAGCAGATCAAGCAAGAGCCAAGTTTGAAAAGTCTGCCGATTATTATTTATACGGGCAAAGAGTTGACGAGAGCCGAAGAAACTCAACTCAAGCGCATGGCGGAAACTATCATTGTTAAAGATGTGCGATCGCCTGAACGTTTGTTAGATGAAACAGCTTTGTTCCTGCACCGAGTCCAAGCAGATTTGCCGCAACCGAAGCGGGAAATGCTAGAGCAATTGTATCAAACAGATGCGACGCTCGCGGGCAAAAAAGTCTTGATTGTTGACGACGATATGCGGAATATTTTCGCGCTGACGAGTCTGCTGGAGCGCCATAAAATGCAAATTGTGTTTGCTGAAAACGGCAGACAGGGCATTACTACATTGCAAAATACGCCTGGCATAAATATTGTGTTGATGGACGTGATGATGCCAGAGATGGACGGTTACGAAACAATGCAAGCAATTCGTAATATGCCTCAATTCGCTTCCCTGCCAATGATTGCTCTGACTGCGAAAGCTATGAAGGGCGATCGGGAAAAATGTATCGAAGCTGGGGCGTCTGACTACATTACCAAACCTGTTGATACGGAACAGTTGCTCTCGCTGCTGCGTGTTTGGC
>JBARIW010000057.1:0-16745 GCA_049799955.1 Pyrinomonadaceae bacterium
CGCCGGGACCTGTGGCAGCATCGCCGGCACCAGTAACGAGCTTGACGACTCCGTTTGCCGGTCTGACGACACCGCAGATAAACGGAACATGGACGCTGACGATTCGCGACGGCGGCGGCGGCGACACCGGCGCGATTACCACTTCTGCCCTAACTCTCAACGGCGGCATTGTTACTCCGACGGCAAACGCGCCGTTAGATTTCAACGGCGACGCTAAGTCTGATTATGTGGTAGTCAGAAACATCGGCGGCGGAGCGGGTGGACAGATTCGCTGGTTTTACAACATTAACGGCGGCGGCGCTACAGTAGCGCTTGACTGGGGCTTGGCAAGTGACTTCTTTATTTCCGAAGATTTCGACAATGACGGCAAAGACGATGTTGCTGTATGGCGCTCAGGTCCGGCTGGAACAGCCGCTTTCTACATCTTAAACAGCGCGACCAGCACGGCTCGTGTCGAACCATTTGGAGTTACCGGCGACGACCCGTCAATTGTTGACGACTATAACGGCGACGGCTCAGCAGATTTAGCGGTTTATCGTGAAGGCGTAACGGCTGGCTCGCAAAGCACCTGGTACTACAACACATCACCGGGCGGAGCGCTTACAGTTATTCCCTGGGGATTAAATGGCGACGTGGCTATTCCGGGTGATATGGACGGCAACGGCAGTGCAGATTTCACGATTCAACGCGATAACGGCGGCGGCGGCACTTACTGGACGAGACTTTCTACCGGAGCGGTACAGCCTGTGGCATACTTCGGATTATTTTCCGATGATATAGTTCCGGGTGACTACGACGGCGACGCCAAGACTGACCTTGCCGCAGCCAGAGTCAACGGCGGCGGATTAGACTGGTATTATCGTCGAAGCACGGATGGTGTTGTAGTCGGACCGATTCCGTTCGGAACTTCAACTGACCTTCCCACCCAGGGTGATTACGACGGCGACGGCAAGGTTGAGCCTGCTATTTGGAGAGGTTCAGCCGGACAATTTATATCACGTAATTCGTCCAACGGCGCAGCTTCATTCTTTAGCCTCGGCTCTACGGGTGATTTTGCTGTGGCAAACTATAATGCGCACTAATTTTTTAGTGTAAATTAAACTTAAAAGAGGCTGAGATTAATTCTCAGCCTCTTTTTATTTGAAAAAACGTCGGGCGCAGATTATTTTCCCGTAGCGCCTGCATCGTAGTTTCATTTATTCCCGAGGTCTTTATGCCGGACAAAATTTCCACCGGTGTTTCGGGAAAAAGGTGATAATTTAGCGATATAATATCCTCGACACTCGTAAAGATAAATTCATCGACTGCACCGCCTTTCAGCAAAGCTTTCAGGTTAGGAGTTTTAGTTTTTTCATCAATCAGGGCTTGATAAACTGTTATTTCAGACACATTCGCTTCCGATTCAATTAAGCTTTTTTGTAATTGTGAATCAAAAGTAATTTCTTTTGGAATCAGAAAGTTTAACCCGTCAAGATTATCTTTGCCGACATAGCTTAAAAGCGCGGCAAAAACCGTTTCGATTTCTATAGAATGAGGAATAATATCGGCGTGAAGCTGTGAAAAACGAAGCCTGTCGGCGACGGCTTCACCCATTGCCAAAATACGAATTTCATCCAGCTCAAAGAAGTCGATTTCTGTTTCTTCCAAAATTTCCAGAAAATAATCGACCGCGTAAACATCAGGAAAAATAATCCAGTCAAACGCGAACAAAGTATTTTTTATATTTTCCAAACCGGCATTTATTCTTTTGGTTTTGACGGACGCGAATTGAAAAATTTTCGCTCCCGTTTGCTCGATTTGAGCGATAATCTTTCGATTTGCCGGAGTTGAAAACAGCGCGTAGGTTTTCTCGTTTGAAGAAGTTTCCATTTCTCTAATATTCTTATTGCTGCAACGTGTTTTCGCAAGTTTGCATTTGAAACGCAAAAAAAGTAAGGTTTGAAGTTTAAGGCGATTTATGAAAATTGAGTATAAATCAGCAATCACGCGCCGTTTGTAAATATGAAAGCAATGATTTTAGCCGCCGGTTTCGGCACGCGGCTTTTTCCACTAACGATTGACCGAACGAAACCGGCGATTCCCTTTCTGGGCAAACCTCTGGTCGGATACGTCGCCGAATATGTCGCTAAATTCGGTTTCAAAGATATTATCGTCAATCTTCATCACCAGCCCGATTCGGTGCATAAAGCATTGGGCGACGGAAGCGATTTCGGCGTGAACATCGAATATACATTGGAGCAGCCAAAGATTTTAGGAACAGCCGGAGCGCTCGACAATGCGCGTCATTTGCTCGAAAACGAGACATTTCTCATCATCAACGGAAAAATTATCACCGACATAGACATTTCGGAAGCCATCGAAACTCATAAAAAAAGCGGCGCGCTGGCGACGATGGTTCTAAAACCGAATATTAATCGCGAAAGATTCACGATAGTCGAAACAAAAGACGATTTTGTTACAGGTTTCGGCGATTTCCCGACTTTAATCAGCGCTGGCGAGAGTCAGGAAATGCACGCCTCGGACGAGCCGCCGCTGATGTTTACAGGCATTCACATTCTCGAACCGGAAGTTTTCGAATATATTCCGCGCGGCGTTTATTCGGATATTGTGCCGACATTTTATCGTCCGGCTTTTGCGGCGGGCAAAAAAATCGCCGCTCACGTCAGCGACGGAAAATGGTTTGAGCTTTCGACGATTCCGCGCTATCTGGACATCAGCCTGGCGATGCTCAACGGGACGGAAGAAAAAATAATTAAAGGCTCGAATGTAGAAATTTCGCCAAACGCTGTCGTCAAAGATTCGGTCATCTGGGACAATGTTTTAATCGAAGACGGCGCGCACGTCTCAAAAACGATTATTGCCGATAATGTCAGAATCCAAGCCGAAAAAACCTATGAAAACGCCGCCATTGTCCGCGCCGATATGCTTCAGCATTGCGAAGAAGTTCCCGACAAAGCGATGAAAGGTTTTTTTGACGGCGAAAATTATGTCGTCCCGCTCAATCAATGATAAAATTTTCAGCAAGCTATGACCGAAGCATTCACCGAAAGCGCAATCGAAAGACTGCAAAAATTTCTAACTAAAAACAATCAAACAAGCGAGATAAAACTGCTCACGCCGGATGCTTCGACCCGCGAATATTTTCGTATAAACTGGCACGCGCAAGCAGCAATCGCCTGCATTTATCCCGAACCGTTTTTGTCCGGCGAGCACACATATCTCGACGTTACGAGCCTTTTCGCGCAAAGCAATTTGCCCGTCGCCGAAATTTACAAATTCGACGGCGAGCTCGGCGTCATCGTTCAGCAAGATTTCGGCGACATTATCCTGCGTGATGTTTTGGAAAATTCCGGCAATGAGCAAAGAGAAAGTCTTATAAACCAATCAATTTCAATAATTGCCGGAATTCAGGCGGCAACCGGAAAAGCTTTTGAGCTTGGCTCGATTGCTTCAAAACTGAAATTCGACATCGAAAAACTGCTCTGGGAATTAAACTTTTTCAAGACGCATTATTTTGAAACATACTTGAAAGAAAAACTTTCTGAAGCAGAAGATAAAGCGCTCGAAGCCGAATTTATCGAGCTGTCCGGCGCGCTTGAAACGCGCGCGAAGGTTTTATGTCATCGAGATTTTCACGCGGCGAATATCATGCTCGACCCGCAAAATAATTTACACATCATCGACCATCAGGACGCGAGAATCGGCGCGGCAAGCTATGATTTGGTTTCGCTTCTTCTCGATAGAGTTACAGTGCCGCCGACGCCCGAATGGCTGGCGGAAAAGCGTCTTTTTTTATTGAAGGAAAGAGAAAATCTCGGACTTGAAAAAATTGATGAAGCAGACTTTGCGGCTGAGTTTCGGCTGCAAACGATACAGCGTTGTCTGAAAGCTATCGGGACGTTTTCCTTTCAGTCGGTAAATCGCGGCAAAACCTATTTTATTCAATATATAAAACCGATGTTCCGAATTGTTCTCAGGGCGGTGGAAAATCTCGAAAGATTTCCGAATCTGCATCGAATTATCAGAGCGCAGTTAAACTCTTAAATAATCGCCGCGCCAGTTTTTTATCGCGAGCTTGATTTCTTTCGGATTTTTAAATTCCCCGTTTAGGGTTCTACTCACCAAATCGGTTAATTCATGGTCGGAAGCAAAACGCAGCGCGACGATTTTTCCGGTTGGCAGATTTTCTGCTTGAGCCGCTAAATCTTCCGGCAAAATTCTTCTATATCGCAGGCTTTCTTCCAAACGGATAACGCGGTCTTGCGCGCGCAAAGCCTGAAGTCTGGCAGCCACATTCAAAAAAATGAACGCGACAGCCAGCAGCACATTTTCGGCTCTGTCCCAATTCGGCTCCTGGTAGAGCCGGACGCTTTGCCAAATCAAATTAAAAGATAAAATCGGAAAGAGAACAAAGTGAACCAGCGGATAATATCGCGCGTGGTTTTTATAATTTTGCGTTTCCTGCATAATTTTATAATTTTGTAGAAGCCGCCGTTTCGGTTTGATTTGTCGTAAAATCTTCGCCCGGATTGACGAAAAGATTTTGTTCGAAGCGATATTGCTTGTCGTAAAGCTGTTTGTAACGTCCGCCGTGAGCGATTAATTCTTCGTGCGTGCCGCGCTCGACAATCTCGCCCGCTTCGACGACCAGAATCTGGTCGGCTGAACGAATCGTCGAAAGGCGATGCGCGATGACAAAGGTAGTTCTGCCCGCGCGAAGCCGGCGCAAGCCTTCCTGAATCAATGCTTCGCTTTCGGAATCGAGGCTCGATGTTGCCTCGTCTAAAATTAAAATTCGCGGATTGGCGAGCAACGCGCGCGCGATGGCGATGCGCTGCCGCTGTCCGCCGGAAAGCTTCACGCCGCGCTCGCCGACAATCGTGTTGTACTGGTCGGGAAATTTTTCGATAAACTCGTCGGCGTTGGCGATGCGGCAAACTTCCTTAATATCTTCCAAATTGGCTTCGGGGCTGGAAAATTTGATATTTTCCAGAATCGTGCCGTCAAACAAAAAATTATCCTGAAGAACGACGCCGAGCCGCTTGCGATAATCGCGCAGCTTTACCGACTGTAAATCTTTTCCATCAACTCTGATAACGCCCTTGTTAGGCTGTATAAAATTTAGTACGAGACTTAAAATCGTCGATTTTCCCGAGCCGCTCGAACCGACCAGAGCGGTTGTCGTTCCGGCTTCGGAATGAAACGAAACGCCTTTCAGAACCGGAACGTTTTCTTCGTATTCAAACTCGACTTCTTCAAAATCGATTGTTCCGTCAACTTTCCTGATTGGCTCTTTGTTTATATCCTGGTCGTCTTCCGTCTTCATATCCATAATTTCACGGATACGGTCAAGACCGGCGAAAGCGTCGGTAATCTGAGTTCCGACCGAGGTTAATTCGACAACCGGCAAAGCCATATAGCCGGTGAAGAATATATACATAAACAAATCGCCGAAGGTCATCGTGCCGTTTTGGACAGCGTGCCCGCCGACAAGAATCATGACGACGCCGACCGCGCCGATAATAACCGCCGAGAATGACGCGACAAATGAAACGCCGGTCATCGATTTGGCGATATTTCGAAAAAGCCTGTGCGCGCCTCGTGCAAATGAAAGCTCCTCGCGTTTTTCAGCCGTGTAAGCCTTAACGATGCGGATGCCGCCGAGAGATTCGCCGAGTCGTCCGGTAACCTGCGCCGTAATCTCGCCGCGCTCGCGGAAAATCGGGCGCAAAAATCTGAATGCCCACGACAAACCGCCGCCGAACGCCGCCAGAACCAGAAGCGTTACAAGAGTAATCTGCCAGTTAACAAAAAATAAAACGCAGATGGCGATGCCTGCCGTTACCAAACTGCCCGTGAGCTGAACCAAACCCGTTCCGACCAGATTGCGGATGCCTTCCGCGTCGTTCATAATGCGCGAAATAAGTACGCCGCTCTGCGTCGAATCAAAATACGAAATCGGCAGGCGCTCGATTTTTTCCTGTATGCCCTTGCGCATGTCGGTAATGGCAAGCTGCGCCGCGACGCCGAGAATCTGTGATAAAATAAATGTTGTTACAGCTTGAATTAAAGTCGAAAGGGCGACGGCGAGCGCAATCCATTTGAGCAGTTCGAAGCGACCTTTGCCTAAAACGTCGTCAACTAAAAATTTTGTCGAAGCGGGCAGAACCAGACCGCAAAGACGGCTGACGAGCATCAAAACCGCGCCGAGAGCCAGACGCCAGCGCGACTTCCACAAAAGTTTTTTGGCTTCCTGCCACGCGCTTGAGTAATTAATTTTCTTCTTCTTTTCTTCGGGCATTATTTAAGGCACTATATAGAATTTGCTTGCGGTTCGTTTTAAAGTCAAATCAAGAGGTTTTGAAGTTTGCCGCTTTTCCATTAAAATTCATCTTTACCTTTTATAATCATATAAAATTTATGAAGCAAACATACATCAACGAATTAAAAAAATATATCGGCGAGGAAGTTACGCTCAAAGGCTGGCTTTACAACTCGCGCTCAAGCGGAAAACTCGTCTTTCTCCAATTACGCGACGGCACCGGAATCGTCCAATGCGTCGTCTTCAAACCGAACGACGAAGAGCTTTTTGAAAACGCCAAATCGCTCGGTCAGGAATCCTCGATAATCGTTACCGGCAAAGTCAAAGAAGATACGCGCTCGGCAATCGGCGTCGAGCTTGACGTTACCGCTCTTGAAGTTCTCCAAAACGCCCACGATTATCCGATTACGCCGAAAGAACACGGCACCGAATTCCTGATGGACAACCGCCATCTCTGGATTCGCTCGAAAAAACAGAACGCCGTTTTGAAAATTCGCCACACGGTTATCAAAGCCACACGCGATTATTTCGACAGCAACAATTTTATTTTAGCAGATACGCCGATTTTTACACCCGCCGCGTGCGAAGGAACGACAACTCTTTTCGAAGTTGACTATTTCGGCGACGACAAAGCTTATCTTACTCAAAGCGGACAGCTTTATAACGAAGCGACTGCCGCCGCGTTCGGCAAATCATACGCTTTCGGTCCGGTTTTCCGCGCCGAAAAGTCGAAAACGCGCCGTCATCTCACCGAATTCTGGATGGTCGAGCCGGAAGTTGCCTACGCGCGACTCGAAGATATGATGGATTTGGGCGAAGATTTGATTAATTTTATCGTCAAACGAGTTCTCGAAGACAGGCAGGAAGAATTAAAAACTCTCGAACGCGACATCACAAAACTCGAAGCGATTTCCGCCGCTAAATTCCCGCGCATACATTACGACGAAGCCGTCAAGATGCTTCAGGAAGGTTTTGAAAAAGGCGAGCTTGAAAACAAATTCGAATGGGGCGGCGATTTCGGCGCGCCGGACGAAACGTATCTTTCCAGCCAATTCGGCTCGCCCGTCTTCGTCCACCATTTCCCTGCCGTCATCAAGGCTTTTTACTTCGAACGCGACGCGACGCGCCCCGAACTCGCTCTCGGATGCGACCTTCTCGCACCCGAAGGCTACGGCGAAATCATCGGCGGCGGCGAGCGCGCGACTAATCTCGAATTTCTCGAACAGCAAATCGAAGCGCACAATCTCCCGAAAGAATCCTTCGAATGGTATCTCGATTTGCGCCGCTTCGGCTCAGTCCCGCACGCCGGTTTCGGAATGGGCGTCGAACGCTGCACAGCTTGGATGTGCGGCATCGAACACGTCCGCGAGACAATCCCGTTTCCGCGTATGCTTTATCGTTTGAAGCCTTAACTCCAACTTTGTAAAATTACGAATTACGAATTAAAAAATGTTTTTTAATTCGTAACTCGTAATTCGTAATTGATTATTTCTTCTTCGCCGTTTCCGTGCCGACTTCCGTAGAGCCGTAGCCGCCCCATTTGCCGTCGAGTGTGCCGTCCGATTTGACGACGTAGGAGACGAAGCCGCATTGTTTGCCGCCGAGTCCGACGGCGATGGAGTCGCCCTGGCGGATGCCGAAGCCTTCGAGCGTGTTTGCGCCAGTCCATTTGAACGTGTAGCCTGTGCCTTCCGATTTTACGGAAAGCTTCCCGGTGTAATCTTTGCCGTCGGGATTTGTGCCTTTGATGTCGTATTCGCCGGTCAAATCGCTTCCGCTCGTTCGCGCGGCTGTTTCGCTTTCGCTTGTGTTGACGCCCCAGTAACCAGCTTTGCCGTCGAGCGTGCCGTCTGCGCCGATTTTGTATAAAACAACGCCGCAGCCTTTGCCGTTTGTGCCTTCGGTGAAGGCGACGGCGACGGCGCTGCCGTTTTGAACGCCGACGCCGTCATACTTTTTGCCCGCCGTGTCCCAGCTAAATTGGTAAACTTCATCGCGCTTTGTTACGTCCAGCGTGCCTTTATAATTGCCCGCGCCGTTTTCGTTTGTTCCCGTTATATCATATTCGCCCGAAATATCTTTCGGCGCGGAAGGCGCGGGCGTCGAAGCTTTGGCGGGGCTGCTCGACGCCGTATTTGCCGCATTGGTCGTATTTGCATTGTCAACTTTCACTTTATCGACTACCGCGTTTTCCTGTTTGGCTTGATTGCAGGCTGAACCGATTAGCAAACCGGCAAGCATAAACGCAAGAAAAGAACTTGTTTTTTTCATTTGAAAAGACTCCTCGATTTTGATTTGGTAAAACTGGAAATGCAGGTATGATAAACTACAAACATTATAAAAATCCACGCCCGAAACTGTTTTTTTAAAATGAATCATACAAAATCGTCTATTGCGGCTCTTTTCTTTATCTTTGTCCTGAATACCGTTTTTTTCGCGCAGGTCAAGCCGGTTAAAGACCTGAAACCGACCGTTATTTTAATTTCGCTGGACGGGTTTCGCTACGATTATCTCGAAAAATTCAAGCCGAAAGTTTTGAACGAGCTGGCGCGGCAAGGCGTTCGCGCGAAATGGATGATTCCGTCATTTCCGACCAAGACTTTTCCAAATCATTACACGATTGTTACCGGGCTTTACCCGGCGCACAACGGCATAGTTGAGAACAACGTCTATGATTTCGGGACGGTTTTTACGATGTCGAAGCGTGAGGAAGTGCAGAATCCGCGATGGTGGCTCGGCGAGCCGATTTGGGTTACGGCGGAAAAGCAGGGACAGATTGCCGCTTCCTATTTTTGGGTTGGAACGGAAACCGAAATCGAAGGCGTTGCGCCGACTTTCTGGCGCGCGTGGAACGGCAAAGTTCCCGCTGAAATGCGCGTTGATAAGGTTCTTTCGTGGCTCGATTTGCCGCAGGAAAAGCGTCCGACGATGATTACGATGTATTTCAGCGACACGGACGACGCGGGGCACGAATTTTCGCCCGACGCAGAAGAAACGAAATACGCGGTCTGGAATGTTGACCGCTATATCGGGCGGTTGATGGACGGTCTAAAGCAGCGAAAAATCGACAAAAAAGTAAATGTAATCGTCGTTTCCGACCACGGGATGGCTTCATACGATTTACGAAATACGACGTTTCTCGACGATTATTTTAATTTCGATTTGACCGAAAGGATTCTGTGGACGAATGAAATCGTGCAGATTTTTCCCAAAGCGGGAAAGACTGAGGAGATTTATTCGAAAATTAAAAATCTCGCCCACGCGACCTGCTGGAAAAAATCCGATATTCCCGCGCGGCTTCATTATTCGGACAGTCCGCGTATTGCGCCCGTAATCTGCTCGTCCGAAGAAGGCTGGATGACGACGAATCATAAGCGTTATAAAGATTGGGTAGAAGACATTGCCGACATCACGCTGCCGCGCGGCGCACACGGCTATGACAATCGATACCAGTCGATGCAGGCGACATTCATCGCTCACGGCGCGGCTTTTAAGAAAAATCTTGTGGTCGAGCCGTTTGAAAATATTCAGGTTTACAATCTGATGTGTAAGATTCTGGGTTTAAAACCCGCTTCGAACGACGGTGATTTGCGCAAAGTTGAAGAAATGTTGAAATAAGAGAATTAACAGGGATAACAGGATGAACAAGGATAAATCAGGGAAATAATAAATTGTTTTTATCCCTGTCTATCCTGTCATCCCTGTTAATTTCTTTTCTCTGCGTCTCCGGCGTTGAAAAATTTATTCTGCATTAATCGTTAAAACGGCTATTTCCGGCGGCATCATAAATCGAAACGGCAGGATGCTCGTCCCGATTCCGCTTGTAACGAAAATATCCGTATCTTTTTCCCTGATGTGCCCGTAGGAATATTTCTGCCCGTATGACGAAGGCACAACCGGCGTTCCGAGCACCGGAAGCCAGATTTGTCCGCCGTGTGTGTGCCCGGCGAGCATCAATTTAAAGTCTTTTCCGAGAGTGTTTTTTGACAACAAAATCTCCAGAACATCGGGACTGTGCTCCAAAACGATAATATCGCCGACCTGTTCGTTTTTCGCCACGATACTTCGCACCTCGGAATCAAAAGTTGACCAGTCATTGATTTTCAGATGGTCTTTTAATCCGAGAAGCCGCAATTTCTGCCCGTTTTTTTCAATCGATTTAATCTCGTTTTCCAGAACGTCGATTCCGATTCGTTCCAGTTCGGCGGAGATTTTTTCATCGCCGTAAAAACCGTCGTGATTGCCGAGAACGGCATAAACGCCAAGCTTTGCCTGCAAGCCTTTAAGATTTTCGGTAATCTCGGAAAGGGACATTTTCAACGAACGTTCGGAATACGGTTTGTTTTCGCGCGCCTGCGAAATATAATCGCCGAGAAGCACGATTAAATCGGCATTTTGCTCGTTGGCTTTCTCGACGACGAGACGGATTTTTTCAGGCGTTACGCCGCGCGAGCCGCCGTGAATGTCGGAAATTGCCACGATTTTCAAGCCGTTGAACGCCGGATTCCAGTTCTTAATTTTTATTTTCTGCTGATTGACGACAAGGCGAAACGGCTCGACAAAATAGGCGTAAGCAAGACACGTTAAGCAAACAACGAATCCAATCAGAATTATTTTTTTCCAGTATTTTTTCATCTAAATCGGAAAATATTCTCGCCATCTGGCATCGACAAGCCTGACAATATCCTCGCGCGGCTCGACTTCTTTCGGATACCAGGGCTTCATTCGCGCGTCGATGACTACCGGCGCGGTATATGTGATGTGATTGTTTACGACCTTTATTTCTTTGGCGTAAATATCGGTCGAAGGATTAAAGCGCGTCCACGTCGCCCAGAGAAATTTATCGGTCGAATCGGCGAATTCGATTTTGTCGTGAAGCACGACGACTTCAAAATCCTTGAAATAATTTAATTTGGCGATTCTTTCGGGCAGAGTCTTGTCTTTTTCATATTCCGCGCCTTCCAACACCAGACATCCGCCGCAGAAAGCCTTCGCTTTATTTATCCCGACGGGCAAAGCGCCGGAAAATTCACGCTTTAGATGCCTTTTCGCCTCACCGACGCCGACGAGCATCGCTTTGCTTCCGTGATTGATTTTCCCGCTGGCATAATCCAAAGTGTCGAAAGACGTTCGGTCGAAAACGAAGAAATCGCTTTCCCAGTTTACGCGCTCCAGAATATATTCGAAAAGCGATTTAAAATCGCGCAAATCCTGCTGTTTATCGGTCAGAAGAAGAAATTTCGTTAAAGATAACTGACCTTCACCCAAAATTCGAAAACCGGCGGAGAGCGCTTCTCTCGCGTATCTTTCGCGCACGACCGCCGCCGCAAGACTGTGAAAACCCGTTTCGCCGTAGCTCCATAAATCGCGAACGGCAGGCATCACGACCGGAAAAAGCGGCGAAAGCAATTCCTGCAAATAATCGCCGATAAAAAAATCTTCCTGTCGCGGTTTGCCCACGACGGTTGCCGGAAAAATCGCGTCTTTGCGGTGAAAAACGGCTTCCGCCTGAAAAATCGGGTAATCGTGCGTCAAGGAATAATAACCGTAATGGTCGCCGAAAGGTCCTTCGGGGCGTCGAATTTTCGGCGGAACGCGCCCGCAAATCGCAAATTCGGCTTCGGCGATTAATCGGTGATGATTTTTTATCGGATTCTCGACCGTTTCGATTTTACCGTCAGCCAGAACCGATGCCAGAACGAGTTCGGGAACATCTTCCGGCAGCGGCGCGATTGCCGCGAGAATCATCGCCGGAGAGCCGCCGAGAAAAATCGTCGCGGGCAGAGATTCGCCTTTTTGCTCGGCTTCAAAATAATGAAAACCGCCGCCTTTGCCGATTTGCCAGTGAATTCCCGTCGTTTGCGCGTCGTAGCGCTGGATGCGATACATCCCGAGATTGTGTTTTCCGCTCGAAGGGCTTTCCGTATAAACGAGCGGCAGGGTGATAAAATGCCCGCCGTCTTCGTGCCAGAGTTGAAGAAGCGGCAATTCGTCGAGATTTGCGCGCCGTTCGCAAACTTCCAGAACGGGCGCGCGCCGAACTTTTTTTGTTCCGAGCTTTAACGCCTCGAAAGCCATCGAGCGAAATCGCCAAAGCTCTTTCGGCTTCGGCGGAAGCAGGACTTCGACCATTTCGACCGCTTTTTTTACGAGCTCCAAAGGCTTGCGCCCGAATGCCAGCTCGATTCGCTTTATCGTCCCGAAAAGATTCGTAACAACCGGATATTTCGAGCCTTTAACGCGTTTGAAGAGCAAGGCTTTTCCCTGCGCTTCAATCACGCGGCGATGAATTTCGGCGATTTCCAGATAAGGGTCAACTTCCGCGTTGATTTCGATTAAATCGTTTTCCGTCCGAAGCGTTTCGATAAAAGAGCGCAGATTTTTGTGCATAAAATTATGAGTCGGGCTTTATTTTAAAACACTTTTGCCCGCGAAACACTCGAAAGAGACGAAAAGTTTGTTTTTAATTAAACAATTTTCGCCTCTTTTCCGGTTTTCGCGGGCAAACTTGCGCTTTTCTTTAGCGAATCGTATCCAAATCAAGCTCGGCGGCTTTGACGACTTCAACCGTCATATTCGGAAAACGCGTTTTCAAATCGTCTTTGAATTTCGCGTAATCGCCGACAACGATAATGTCGCCGCCCAGCAGGTTTTGTTTGGCGAAGCCGCGAATTTGCGTGTCCGAAATGGCTTGAACGCTTTTCATATAATTATTCAGCTCGCCCGCCGGAAGCCCGAAACTGTAGAGGTCGGCAAGCGCGCCAGCCAAGCCCTGCGTCGTTTCCAAATCGCGCCCGAAATCGCCCGTTAAAACCAATTTGCGGGGACTCAGCTCGGTCGCCGCAATCGAATTTTCCGCGAGCTTGTCGATTTCGTCAAGAACTAACTTGACGACTTCCGCCGCCGATTCGTTTTTCGTTTGCGTGCTTGTTGCAAAATTGCTTTCGTCGCTTCGCCATGAAAAGCCGCTTCCCGCGCCGTAGCTCAAACCGCGCTTGATGCGAATTTCCTGATTAAGACGCGACGAATAGCCGCCGCCGAGAAGCGAGTTCAGAACAATCGCCGGATAAAAAACGCCGCTCGTATTGCCCGAACTTACGCGACCGACCTTTACATCCTTCAAATATTTAACGGCAGCCTGTCCCGAATCCGGCAAATCGATTACGAGAATTCGCCTGTTCCTGTTATTTGTCTCGCTCGTCATGCCGATTCCGGTTGTTGTTTTAGCCGATTTTTTCCACGTTCCGAAAAACTTCCGCGCAAGCGCATTTGCTTTAACGGTCGTAATATCGCCCGCAAAAATCAAAACCGCGTTATCAGCCGTGTAGCTGTTTTGACGAAAATCGATAATATCATTGCGCGTAACGGCATTGATGCTTTTCGGCGTTCCGCCTGCGGGATGCTCGCCGAAGCTGTATTTCGAAGCGACATAATCTGCCAGAAATCCGGGCTTCTGCAAATTAAAATTCAGATTGTCGAGCGTCTGCGATTTGAGCAAATCGATTTCATCCTGTTTGAAAGAAGGATTCATAACGACATCGGATAAAATTGTCATCGCCTGGTCGAGCTTATCCGACATTACATTGACCGTTACAACCGAATTGCTCCATCCTGCGCCCGTGTTTATCGAGCCGCCGAGAAATTCCATCTGTTCGGCAATCTGCGTCGCCGAACGTGTTTTCGTTCCTTTTGTCAAAAGCGTAGCGGTCATATTTGCTAAGCCAGCCTTGCTCATATCTTCGGAACTCGCGCCGTTTCTTATTAAAAGCTGAACCGTAACGAGCGGAACATTTTTGCGCTCGACGACCGCGACCGTCAAACCGTTCGGCAATTTGTTTTCTTTAACGGCAGGAATACTAACCGTTTTCGGCGCAGAAGGCTGCGGCGGCGTTTCCTGCGCGAAATTTGCGCTGCAAAGCACGCCGAGTAAGCCGAGAACGCTCAAGAAATTTCGAATTTTGAATTTTGAATTTTTCATTATTTATCGCCTCCCTGCTGATAATAAATCACGACGCGATTTTTATCGGTGAAGTATTTTTTCATCACCCGCTGAACGTCAGCGACGGTAACTTTCTGAAGACCTTGAATGTCGGTATTAACGGCGTTCGGGTCGCTCATATAAGCAACCGAGCGCTCGATGGCAATCGCTTTCCCGTCGTTCGTTTCGCGTTCCTGCAAGGTGCGCGTGATAAGTTGGTTTTTCGCTTTCGCCAGCTCATTTGCCGTTACGGGCGATTTCTGGATTTTCGCTAATTCATCGAGCAGAGCTTTTTCCAGAACGTCGGCGGTTTTTCCTTCCGAGGCAATCGCGTAGAAATAAAGCAAGCCTTTATCGACACGAATATCGCCCGAAAATGCGGCTTCCTGCGCGATTTGCTGTTTGTAAACCAGCGATTGATAAAGCCTTGAGCTTTCGCCATTGGAAAGAATCGTTTCGGCGATTCTCAAAGCCGGAACGTCCGCGCTTTTTGAAGGCGGCGCGAGATATGTAATCGCGACCGCCGGAAAAGGAACATTCGGCGCGGTCGTCATATGCCGCATTTCTTCGGTGCGGTCGGGTTCGGTCAGGCTGACGCGCGGAATCGAGCCGGAAGGCTTCGCAATTCTGCCGAAATATTTGTCCGTCCACGCGTCGAACTGGCTTTGCTCAAAATTTCCGACGACAATCAGATAAGCGTTGTCGGGACGATAATAAAGCTTGTAAAAATCGTTCGCGTCTTTTGGCGTCGCCGCGCTCAATTCGTCGAGATTTCCGATGCCCGGACGTTTATAAGGATGCGTCGTGAACGAAAGCTTTTCGAGATACTGCCCGAAAAGCATCCCGTAAGGACTCGATAAAATTCTCAGTCGAAATTCTTCTTTAACGACATCGCGCTCGGATTTGAAATTCGGCTCGTCAACGTTTAAGTTGACCATTCTGTCCGATTCCGCCCAGAGCAGAGTTTCGAGATAATTCGACGGAATCACTTCGTAATAATTCGTAAAATCGTCCCACGTCGAAGCGTTGTTGAAACCGCCGACATCTTCGGTCAGCCTGTCCATCATCTCGCTTTTCATATTTTTGGTGGATTTGAACATCAAATGCTCGAACATATGCGCGAACCCCGAACGACCTTGCGGGTCGTCCTTCGAACCGACGTTATACCAGACGTGAACCGAAACCGTCGGGCTTGAATTGTCCTGCAACGAAACGACTTTCAAGCCGTTCGGCAATGTGCGCTGTTTAATATTCAAAGGCGTAATGCGCACCTGCCCGAAAGCCGTCTGGCTCAAGGCAAATGCGAAAACGAGCATTGATAAAAAAGCTGAAATTTTTCTCATAAATTGTTCCTTTTAGAAGATTTGGTTTTGTTATTACGCAACAAACGGATTCAAGGTTTAAGATTCAAAATTCAAGATTCAAGATTTAAGATTCAAGATTTAAGATTTAAGATTTAAGATTTTGTCTTTGAATTTTGAATCTTAAATCTTAAATCTTGAATCTACTGATAATCGTAAAATCCTTTGCCCGATTTTCTGCCGAGCCAGCCTGCATCGACGTATTTTTTGAGCAGCGGGCACGGGCGATATTTCGGGTCGCCGTGTCCTTCGTGCAGGACATTTAATATTGCCAGGCAAACGTCCAAACCGATAAAATCCGCGAGCGTCAGCGGTCCCATCGGGTGATTCATTCCGAGCTTCATAATCTCGTCAATCGCTTCACGCGTCGCGACGCCTTCGAAAAGCGCAAAGACCGCTTCGTTTATCATCGGCATCAAAACGCGATTGGAAACAAAGCCGGGATAATCGTTGCACTCAACCGGAACTTTGCCGAGCTTTTCGGATAAATCTTTAACGCGCGCGTAAGTTTCGTCGCTCGTCGCAATGCCGCGAATTACTTCGACGAGCTTCATCAGCGGAACCGGATTGAAAAAATGCATTCCGATAACTTTGTCCGGACGCTTTGTCGTCGCCGCGATTTTCGTGATTGAAATCGATGAAGTATTCGACGAAAGAATCGCTTCGGCGTTGCAAATCGAGTCGAGCTTTTCAAAAAGCTGTTTCTTAATCTCGAAATTCTCCGTCGCGGCTTCGACGACGAGAAAACAGTCTTTCAAGTCTTCAAGATTTGTCGTCGTCGTGATGCGTCCGAGATATTCGTTTTTCCGCTCTTCGGAAATCGTTTCCTTTTTGACGAAACGGTCGAGGCTTTTCCCGATATTCGCCACGCCGCGCTGAAGATAGTCTTCGCTTACATCACATAAATAAACCGTAAATCCGGCACTCGCGGCAGTTTGAGCAATCCCGTTGCCCATCGTGCCAGCGCCGATTACGCCGATAATTTCACTCATTATTAAATTATTCCTTTTAGAAAAAAATCAGTATTAAAACCTTTCTTAAAATTTAATCAAACAAACAAGTAAAAAGTAAAAAGTAAAAAGTA
>JBARIW010000058.1:0-77866 GCA_049799955.1 Pyrinomonadaceae bacterium
AGCCAAAGCCTCGCTCCGATTGATTACAAAAACGACTCGCCGCACGACATCGCTCTCAAAATAGCTCACGCCATCAGGAAAAACAGCGAGAGCGTAGTTTTTCTTAATCTTAACTTAAAATGCGGCAGCGGTGTCCAATCACGCTTAAGACATCATCAAGTCGGTGCTGAAATTTTAAAGTACCTGAAGCTAACCGACAATTTGCTTAACGGTATCGTCGCGCAGGAAGCTCCGGTTAATAAATTTTACTGCATCGTTTACTCGTTTTATCCTCTTGAGGAAACACTCAGATTAAAGCCGGAAAATCTCATACTGCTCGCGCCGCGAGTAAGTTACGTGCAGCTTCCCGGCAATTTTGCGCGCGAATTAAAGAAAATGCGTCGGTTAAACGGTTCGGTGACCATGCGGCAGTTTATGCGCCACGGCGCGTTTCCGCTCGATAATCGTCATAGTTTGGCAAATTGGTGGGGCGTGAAGCAGCTTTGGGATGTCCATAAACTCGCCACCGGCAACATTGCGAAACGATATCCGGACAGTATCTATAACGAGCTTAAAAATCTGGAAAATCTACAGACGCTCTTTTTATACGGGCGCTCCGATACGAATTTAAGTTTTTTCTACAACGGACAAAAAAATGAAATCAAGCAGCTAAGACGAGTATTACTTTCGCGGCGTCCGCGAATTCTTCATATAGATGACCAGTGGAGTCAGGGATGGAGCGAAGTATTTATAAATATGATTGACGGGCAATCTGCCGAGAAAGTGCGACTTGATGACGATAACCACAATAAAGCATTCTCTTCCTATCAACCCGGCAATCAATTCGTCTTCGATGTCTTTAGCAACTTCAATCTGGAAAACGAGGACAATAAAATCCAAAAAATCTACGAAAATATCAGGGATTTTATTAACAATAAGCCGGAAAAGAAAATGCCTGAAGTGATTTTGCTTGACTTGCGGCTGTTCGGCGATAAGGAAGAAAATACGAGCGCCAAAGAGTTGTCGGGCGCCAAGATTCTCAACCTGCTGCGAAAGGACTTTATGGGGATTCCGGTTATTATGACTACAGCTTCGAATAAGGCATGGAGCCAGGAAAAGCTCATGCGGCTTGGTGCCGACGGCTACTGGATAAAAGAATGCGCCGACGGACGCAGCGCCCCACAGGACACGGTTGAAAACTATAAAAGGCTTTTGTGGCTGATTGACAGAGCAACCAGCGATAAATACAAATTTCTGCGCGAGTTTGACTGGCAATTGAAATCGCTAAAAAGCAAAAAGTCCGACCCCGGCGGTAAAGATGCTCAGTGGTGGGAAAAAATGGAATGGAAAAAAGGCGACGAGACAGCCGCCCGAAGCGATTTCGTCTGGAAAACTTTGGACGAAACGCTGCAAATTCTTCGCACCTATCTGCACCATTTTGAGATGAATTACGGGTTTTCGACGCTCGCCGACCAGAATTTCTGGCATACCGCGATGATTCGTCATGCGGCAACGATTCTGGAGGAAATTCATAACGTTAATCCGGGAGAAAACGCGAGCGCCAAAATTAATGACAGGCATGACGTTCTTTGTAAGGAACTGATAAAACTTCGCAATCAGGTTTCTCATCCGCGAGGAAAGAAGGGCGGCATAAGAAACTCCGTCAACTGGAAAGAACTCGAAGCTTTTTTGAGACGCCTGCTTCATTATCTGGATTTAAAACCTTCAGTTTCCGCCGATTCTTAGCAGCGGTTATCCAGCGATATTTTTATGTCCTTTGATTGAAATACGGCTGTTTCATCGGTTTTTAATTTTTGTTCATGTAATGCTCAAAATACGGAGAGAATCTAATATGGCAATACAACCTCTTATTTGCTGGAACGATGACCGCTACGCAAATCTGCTCGGTGGAGTATTCGGAGCTCGAAACGTCGTGACATCAAGCGAGCAACTGGCAGCGATAGATTTTGATAAAAGCGATTTTGCCGGAATTATAGTGCTGGCTGAATTGCGCTGGGACAATCGCGGCTTTTCGCAGCTCTACGGAATCGAAATCGTGAAAAGCCTTTTGCGGGCAAAAAAGAAGCTGCAGTTTCCGGTCTTGTTCGTCTCGTTTTTTCCGCTCCGGAGAATTTTGCTGGATAATGTAAACAAACGGCTTACAAATCAGCTTATCGGAGCCGTCGGACACGATTTTTGGCATCTTCCGGCGGCTCCCGAAACGCTTCTTACCCGGTTGGAAAAAATCGCGCCGCTTAATGATTTACAGTTTGCCGATGTCTTTAACAATCTTTGCAATCTTAAAGGCTTGGTGGGCGGACGGATTCATGAAATACAGGGACAATTTCGGACACTTCAAAACGAGCCGGAAAAATTAAGACAGCAGGCGGAGAGCATTTTCGAGAAGACCCTGACTGAAATCGCCTCGCTGCTGAAAGGACTAAAAGGTGTCGACGAGCTGGTACAAAATTTGAGAACCGAGTTTCGGAAAATTTTTTCAAATACGGACGTTTCCGCCGAAGAACTTCAAAAATTTTTGAACCTCAGCAGCGCCGAACTGACGGGGCTGATTGTCGAAGATGGCGAACCGGCAAAGGCATTTGACAATATAGAAAGGGAGTTGGAAAAACAACCGTGGAAAATACTTCTGCTTGATGATGAACAGGCTAGCCTGAACGCTTTGCATTCCGCTTTTGGTCGTCGCGGAATCGAATTTTTCACGGCTCAGACGGTTGCTGAAGCTGAAGAAATCATCGGTGCGGATATTTTTAACGAAATAACGGTGGTTGTTGCCGATTACCGCTTGCTGGAAAGTATCGACGGTGTGGAAAAACACCAGCCACGCCAGGGTTATGATTTTCTGCTCTGGCTAACCACGCAGAGCCATATGACGCATCTAGTCGCGCTGAGCGGCTTAAGCCGCAAATTTTTGCTTGAAAGTTTTCAAAAATACAATACTCGCGTGGACGTTTACTCAAAACAGGATTTGCACTCGACACACGCTGTCAACCTATTTGCCGACTCGATGCTCGACCGAGGAAAAGATGTTTATAAAACACTCTGTTCGCGTCCGGTAGTCGGCAACTGGGAAAGTCTCAAACCGTTTTACGTAGCTCATCGACAGGCGGTTGATTACTGGCAGCGCGAGCAGGAAATAAACAATCGCGCGTCTCATTTCGTCAGGCAGTATCAAAGTCTACTCGAAAGCCGCGACGAAACGCAGCTTTTGAACCCGAAACTTGAAGAATTGGACCTTCTTTCGACTGAGCTGAAAGGAAAAAACCCGCTTGAAAAAAAATACTCCGAAATCTTTCGCAAAAAGCTCGTCGCGCGCCGCATCGCTCTCTGGATACATTTGAACTTAAAATACGAGCGCGAGCAGATTTATGCAGTATTGACCGGAAATATAAGCCCGGATCGGATTGTCAGTAAGATTTTGGAAGGACGCAAAGACGCCGCTTTCGATTTACAGGAGGAAATCAGAATAGATGCCGGAAAAAAACTGGTCGCTCGTGCCAAAGACCTTTTCTACACGCATCTTTGCTTATCGCTGCCGGTTATTTCACAGACGCTTTTAGTTGAAGAAAAGAACTGGCTCGAAACGGAAATTGGTAGCTCGGAAAGCGGGTTCAAACATAGCGTCGAGTCGGAAGTCGCCTATTTCGTTCAAATAGGACTTGAGCATTTCTTTGCCGCCAATCCCGAAATGCTCAGAAAAATACGCGTCGTCAATAAGGACTTATTCACCGAGACGGGCAAACCCAATTTAATCGGAAAAAAGGACGCGCGACAGATGATTATCTCAATCGCAGAAGTGTCGATGACCATATCAGAAAAGAAAAAATTTGAACTTTTCCGTCTTGTTTTGGCAAAAAATATTTGTGCCAACATCATCGGCGACCCCGGTCTGGTCAACAATTTCCTCGAACTTCTCGAAAGTTTCAATGAGCCTGTAAATTAATAAAATATTCGGAAACAGTAAATTATGGATTGGAATCTTATTGAAGAATTCGCAAAAAAGTTTGTCAGAGAAAACTCCTCGCGCGATGATTATGAATACGAACAAAGAGAGGTCGTTAATCAAATTTATGTTTTTCTCAGCGAATACGGCATTACAGAGATTGCCGAAATTGATGAAGAGCTTTCCGCAGAGCTCACAAAACATTTGAGAAAGGTTTTATCCTTCGGCTGGCGCATAAAAAGTATTCAGGACATTATTCTGAGAAGCGGCGGGACGACTGCAACAGAGATGAGCGAGGACGAAAAATTAAGCTTTCAAGTGTACGTCGACTCCTTTGCCGAAAGTGAAGTTTTCAAGGATGAGCTTGAATATATATACCGCCGAGCCAATATAAACTTCGCCGGAAACAGCGCAAAATTTGAAGTGGAAAAAGCCAGCAGCAATTTTGAAAGCTCGATAGGTCTATTAAACGAACTGTTGCCGCCGCTTTTGTTCGAGGCTTTTGTCAATATTCTTAAAATGAACGCGGAATTGCGATTCACCGCCGGATTCAGCGAGGCGAGCCTGAAAGTTTTAGCCCGGCGCGCGCTCCTGCGTGTTCGCTGGCAGTCTGAATAATACCGTTAAATCCGAGCCGTCCGGCAAAAACAGTTTTGTTCGAAAAGTCAGATTTTTCCCGCCGTAAAGCGCCGAAAATCGAAGCGCTTCTCCTTTTATACAACGACCTGACAATTCCCGGCGAAGAAGTCGCTTCGCCTCCTTCGGATTGTCGAAATCCCGTTCGATTTCGCCCGTCAAAATCCTACCCGAAATCAATACCGAAACCCGTTTTTTATAAAATAATTCTCTAGCTAACCGACACTAACCGCTTTTTTCGATAAGTAGCCAAGCAGTCTTTAGGCAGTAATTAACTAAAGTTAATCTGGCTTTTTATTGAGTAAATTAATTAGTTTTTTAGATTACTTCTTTCAGGGGGAAATATTTATATGCCTAGATTTACCGGATTTTCACAGTTTGCGTCGAACGTCAATTTTTTTAATATCGAACATCTTGGCGCCTGGGAATATATCCCTATTATCGCGCTTCAGATATTCAGCTTCTTCATCTTATTTGTGATTTTGTATTTGTGGAACGTGCCGATGACCGTTTCGATTCCGGGTTTTCCGGCGAAAATTATTGATGGGCAAATAGTTTTGGTGCGTCTACATAGCTTTTTGACACGTGCCGTTTTTATCGTCCGGATTATTAAAACCAACATGAATAAAATTTTCAGTGTTACTACCAGAAAAAATATCGGCATATATTTGTTTACGTCGGTTCTTATTTTACAAAGCAACATTTGGGCGCAGACTCCGGACTTGTTTTCAAATGCGTCGAGGGAAATAAAGGACGCGCAAAGCGACCTCTGCGCACAAGCGATAGAGTCGTTCAGAACGGCTAAAGCCAAATCGGAAGACGGCATTCTGACGTTAATCAAAGCCGCGCGGGACAAGCCGGATGCCTCAAAATGCTTTATGGCATTAACTTTTCCCAAAGACCTCGGCGCAAACGATGTGCCGGTGTTGATTAACATCTTGTCGAATGAAACGGACGCTCGGATTCGCCAGATCGTAATCTCACTATTGGCGAAAATCGAAAAACCGAACACGGACGACATACCGCGTTTAGTCGAAGTTTTAACCGAAGTTTTTAGCGATAACAGTGAAGATGTCCTGACACGAAGCAACGCCATCCTGACTCTTGAAACGCTCAACAACGAGCTGAAAAAATTTATCCCGTCGGATATTAAGCGGACGGCGATTAAGCAGCTGGGCAAATGTTTGAAAGATCCTGACGTCTCGATTCGCAGTAATTCCGCATCAGCCCTCGAGGAGTTGGGCGCGGAATCAGAAATGGCGATCCGGCAATTGATCGACGCACTGGCAGACGACGAGTCTCTAGTCCGCCGGAAGGCAATCGCCGCGCTGATGAAAATGAGCGCAGCGGCGAAGCAAGAAGGAGTCGGCGCGCCGCTCGTTAAAATTCTGGAAAAAGAATCAGATGAGGAAGTTCTGGAAGCTGCGGCTGATGCTCTCGGGCAGATGGGAACGGGCGCTCTTGAGGCTATTCCGCAGTTGATTAAATTTACAACGCATAACAATGAAGCCCTGCGGGTTGTCGCCGTTAAGAGTATCAAATCAATCTGCGATTCGCTCGCGAACGAGGGAGAGACAAAAGCTATTCCCGCATTAAAACAAGCGCAGGCTCTTTTAAAAACAAAATTGACGCCCGAAGGGGAAAAGGCGCTGGCTTCGATAAACCTTACGATTGGCGTTTTGGAAGGATTATGGGGACAGATGATTACTCGTCTGGCGAAGGAGTATCCGAAAGTCGCCGTTTTCATCTGCCTGATATGCGCTTATATTCCGTTAACCATGTTGACCGCAATTTTGCTGTGGCTGCGTCCGCTTTGGATACTATATTTTAACGAGATTCTGCAGTCAGTATCGAGCGTTCCGCTGCCGAAACCGTTTGATGTCAATATTCCGTTGCGATATGTGCTTTTGATAGGTTTCTTTCATTATCATCCCCGTGTGCTTGATGCCTGGGTAAGCAAAAATCTCGATAACGCGCGCGAAAATTTTGACCATATTCCGACCATCTCCGCACGCAGAACATACGTTCCGGTAGAAATCAATATGGAAGAGAAACCGGTGAAAATCGAAGCCGTCAGGCAACACTTCGACAGCAATATTTCTTATGTGTCGGTTGCCGGAGAAGGCGGTATCGGCAAAACCAGTTTGGCTTGCGAGCTTGGGAAATGGGCGATGCGCCGAAATAGCGACGAGCGTCTTTGCGCATCGCATATCATGCTGCCGGTTTTGCTCGAACAGGGCTTGTCACCGCTGTCAGGTCAAGGCGGCACGGCGACTTCGGCGCAGGAAACGGAGAAGAATATAAAATCCGTTTCCGCCGCGCCGTCCGCCGAGGAAAACCCGCTCCTTGCCAGGATACAGGATTTATTGCGGCTGCTAATCAGAAAATCGAATTCTTCCGAATCAACCTGGAAAGTCGCGCCGCGCGGAAAAGAAAAGAATTTTCTTTCCTCGACGAAGGAGTGGCTGCGTTCGTTGTCGAAACAAGACAGCCCGTCTTCTGAATTGGTGCGTCAGTTATTAAAACAGCGACGCATCCTGGTTATTGTCGACAGTTTTTCGGAAATGAGCGGCGAATCTCGTCAAAATATTATCAGCGGAATCAAAAGTCTTTCCGTTAACGCGCTGATTGTAACGTCGAGAATGAGCGAAGACCTGAGCGATTTACAGTCGGTGTTCGTTTCTCCGGTGAGAATTGAGGGCAGCGGGTTGTCTGTTTTTATGGATTCCTATCTTAAGCAGAAAGGAAAGCGAGATTTATTTTCCGATCCGGAATTCCATAAAGGCTGCCACAAGCTGTGTTTAATGGCGAAGAAAAGAGGTTTGACCGCCTTGATAGTTAAATTGTACGCTGACCAGCTTATCGCCACCCGGGAAACGTCCGGTCTGGTAGTCGCGAAAAATATTCCCGATTTAATGCTCGCTTCAATCGACGACCTTAACCGGCATCGTGATAAATATGCTGCCGGCACGCCTGATTCTCCCGGAACCGGCATTGTCGTTATCATCGCCAGAGCTTTGGCTTGGGCATCGCTGAAACAAGCCCTGCGACCTATGCCTGTCAGTCGTAAAAAGTGGAAGATGGCATTAAATCGCAGGGAAGTCACAAGTGAACTGCGCGGAACAGGCTTCCGGATGGACGAAAGCGGCAGAGATTCGATGATCGGCTATCTTGCCCGGAATATGAGTCTCATAAAAATGAATGACGGCGGCATCGGTCACATCAGTTTTATGCTCGATCCGCTGTCCGAATATCTTGCCGGACTTCGCCTGATTGAAAAATACCGTGATAACCGCAAAGCCTGGCGGAAATTTCTCTATAAAGCGGCTCATCAGAAAGCAGGGGTTTGTTTAACGAAAGAATTTTTGCTGTCTTTGCTTGATTGCTGCGTAAGCAAGGGAAAGGAGTTTAAAGTGCCCGGTTTTGTAGCGGTCGAGCTCAATAAATTGACGGAGGCTGAAAATTGACTAAAACCTGAAGCGCTGAAGCGGCTGTGCCGAAAACTTGTCTGTTCTTCGATTTGAAACAGGATTTAGAAATATCGGGAGGATGGTTCAATAACGAAAACGGCTGCTCAAAAAAACTAACTTTTGGTCAAACACTAAATTAAATGGAGAAAAATATGTTTAACTTATACGAAAACACGAAAATTCTGCAAAACACTAAAAAATCAGCCGGTGTATTTGCCCGTACTTTACTAATTTTAACAACCGTTGCGCTACTCGGCGCGGTATCTGCGACGTTCGCTCAACCGGGTAAGCCGAGCAGACCGGAACAGCGAATTATTAGCGACCTCAGCCTCACCTGGAATCAACCGACCAGTCCACTCGATCCGCGCAAGCTAGTCGCCAACACGCGTGAATTTCCTTATTCAGCAATCGTCAAACTGCGGATAACTTTTCCGGATAATTATGTGGTAGAGGGGACAGGAGCGCTCATTGCGGCTAATAAGGTTCTGACGGCGGAACATCTCGTTTATAAAATTGCTCATGGCGGTCATTTTCAAAGAGCCGAAGTTATGCCCGGATACTCCGCCAACTATGAAAGCTGTAAGAAAGTATTATCACTGAACTATAACCATGGTTCGCATCAGGGCTGCCACGACGGCGCGGAATGCGATATTGCGGTTCTGAATACTCAGGAAGACGTAGGATGCGGTACCGGTTGGTTCGGATTCAAGATACCTACCGCCTCTGATTTGAACCAAGTCTATATCGCGGGTTATCCGGATGACTTGTATGGCGGAGAGCGGCTGGTTGTCGCGGGCGGACGCGCTAATTTTGCCCAAAGCTCTTACCACAATATTCTGAGCTATACGGATATCTGGACAGGCAGCGGTCAAAGCGGGGCGCCCATCTTTACGTCGGATTATTATATTATCGGAGTCCATACCTTCGGCACCTCGCAATCAAATTACGGGGACGCGTTGTGTAACCAGCTTTTTTCGACAATATACAACTGGACTAGACAGTAACGCCGATTCGTATGGCGGAGTTACTGCAGGGACGTATTTAATTTCAATTAAAGGTAGGAAATACTAATTTTCTCATTCCCTCTGGAATGGGACAGGGAGGCATTATGTTAAAAACATACAATTTGAATCGTTTGATTTTTGTGCTCGTCTATTTCGCTTTTTTGTTAATCTTTCTGTATGCGACGGTTATCAACCTACCCGCGCAGCAACAGTCGATGATCTCTCGGACTGGGAGTGGTACGCTGACGCCAGTGTCCGACCCGTATATCAGAAACAACTTTCCTTACCGCGCCGTTGCGAAAATATTCGTTACCTTTCCAAACTGCGCCGATGCTGCTGAAGGAACCGGCGTATTTGTTTCCGCCGATGGAGTGTTTACTGCCGCGCACAACGTTTACAAACCGGAATGCGGCGGATATGCAACGCGGGTTGACATAATTCCGGGTTACAGTCGGGGCAACGAACCATTCGGGCGCACTTCGGCGAAAAAGATTAAAATACCGAACGAATATACCTCGATTGCGGATCCGCGCAATGATCTCCATGCGGCTAACTATGATTTTGCCGCTATTGTTACCACCAGTGCCATCGGTCACAAAAGCGGCTGGCTCGGATATAACATTCCTTCCGGTAACAATTTAGGCCAAATTATGATACTTGGTTATCCCGAAAAGTATGAGGGCGAGATTATGGCACAGTCGGTTTCCGATGCGGAGCTGGCGTATTCAAACGGGCTCGGATATTTCGCCGATACGCTCAAGGGGATGAGTGGCGGTCCAATAATAAAAATTATGGCGGACGAAAGTTTCCGCGTTATCGGGATACATGTCAGAGGAAGACAGGGACTGCCTTTCAATTTTGGCTCGCGTTTCTCGGACGATTTTCTCAGGGGATTGCCCGGCTGTAGCTGTAATTGATTCAGGGTGGCGTTATTCAGGACGGAAAGCGGGCGAATCCTGCTTTCCGTCAGAAATCATAACAGACTGTTTAATGAAATTTTGTAAACGAGAAGTTGTTTGATCCGGCTGCCTCGGCTCAAGGGTATAAAAGCTACTTGCTTTATGCGCTATTTGTTATGAGAAATAGACTACTAACGGAGAATTTAAAAAATATGACTAAAAATAAACGTTTATGGAAAGTTCCGGCGCTTCTCTTTTTACTGGCATCTTTGCTGTCTATGCATACGCAAGTTACCGCTCAACAGGAGGATATTCCGGTTAATACGATTATCATCGAAAATCCAACTAACTTTGGAATTCAGTTTTCGCTGAAAAATGACTATACGGAATGGGTATCGTTTCAACTCTGGGCTTGGACAACAGATAAATACTTTAAAAAGAATCGTATAATGTTCGTTTCAAGTAATGGTATTGTCAAACGTTACGACTTGGAATATAGAACTAAATACGTATTCGGTTGGAATCAAAAGGGAGAGTTCGATATTTTCAAAGTTTCCAAATAATTTGCGTTAATGTAAATAATTTCAATCTTTGAAAAAGAAAGTGTTATCTTTTCCTGGATATGCCTTGCGGCAAAGCAATGAAATCTCCGCGCGGCTCTGCCGCGCGGTCATCAAATTTTTTTGTTTCTGAAAGAGAAACCGGCTGACGTTGAAAGTTTCTTCAAAACCCGAGAAAAGATTGAGGATGACAACTTAATCCGCCGAAGCTGCTATGTAGGATAATCAGTGTTTTGTTTTCTCAAGTATTTCTTTTCTTTTTATCCAGTGTAAAAATTGATAAAATTTTCGATTGTGATTCGGTTCGATTAAATGACAAAGTTCGTGAACGATAACGTATTCGATACCAGCAGGCGGAAGTTTAATCAAATCCGGCTTTGGACTCTTCAAACAGAAACGACTCCAGCAATTCCCGTTTCATTTGAACTGCCTATTTCATTCTCAAAAACGCTCATTTTTGAGACTATTTTTTTCTGTTCCATATTAAATAGAAATCCAACTATTTTCAGTTATCAAAACTCATCTCAAAATCAAAGTCTTAAATTCGCTCTTAAATGATGAATTTTAAGACCATTATCAAAAATAGATTAATCTTATAAATCTCTCTACCCTAATTTCCTTCCAAATGATGACAATTTATGCGCAAATATATTGACAAGATATGCAGGAGAAATCTAACTAAGTTGTTGATTTCAGATAAAGGTTTTTGACAACTTATGCGCAAATTCACAATAAGTTACAATAGTTTTATGAATAAATGTCGTAATTGTGGCAGACCGATTTCTTTCTGGCATTATAAGTGCCGGGTTTGCGAACAGTTTTTATGGCGGCTGCCAAATGTTTTGCTTCTCATTTTAGGCATTTTGATTTTTTTGGTCGGATTATGGTGGTTATTTCATTAAAGCGGCAGACTAAAATTAAAAATTAAATATCGACGTATGCCCGTTTATTGTTTTATTCACAGGCATACCAAGCAAAAGGTCAGGTATAGCAAAAGCTGTCTGACCTTTATTTTATTTAATGTCTTATTGAACGTAACTGTTGTTTTCAAAGCTCTTCACATTTCAAATTGAAACTTTGTTAAAATTATTTTTAATAAGTGTAAACATAGTTTAAAAATTATTAGCCTTATTGTATTAAATAATGTATATTATTAAAGGCAGGTAAATTTGCCTGCCGAACAAGCTCTGGAATTTCACATCTGAAAAGCTTCGATTACCAAACAACTTAAAAATTTTTTAACTTCGCATTTTGTAAGCAAAGTGAAAATTATCGAATACTTAAAATTCATTGTTATAGCTGTGGGAGCTTTATGCCTCGGTTTTGCCGTCGTATATCTTCCGCGCGAGGTATTTCACTGGAGTTTTCTTCTTCTGCTGGCTTTTGCAATCCTGATTGCGCCGAGAATGGTTCTGACGCTGCCGCGCTCCAGATTTTCCGTTGCCTTTTCCGATTCGATAATTTTTCTTGCGTTTCTGCTTTTCGGCGGTGAAGCGGCGATTATTCTTGCCGCCGTCGAGATGTTGGCAAACTGCTTTCACATCAAATCGAAAGGAAAAATGAATTTCGGCAGGCTGATGATTGAAACAAATACTTCAATCGCCGTAATTTCCACCGCATTTACATATCTTGTCTGGTCTGTGTTCTCGCAGACGACAAATTCGGCTTTTACAATAAGCGGCACAAATCACCTGATTTCGGTTTTGGGCATCCTGGCTTTTTCGCAGTTTTTTGTTTCTTCAATTCTGGCTACCGCTTTTCACTCGCTTAAAAACGAGACGAATTTTTGGGGAACATGGAAGAAAGAATGTTTTTCCAGCTCGATAACCCAGATTGTCGGCGCAGGACTGGCGGGCATTTCCTACAAGCTGATAAATCAGGGCGACGTTTTAACGACGGCAATCGCGTTCTTTGCTTTTTGTGTCGCTTATATGAGTTACCGGCAGTCAATCGGCGAAATTACGGGAGCGATAGACAAAGCCGAGCAAGCCGAGCGCGATAAAGCGGAAGTTGAAAGAATCCGCGCCGAACAAGCCGAGCATCACGCCGGCGAGCTTTCTTTATTACTTACAAAAGAAGAGCAAACCAGCGAGGCGCTGCGCAAAAGCAAAGAAGCTTTTCAGCATTCGGCGATGTACGACACGCTGACCAATCTCGCCAATCGCGCTAATTTTGCCGGCGAATTGAGAAATTTAATCGATAAATACAAGAAACCTTCTGCCAACGGTTTCTTTGTTTTGTTTTTAGACATCAGACGTTTCAAAAACATAAACGACAGTCTCGGTCACACAATCGGCGATAAAGTTCTGATAATTGTCGCTAAAAGGCTTCTGCGTCTTGTCGGGAAAAATGATGTTGTCGCGAGGCTCGGCGGCGACGAGTTTGCGATTATCTTAAACGATTTATCTTCCGCTAAAGCCGCCGAAAAAATGGCGCGGAAGATTCACCAGAAAATATCGGAAACGTTTTCGCTAAGCGGAAACAGCATTTTTATCGATTTAAATATCGGTATCGCGCCGTTTGAGTCGGAATACGATAACCCGGAAGAAATTTTGCGCGACGCGGATATTGCGATGCATTTTGCGAAGGAAAAAGGAAGCGGTGTCGCCGTTTTCGATACATCGCTGCGCGCGCGCTTTCTCGACCGGATAAATCTCGAATCCGATTTGCGCTTTGCCGTCGAACGCGGCGAGCTTTCGATGCATTACCAGCCGCTGATTGCGCTCGGTGACGGCGAAATTATCGGTTTTGAAGCGCTGCTTCGCTGGCATCATCCGACGCGCGGCTTTATTTCGCCCGTGCAATTTATCCCGATTGCCGAAGATTCGGGCTTGATAATCCCGATTACGACATGGATTTTGAAAGAAACCTGCGCGCAGATTTCAAAATGGCGCGCGCTTGCGCCTAATTACGGCGAGCTAATCATCAGCGTAAATATTTCCGGCAAACATCTCGCCAAGGAAAGTCTTGTCGATGACGTTCAGAAATCTTTAAAATTAGCGAATCTTCCGCCGTCGTCTTTGAAATTGGAGATTACCGAAAGCACGGCGATGGAAAACGCCGAGCACACGATTCAGATTCTCAACCGGCTCAAAGAGCTTGGCGTGATGCTCAGCATCGACGATTTCGGAACGGGTTATTCCAGCCTGAGCTATCTGCATCGTTTGCCTTTCGACACGCTCAAGATTGACCGTTCATTCGTTTACAGCGTCGGCGAAAAAGGCGAAAACGCAGAGATTCTGCAAACCATCATCTCGCTTGCCAAAAACCTGAAGATGCGCGTCATCGCCGAAGGCATCGAAACCGAAAACCAGCTTTCGCTCCTCCAGAATTTAGGCTGCGATTACGGTCAGGGCTATCTGATGTCAAAACCTCTGCCTGCCGACGTGATGGAAAAGCTTTTATATCAAAAACACAACTGGTTTCCGCACGTCGAAACCGAAGAAACATTTGAAGGCATACCGCGAAACGACAGCCTGCCGGTTTTTTAAATTTTGGATTTTAGATTTTGGATTAAGAAGTTTTGCCAACGACCAATCCAAAATCCAAAATCTAAAATCCAAAATCCTTTAATTCTTGACTCAGAACAATTTCAGTCGTATAAAGTTTCTTATGCTTTATATGCTGGTTCGCAACAAGGTCGAAGATTACGCGAAATGGAAACGCGTTTTCGACTCGCAGACCGGGGCAAACAGCGCGGCAGGTCTGACGCTCGCCCATTTCTGGCGCGACGCGGAAGACGAAAACACCGTCTGGTTCGCGCTTGAGGTCGAAGACATCGACAGAGCGCGGCAATATCTCGACCGCCACGAATCTGCGGAAGTCGGGCGCGTCGCGGGCGTTTTGGACGGCGAATATCATTTTGTAGAAAATATTTAATAATGAGTTATTCGCTTTTCGATAAATCCACATTCCCCGAAGAAATCATCAATAAATTTGCCGAACTGGCTGTGGAAGAAACGGATTTCGGTCGCATTCGCTGCCCGAAATGCAACTGGCAGCCGGAAAAATCGAGCCGCTGGTGGTGCGCCGACTGCGGTTTTCCCGAATATTTTTCAGACGCCTGCTATTCGGCATGGAACACGTTCGAAACGCGCGGTCTGTGCCCGGTTTGCCGACACCAATGGCGCTGGACATCGTGCCTTTCCTGCGAAGGCTGGTCTCTGCACGAAGATTGGTATGCGGGGGGAAAAGATTAAATAACTATTTATATTAACTTCCTAAAAGGCGCATGTTCGTATCCTTCCGGGCATATTTCGGGAACGATTGTGCTAAACTCTCAACATGAAAACAGCACATCTGCATCATGCAAATGGAAAAGTAGAAAAAAAACATTTTGAAGGCGCGCCGACTCAAAAGCGCTTCGCCTATAAAAAAGACGACAACGGAAGCATCGTCGGGCGTGTATATTTCAACATCGACCCCGACCAGAACCTGAAATCCGACGTTATCCACTACACCGAAACAACCGCCCCCGAGCGACAGTAAACGTGAAAATCATTCATCAAACCATTCGCTTCGATAAGCCAGCCACCAGCTAAAAATCAAAACAGGAATCGTCGCAATAATTCCCCACATCAGCGGCAGGATTAAATCCGCGCCCAAGCCCAACATCGAAAACGTAATCCAAAACACTTTACGCTGCATAAAATCTCAAAGCTATTATGACACCGCTTTTCGGAATTTTATAAATTCTTAACGAAAAAAAGAGAGCTGAAATATTTCAGCTCTCTTTTTTTACTTAAAACGCCGTGAAATTCAAGTCCTGAATATCTTCGGTTAAGTTCAGAATCTGCGGATTAAATTGATATATTTTCGAAATCGCTCTGCCGTAGTTGTCATGTTACGGATTGGTCGAAACGAATTTCAGATTGGTTATGTCTTCGTTAATCGTCGTGCGATAGGGCGGAAAATAATGCCCTTTGACCGACGCGGTTAACGTGTAGGTTTCGCCGATTGGCAGATTTTCGAATTTGTAAGCGCCGGAAGCGTCTGAAATCTGCGTAACCGAGTTGCCGTATAAATCCGTTATTGTTACCGGCGCGAAAGGAAGCGGGGCGTTCCACGGGTCATAGACAGCGCCCGAAATGCTTGCGGGCGGCGGCGTAATCGGCGTCGTGCCGAGCGCGACGACAAATGTTGACAATTTCCATGCTGACGCGCAAATCCTCCGGCGGATGAAATCATTCGAAACTGTGCGGTCAACCCATTCGCCGTTCTCCGACTGCAAAAGCTTTAGATAAGAAAATCGCAGCCGGTCGTAGTCATTCGGGTATTTCACGCAAATTTGCGTTTCGCCGAAGGTAATTGCATTCGTCTCGATGCTGTAGGCGGATTGGTTCGGCTCGATATAATATCCCTGCGGAGCTTTCAGATTGATTGTCGAAGGGTCGAGCGCCGTAAATTCGGTTGTTCCGGCACGTCTTACGCGCGCAAAGCCGAGAAGGATTTTCTCGCCGAAATGACGTATGTTGATGCCTAAAGGAGTGCGGATAACCGGTTTTGAAACAAAGCTCGAAGTGCCGCCCGATGCGATTTCCAGGTTTCCGGTCGTTGTCAGGTTCTGTGTAGGATACGGATGAATTTCGCACGTCTTTACGCCCGGCGCGCACGGACCCGTAACTCCGTAAACATTATTTCCCCAAGCCCAGACGCTTCCGTCGCGCTTTCTGGCAAGAACGTGCGAGCCCTGAACCTTTATTTCGACGACACCCGTGATTGCCGCCTGCTGCGGTACGTCTGATTGAGTATTGAAAGTTCCGTTTCCGAATGCGCCGTCGCGGTCAAAACCCCAAGCCCAAACCGTCCCGTCGCGCTTCAAAGCGACATTAAAACCCCAGCCCGAGCCAATCTGTACAACATCCGTCAGACCCGGAACTTTTTTCGGATTCAGTTCTCTGGCTGTCGAGATATAATCATAGGGCAGGTAAGTCGCGCCCCAGGCGTAAACGGTTCCGTCGGCTTTAAGCGCGAGACTCCGCGAATCGCCCGCGCTGACGGCGATAATATCGTTAAAATCGGGAACGTTCAGCCCGACCTGCTGCGGATACTGGCGATTAAGCTGATGTCCCATTCCGAGCTGTCCCCATTCGTTTCGACCCGAAGCCCAAACCGTCCCGTCCGCCTTCAGCGTCAGAAAATGTTTTTCACCCGCCGCCAGAGCGACCGGCTTTGCGTCGGGAAAATATTCTATGCCCGGTGCAGGAATATTTTCGCCGTATTCCTGATAGCCCCAACGCCAGACTGTCCCGTCGATTCTCAATGCGCGCGAAATGCCGCCGCCGGAAGCGGAAAGCTCGATGATGTCTTTGAGATTCAGCACGCGCAGCGGAGACGCCTCAAAGCTGGACGTAACGCCCACACCGAGCATCCGCCAGTTATTAACGCCCGCGCCGTAAACCGTACCGTCGGCTTTTAAGAAAAACGTCCTGTTGCCGCCTGCGCCAATGGCTGTCGCATCCGGCATCGAGGAAATTAATTGCGGAAGAGGCTCATCACGATTGTTTGTATTGCCGATACCGAGATTTCCCCAGTAATTTTCTCCCCAGCCAAACGTCTGAGCCGGAATGTTAAAAGTAAATGATAAACACAGGAAAAGCGTCGCGAGCGCGTTGACGAAAATAGAGCGTTTCATAAAAAAAATTCTCCCTGAAGATGCGGAAATAGTATTGCTTTCGCCGGAGAAAGGCAGGTTAAATCTGGATTGTAGAAAAAGACTTTTAAGAGCAGTTCTGCAACTGCGCGTCATTTATTATAAAGCATTTCAACGGAAATGTGTTGATTTATTTTTGCTCGCCAAGAAAATAAAATCGCAGGTAATTGTTTCGAATTTATAATTCGTAACCGGCTTACTTCCCTACGTGAAAAGTGCAGAATTCTTTCGGTTCCTTGCCGTCTTCGAAGGTTTTTGCTTCTTTTACGGGACAGTTTTTTGTCGCGCGCATGCCGGTCATCGGGCAAATCATCACGGTAATGCGCGGGACTAAATCGGCTTTCGGGATGTCGTCCTCGATGGACTTATCCTTATTTGAATTTTGATTGCGCTGTTCTTCTTCCCATGTAGTAAAGGGCGTGGGCGTTGTGCGCGGTTTTGTATCGGTGTTTTCAAGGTTAAAATCGGTTTCTCCCGTAGGAAGCAGGACTTTATTCGGAACTGTTCCGGCGACGAAAATCTCGATGCGGCGAAACTCCGGCGGAACGTCCGTAACGTAGATGTCTTTGATTTCGGGCGGCGCGGTCTGCGTGTTGGTATTCGAATTTGAATTTTTCCTGATGGCGTCTTGCTGCGCTTTGACCGAATCGGCTTCCTGACTGTTCAGCTCGCGGATTAGTTTGCCGTTGCGCGTGTCGATTTCCGCTTTGCGGATTGAATCGGGCATCGTCCAGTCGCCGTTCCATTCCGGGTGTATGTCGAGAGCTGCGCGCATAAAATCCGCCCAGACCGGCATTGCCGAATCCGCGCCTTTCATACCTAAATCATCGCCGTCGTCAAAGCCGACATAAACGACGCAAACTAATTCGGGCGTAAATCCGGCAAACCAGCCGTCGCGCGAAGTTCCGGTTTTGCCCGCGTAAGCCTTGCCGTTCGAATTGGAAAAGCCCCAGGCTTTCGCTTCCGCCGCAGTTCCCTTATTGATTACGTCCTTCATAATGTCGTCCATAATGTAGGCGACATCGGGACGCAAAACGTTTTTCTTTTCGGTCTTCGGCTCGACGACCGTTGTGCCTTCGCCGTTTGTAACGCGATTGATGGCAACGGGCGAAACCTTTTCGCCGAGATTTGCAAAAATCGTGTAGCCGGTCGCAATCTGCAAAGGCGTCGCTTCAGCCGTTCCGAGAGCCATCGAAGGATATGCCTTTTCGACCTTCGGCAAGCCCGCTTTGTTTGCAAAATTCATCACTTTGCCGATGTTCAGTTCCATCGCCAAATCGACCGTGATGACGTTTTTGCTTTTTATAAGCGCGTCGCGCAAAGTCAGTTCCTGATTTGAAAAAGTGTCGCCGTAATTGTTCGGCGAATATTGTTCCGTCCCGTATGTAAAGACTTTTTTCTCGTCCTTAAACATCGTCGCGGCGGTGTAAACACGCGAAGCGCTGTCATACGCCGAATTCAGCGCGGTCGCGTAAACAAAGGGCTTAAAGACCGAGCCGGGCTGGCGCTGAGCGTCGGTTGCACGGTTAAACTGGTTTTCCGCATAGTCCCGACCGCCGACCATAGCGACAATCTCGCCCGTTTTCGGACGGATGGCGACCAGCGCGGCGTTCAGATTTCCCTTCGGCTTTTTCGGAAAATATTTATCGAGTTTTTCGAGCCGACGGTTTACGATGTCATACGCGATGCGCTGCAAATCGGGGTCAATCGTCGTGTAAACGCGCAGATGCTGCAAGGCTTCCGGGTCGTTGACGATTTTCGGTAATTCCTCGACCGCAAACTGCGAAAAATACGGCATTCCCTGCAAATCTTTTTTGGCGGAAACCTGATGAAGCTCTAATTTCGTCTGCTTGGCGGCGGCGATTTCCTGCGGCGAAAACGCGCCCGCTTCCTGCATCGAATCGAGCACCTGATTGCGTCGCTCGGTAACTTTCTCAAAATTTTTAAACGGATTGTAACGGTTCGGACTGCGGATAATTCCGGCGAGAAAAGCGGCTTCGGGCAAAGTAAGCTGCGAAACGTCCTTGCCGAAATAAACGCTCGAAGCTTCGCCGACACCGTAAATCGAAACGCCCGTCTGCTGCCCGAGATAAATCTGGTTGGCGTAAAGCGTGAAGATTTCCTCTTTCGTCAGCCGCGTTTCGAGAATTATCGACATATACGCTTCTTTTACTTTGCGCGTCAAAGTCTGCTCGCGGCTGAGCCATAAATTTTTGACGAGCTGCTGCGTAATCGACGAGCCGCCCTGATTGGCAAGCGGCGAATTGTCGTCTTCTTTTTCATATCTGCGCCACGCGGCGCGGGCGATTCCGCGCAAATTCACGCCGTAATGCTCGAAAAACGCGCGGTCTTCCGTTACGGTAATCGCCTTGACCAGCGCGGGCGGCAAATCGTTAAACGTTACGGTTTTTCTGCGCCCGTCGCCTTCCGCCGCGATTGAGCTGAGAATTTTCGGCTCGATTTGCGCCTGATTTATTTCCTTTTTCGCGTCCTGCCCGGCGTCGAAAATTGAATCGACAGATTTCCCGTCTTTCTTAAATTTTACGAGCAGCGTCGGAAAAATCTTCACGCCGTCAACTATTCCCGTTACGCCCGGCTCGATTTCGATTGAGTTTTCTTTGACGAGATAACGGCTGCGCGAATTGTCGGCTTGTTGATTTTTCTCGATATAACCGGCTGATTTCAGATAAGCCGTCAAATCTTCGAGCGAGATGGCTTCATTATTTTTTAATATTTTCGGCGCGGAATAAATGCCCGCCGAACGCGTAAAAACTTCGCCTCTGAGCAGCAAATCTATGCGGTCGGAATATTCAAACCAGAAATAAGTCAGCGTCAGGAAAATGCCGAGCAGCGCGAAAGCCGTAATCGAAATCGTGTAAGGATTAAAGAAAAAACGTAAAATGCGTCGAAAAAGCGAAGGCGGCGGCGCTTGATATGATTTCACGCGCCTCTCACTTTTGCGAAATTTTTTCGGTACGTATTTTGTTTTCTCTTTTACCTGTATCTGGTTTGGCATTTTCGGGTTGTCGTTTATGATTAGTGAGAATTTCGTTTTCGGCGGTTGCCTTGTAAAATTTTATCGGTTTTGTGTAGTTCGTGTCTAGTGTTTTTAAGTTCAAAGTTTAAAGTTCAAAGTTCAAAGCAGGAAATAAAATCTTTTGAAGTTAGAAATCAGACTAAATCAGGGGGATAAATTTATGTCGAAAATTCAAAAATTTGAAGATTTGGAGGCATGGAAAATTGCGAGCGAAGTAACAAAAGAAATTTACAAAGTTTCAAAAAATGATTTATTTATACGAGATTACGGCTTACGAAACCAAATCTGCCGCGCTACTGTTTCTGTTATGTCCAATATCGCGGAGGGATTTGAGCGCGAAGGCAATAAAGAATTTATAAACTTCCTGTCGATTGCGAAAGGCTCATCCGGCGAAGTCCGTTCACAACTTTATGTCGCGCTCGACCAAAAATATATTTCCGAAAGCGAATTTAATTTTATCTGTGCAAAAATAACTGAAATCAGTCGGGTAATTTCCGGGCTTATCAGATACTTAAAGCAATCTGATTTAAAAGGAAGTAAATTTAAATAGATTTTTTGGTTCAAAGCTCAAGGCTGCCTACTTTGAACTTTGAACCTTGAACTTTGAACTAAAATGAAAGTTTTTCCGATACTTTCCAAAATAACGCGCCGGAGGCTTTTCTTCGCCCTGCTGACGATTTTCGGGATGATTATTTTCGGCACGATTGCTTTTCGTTATTTCGAACGCTGGACGTGGCTCGAAAGCGTTTATATGGCGACCGAGACGGTAACGACCGTCGGCTACGGCGATTTTCCGCCGAAAACGGACGCGGGAAGGATTTTCGCCATCTTTTTTATGCTGCTCGGCGGCGGAACGGTTCTTTTTGCGGTTACGACTTTGATTCAATCGGTTATACAATCGGAGATTATCGAGGCGCTCGATTTCCGGCGCAAAACGAAAGAAATGGAAAAGCTGAAAAATCATTACATCGTCTGCGGCGCGGGACGCGTCGGGCGCAGAATAATCCGCAGCCTGCAAAAGGAAAATCTGCCGTTTGTGATTATCGAGCGCGACGAGAAAAAAATTGCCGAATTTGAAGACGAAGGCTTGCATATTTTTATCGGCGACGCGACGCTCGAAGATAATCTGATAAAGCTCGGAATCGACCGCGCCAAAGGCTTGGCAAGCTGCCTGCCTGACGATGCCGACAATGTTTATGTCGTTTTGACCGCGCGCGGGCTGAGCGAAGATTTGCATATCGTCGCCCGCGCCGTCGAAGAACAAGCCGAGCCGAAGCTCATTCGCGCCGGCGCAAACCGCGTCGTCGCGCCGACGATTATCGGCAGTCTCTCGATGGCTCGCGCGCTGCTCAGACCGGCGATAGCCGATTTTATGGATTCGATTGTCGCCGAAACGCTCGACCTCGTTTTTGAAGAAATTGCGATTAAACACGATTCGGTTTACAGCGGCAAGGAATTAAAGGACACGAACATCAGCACCGAATTAAATCTTTTGGTTGTTGCCGTCCGGCGCAAAACCGGCGAGATGATTTACCAGCCGTCAGCCGACACGCGCATTCACGAAGGCGATTTGCTGATTGTCATCGGAATGGCGGAGCAGATGAAGAAATTGGTGGAAATTAGTAAATAAGTTCGAGCTTCAACCTTTGATTTTTGAACTTTGATAGGTAAATAATTTCAAAGGTCAAAGGTCAAAGTTCTAAGGTCAAAGGTCATTTTCTATGAAAATTCTCGTAACCGGCGGAAGCGGATTTCTTGGAACTCACGTTCGCGCATTTTTCGATGCCGACGATTTTTCGCGGCGTTCTAATCTCGATTTGCTGAATATGCATGACACGCAGATTGTCGCCGATTACGATGTCGTCATTCATCTCGCCGCGCATTTGGACAAATCGCCCGATGCGGCTGAAGAAGTTTTTCTGACAAACGTAGAAGGAACGGTCAACCTGCTTCGCGCGATGAAAAAAGATTCGGTTTTTATTTTTGCCTCGACAAAGGACGTTTACGGCAGATTTGCCGATAATTATTTTGAAGTTCCCGAAATGTGCCCGACGGTTTATTCCGGTCAATCGGTGCTCGAATGGTCAAAGCTGATTGCCGAAAGATATGTCGATTTTTACGCGCATCAGAACAATTTTCGTTCGTGCATCTTTCGTCTTTCGACCGTTTACGCGCCAAATTCCGAGGGAAACACGCCGAATTTTGTTTCGCATTATGTCGATGCGATAAATAAAGGCGAAACGCTCCGGCTTCCGGCGGGCGGCGCGCCGAGACGCGATTTGCTGGCGGTCGAAGATTTCGCGCGCGCCTGCGAAGCTTTTACCGATTCGATAATTCGACACGGACTTTACAATCTCGGCGGCGGGCGCGAAAACGCGCTTTCTTTGCGCGAATTGGTAAAAAAATTAGAAGAAGTCTCAAATTATCAGGCAATAATTGACGAAGAAAACCCTCTGCCCGCGCCCGTTCCGATGAATTACGTTTCGGATTTGAGTTTAATCAAACAGGAACTGGACTGGAAACCGGAGATTTCGCTTGAAAAAGGACTCAGGACATTGTTCATTTAACATTTATTATTTATCAGATTGTTTCTCTCCAATGTTAAATGATAAATGTTAAATGATAAATGAAAATTCTCGTGCGCGGAACAAATTGGATTGGCGATGCGGTGATGACGATTCCCGCTTTGCGCGAGCTTCGGCGGATTTTTCCCGACGCGGAAATTTCGCTTCACACGCGCTCGTGGGCGAGAGGAATTTTTCAGGACGCCGAATTTATCAACGAAATTCTTACCTTTGAAACGGAAAGCTCGAAAATCAAAATCGTTCTCGAACAATCTAATATTCTAAAAGAAAAAAATTTCGATTTAGCCGTTTTGTTTCCGAACTCATTGGAATCGGCTTTGATTGCGCGGCTCGCAAAAATCCCGAAACGCTTCGGTTACGCAAAAGACGGCAGAAGCTTTCTGCTTTCCGATGCGGTCGAAATTCCCGAATGGAAAAACGAGCGGCACGAAGTTTTTTATTATCTGAATCTCGCTGCTCAAATCGAAAAAAGCTATTTTGGAACGCAGACGGTTTTGGAAAATGAGCCGCGCGTTGATTTAAACGTTTCCGAAGAAAGAAGAATCGAAGCGCGAAAGATTTTAGAGGAAAACGGCGTCGATTTGTCTAAAAAAACGGTCGCGCTCGGCGTCGGCTCGACAAATTCGAGGGCGAAACGCTGGCAGGCGGAAAGCTACGCTAAGTTAAATAACAAACTGCAAGTCGAATTGAGCGCGAATGTAATTCTTGTCGGAACGAAAGACGAATTGGACGTTTCGAACGAAGTTTTTGAAAAATCCGAAAAAAAGCCTTTAATTTTGACGGGCAAAACGAATCTGGCGCAGGCTGGCGCAATTTTGAGCGAGATTGACCTTCTCGTTTCAAACGATATGGGCTTGGCACACATCGCGCCTGCCGTCGGGACGCAAACAATCGTCATTTTCGGTCCGACAAACGAAAAAACGACGCAGCCAATCGGCTCGGAAATTATCCGAAAATCGGTCGAATGCTCGCCCTGTATGCTGCGCGATTGCCCGATTGACCATCGCTGTATGACGCGAATTTCGGCGGACGAAGTTTTTGAGAAAGCAATTTCAATCTTAAATCAATAAAATTTATGATAAAATTTCGTCGTATAATAGAGCCGATTGAAAAAATTGAAATTATCGCCCGGCGTTTTTCAATTGACGAACTGGCTTTATTACAAAAACGATTTGGCGGCAGGAATTGGCGAAAATTGAAAGGTCAGGCTCACGTCGAGCTTTATACGGGTGAAATCCGTTTTGCCGAAATTCATTGGTATGAATGTCACGGCATTGGCAAAAGAAAAATTAAGGTCAAACAATTGCTTGATTAAAGTTATGAAAATTATAGGTTTTGCATTGTGTTTGGAATACGACGAAGACGAAGATTTCGTCCCGAACAAACTCTATCCGGTACTACAGCCGCTCAGAAACGACCCGCAGGGACATTTGCGAATCGTTGACGAAAGCGGCGAAGATTTTCTCTATCCCGAAATTTATTTTGAAATTGTTAAATTAAACGAACCCGCACAAAACAGATTAATCGATTATTTTGAATCCGCAGCAGTTTGAAATATATCTTTTCAATGACCGGCAAACAAAAAGCAGTTTTCATCGACCGCGACGGGACTTTGATTGAAGAAGTAAATTTTCTTCACAAAGTCGAAGAACTGCGCTTTTTTCCTTTTACGGTCGAGGCAATACGGCTTTTGAAGGAAAACGGTTTTCTCGTCGTCGTCGTTACAAACCAATCGGGCATCGGGCGAAAAATCTTCGACGAATCGGCGATGCACGAGATTCACGACAAAATTCAGGCTGATTTGACCGGCGAGCTAAACGGGTTTTATTTTTGCCCGCATCTGCCGGACGAAGGCTGCGCCTGCCGCAAGCCGAATCTTGGGATGATTGAGGCGGCTTGCGCCGATTTTTCAATCGATTTGGAACATTCGTGGATGATTGGCGATAAAGCGATTGACGTTGAAACAGGTTTTAATGCCGGAATAAAAACTGCGCTCGTTTTAACCGGATACGGACAAAAAACTGTGAAAAGTTTGGAGAGAAAACCCGACGTGATTGCGGAAAATTTGTTGGATGCAGTAAAAGAAATCATCGAAAAGTGTCAGTAGCCCGCGCGTTAGTAACGACTATTGAGGCTGACTGTGAAGCCCTTGCTAACGCGCGACTTTAGTTTCTTCCGAAATCGTCTTCATAGCGTTCTATATCGTCTTCGCCGAAATAATCGCCTGTCTGCGTTTCGATAAAGATTAGCAATTCTTTCGCTTCGGGATTTTCGACGCGATGTTTGTCGCCGATTTTTATATCGACGGTTTCGCCTGTTTTGACAATGATTTCGCGGTCGTTCAAAGTTACTTTGGCTGTGCCGCGCACGACGAACCAGTGTTCGGCGCGGCGTTTGTGGCTTTGATAGCTGAGACGTTTTTCGGGCAGAACTTCGATTCTTTTTACCTTGAAATTTTCGCCTTCGTCCAGAACCGTGTAGTTTCCCCAGGGGCGCTCGTCGTGTTCATTCATCATTTATCATTTATCATTTATCGGTAAATCAATTGTCAAATGATAAAATAAAAAGCGCAATGAAGCTAAACGAAAAGTTTTTTTCAAACGAGACGAATCTGATGCAGAAAATTCAGACGCTGATTATCGGTCGGCTGCTCGTGATTTTTCTGCTTCTTGTGGCAAGCTGGATTTACAACAGCGGCGGAAATCTGAAGCTTTCGCAGGACAATTTCCCGCAATACCTGTTTTTGATTTTTCTAATCTCGGTCGGGCTGACGATTGTTTATTTTTTCGTTCTGCGCCTGAGCAAAAACTATGTCTGGCAGATTCGCACGCAGTTTCTGCTCGACGCGCTTTTGATAACGTGGCTGGTCTGGCGGACGGGCGATTTAACTTCGCCTTATTTAATGCTTTATATCGTTTCAATCAGCATTTCCAGCCTTTTTCTTTCGGCTCGCGAGACGATTTTGATGTCCTCGTTATCCGTTTTTCTGTTTACGATTTTATCGGTTTCGGTCGCTTCGGGCTTGATTCGCTCATTCGGTGTAACGCCCGAGCCTTCGAAAGCGATTCAGATTATCGGGTTTAACGATGTCGCCTTTCTCGTCGTCGGATTGCTCGCGTCGCGTCTCTCGTATCGACGCGCTTCGGGCGAAAAATTAAAGGAAACGGCGAAAACGCTGGCGAATCTGCGCGTTTTGCACGAACGCATTGTCGAATCGATTCGTTCGGGCTTGATTACGACCGATTTGGAAGGAAACATTTACACGTTCAACGCGACTGCCGCCGAAATTACCGGCTACACGGCTGAAGAAATGCGCGGAAAATCGGTTTATTCGCTTTTCGGCGACATCCAGCTTCCGATTAAAGACGCGCTCGACGCGACCGAGACGGGCGACCAGCCGCCGCGTTTTGAAACCGACGTGATAACGCCCGAAGATTTTGCCGTGCGCGTCGGCTACGGCGTTTCGCCGCTTTATTCCGAAGACGGCGAGACGACCGGGCTGATTATAACTTTTCAGGATTTGACCGAGATTCGCTCGATTGAAGAAAGCGGAAGGCGCAAAGACCGTCTCGCCGCAGTCGGGCGCGTCGCCGCAGGTTTGGCGCACGAAATCCGTAATCCGCTCGGCGCGATGCGCGGCGCGATTCAGGTTTTGCAGTCGCAGACGCCGCCCGAATCTTCGCAAGCCCAACTGATGGAAATTATTTTGCGCGAATCCGACCGTTTGAATAAAATCATCACTAATTTTCTGACTTACGCCCGACCGCGCGTCAGCAATTTCTCGGAAATCGACGTGCGCGAAGCGATTAACGACACATTCACGCTTTTGAAACACAGTCCCGATGTCGCCGAAAATCATGTTCTCGAAGCCGTTCTACCCGAAAATCCGGTGATGATTTCTGCTGACCCGACGCAATTAAAACAAATTTTCTGGAATCTGGCGCGAAACTCGATTCAGGCAATGACCGAAGGCGGAATGCTGAAAGTAATTTTGGAAAAAATAAATAAAGACCGCATCAGAATCCTTTTTGAAGACACCGGACGCGGAATGCCGCCCGAACAGGTCGAACAGCTTTTCGAGCCTTTTTCCACCTCGACGACCGGCGGAACAGGTCTCGGGCTTTCAATCGTTTATCAAATCATCCGCGACCACAACGGGATGATAAACGTCCGAAGTCTCGAAAACAAAGGCACGACGATAACGATTGAGATGCCGACCGAATTTCGCGCGCAGAGCGTCGCGAACGAAGACAAAACGGGCGAAGCGGCAACGCAAGGCTCGCGCATTGAAAGCCTTTTGACGGTCAGAAAATAATTTTTCCTTGAACAAACGGCTTCTATCTGTAAAAATATACAAAGCGGAAAAATTTTCGCGCTCCAGTCCGCTGATGTCCTTCTTTTACCGATTGAGATTTTCCAATGGCAAATTTATTAATTGTTGACGATGAACAGAGTTACAGGCAGCTTTTAAGCCTCGTTTTTGAAGGCGACGGGCATAAGATTCGCACGGCGATGAACGGGCGCGATGCGGTTGCCAAATTACAGGAAGAAGCGGCTGAAGTAATCATCACCGATGTTCGGATGCCCGACATGGACGGCATCGAGCTGCTTCGAGCGGCGCGTGAGTTTCTGCCGGATGTCGGCGTCGTTTTAATGACCGCGTTTGCGACTGTCGATACGGCGCGTGAGGCATTTAAGCTCGGCGCGGACGATTTTATTCAAAAACCGTTTGATGTCGAAGAACTGAAAATCATCGTCAAAAAAGCTCTCGAAAAACAGGTCTTAATCACGGAAAACCGCGCCTTTAAACGAGCGCAGCGCGACCGCGGAAGCGTCAAAAACATCATCGGACATTCGGATAAAATGCAGGCGGTTTATCAAATGATTGAAACCGTCGCCGAAGTCCAGTCAACCGTTTTGATTCAGGGCGAATCGGGAACGGGAAAAGAATTAGTCGCGCGCGCGATTCACGATTTAAGCCCGCGCGCGGAAAAACCTTTTATCTCGATAAACTGCGGCGCGTTTACCGACACTTTGCTCGAAAGCGAGCTTTTCGGCTACATCAAAGGCTCGTTTACCGGCGCGAACGCAAATCGTAAAGGTCTTTTTGAAGCCGCGCACAAAGGGACGATTTTTCTCGACGAAATCGGCGAGATGTCGCCCGCGATGCAGGTAAAACTGCTGCGCGTTTTGCAGGAAAGACGCGTTCGTCCCGTCGGCGCGCACGACGAGCTTCCGGTTGACGCGCGCGTAATTGCCGCGACAAATCGCGATTTGAAGTCTATGACCGATGACGGAAGCTTCCGCGAAGATTTATTTTACAGAATCTCGGTTATCCCGATTTCCCTGCCGCCGCTGCGCGAGCGTCGCGAAGATATTCCTGACCTCGTCGCGCATTTTATAAAAAAATTCTGCGACCAGACCGGCAGAGAGGTTTCCATTTCGCCGAAAACAATGGAGATTCTGGAAAATTATACATGGCACGGCAACGTCCGCGAGCTTGAACACACGATTGAACGCGCCGTCGCGCTCGAACGCGGCGAAGAAATCCAGCCCGAACGACTGCCTGAACACATCACAAACTACAATCCCGAACGCATCAACGCCGAATTCGATTTGCCAGACAACGGGATAAATCTCGCCACGCATCTCGAAAATCTGGAGAAAACCTACGTCGTCGAAGCTCTAAAACGCAGCGGCGGAAATCAAACCCGCGCCGCCGAGCTGCTGCAAATGCAGGTTCGCTCGCTTCGCCACCTGCTCGACAAACACAGCATCCGCACGCTTTCAGCCCAGATGCGAAACAGCGAGTGAAATAGTGAAAAACGAATAGTGAACAGTGAATAGTTTATGAAGTTTCCTTCATTATTCACTGTTCACTATTCGTTTTTCACTGATTTATGACATTTTTCGTCACCAATCGATTACCAAAAACTGTTAATTTACATATTCTGCCCGCCGAAGAAACTTCTTAAGGAAATTTCCATATTTGCTCAAATCGCCGTATTTACTGTCTTTTATTAACTTTTTCAATGTTAAAACCGTTTTGGCACACCGATTGATTATAGATGGCAGTGCCTGAGAAAGGTAGAAAAAGACTTAGAAAATTTTAGGAGATTGTGTAAATTAAAATGAAAAATCAAAAAGGTTTCTCGCTTATCGAACTTTTAATCGTTGTTGTTATCATCGGCATCATTGCCGCTATCGCTATTCCGAATCTGTTGGCTTCGCGTCGCTCGGCTAACGAAGGTTCAGCTATTTCGTCGCTTCGCACGCTGCACGGCGCGGAAGTTACATATCAGTCCACATCGGGCGCTGGAAACTTTGGTTCCCTGGCAGCTTTGAACGGCGCCGGCTTGATTGACACCGTTATGATGAACGCGACCAGCGCAGCTAATGCTAAAAGCGGTTACTACTTAACTTTAACCCCGGCAGCAGCAGCTTTGGGTATTCCGTCGAAATTTGACTGTGATTCACAGCCTGTTACACACACCACCGCGTCAGCGTTTGCAGCTACGGGCAGCCGTCGCTTCTTCATCACCGAAACCGGTGTTGTTTATGCAAATACCACGAATGCCGCGATTACAGCCGATGCCACGACACGCGTTGTCTCGGGTGCTTCAGCTCTGAACAACTAATAATTAATCAACAATTAATTGAAAAAAGAAAATCGTCGGCTCACGGCGATTTTCTTTTTTTGGAATAACACTTTCCGTTACACGACTATTGACAATAACTGCTGTTTTATAACTTCCGAAACCGTTTCTTATCTTCCGGGATAACCCGTTTCCCTGCATATACGACAACTTATCAATTACTTAAACATTTATATTCGTGGCACGAAATTTGTTTAGATATATTTGGCTTCCATGTCAAAAAAACCCGAAAGTATTACAAAAATGAAAAATCAAAAAGGCTTCTCGCTTATCGAACTTTTAATCGTCGTCGTTATCATCGGCATCATCGCCGCCATCGCTATTCCGAACTTGCTGGCTTCGCGCCGTTCTGCCAACGAAAGCGCCGCGATTGCCGCTCTCCGAACGATTCACGGCGCCGAAGGAACATATCAATCGACTTCCGGCGTGGGAAATTTCGGCAATTTTACCGCGCTTACAAACGCCGGTTTAGTTGACACCACACTGGCTAATTCGACTTCCGCGCCGAACGCAAGAAGCGGTTATTATTATATCCTTTCAACGACGCCTGCCGCCGGAGGCGCTCCTTCTACCTTCCAGTGCGATTCGCAGCCGACGGTTCATACTTCCTCATCGTCTTATTCGGCAACCGGCAGCCGTCGCTTTTTTATCACCGAAATCGGCGTGATTTATGCCAACACCGACAACGGCGCGATTACGGCAGATGCGACAACACGCGTTGTTTCCGGCGCTTCGCCCATAAACAACTAACATTCGTTTGAATGAGCTCAATAATTAATCCGAAAGATTTCCGCCAATCGACGCCGTTTATTTTTTTAACGCTCTGGTCGCTGCTTCTGCTCGCCAATCTTGTTCCGACGATTCCGCAGCCTGAAATCATTATCGGCTATCTCTGGAAGGTCGAATTCGCTCTCGCCGCTTTTCTTTTTATCGGAATCGTTCTTTTTTTGAAATTACCGAAGGAAAAATTCGTCCGGTTTACGGAAAAAGAATTTTTCTTCATAATTCTGCCGCTTCTTTTGTTTACAATCTGGAGCGGTTTTTCCGTTTTCCGGGCAGAATCCGCGCGCAATGCGCTTCATCATACGCTGCTCTGGGCTTGCTACTGCGTTTTTTATCTGCTGATTCGTCAAATCGCATCGCGCCCGAAATTTTTAGCGGCGTCTTTTAAAGTTACCGGAATGGTTATTCTGATTTTGGGCGCATCCTGTATTTTCGAATACATAAGCAATCCCGAAACTATCAGCGCGTTTTTCACATTTCGCTACTATAAATACGCCGAGGCGGCGGTCACTCTTTTACCGGTTTTTCTGGCTCTGACTTTTCAGACAAAATCGAGAACGTCTGTCCTTTGCGGTTTTATCGCCGTCGTTGCATGGCTGATTGTGCTTTTGTCGCTTTCGCGGACGTTATTTATTTCCGGCGGCGTCTGTGTCGTCGCATTTTTTGCGTTAGCCATTTTATTTACCGATTTCAAGAAGCATCTGAAAAAATCGCTCTTGCTCGCCGGTTTATTTATAATCTGCGTTTTTATTACGCAAATAAATTTCACCGGCGGACAGGATAGTTCGACTATTACACGCTTTAGCGGCAATGAGTATAGTCAGGGGACGAGCTTTGATTCGCGTTTTTTATTCTGGGGAATCGCGCTCGAAGCGTTCAAAAAATCTCCGTTTGCGGGCGTCGGCGCGGACAATTACGTGATGGCTTACGGGTTGGCGAGAGAAAATTTTTCGGCTAAAAATCAGGAAAACAAGCTGTTAGAGATAAATGAAGACGTTTTAGCCGAACGGGCGCATAATGAATATCTGCAAATTCTTTCCGAACTCGGTATTGTCGGGATAATATTTTTCCTCTGGCTTCTGTTCGGCATCGCCCGTCTCTTTTTTTCAAGCCGCGAAAAACCCAAATCGCTTTTACAGGTCGCCGCGCTTGCCGGAATCGTCGCATTTCTGGTCAGCTCGCTGGCAAGCTCTTATTCTTTCCGCGTTCCGGCAAACGGGTTGTGTTTCTTCTTCGTTCTGGCAATAGCCATGAATAGTCCCAAGTCCCAAGCCTCAAGTCCTAAGTCAAGTTTATTATCAAACTTGGGACTTGAGACTTGGGACTTGAGACTTCCTACAATCGCCTTCGGGTTGATTATTTGCGCGTCGATGCTCGTGTTTTCAGCCGTTCGCGGTACGAGTTTGATGTATCTGCAATTTGCTCTGATGGCGGAAAAGGACGAATCGGAACAATATTATCAAAAAGCGATTACGCTCGACGCTCAGGAACCTTCATTCAGATATTATTACGGCTTGCATCTTTATAATCTGGAGCGCGCGGAAGAAGCTTTGCCGGAGATGCGTTTCGCGATTAATAAAGGATTTGCCACGTCGATTACATATTTTAATCTGGCTTCGGCTCAGATGATTTCCAAAAAACCGGACGAAGCCGAAAAAACTATCGCCGAAGCTTTGCGGATTTACCCGCGCTCGGTCTTTTTAAGAACCGCTTACGCCGCGTTTCTCAAAAAAGCGGGAAAAGATGCCGAATCTCAAATCGAATATGAAAAAGCTTTGCGGGTTAACGCGGAACAGGCAAAAAGCTGGTGGATTGCTCACACGGAAGGAATGAAAAAGCTGACTCAAACCGAAAATCAGGATAAAACTCTGGTCAAAGTGATGGACCTTCGCCCGTCAGAAGGCATCTACGCTCTACTTGACTTCCAACGCCAATTCAATCCAAACTTAGTTCGGCGTTAAATTAGTTCAAAATTCAAAATTCAAAATTCAAGATTCAAAATTCAAAATTAAAATCCCAAATCTTGAATCTTAAATCTTGAATCTTAAATCTTGAGTCTTGAATCTTAAATCTTAAATCTTAAATCCAGAATCTTGAATCCAGAATCCAGTTCATCTTTTTTCAAAACGATTTTCACGATTGCCCGCAATACTTTTCGCGAAGCCGTCCGCGACCGCGTTCTTTATAATCTCGTGCTTTTCGTCCTGCTGATAACGGCAGGCGCGATTTTTCTCGGCGATTTGACCGCCGGGCACGAAGCGCGAATGATTGTAAATCTCGGCTTGAGCGCGAGCCTTTTGTTCGGCGCGTTTATATCGATTTTCGTCGGCGTCAGCCTCGTCTCCAAAGAAATCGAAAAACGAACTGTTTACGCGATTTTTTCGAAACCAATCGGGCGCGGCGAATTTATCGTCGGCAAATATCTCGGCTTGTGCCTGACGCTTCTGGTCAATGTTTTGATAATGGGCGGCGGCGTCAGCCTCGCGCTTTTCTATGTCGGCGGCGGCGCGCTCGCGCTTTCCGTTTGGGGCGCGATTGTTTTGATTTATCTCGAACTTGCGATTCTGACGGCGGTTGCGATTCTGTTTTCATCATTTTCATCGCCTTCGCTCTCGGCGCTTCTGACTTTTTTCATCTTTGTTATCGGGCATTTTAGCGCGTCGCTTCGCGATTTTGCCGATAGATTAGGCTCAGCCTTCGCCAAATTCTTTTTCGGCGCGATTTACTACATTTTGCCGAATCTTTCGTTTTACGAGTTCACGACACACGCCGCCAACGCCGAAAAACCGTCCGCTTCCCTGCTCGGCGGAGCGTTCGCTTACGCGGTCGTTTACGTGTGCATTTTGCTGGCGATTACAATTTTAGTTTTCAGCCGCAGGAATTTTAAATAAATTTCACCACAGAGACACGGAGACACAGAGATTTTTAGAAAATGAAGTTACAAACGAGCGCGGATATATTTTATGATTTGGCTTTTCTCTGTGCCTCTGTGTCTCTGTGGTGAATTCTTTCTATGAAATCGAATTCGACAAAAACCTTCATCGCCATCGCCGTTATCGTTTTCGGCTTTGCCGCCGTTTTTGTTTTGAGCAATTTTCTGGAAAAGGCGAAACCGCCTCTGCCGGAAGACTACGTTGACCGCGATTTGGCGTTGCAGGGCGCAAAATTGAAAGGGTTTTCGTTCGGTTTGGAAGGCTTGGCTGCCGATTGGTATTGGATGCAGTCGCTGCAATACATCGGCGATAAAGTCGTCGCGAGCCGGGAGAATATCAATCTCGAAAATCTGAACTCGCTCAATCCGCGCCAGCTTTACGCGTATCTGAACACGGCGACCGATTTAGACCCGCATTTTATGGCGGTTTATTCATACGGCGCGGTCGTTCTTCCGGCGATTGATGCAAGTCAGGCAATTAAAATCGCCGAAAAAGGAATCGCCAATAATCCGAACGAGTGGCTGCTTTACCAGCAGCTCGGCTATATTTACTGGCGGCTCGGCAATTATGAAAAAGCGGCTGAAGTTTACACGCAGGGCTCGCAGGTTGCGGACGCGCCGACGTTTATGAAAATGATGTCGGCGAAAATGAAATTAGAAGGCGGAAGCCGCGAGACGGCGCGCGAAATTTACCGCCGGATGTTTGAAGAATCGGACGATAAACAGGTAAAGGAAACCGCCGAGATTCGACTTCTGGAACTCGACTCGCTCGACGAACGCGACGCTATTCGCGCGGCTTTGCAGAATTTCAAACAAAAATCCGGTCGATGCGCCAACAATTTTCAGGAAATTCTGCCGCTTCTCATTAACGTCAAGCTGCCGGCAGGAAAAGATTTTAGCGTCGATTCGTCAAAAAACTTAATCGACCCGACCGGCGCGCCGTATGTTTTGAATAAAGAAACCTGTGATGTCGAACTGGATAAGGTAAACACGAAAATCCCGATGAAATAAATAAGAAATAGCCCGCGGATAAACACGGATTTGGCAGATTTTCGCGGATAAATTATAAAAATATCTGTGTAAATCCGCTTAATCCGCGTTTATCCGCGGGCTATTCTTCTAAATTTTATGAATATTGTTATCAAAATTGAAAACTTAACCAAAGACTACGAGGTCGGCTTCTGGAAAAAGAAAAAGGTGCGCGCGCTCGAAGATTTGACTTTGGCGGTCGAAGGCGGGCAGATTTTCGGATTTCTGGGCGGAAACGGCGCGGGAAAAACGACGACGATTAAGATTTTAATGAGCCTGATTTTTCCTTCGGCGGGACGCGCGAAAATTCTCGGGCACGATATTTCCGATGTTAAAATGCATTCGCGCATCGGTTATTGCCCCGAAAATCCATATTTTTACGATTATCTGACCGCCCGCGAGCTGATGAATTATTTCGGCGAGCTTTTCGGTTTCGACGCTGTGAAAAGACGGCGAAAAACGGAAGAATTGTTGACCAAAGTTGGCTTGGAAGAAAAGGATTGGAACAAGCAGCTCAGAAAATTTTCAAAAGGAATGCTTCAGCGCGTCGGCTTGGCGCAAAGCCTTATAAACGAGCCGGAAATCGTCTTTCTCGACGAGCCGATGAGTGGTCTTGACCCGATTGGACGCCGCGAAGTGCGCGAGCTTATCGCCGAGCTTCGCACCAAAGGGACGACCGTTTTTATGTCCACGCATATTTTGTCCGACATCGAAGCGCTTTGCGACAACGTGGCGATTTTGCGCGGCGGACGACTCGCCGCAACCGGAAATCTCGATGAGCTGCTGACGCAAAGCGGCGAAACTCAATTATTTGAAATCAACGTGAAAGGCGTCTCGGCTGAAAATTTGCAGTCGGAAATCGGAAAAATCGCGGGCGCAACGATAAGCGCGAAAGCCAACGGCGCGAATATTCAGATTTTAGAAGAAAAAGATATTGATAAAGTTCTCGAAATCACCAGACGCGCGGGCGGAAAACTGGTTTCCGTTCAGCCCGTCAAACAATCTTTGGAAGAGCTTTTTGTAAAAGAAACGGAATAAAACGGAAACCTGAAAATAAAGAAACGTTTTTTTATTTTCAGGTTTCCGTTTCCCGTTTTGTATTTATTTAACTTTTATCGCCGTAACCTTCCACTGAACGCGCGCGCGGTCGTCGTCTTTTGCAAAACCTTCAACCGGCACAGTAACCTGCAAAACTTCCTGCGGCGCGAGCGTTTCTTTCTGCTGCGACGGAACGACGGTCATCAATTTTTCCTTGATTACTTTATTAAACGGGTCGAGCACGCCGACTTTTATCTCCAGCGCGGTCAGCGTCTTATCGCTGTTATTGCGGACGCTTCCGCGCACGAACATCGTAATTGTGCCGAGTCCGGTCGGCGATTCCATCGTGTTTTGAGCGTCGTTAAAAATGATGATTTTGTTTGTCAGCGCCTGAAATTCCGGCGAGCCTTCACGATACGCGCCGTCGAGAACCTGTAGTTTTACGTCCTGCGGCGTCGGTCTAAGCGACCAAAGCCCGATTAATGCCGCGATTGCCAGAATCGCAATTCCGATTGCCGCGAATAAAATTTTGTTGCTTCCCTTTTCCCTGTTCTCGTTTTGATAAAGCGTATCCATAATTGATTAGACTCCGGTTTTGCGGAAAAAGTTCCTTTGAAATATTTTAGCAGAAATGATGAATGATGAATGATGAATGATGAATAAAATCGGAGAAAAAGTAATAATAGAATTCGAGAAATGACCAAAACTGATTCTTCATCATTCATCATTCATCATTCATCATTTGTCGAGGTCGCGCTTCCATTGCCTCTGCGGCAAACTTTCACATATCTTCTGCCCGAAGGTTTGCGGGAAAACGTAAAAACCGGCTCGCGCCTGCTTGTTCCGTTCGGCAAGCGTCAGTTGACGGGCTACGCCGTCGCGCTTCACGCCGAGCTTGACCCGGAGCTTGAAATAGAAGCGGACGCGCTCAAAGAAGCGATTGAGCTGCTTGACGAAGAACCGCTTTTGACCGAAGAAATTCTTAAATTGACGCAGTGGACGGCTGATTATTACGCCTCTTCGTGGGGCGAAGTTTTGAAGGCTTCGCTGCCCGCCGGAATTAACGCAAGCGTTGAGCAGGTCGTTTCAATAACGGCGCGCGGGCGCGATGAACTGATAAAAATATCTTCGGCGCAAACGACAAAAGCGCAAATTCTCAGACTTCTCAGTGAAAACGGCGAAATCTCACAGCGTGATTTATCAAAGAAATTCGGAACTTCGACCGCGCAGCGAGCCGTGCGCGAATTAATAAAAAACGGCTGGGTCGGCTCGTTTAACCGGACGCTGACGATACAGGTCAGACCGAAACGCCGCAAAGCCGTACGCCTTCTGCCGCCCGAACTGCACCGGGAAAATCAAAAACCTTTGAGCGAGCCGCAGCAGAAAATTGTCGAAACGCTTCTGGCGACAGGCGGCGAGATAATTTTCACCGATTTGATTGAAAAAACGGATGTCGGCGCGTCGGCGATAAATACGCTCGCCAAACGCGGAATCGTCGAGGTTTTCGTGCAGGAAGTCAGGCGCGACCCGCTTGCCGACGCAAAGCTGCCAGACATTCTGGATTTAACGCTGACCGGCGAGCAGGAAGGCGTTTTAAAGGAAATCGAAACGGCTCTGGAAGCTGAAAAGTACAAAGCTTTTCTGCTTCACGGCGTTACGGGAAGCGGAAAGACGGAAATTTATATCCGCGCGATGAAATCGGTTCTCGAACGCGAAAAATCCAGTTTAATGCTCGTGCCGGAAATCGCGCTGACGCCTGTTTTCTCGCGTCGGCTTCGCGTCGTTTTCGGAGGCGAAGTCGCCATTCTTCATTCAAATCTCTCGACCGGCGAGCGGTTTGACGAGTGGCGAAGAATCCGCAAAGGGCAGGCGAGAATCGTTATCGGAACGCGCTCGGCTGTTTTCGCGCCGCTTCAAAATCTCGGTCTGGTGATTGTTGACGAGGAACACGATTCGTCTTACCGGCAGCACGAATCGCCTTTTTATCACGGGCGCGACGCGGCGATTGTCCGCGCAAATTTTGCCGATGCCGTGATAATTCTCGGTTCTGCAACGCCCGCGCTCGAAACTTTTTATAATTCGCAAACCGGAAAATATAAATATTTACAGCTTCCGAATCGCGTCGGCAATCGCCCGATGGCGACGGCACAAATCGTCGATATGCGCGAGGTTTTCAAATCCGCCGGCAAAGACGCGGTATTTTCGGAAGAGCTCGTCAAAGCCATCGAAGAAACTCACGCGAAAGGCGAGCAGTCGATAATTTTGCTCAACCGGCGCGGTTTTTCGCAGTTTGTTTTATGCCGAAGCTGCGGCGAGACGATTCGCTGCAACAACTGCGACATCACGCTGACGTTTCACAAACGCGAAGGAAAGCTCGTCTGTCATTACTGCAATCACCGCGAGCGAACGCCGCGAAGCTGTCCGAAGTGCAAAAGCCAGTATCTTTATTTTATGGGCGAAGGCACCGAGCAAATCGAAGACATTCTCAAGCGAAAATTCTCGCATCTGCGAATTGCGCGCATCGACCGCGACACGACTTCGCGCCGCAAGGAAATGGAAAATGTCCTCCAAAAATTCAGCGACGGCGAAATCGATATGCTCGTCGGAACGCAGATGCTCGCCAAAGGTCACGATTTTCCGAATGTAACGCTCGTCGGCGTAATTTCGGTTGACGCGGGTTTGGCTTTGCCCGATTTTCGTTCGGCTGAAAAAACTTTCCAGCTTTTAACGCAGGTTGCCGGACGTGCCGGACGCGGCGAATTAGCGGGAAAAGTTTTGATTCAGACGTATTATCCCGAACATTACGCGCTTCGACACGCCTGCAATCAGGATTATTCGGGATTTTTCCGCGAAGAAATCGAGTTTCGCAGAAATTTGAATTACCCGCCGTTTGTCGCGCTGGCTTCGATTTTGATAAAACATCCGAATTATAACTACGCTTTCGACAACGCTCAGATTCTGAAAGATTGTCTGAACACCGCGAACACGGAAAAAATGTGCCGCATTTTAGGCGTTGCGCCCGCGCCGCTCGCGCGACTCAAAGGCGAATTTCGTTTGCAGATTTTAGTTAAAGCGAAAAACCGCGCCAAGCTGCGCGAAACACTCGATTTCGCTCTCCAAGACGCGCAGGAAAAGTTTTGCGATTTGCGGATTGTAAATGTGGAAATCGACCCGGTGAATTTATTGTGAGATTTCCTTAAATTGAATTTGCAGATAAATATCCGAAAGCGGAATTTCACAGCCGATTGATTCGAGTTTTACCGAATCATCAGCGTTTTCATAGATTCTGAGAAGCCATTGATTCGGCGTTTGTTTGATAAAATGCTCGACGAAGATTTTATCCTGTTCAATCAAAAGACATTCTTTCAGACTTTCGATTTTCCGGTAATCTTCCAGTTTCTCGGTTTTATCCCGAAAGCGCGTCGAAGTGGACAGAACTTCGACAATGATTATCGGATTAAGTAAAGTATCAAACTCATCATCGATAAATTGCGGTTCTCCACAAACAGCTACGACATCCGGATAACCGTAACGGTTTTTCTTCATCCGAACGCGCATATCATTGGCATAAATTTCGCAATTTTTCCCCTTAAGCTGATTACGAATTTCGCCGAAGATATTACCGCCAATCAAATTATGACGACGACTTGCGCCCGCCATAGCAGTAAATTCAAAATTTCCGTGCAAAGATACAATCCTACCGTCAATATATTCGTGTTTCTCTAATGACTCGCGTTCAAACGCAAGATATTCTTCAACAGTGTAATATTTTTCAGATTCGGCAAGATTCGTCTGGCTCATAGTTTGAAATGTTAGTTGATTTTTCAACTTTTGCCAAGATTTGCGTGTTGTGTGGGAGAGAATGTGTTTTAGACGAACTTAATCTGCGCGTAAATCTCGCTCAGATTGATTTTGCAGTTGATGGAATCGAGCGAGACAATCGCGTCGTTGCTGTTGTAAATGCGGTAAACCCATTGGTTTATAGTCTGTTTGGCGTAATGCTCGACGCGCATTTCTTCTTCTTTGACGAGAAGAACTTCCTTCACGCTGTTCATCGCAAGGTAGCAATCGAGCTTTTCGGTTTTGTCGTAATAAAGCGTCGATTTTGATAAAATTTCGACAATCACGGTCGGATTCAGCAAAATATCAAGCTCGTTTCCTTCGAATTTCGGCTCGCCGCTCGTTACAATTACATCCGGGTAACAATAATTGTGCTGTGTCAGTTTCACACGCATATCGTTGACGTAAACTTCGCATTTTTGACCGCGAACGCGGCTTCCGATGGCGATTGTCGTGTTGCTCCCGATAAGGTTGTGACGCCGCGAAGAACCGGCGGCAGCCGAAATCCTGCCGTTGCTGAATTCGTGTTTATCAGCGCCGTTGCGCTCGCCGTTGAGATAGTCTTCGACCGTGTAAAGTTTCTCGCTCTGGGATAGAATTTTCTCACTCATTATTTTTTTACCTCTTGAATGTTAGAATTTGGTTGGACTTATTAGCAGGATGAATTTTTGAAACTCTGCGTTGTCAAAAATTTTCGCCAACGGGAAAAACTGCAATTAAATATAGTATAAACTCTTTTGGCAGATATTAAAACAAATTTTTTACTTTTATGAAATTATCGGAATTGGCTGAGAAGACTTTCTCAATTATAGAACAGGGCGACGCTGATTTGGAAATCACGTCCGCCGCGGGTTTGGATATTGCCGACGCGGGCGACGTAACGTTTCTGGCAAATCCGAAATACACGCCGCAGATTCGGGAAACAAGCGCGAGCGCGATTTTCCTGAACGAAAACGTCTCGCTCGAACGCGAAGATATTGCGGTTTTGCGCGCAAAAGACGCTTATCTTGCCTACACGCGAGCTTTGCGCCTGTTTTTTCCCGAACCTGAAATCACTGCTTCAATTCACCCGAAAGCCGTCATTCACGAAACGGCAAAAATCGCCGAAAACGTAGAGATTTCGGCAAACTCGGTCGTCGGCGCAAACTGTGAAATCGAAAGCGGCGTGAAGATTTTCCCGAACGCGACGATTTACGACGGCGTAAAAATCGGCAAAAATACGGTGATACATTCGGGCGTTTCCGTTCGGGAAAACTGCGAAATCGGCGCGAACTGCATCGTTCACAACAATTCAACCGTCGGCTCTGACGGTTTCGGGTACGCGAAAGACGAGGAAAAACGCTGGCTGAAAATCCCGCAGGTCGGGCGTGTCGTTTTGGAAGACGACGTTGAAATCGGCGCGAACACGGCTATCGACTGCGCTTCGGTCGGCGAAACACGTATAAAACGCGGCGCGAAAATCGACAATCTCGTTCAAATCGGACATTCCTGCACGATTGAAGAAGACGCGCTGATTTGCTCGCAGACAGGTTTGGCGGGCAGCTCGGTTATCGGCAAGCGCGTCATTCTCGCCGGACAAGTCGGCATCGCCGGACACTTAAAAGTCGGCGACGACGTTGTGATAACGGCAAAATCCGCGACGAGCCACGATGTCGAAGACGGAAAAATCATTTCCGGCGTTCCGGCTTTCGAAAATCGCGATTGGCTGCGCTCGATTGCCGCTTTCAGGCGTTTGGGCGAGATGGCGCGAACCGTTCGCGAGTTGGAAAAGAAAATCAGGGAATTGGAAGTGAGAAGTGAGAAGTGAAAACTGAGAACTGAAAATAAATTCAATGCCTCGCCTCTCATTTCTCATCTCTCACTTCTCACTTCTCATTTGTCTTCGATTTTGTCATCATAAACATACAGGAGAAATTTTATGACACCCGAAACACAAAAAGAACTTTCCGAAACAGGTTACGATATCACGCCGGTTACTGAAGAAGTGCGCGAAAGTTTAGCGATGGAACTGGACGCAGAATCGTATCGCGTCTTACTTGAACACGGCACCGAACCGGCATTTTGCGGCAATCTGACCGACAACAAACAAGCCGGAACATACGCCTGCAAGCTTTGCGGTCTGCCGCTTTTTCGCTCGGACGAGAAGTTTAATTCCGGGACAGGATGGGCTTCGTTTTACGCGCCGTTCGATAAGGAACATCTGAAAATTTACCGCGACACGAAATTCGGAATGGTGCGCGAAGAAATCCGCTGCGCGCGCTGCGACGGTCATCAGGGACACGTTTTCCCCGACGGTCCGCCGCCGACCGGACAAAGATATTGTCTGAATTCGGCGTCGCTCGAATTTTTTCCCGAAGGCGAGGAAATTCCGCAGAAAGTGTAATTTTATAATGTGTAATTGCTTAAATGGAGTGAAACAAGATGCCAATCAAAGCTAACTCAAAAGATTTTATAGAACGAGAATTTCCCGAGCTGCCGAATTACAAAATTCTTACGAGCAGAATGTATGAAAAAAGTGAAAAGCCTCAAAATAGAGACAATTGGTGGTTTAATTTTATGCATGAAGCTCTCGATGATAATGAATTTATTGTATTTGCCGGGGCGTTAGACTATAGAAATAAAAATTTTAAGGTATTTAAAGTTCCTGCAAGCTATGTAAAAGATAACATCGGCAAACTATATATGGATAAGAATGGCTGGATAATTATTTATCTTCATATAAAAGATTTCGTTGATGTGAGAAAAAATTCTCATCTTTCATTTAATCAATTCAGTTTGAATTAGATGTATGAGTAATTGAGAAAATTTCGGCTGTAAACCTAAATTTTATTTTTAATTCGGCTGTAAAAACTGTAAAAGCGTTTTTCGAAATCCGTTCATATAAGCCGCGCCCCAGAGCGGTGTGCCTTGAAAATAATACAGCATTCTTTGATTTCGACTGTAAACGGCGGGCATTTCAAACGAACCCCAGTGTTTCGTCGGCGCATCGCTGCTGATTGCCTGTGCCGTCGCGGCGTCGAGATTGTCCGTTACCGCAACCGGATAACAGGTAACAACTTCGAAAAGTCCGCACGGCAGAGGAAAGCTTTTTGAAGCGATGGCGAAGTTATAGGCAAAGGTGGAAAATTGCCGGAGAGTTTGATAATCCAGATTCGGAATTTCGACAAAGACAAAAAATATTTCGGAATTGCCGAATTTTGACAGCGCAAAACCCGATTTGTGCGCCGCAGCTCCGAAGGTTTTCCCCTGATAATTTACATTCGTAGAGATTTTGTAACCGCCGGAATTCAATCTTTGAAGCGCGTTATTCAGCCATTGTTCCTGCATCGATTTTTCTCCTTTGCAAACAAAAAAACATCCCGAATGAGAGATGTTTTTTGTATTTGCGATTAATTATTTCCTGTCCTTAAACTGCTCGAAAAGCTCTGTGTGCCTGCTCGTCAGGGGCAGAAGGCGACCGTTGATGAACAGATGTTTTATGTTCGTTCGCGGTTCGAGAATGTCGCCGTCCGCAACGACGATATTAGCGATTTTGCCGACTTCAATCGAGCCGAGCCTGTCGGCAACACCAAGAATCTGCGCCGGGTAAAGTGTAACGCTCTTTAGTGCGTCTTCTTTCGACAAGCCGTATGCGCCCGCGAGTCCGGCGTGATACGGCAAATCACGAACTTCCGCGCCGTCGTTTCCGGTCGAGATGCAGAATTTCACGCCTGCCTGCGCCATTTTTGCGGGCGCGGAAAACAGATAATCGTAATAATCGTCGTCCTGAACCGGCAGTTGATAAATATTCGTGTAGATTACCGAAATATCATTTTTCTTTAAGCCGTCCGCAACTTTCCACGCGTCCTGACCGCCGAGGATGATGCCTTTAACTTTTGTTTCTTCGACGAATTTGACAATTCCGCGAATGTCCCGCTCGCGCTCAGCCGTAAAAATTACGGGTTTTTCGCCGCGCGCGTACGGAATCATCGCTTCCATTTTCAAATCGTTTACGGGCGGCGGCAGAGTTTTGTCTTTGGCGTAAGCTTCTTTGACGCGAGCGTAGCTTTCCGAGTCTTTGAAAATCTTTTTCAAATCGTCAAGCCGCTGGTCGCGACGTTTTACGGCTTCATTAAAATCGACCGGCTGCTGACCGAATCCGCCGAAGGTGCTGATGCGCGGAAAATTTATGACTAGTCCGAAAGCCGGAACGACAGCCATTTCAGCCTGGGTCGAGCCCCATAAATTAATTACAGCCGACTGCCCGGAAATCACGCCGCCGACCGGAAAGGACATGACGCTCGTAATGCCGTTGACGCGGGCGATATTGATGTGCGTGCTGTGCGGATTAATCGCCCAGATGGCTTTGGCGTTGGCGTTCATATCGCCCGCTTCCTGCGCATCGACCGAGCCGGGAATGCCGAGACTGACTTCGACGAGTCCCATATTCGTTCCCGCGTCAATCATTCCCGGATAAACCGACAAACCGCGACCTTCGATGCGTTCCGCGCCCGCCGGAATCGGAACGTTCGCGCCGACCGCCGTAATTTTGCCGTTTTGAATGACAACCGTTCCGTTTTCAATCGCCGCACCCGAAACCGTAACAATTCGAGCGTTCGTAATCGCAAAAGTTCCGGCACGTCCCAAAATATTTTGCTGTGAGCCATCGTTCTGCGCGAAAACGGAAGAAAATAAACCACAGAGACACAGAGACACAGAAAAAAGAAAAGATAAAAATTTTTCTCGATTGCTTTTAACAGTGTGCATCTTTTTATAAAAATCTCTGTGTCTCTGTGTCTCTGTGGTGAAAATTTCTTTCTTCATTATTGATTGCCTCCGTCTTCGGCTTCGTCTCTGTCAGCCTGCCGCCGTTCGCGCGGGATTGTCGGCTGTGTGGTCGAACCGCTCGCCGGCGGTTTGTTAATATCGAGTTTTTCCAGCGCCTCGCGCTCTTTTTGAAGCTCGTCGCGCATCAGCGCGTCTTTTGTGCGGTCGAAGAAAACTTCGCCGTCAATCATAGTCGTCTCGACGTGCGAATAAACGCTGAACGGATGCGCCGACCAGATTAAAATATCGGCATCTTTGCCGACTTCAATCGAGCCTGTCCATTTATCGATTCCGAGCTGTTTTGCCGCGTTGAGCGTAATCATTTTCAGCGCGTCTTCTTCCGGCACGCCGCCGTATTTCATAACTTTCGCCGCGTCCAGATTCAAACGGCGCATTCTTTCGTCCGAATCCGAGTTTATCGAAACGACGACGCCCGCTTTCCAAAGCATAAAAGCATTGTAAGGAATCGCGTCCCAAGCTTCGAGCTTATAGCCCCAACTGTCAACGAAAATCGAAACGCCCGTTCCGTGTTTGGCGATTTCAGGCGCGATTTTGTAGGCTTCCAGACCGTGTTGAAGCGTGGCGACCTTAAAACCGAGCTCGTCGCCGAGAAGCATTAAATTCAAATGCTCGTCCGAGCGATAACCGTGCGCGTGAACCAGACGCTTGCCTTCGAGAACTTCGACGAGCGGCTCAAGTTCCAAATCTTTGCGCGGCTGAATTTTCGTCTTTTTAGCGCGAAAATCGTCCCACAACTGCTTGTAATCTTTAGCGCGCATAAAAGCGTCGCGGATTGTTTCCATCACGCCCATTCTCGTCTGCGGGTAGCGAAACGGCTGTCCGGGCTGCGGTCGGAAATGCGAGCGTTTCGGGTTTTCGCCGAGCGCGAACTTGATTCCCTGCGGCGCGTTCGCCATCGGAAAATCTTCGACCGGATGCCCGTATTTAAATTTGACGACCGAATTCTGCCCGCCGATTGAGTTTGCCGAGCCGTGAAGAATATTCGCCGTCGTAACGCCGCCCGCGAGTGCCCGATAAATCGTGATGTCTTTCGGATTCAGAACGTCGCGAATTCGCACCATCGACGTTACGGAAAACGAAAATTCGTTCACCGAGCCGTCAACCATCGTGTGCGAATGGCAGTCGATAATTCCCGGCGAAACAAATTTGCCTGACGCTTCAATTATCTGCGCGTTTGAAGCGGCTTTCAGATTCTTGCCGATTTTTGCGATTTTTCCGTTTTGAATGAGAATGTCCGTATTCTCAAGCGTGCCGTTGGCGGCGGTCAAAACTGTCGCGTTGCGAATTAAAACTTCCGTTTTCGACTGCGCCAAAAGATAAGTCGGCGAAATCGAAAGCATCGAAATTAGTAATAGAAAAACAATTGCCTTTCTCATATTTTTACTTTTAACTTTTTACTTTTCCTGTTATGGAATCTTCGTTCCGCTAAACGGAATCGCGCCGCCGGATGTCGAAATTGTGCCGCTGATTTGATTGCCCGTAACTTTTCCGGTAACGGTAATTTCGTTTGCATTGCCTTCAAACTCGATTGTCGCCGAAAAACTGAAGCCTTCCGCCGTAACTTTTCCGTCTTTTATCGGAGTTGATTTTTGCTGAATCTGCCACGTTCCGGTCAAAATCGCGCTTTGCTGAATTAAATTCAAAGTTCCCTGCAAAGGCTGACCGGGAATTTCGACGGTGATGTTGTAGCTTCCGCCGACGCTGGCGACCGAGCCGGGCTGAATCGTCGGCGTAGTTGGTTTGGCAGTCTGTTTCGGCTCAAACATTTTGCCGTCAACAAAAACCTGCGTGATAACTTTGTCTTTTGCGAAAATATCGCCGCGCACGACGACGAGATTGGCGATTTTGCCCGTTTCAATCGAGCCGAGGCGATTTTCCACGCCGAGAATTTCCGCCGCGCTGAGGGTCATCGCGCGAATCGCCGAAACTTTGTCCAGACCGTTTTCGATTGTTTTGGCGGCATTTGCCAGAAAATCCGAGATGTTCGTCATTCCGCCCGACTGAAACGCGAATGTTACGCCCGCCGCCTTAAGCCGCGCCGCGCCTTTCGGAGTTTCGGCGCGAAGCCTGAGAATTTCAATCGGCTCGCTGTCGGCTTCGGTCGAAGCCGCCGCCGTTCGCTTCGGAAAATTCAGCGAGAGCAGAACGGGAATATCTTGTTTTTTCAATCTGTCCGCAACTTTCCACGCTTCCTGACCGCCCGCGATTATTCCTTTGAGCTTAAATTCGCTTATCATGTCAATCGCGCGAACAATTTCGTTTTCGCTGTTGGCGTTCATCACGACCGGCATTGCGCCGCTGACGACCGGAATCAGCGCCTCCAGAGACAAATCTTCGGGCGGACGTTTCATTCCGCGCGGATTTTTTTCATACATTTCGCGCAAATCTCCGAGTCTTTTCGCATCGAGAAGCATCTGCCGAAACGCCGAATAGCTTCCCATCAGCGAAGTCGGGTAAACTCCGCCGGGCAGAGTTCTGAAAGTTATGTGCTGCGCAAACGGCGCGCGGACGACCATTGCCGAAACGGTTTCTCCGGCGAGATTTATAACCGCCGATTGCCCGTTAAAAACGCCTTCGCGCGAGGCGGTCAAAACGGTTGTAAATCCGGCATTGCGATTCGCTTCAAACTGCGCTTCGCCTGCTCTCAACTGGCTTACGACCGTTTCTTCGGCGCGCAGCCCTTCCGCAAAATTAGAATTTGACTGCGGCGTCGGCTGCGCCTGTTGTCCCTGCGGTCGCGCCGGAATTCCGAGACTCGAATATGTATCGAAAAGCCCGGGATAAACGGTCAAGCCCGTTCCGTCAATCACGCGCGCGTCAGCCGGAACTTTCACGTTTTCGCCGACCGATTCAATCAAGCCGTCGCGGACGATGATGGTCGCGCGCGAAAGCGAAGGACCGGAAACCAGAATGACCTGAGCATTTGTAATGGCGTAAGTGTCCGTCCGGCTTTGCGCGTTTGCGGGCAGACCTACGCCCAAAAACGCAAAAATTGCGATAGAAAAACGCAAAATGAAATTTTTCATAAACTTTTATGCGGAAAGATTTAAATGAAACTGCAAAATCCTTTTTACGGCATTTTAACCTATTAGGTTTCAGTTTCAAACCAAACATTTATCATTTGGCATTTATCATTTATCATAAAAGTATGAGCGCTGTAATTTTATTTGACGGGGTTTGTAATTTCTGCGACGGCGCGGTGAATTTTATAATCGCGCGCGACCGCAGCGGATATTTTAAGTTTGCGCCGCTCCAGTCGGAGGTCGGCGAAAAGCTTCTGGCTGAACACGGCATCGATAAAAGCGTAACCGATTCGGTCGTTTTAATCGAAGACGGCAAGGTTTACACATATTCGACCGCCGCGCTCCGCGTTGCGCGAAAGCTCAAAGGCGCGTGGTCGTGGCTTTACGCGTTTATCTTCGTGCCGCGACCGATACGCGATTTTTTCTACAAACTGTTCGCGAAATATCGCTATAAAATGTTCGGCAAAAAGGACGAATGCATGCTGCCGACGCCGGAAATACGTTCGAGATTTTTGGCGATGAGTTGATTTTTACCACAGAGACACAGAGACACAGAGATTTTTATTGTTTTTCTCTGTGTCTCTGTGTCTCTGTGGTAAAATTTCATTTTTATTATGGAAAACTTTTCCCTTACAACTCTCGAATACGAAAGACTTCTCGCGCTCGTCGCCCGCAACGCGCAGACGGAGATGGGCAGAGCGCGTCTGGAAAATTTGCGTCCGCTGACGAGCCGAATCGATTTGGAACGGGACTTAAAAGCCGTTTCCGAAACGATTTTGCTCGGCGAGGAAAAACAGGTTTCGTGGTCGTTCAGCGGGTTGGAAGACCCGACCGATGCGGTTGCGATTTTGAAAATCAAAAACGCGACGCTTGAGCCGCATCTGCTTCTGGAAGTTACGCGCGTCTGCAATCAGGCGCTTTTTGCGCGCTCGGCGATTCAGCCGGAAAAAGATTTCGCGCCCGTTTTGTGGCAGACGGTCGAAAATATCCCGCCGACGCTGCTTGCCGCAATCGACCGAATCAACAAAAAACTTCTGCCTTCGGGCGAGATTGACGACGCGGCTTCGCCCGAACTTGCCCGTCTGCGACGCGAAATAAACAATCAGCGCGGGCGATTGATGAAATCTCTGGAAACGACGATACGCGGCGCGGGCGACGCGATTCAGGACGCGATTGTTACCGTCAGAAACGAGCGTTATGTAATTCCCGTCAAAGCGGATTTTCGAGGCAAAGTCGGCGGCGTCGCGCACGGATTTTCGTCTTCGGGCGCGACGGTTTTTGTCGAACCGCTCGGCGCAATCGAAGCAAACAACGAGCTGCAAAACTTAAAAGGCAAGGAAGAGCGCGAGATTTCGAGGATTTTGTTTGCCTTGACGGAAGAATTACGCCAGCAGCTTCCCGCTATCGAGACGGCAGTTGCGGCGGTTGCCGAGCTTGATTTTATTAAAACAAAAGTCGAGTTTGCCCGAAGATTCAAAGCGATTGTGCCGGAAATTTCGGATGACGACACTTTAAGCTTAGTCGAAGCAAGACACCCGCTTCTAGAAGAAAATCTGCGCGAAACGGATAATGAAATTATTCCTGTCAGTTTCAAGCTGACAAAACAAAATTCGGTAATGATTATTTCCGGCGCGAATGCAGGCGGAAAAACCGTCGTGCTGAAAACCGCCGGCTTGCTCGGTTTAATGGCGATTTCCGGCTTGCCCGTTCCGGCGCGAGAGGCGCAAATTCCCTTTTACAAATCGGTTCTCGCGGACATCGGCGACCAGCAATCTTTGTCCGCAAATCTTTCGACATTTTCCTCGCACATCACGAACATCGCCGGAATGATGCGCGAATGCCAGCGTCTGGCGCTCGTTCTGCTCGATGAAGTCGGAACGGGCACAGACCCGGAAGAAGGCTCGGCTTTAGGCGTTGCGGTTGTCGATTATTTTCGACAAAACTGCGGCGCGCAGGTCATCGCTTCGACGCATTACCGGGGCTTAAAAATCTACGCTTCGACCGACGAAAACGTGCTAAACGCTTCGGTCGAATTCAACGAAAAAACGCTTCAGCCGACATATAAACTGCTTGTCGGTTTGGCTGGCGCGTCAAGCGGAATCGAAATTGCGCGGCGTTTCGGCATCCGCGACGACGTTATCGAAAATGCGCGTCAAAATCTCGATATTTCCGCGCAGGAAGCCGAAAATTATCTGCACAAGCTGCAATCAGAAACGCGCATCGCCACGGATTTGCGCGTCGCGCTTGAAGAAGAACGCGACGCGACCGCCAAAAAATACGCCACGCTCGACATCGAATTTCGCAAAAAGGAAAAGGAACGACAGCAACAATTTGAAAAGGAACTGGCGCAGACGATTGAAGAATTTGAACGTCAATCGAAGGCATTTATCCAGACAATCGAAGACAAATCTTTAAAGGCAAAGCTCGACAAAGAGCGTTTGGCGCGAAAAGCCGAATTAAATCGCGCCGTGTTATCAAAATTCAGCGGACAGGCAAAGGCGGAAACACGACCGTCAGGAAATGTGCCGAACATAACAACTGAAAACCGCCCGATTTCAATCGGCTCGAAAGTTCTGACGAGCTTCGGAAACGTCGGAAAGGTCGAAAAAATCGATGGCGAAACGGTCGAAGTTCTCGTCGGCGCGATGCGTCTGCGCGAGAAACTGTCCAACCTGCAAACGGTTGTTTCAGAAGAAAAACCGACGGAAAACCGTCTGGAAAATTTGCAAAAACAGTCGAAAAATTCAAATTTGCGGCTCGATGTCGAAGACATGAACGCCGAGCTAAACTTAATCGGCAAAACGACCGCCGACGCCGAATACGAAATCGACCGCTTTTTAGACGAAGCCTATCTCGCGTCGCTTCCGCGCGTGCGAATCATTCACGGCTTCGGAACGGGCGCGCTGAAAAACTTCGTCCATCATTTTCTGAAAGGTCATCCGCACATTTCCAAATTCTCCTTCGCGCCGCCGAATCAAGGCGGAAACGGCGCGACAATCGCGGAATTAAAGCAGTAATTGCAGTTTCATTTTAGAAATTTTCGCGTAAAATAGCTTGGGAGAAATTTATTATGCAGGTCGAACTAATTGAACAAATAATTCATTTGCCGATTGCCGAGCGAGTCGAGATTATCGAAAGGATTTCCCGCAGCTTGCGCGAAGATTTACGGGAGAGCGAAGCGGAAAAATCTTCGCTCGACGAGCGCAAAGCAGCATATTTGCGCCTGCGCGGAGCTTTGAAGCTGGAAAATCCGCCAGGCGATGAAGAAGTTAAAGAAGATTATTACAACTATCTGTCGGAAAAATATAAATGATGCGAGCATTACTCGATACCGATGTTAACCTGGATTTTGTATTGCAGCGACAACCTTTTTTCACCGAAGCCGACGAAATATTTCTTCGCTGCTCGAATGGTGAATTTGACGCTTATATTTGCGACATCACACCGATAAATATTTTCTACATCGGACGAAAAGAATTTGGGAGACAAAAAGCGATTCAAGCCATTGCCGATTTACTGGCAATGGCAAAAATTTGCACCGTAGATAAAAGTTTTTTGCAAGCCGCTTTAACTTCCCCGATAACTGATTATGAAGACGCCGTGCAGCACGAATGCGCTGTGGCGGAAAATCTTGACGCAATCGTTACGCGCAACACGAAAGATTACAAAAAAGCTTCCGTTAAAATTTATTCGCCGATTGAATTTCTACAATATTTGCAAACTATTTAATGCTCTATCCGCAACATTTTATTGACGAACTGAAAAATCGCGCCGACCTTGTGCGGATTATCGAGCCGTACGCGCCGCTCAAGAAAAAAGGCGCGAACTGGATGGGCTGCTGCCCGTTTCATCAGGAAAAAACGCCTTCGTTTTCGGTCAATCCGTCAAAAGGTTTTTACAAATGTTTCGGCTGCGGCAAAGGCGGAACGGCTTTTAATTTTGTGATGGAAATCGAAGGCTTGAACTTTCCCGAAGCGATAAAACGAATCGCGGAGATTTCGGGAATTCCGCTTCCCGAGCCGATTGACGACGCGAATTACGAGCGAAACAAACAGCGTAAAAAAGAACGTAAAGCGATTGCCGACGAGGTAATCGAGCTGAACAGAATCGCGCTCGAATTCTGGGAAAATCATTTGCAGGATAACAACGCACACGCGAAAGCCGCGCGGGAATATCTTGAAAAACGCGAAATCCCGGATGAAATCGTCAAAAAATTTCACATCGGTTTCGCGCCCGACAGTTGGGACGCGCTACTCAGTTTATTAAAGGAAAAAGGCGCGGACGAAAAGCTTATCGAAGAGAGCGGCTTGGTTTCTAAAAACGAGGAAAAGAATCGCGTTTACGACCGTTTTCGCGGGCGGATTATGTTTCCGGTTTTGAATGTCGAAGGAAATCCGGTCGCTTTCGGCGCGAGAATTCTGGCGACGGGCGAGCCGAAATATTTAAATTCGCCCGAAACTCCGGCTTATATCAAGGGCGAGCATCTTTACGGGCTTTTTCAGTCGAAAGATGAGATTCGCCGAAAAAAATATTCAATTCTGGTCGAAGGTTATCTGGATTTAATCGCGCTTTACCAATTCGGCGTTACAAACTGCGTCGCCAGTCTCGGAACGGCGTTTACCGAAATGCAGGCAAAATTGCTTGGCAGATTTGCGAAGAAACTCGTTGTTAATTATGATGGAGATAAGGCAGGTGTCAAAGCGGCTCGAAGGGCTATTGAAATCCTGCTGGCGGAAGATTTCGAGATAAAAATTCTCGTTCTCCCAGAGGGCAAAGACCCTGACGATTTTATTCGTGCCAGCGGATTCGCAGCATATAAAAAACAACACGAAACCAACGCGACCACCTATCTCCAATTCGTTTTAGAAACTGCTGTGCAGGAACGCAATCTCGCTGTGCCGAAGCAAAAGGCTGAAGCAATCGAGGATGTGATGCCTGTGCTTTCGGTTATTCACAATCCGATTCAGAAACGCGATTCGTTTGACCAAACGATGAGCTTTATGCGGATTGATGACGCAAGTTTGAAACGCGATTTATGGAAATCCGTCAAGGCTGGCTCAAAGATTGAAACCGAAAGCATCAAACAGCAGGTTGCGCGCGCGACGCGGGCGCGCATGACGGTTGCCGAACAGAAGCTTCTTGAGCTGTTGATTTACGACGACGAATTGCGGGAAATAATTTTGCCACAACTTGAAGAGACGGATTACGAGCTTCTGGCAACAGCCGAAGTTTTCCGCGCGCTTTTTGAAATTAAGAAAAACGGCTTGGAATTTTCGAGCGAAAATTTGCTCAATCTCGTCGGCGAAGACGAGACGGCAAGCGATTTTGTTCCGGTTTTGTTGATGAGCGAGCCTTTTCGCGAAAAGGACGAAGCGATTGACGAAGTTCTGCGCGAAGCGGAAAGCTGCGTCGTCGGTTTGCGCGAAATGGCGATTTCGCGGCGCATTCTGGACATCAGCCAGGAGTTGATTCTGGCGGAGCAGAAAGGCGACGGCGAATTGCTCAGTCATCTTGTTACGGAGCAAATAAATCTGGCGAGAATGAAGCGCGGTTTGGAGAAAAGAGCCGAGGAGCTTTGAAACATTTTTCGTTTCAGGGCGTTAATAGATATTTCTTAAACAACGATTTTGACGATTATTTAATCAAACTTTTTTAATAAAATTATGACTGATTACGACGATAAAGAAGACTTGATGGACAGACTGCTGGCTATCGGTCGCAGAAAGAAATTTTTAAGTTTTGACGAGCTAAACCGGGAAATTCCCAATAAAATGATGTCGCCCGACGACATCGAAGATGTTTTGAACCGTCTTGAAGGCGCAAATATTTCGGTTGCCGACAATGACGCGCAGCTTCTCGAACAGGCGGCGAGCCTCGCGCTCGACGATGATGAGGAAGTTGACGAAGATGATTTGGAATTGGATTTAACGGCGGGAACGCTCGATAAATCAAACGACCCGGTTCGTCTTTATTTGCGCGAAATGGGCATCGTTCCGCTTCTGACGCGTGAGGGCGAAGTTTCAATCGCGCAGCGTATCGAGCGCGGGCAGATAAAAACCAGAAAATCGATTTCGCGCTCGCCGATTGCGGTCGAAAGGCTTCTGAAAATGGGCGAAGACCTCGAAAAAGGCAAAGGCAGCATTCGCGAAACGGTTATGTTTTCGGAACAAGCCGAGCTGACCGGCGAAGAAGACAAGGTTGACGAGTATCTGCGCTGGACGATTGAGGGCATTCAGAATATTCGCGGCAATTACAACCGGGCTTTGAAAGCGCTTGAAAATCTGCGCGAAGAACAAAAGAAATCGAAAGGCAAGCCTTCGAAAAAACTTGTCGGATTAAAACGCGGCGTCGCTCGCCTGCGTCTTGAGATTTCGCAGGAAATCAAAAACCTTAATCTGACGGAACTCGCGATGCAGCGGCTGATTCAGGCAATTCGCAAAGTTGCCGACGAAATCCGCAAAGCTGAGCGCGATATTAACAAGGCTGAAGAGCGTCTGGAAGGAAAGCCTTTCCCCGACGAAAAGAAACAGCTCAATGCGAAAATCGCCGAATCGCGCAAAAAACTGGTTGAGCTTGAAGAAAAATATCATATTCCGACGATTGAAGTTAAACGCTCATTACAGGCAATTTTAATCGGCGAACAGGCGACCGGACAGGCAAAACGTGAATTGGTTGAAGCCAACCTTCGTCTCGTCGTTTCGATTGCCAAGAAATACACGAATCGTGGGCTTCAGTTTCTGGATTTGATTCAGGAAGGAAACATCGGCTTGATGAAAGCCGTCGATAAATTCGAATGGCGTCGCGGCTACAAGTTTTCGACTTACGCGACGTGGTGGATTCGGCAGGCAATCACGCGCGCGATTGCCGACCAGGCGCGTACGATTCGCATTCCGGTTCACATGATTGAAACGATTAACAAGCTGATTCGCACTTCGCGCTCGCTTGTTCAGGAGTTAGGTCGTGAACCGACTTCGGAAGAAATCGCCAAGAAAATGGACATTCCGGTTTCAAAAGTGCGAAAGGTTTTGAAAATCGCGCAGGAGCCGATTTCTCTGGAAACACCGATTGGCGAAGAAGAAGATTCGCATCTCGGCGATTTTATCGAAGACCGTTCAATTTTGAATCCTGCTGAATCCGTTACGTTCGGAAACCTGCGCGAAATCACCGACGAAGTTCTCGCAACGCTGACGCCGCGCGAGGAAAAAGTCATCAAAATGCGTTTCGGACTCGGAAACACAGGCTCGGAACACACGCTCGAAGAAGTCGGGCAGCATTTTGCCGTAACCAGAGAGCGTATCCGCCAAATCGAAGCGAAAGCGCTCAGAAAGCTGCGTCATCCGTCGCGTTCACGACGTTTGAAAGCGTTCTTGGAAGGAAAACAGTAAGTTGAATAAAAGACGAGCGATGAGTTGAAATAATTCATCGCTCGTCTTTTTTGGAAAGAAATCGGTCGGAATTTTTTTAAAAAGGGCTGCGTCTTCACACAGCCCTTTTTTTTACTGATTGTCAGGAGTCGGTGTCGGTGTCGGCGTTTCCAACAGCGGATAGTAAACGCTGCACGGCGCTGCCGACGCAGCCCCGCTCGAATTGAAGCAAATATCGCCGAAGTCTAGACCGGCTTGATTTTCGCTCGCCGTCCCGCTGTAACCGCGAAATCCCTCATCGTTAGCTACGGGCGCGGTTTGCGCCCAATATGAGCCGGGATCGTCCTCAGGAGAAGTATCAGGCACGTATTCGCCAACTAAATATGCCGCGCCCGTCGGCACAGTCAAACTCCAATTACCGTCTGCGTTCGTCGTAACGACCGTTATGGTAGTACCTTCATCGGTAGTAAGCACAACCGCTATTCGCACGCCCTGAACCGTAACTTCGCCTTCGTTAAATGACGCATTTTGATTTGCATCGTAGAATTTCTTTCCGCTCAACTCTGCCGTCGGACAATCACCGTCGCAGGGCGTTGGCGTTACCGTTGGCGTTGGCGATGACGTTGGCGGCGGCTCATAGGAAACGGAACACGGCGTTATCCGCGCAATCCCATTCGGACGGAAACAGATACCGCCGAAGACGAGATTGACTAGATTTACGCTCGCCGTTCCGCTGTAACCGCGAAATCCTTCAACGTCACCAAAGGGCGCGGTTAGAGCCCAATATGAGTCGGGTTCGTCGGGGGGCGCGGTGAAGGGCAAGTACTCGCCGATTTGGTAGCTCGCTCCTGTCGGCACGGCAAAACTCCAATTACCCGAGCCGTTTGTCGTAACGACGTTTGTGGTAGAAGCCTCATTGACAGTAACAGTAATCGCGATACGCACGCCTTCAACCGGAACTTCGCCGTCGTCGAATAACGCATTTTGATTTGCGTCGTAGAACTTCGTTCCGCCAAGCATTACAGTCGGGCTGCAATTGGGGCAAGGTACAGAATTAACTTTAAAAACTTCTGACTTTGCGTCGGCGTTTTTGAAATTGATATGTATGCCGTCAGCGGCAACGGAGGTGTTATTAGTCTTACGAATTAACCAGGCTTTGTGATTACCGCCCGGGTTCGGCGTGTCGTTAAAAGGCATCAGCTTGACCGGTATCGAACCGTCTGACGAATTCGGAATGCCGGTCGAATGCTGGCAAGCAGGTCCGTCGGCGGCGGCAACTACTCCGAAAGCTACAATCAATTGCCGGCAAACCGCCAAATCGGTCGAGAGCAAATCGTTCCCGCTGGGACCGGTTACCTGGAAATAATATGTGCCGTCGGGGAGTCCGTCGGCACCCTCATGTACCGGACCGCCGCTCAGATAAACTGCATCTTTACTTGAATAATTGTTTACATTGACGGGCTGCCCGTCAAAAGTCGTCGTAAAAATCTTGCCGGAAAAGCCGGCGGCGGACACGTTTGTAATCGGCAAAATATAAATACCCGATACGCCGAGCGCAACAAGCGCGAATAAAACCAAAAGCGTCGGGGTTATAGAACGTTTCATAAACTTTTCTCCTTTTTTTGATCTTCCTGTTAAAATACGACCATCTTAAATTTGATCGCGGACTAGAACTATACTTGTTTAGCCGAAAATTCGAGAAGGTGCGCCGGAAAATCTAAAAGATAGGCGAAATTGCGGCGGAAGATGAAAATCAACCGGCAAGAACGTCAGGTAAATTCCCCGACAACATCTAAACTCACCATTTCGAATTATTATCGCTTCCGTTATGACGGCTGTGTTATGCCGCTTTTGCTTATTTATCAAAAAAAAATTTCAGATTGCGACGGTTTCCGGAAGTCTATTTATGCATGGAGCAAAAGAGATGCATAAAAACCTGCATCAGTGTGCGTTGCAATTTTTTGTTAAAAGCGCTCAGAAAATTGCGCCATCCTTCGCGCTCGCGGCGTTTGAAAGCGTTTCATTGAAGGAAAATAGTAAAAAAAGAGTAGAGCGTGAAGAGTTACGAGTGATGAGTTGGAATAATTCATCACTCGTTTTTTATTTAGTGAAAATCTTTCGATTTTAGATTTAATGTCGGCTTCAGGTTTTACAGTTCCCGAAGCCGACAGCCATTTTATTCAGTGTTATTTCTCTGAAATTCCAGACGGATAAGCGTCTGAATCCTCAGTTTGCGGGAAAACATCCTCAACCGATTCCTTTTCTTTCGATTCGGCTCCTTCCTCCGCAGCACGTCCCGTTGTGTCGGCACAGCCGCCGACTGATGCCGGTTGTTTGGGAAGTGTCGGCATCGGCGAATTAGGCGGAGGCGTTGTGATTGGCGGATTCGCTACTCCCGCCGGAGTCATTTTCGGCGCGAGACCGCCGCCAAAAGCAAAAATATCTCTGGCGATTCTCAAGCCCAGCCCGACGCCGCCGATATTTTCGTTGGTTAAATCCGGTACCAGATTGCCGTCGTCGTCTTCGACAAAGTCAAAGGCGTCAAATATCCAGTGAACGCCGAGAAGAACGCGGCTCGTGGCATTGTCGATAATCATTTCCCACAAACCTCCGGGAAAAGCGCGGGCGAATCGCGGGCGCACAGTTCCGTCATTATCACGATTTCCGCCGTTAAGCTCATCGGAAACAACAAACTTTGGAGCCAGCAGGTCATTATTTTTATCGTTCGGCGCAATGCCGTAAAACATCCTCGTAATGTGCAGGGCGGCGGCTCCGAACGTGGCGTGTCCTGACGGGTATGAGGGAAAATTCGGCGTGAAGTTTTTCATCCCCGTCGTATTCGTGCTCATCGGGTCTCTCGAATTGGTGCTTTGCGCGCCGAGCGGCAGCCACCCCGGGTCGCCGTCATTGAAATTGACGCTCACGAATGGATATGGCGAATTCGGTCCGAGCCTTTCGTCATGTTCACGGATGCCGAGAACCGGACGCCAGAAATCATGACAATATTTCTGCTCCCAGCACAGAATCGCGGCATCGCCCATCGCGGCATTGAGAAAGGCAAACAATCTGGCGTTTTGTCCTTCGTTGTTGCCTTGCGAGTTCGCCACTTTACGAACTATTTGATTGTAAAAACGCGGCGGCGTTCCCAGACGAGCCGAGCCGTCATAACTCCAGTAAACACCGATAGTCGTTTCCAGGCTGCTTCGCCGATTAGCGAAAAGCCCGTCGGGCAAAGTTCCCGTCAAATCGGGTCTGATACCTTTTGCCCGCACCTGTGCGAGCGCCTGCAAATATTTTGCGTTAGTCCCGTTTGAGAAAGGCGGCGGGTTAAGACCGTGGCGGACGGAGATGGAAAAACCTCTGTTCTGCGCTCCAAAATAAGGCGAGTAAAAACCCTGTCCCGGATTATCCGGGTCAACGCGATGTCTGCCTCGATTGCGCGAGAATCTATAACCGCAATCTCTTCCGTCCATATCGTTCGAGCGCAAGTCGAGAAGAGTTTTACCGACCGACTGCCCGAAGGCATAGCTCGGGTCGGCTGTGTTAAAACAATTTAACTGCGCGTCGAAAAACTCTGTCTGTGCTGGGTAAAGCCCGACCAGTGTTGTATAAGCCGCGCCCGCCACGGCATCTTTTGCCGATGTGCCGACCGGCGGAGGCGGCGGCGGCGCAGTTAAATAACGAGGAAAACCGGGACCTCCGACGACTCCTGCGTAAGCGTCATACATTGCCAAATGAATAATTGCCAACGCTCTGGCTGAGAGTGTCGGACCGTTCTGCTCCCTTTTATCAGGGTCAGTGTGACTAACGCGATTGGCTTCGAGCGCGACCGCGTTCCAAAACAAAATTGAATCCATCATAAGTAAAGTTTCTCCTATTTATTACTTCATAAGAGTTTCGTAAGAAGACTCTCGGTTACTGAACTACTTGGTTCGCTTTATACAAACTAAGCCCTTTCCTAACCGGGAAAACAGAAAAAAACGGATATTCTTTTTCAGAACAACCGGCTTCTTTTCTGTTTTTGCTGTTGCGATTGAGCCAAGCTTGCTAAAACACTATTAACTCTTGCAATTTTGTTTGAATTTCTATCGTGGGACTTTTGGAGAGTTCCGGAATTTAATCCAACCGTTAAATTGTAGGAGTCGTGCGTCATAACATTTCCCATTTAGATTTTTGTTATCTCGGCGCTTTCCTCTGACGGTTGATTCACTTTGATAATCAAAATCAATATTCAAGGTTATGAAAGGAAGACTCATCCAATTTTGTTTTTTGCCTGATTTTCATAAAAATATTTCATTTTTTTCTGACAGTGAATAATTGTCAAAACTTATCGGTTTTGTCTCAATGTTTGGTTAATAAGAATACAGCCTTTCGGCTGCTGCATAATTTTCTTGTTAATCTGTGTTTCTATATCTTATTCTATTTGAATAATGTCGATTACAAACCAAATTTTCTGGCTCATAATTCTCTCGATGGTCGTCGGAAGCATTGCGTGGACGGTTACGCAGGAAGAAATTTTCCGCGAATGGCGCGATATTTGTGTCGATAAAAGCCAATCGTGCAAACGACTCGTTCAGCGCAAATTTTTTTACGTTTTCACCTGCGAATATTGTTTCAGCCATTGGGTTACGATTCTGATTTTGATTCTAACGGGATTTCGACTTTTGATTGACGACTGGCGCGGCTACGTTCTCGCTTTTTTTGTGATTCCGTGGCTCGCAAATCAATTTATGAGCATCTATCGCCGCCTGCGCGTCGGCATCAAGCACGAAGATGCTCTGGCTGAAGAAGTTAAGGAAAGACTGGATTAACGGTGTTCGAGCTGAATCAGACAGGCGGTCGAATCGCCTTCGAATCCGATTTTCGTAAGCTTCTTTTCGGCATCTTTGGAAACAACCGCTTTGGTTTCCTTATTTTTTTCCAGATAATTTCTCAAATCATTCGCAAGAGTTTTGTCCGTTACTTCGCCCGTATCGTTTTGAAAAGCGTTATCGCGCGCTTTTTCGGCGATTTCGGGCTGAATTTTGTCCCAAATCACCCAGAAATTTTCCGTTCCGGTGTTGCCCTCAAATTTATTCCAGCCGGTTTCGTATCGCTGAATCGGTGAAACCCCGCTTAACCCGTCGTTTTGCTTCGGAGTCGGAAAAACAAGGTTGAATATTTTTTCGCCTTTTTCGTTCAAACCTTCGTTGAAAATATAGCAATAACCGTCGTCGGGCAACGTAAATCGCATCTGAAATTCGTATCCGTTCTCGAAAATCTCCTGCCCGCTCGATTCGAACGGTTCCTGGTATTTCTTGCCGTCGCGCATTTTCTGCACGAGCAGCGAATAGGTCAAAGCGCGCGCGCTTTTCGACGCGTTTTTTTCGGCTGCGGGCTGATTCGGAGTTTTTTCCGGCGCACTCCGCAAACCGAGCCACGCGCCCAAACCGGCTAAAGCAATCAGCAAAACAGCCAGAGCGCCGAAGATAGCGAATTTTGCGCCTGAAGAAGATTTCTGCGGCGTTTCTATTTGCGGAATCGGCGCAAACGAAATCGGCGCGGCTTCTTCTTTTTTCCCGGTAAAATTAACCGGCTCGCGGCTCATTTGCGTTTGCGGAATCGGCTCGCTTACCGACTGCGTTTTGACAATCGGTTCGGCTGTATTCAAAACTACGGTTTGCTCGGTCGAATAATTTACAATTTCCGCCGTATTGCTCGCGCTTTCCATATTTTTCAGCGCGTGTCTGAATTCAGCCGCCGTTTGAAAGCGATTTTCGGGTTCGAGCGCAAGACTTCGATTAATGACGTTTGCAAATTCCGCCGAAACTTCCCCGTTTAATTCCCGGATATTTGGCAAAGGTTCGTCTTTTCCCGACCAAACCGAAAAAGCGCGAAACGTCGAGGTCGCTTTTTCCGGCGAAAGTCGCGTCAAAAGATGATAAAGCGTCGCGCCGAGACTGTAAATATCGCTTCTTTCGTCCGTTTTTTTCTCCAGAAACTCTGCCAGATGCGGCGAATCGGTTGACTGTAGAAGCAGAAAAGAATTCGGGTCAACGCGCAAAACCTGTTCGAGCGGCGCATAAAAAGGCGTAAATCCGGTGATGCTCTGCCCGACATTTTGCGTCAGCGTCGATTCGTCGAAAGTTCCCTTCGCCGTCCCGAAATCGAGCAGGTAAATTTTGCCCGTTTCATCGATTTTGATATTGTGCGGCTTGATGTCGCGGTGAAAAATCGTTACCGAATGAAGATATTCGAGCGCGTCGAGAACTTTATCGGCGATTTTGAGAACTTCCTCGACGGAAAAGCGCTTTCCCTTCATCAGTTTCTGCGCCAAATCTTCGCCCGAAATATAATCCATGACGATATAATTCGCGTTATCTTCCTGAAAACAGTTGGTTACTTTCGGCAGGTTCGTGTGGCTCAGATTGTATAAAAGGTCGGCTTCGCGCCGGAAGGATTGGGCAATCTGCGGATTGTTTTGCAGAATCTGTTTGATGGCAACCAGATTTTTGCCGCTAAAACGCGTATCTTCCGCCAGAAAAACCGCGCCGAAACCGCCGCCGCCGATTTGTTCGCCGATAACATAACGCCCGTCGAGTCTTTTTCCGTTCGTCAACATAAAGAATTTTCACCACAGAGACACAGAGACACAGAGAAAAAACAAAAATCTGTATCTGGCTGCGTTTTCGTGCGGTTTCATTTTTAAAATCTCTGTGCCTCTGTGGTGAAATAAAATTAAGGAACTTGCGCCTGCATCTGAAACGGCACGACAAGCGGCAAATCGGCATTTATCCGAACGCGGTAAATCGTCTGCGGGAGCGGTTCTTCCTGCGTCAGAGCGCGGCTTTGCGAGTTTGCGGCTTGCGCTTCATTTGTTGTGTACGCGACGCCTTCGCCGTCTTCGGCGTCGAAAATCTCGACTTCCGCCGACCAGTCTTCCATCCATTTTTGGAGCATTTCGAGCGAAATCGCCTGCGCGCGCAAGCCAATCTCGATGCCGGAAAGTTTTTCAGGTGTAATCACGACCAGAAGCTCTTCGCCCGCGTAATCTGCGCGGCGCGGTTTGACCGTAAAATACGGAACTGAATCGGTCGAAGCCGGAATTTCAATCAGGCTGCCCGCCGTCACGCGATTATCGCCGCCGCGCGTCCTCAAAGTCGGAAAAATTATCTCGGCTTGACCGGTCGTGCCGTCCGCGTAAATTTCACGGTTGGCGATGTAAAGATAACCCGTCCGCGAAGATTCAATCGTAAACCGAACGCGGTCGCCCTTGCGAAATTTCGTCGTCGAGCCGACTCTTTCCGCCGTCCAGTCTTCCGCCTGATTATTTATTTTGACTGAAAAAATCGGCGCGTCGTCGTCGTCCGCGCTTTTCGGTCGAAGTCGCCAAAACGTAACGCCAAGCTCTTCCGTTTTAAGAGTTTTCTGATTATTCTGTTTTGTCGTTACAGTCGTCTTATTTGGATTGGTTTTATTGGTCGTTACCGCAACCGAAACTTTGTTCGGGATTTTTTTGACCAGATTATAACGGCGCTTCGGATTGGTAACGACGGCAATATTTTTCTTACGTTTGACGTTTGTAGATGTTGTTACAGTCATTTTCATCGACGCGCTGTTTTTTTCGCTATTTTTCGGACGCTGCGCCTGAAAATCCGTCGAAGTAATCGAGCGCGAATTTGTATCGTCAATCTGCGCGTGGGCGAAACTCGCCGATATAAAAAACAGCATTACCGGAAAAATCACACGGATAATAATTTTGATTTTTTTCATAGAAATTACTTTACTGCCGCGAAAGCCAGCGTTAAATCCTTGTTCGAACCGGGCAAAGCGCGCGGGTTTTGCTGGAAATTCGTTGCTTTCTGGACGTTTGCGCGGGTGAACTGGAAAATCTCGCCCGCCGTGATTAGCTTATCGCCGTTTAAGTCCGCGCCGCCTTTTAAGCCTTCGAGAAGCGCCCACGTGAAGACGCCGTGATTTCCCCATTTTGAGGATTCCTGCGAGACTTCGTTTACGTCGGAAGATGTCAAAATAGCGCGTCCGGTCTGTTTGAAAAGCTGGTTCGTCAGGTAGAAATTGGTAATATTATTTTCGTCGCCTTCCTGTTCAAGCTGTCTTCCCGAAACGATTGATTTTGTCTTTTGATTAACGCCCGCGCTGTGGCAGGTGTCAATCATCACGATTACGCGCTGCGCGACGACCTGCGTGTCGAGCATTTGTTTCAGCTCGCTCATCAGAAACGCAGTTTGAGACATATCGACGACCTTTGTATCGGTCAAAAGAAAATAAATGTTCTGCGTCGCAAGCGGGTCGGGCGCGCCGTGTCCGGCGAGGAAAATAAAAATCAAATCGTCGGCTTTTGCGCGTTTGAACGTATCGGTCAGAGCCGCGCGAACCGCCATCAAGGTCGCATCCGTATTTAGCAGAAGCTTGATGTTTCCGCTCGAAAACGAGCCGCCCGCAGGAGTTTGCAGAAACGCGGCGACCGCCTGCGCGTCGTCGTCCGCGTAACTCAGATTTTTCAGCCCGGCGTCGGTAAATTGATAATCGGAAATGCCGATGACGACGGCGAATTTTTTGCCTGTAAATCTTTCCGCTTTCCCGTTTTCCCAGTCGGGTTTTTCGACAACCGCCGTTTTGTCGCCCAAAATCAGAAGATAAGAAGCGTAATATTCGCGCTGTTTCTTGTCGGTCGCCTTGACCTCGATGACGTTTTTGCCTTTTGCGAGCCGGTAGCCGCCGAGCATTTCCTCGCGCGGCTTGCAGACGACGACCTTGCCTTCCATGTCGGCGGATTTTCCGCAGCCGCGATTGATGCCTTCGCCGTTGAGCGTAACGATGATGTTTCCGTAGGTTATATCTTTCGCAAACGGTTCGAGCACGCGAAATTTGAGCGACGGAATTTCCTTTTGCGGCAGGCGAATGACCGGCTTTGTGTAGCGCGCGCCGGAAACTTCGGGCATTTCAAAGATGAAAGGCTCGCGCGACTGCGCCGCGAGCGAGCCGATAAAAATAAGCAGAAATAAAAACGGCAGAAGAAATTTGTGCGGTTTCATATTTGTTTTATGTAGCAATGCGAAAGACGCGCACGAAGTAAGAGCAATTTTTTCACACTTACTTCGCGCGTGTTTCCGCAAAAAGGTTCAACAGGTTATTGTTTTTTGACCGGAACGGTAGTCGTCGTCGATGAAGTTTCCTTCACGTTTGCTACCGGAACCACGCTCCAGTTGGCTTCGCCCGCTTCCTGAAGATAATCGTAAATGACGCTCATATTCGGCGGCAGCGAACCGCCTTTTGTTCTTTGATACATCGTTACGTATTCCTTCAAATCTTTGACGACTTCCTGAATATTATTGGTCGAGCGCCCGCTCATTTTCGTCAAAGCTAAATAAAGTCTCGCCTGCGGATTTGCGCCGCGCACGTCGAGCTCGATAGCTTTGGCAAACATTTGCAATGCCTGTTCTTTTTCGCCGGGTTTGCGCGCGGTTAATTTCAAAACCTTTCCGTAATAGAAATATCCGGTCGCGTCGTCCGAGCGAATCGCCAGCGATTGGCTCAGATTCCGGGCGGCAAGCTTATACATATCGTAATAAAAAGCCGATATTCCGTTGTCGCGTTTGAGCGTCGCCATAATATTTTCAAACTCGCCGTCGCCGGCAATCAAATCGCCGTTCATAACTTTGGTTTTGATGTCTTCCGCCATTATCACCTGATTTTTATTGACGCGGTTGACGACGACCGCCGTATTGCGGTCAATCGATAAAGATTTGCCGCGAAGGTTGCTCGCGCCAATCAGCGTTTTGGAAAGCTGCGAAGAATCGGCGGAATTTATCCACGCGTTGACCGCTTTGCGACGGTCTTCCGTGCGCTCGCGGTCGGCAAAACGGTCAAGCTCGATGCGCGGGTCTTCAATCGCGGCGCTTTTTAAGGTTTCATAAAACGTTTGAACTTCGCGCACGTCGTAATTGCGTTTCAGCATATAATCGAGCGCCAGTTTGTCGGCTTCGTCTTCCTGCGCGAGCGACCATTCAAACGACTTGCGGTCAACGAGTTTGGCAACGGATTTTCCGATTGCCGCGCCGAAAATCGCCATATTGAACATACTGTTCGCGCCGCTGCCTGCCAATCCGCCAAGCGCGACACCGGCGATTGCGCCGAAAATACTTCCGCGTCTTTCCTGGTCTTTGGTCGCTTCTTCAATCCATTTCGCCACCAATACGTCCTGTTTCCAATGGTCGCGTTCGATGTGCGCGATTTCGTGCGAGAGAATGTATGCGAGCTGCGCTTCGTTATCGACTAAGGACAGCAAGCCGGTCGAAACATAAATCGTTCCGGTCGAAAGCGAGCGCGCGTCGGGCATCGGTCGGCTCGTAATCTTAAAGCCGTAACGCTTGTCGGAATTCATCGGCACGAGCGATTGACCGACGCGATTGACGTAATCCTGCGCCAGAAGATTGTCATACAGCGTATCTTCGCCGGGAATTTTGTCGCCGCTGTAGGTGAGCATCTCGTCGCTCGAATCGAGCGTGTTCATTTGAAAGGCAAACTGCGCGTGCTCTTTCTGGATGCGGCGATATTCGTAATCTACGTCTTCCTTAAATTCGGCGTCTTTGACGTATTTATCCTGCGCTTTGCCGAGAGTCTCTTCATATTTACGAACCTGTTTTTCGACCCGTTTTTCGTCTTTATCATTCTGCTTGGCTTCTTTTTTCTGCTGTTTATCCTCTTTATCCTTTTTATCTTTATCGTCCTTCTGCGCGAGTGCGAAGGTCGGTGTCAGCAGAGCCATAAACGCTAATAGCGCGAGGATACGAAAAGAAAAGCTTCCTTTAATAACTTTCATAAGTAAATCTCCTGTTTCAATTTTTATTTGAATTTGAACAAAATTCAGCACACTTCCGAGAAGTATAATGACGATATAAAAATAAGATAAAAAGCCACCCCGTGCTCGTTCTTTACTGCATTTATGAATAAGAAGTTTTTACTACTTTTCGGCGCGGATTACAAGTTTTACGGGCATTATTTGCCGAATTTCAGCAAAAGCGGATTAAATCGCACTAATCCGCCCTCTTTAGCATCTAAAAAATTTGCTTTAACGCACAAAACATCGGTAGAATGTAAAGTTTGCCGCTCGGTGTAATATTTAATGAGTAAGAGAATTGTAGAAAATTATAAACATAAGCTCGCGCAGGAAGAAGGTTTTGTAATCAAGCGCGGCGCGCGGCTTCGGATTGCTTTGTGTTATCCGAACACTCACGCCGTCGGGATGGCAAATCTCGGGCTGCACACGATGTACGAGCTTTTTAATAAAATCCCCGAAGTTTCGTGCGAAAGAGTTTTTCTGCCTGACGCGGGCGAAATGCGCGAATACGAAAAAACACGCACGCCTCTGCTTTCGATGGAAACGCAGACGCCCGTTCGTGATTTCGATGTCGTCGCTTTCTCGATTTCGTTTGAAACCGACTACTTAAATATGGCGCGAATGCTGCAAATGTCGCAGATTCCCGTCTGGTCGAAAGACAGAAATCACTTTCACCCGCTCGTCGTAATGGGCGGCGCGGCTTCGTTCTTAAATCCCGAACCGATTGCCGATTTTACGGACATCATCGCTGTCGGGGAAGGCGAAATTCTCGCGTTTCAGCTTGCCGATGCAATTCTGGAAAACGAAACCAAAGAAGAAATTCTGCTGAATCTTGCAAAAATAGGGCGCGGATTTTACATTCCTTCGCTTTATGACGTTGTTTATAACACGGATGGAACGGTTTACGATTATGTTCCGAAAGAAGAAGGCGTGCCGAAACGTGTCGGACGCGCATTAGCCGCAGTCAATCCGAAAGAAGGAACTTTGCGGCGCGCGATGAAACGCGGCGAAACGGAATTAGCCGATTTTCTTATCAATCAGGATATTTTTTGCCCTTCGACTTCCATCTGGTCGCCCGGCGCGGAAATGGGCGATAGACTGCTCGTCGAGATTTCGCGCGGCTGTTCGCAGGGCTGCCGTTTCTGCTGGGCTGGTTATAATTATTACCCGCCGCGCGTCGTCCCGGCAAAAGATATTCTGGCGAAAGCGAGAGAGTGGCGCGAAAAAACGAATAAAATCGGACTTGTTTCCACAGCAGTTTGCGACCATCCCGAAATTTCCACGATTTTAAGCGAACTCCGAAAAATGGAATATCGCATCACGGTTTCAAGCTTAAGGCTCGACCAAATTTCCGACGAATTGCTCGATGCGCTTGTCGAATCGAACGACCAGCAAATCGCCGTCGCGCCCGAAACAGGCTCGGACAGACTGCGCCGCGTCATCAACAAAAATCTGACGAATGATGAAATCGTTGACATCTGCGGCGCGGTTTTCGATAGAGGAATGCTCACCGTCAAGCTTTATCTGATGGTCGGACTTCCAACGGAAACTTACGAAGACCTTGAAGAAATGATTGTTCTGGTCGAAAGAATTAAAAATCGAATGCTCGAAGCGGGCAAAAAATTCGGGCGCGCCGGAAAAATTATTCCGTCTTTGAACGGATTTGTGCCGAAACCGAATACGCCTCTGCAATGGGACGCGATTTGCGACGAGAAGGAATTAAAAAATCGTCTGAAATGGGTGGCGAAAAATCTTTCCAAAATTCCGAACGTCGAAGTTCGCTGGATGTCGGCGCGAATCGCGCACGAGCAGGCTTTGTTTTCTTCGGGCGATAGAACAATCGGAAAAGTTATCGAAACGGCGGCGCGTCTGAAAGGAAATTTGAAAGAAGCGCTGCGTGTTACGGGCGTTGACGCGGATTTTCACACTTCGCGGAATCGCTCGTATGACGAATTTCTGCCGTGGTCAATCGTCGATTCGGGACTTTCGTTTGAATTTCTGAAAGAAGAACACGAAAAATCGCAGGAAGCGCTTTCTTCAAAACCGTGTCCGGCGGTTGAAAAATGCACGACCTGCGGCGTTTGCCCGACAACGTGGCTCGCGGACGCGCCGCAAAGCCTTGTGCAGATTCAACCGATGAAAGTTCAAGCTGCGCTTGCCGCCGTCTAAATTATTGTTTTGCTAAAAATCCGGTCGGTGTCGCCGTGTGGTCAAAATGATATTGATACGTGTAAAGACCAAACGGCAAAATATCGACTTGTTTTGAATACACGACACGCGCCTGAATTACGTTACCGGCTTGTTTGACTTCCATAAACGCATCCGGCGGAATGTCGCTAGCCGTCGCCACACGCTTTATTCTCGCTTTAACTGTTGCGAGCGGATTGCTGCCCGTCGGCAGAGCCGTTCCCTGCACGACCGCGGTTTGCATCTCTTCCTGAAAGCTCGCGCCGTTATAGGCAACAGGAATATAATTTATCAGACCGTGTCCGACAATAAACAAACCGAGCAAAACAAGAACAAGCTTCATGCCTGCACCGCCGCGCTCACTGCGGTGATTTTTTCCAATATTTTTTTTCATTTCTAACTCCCAGATTTCAGAAGCTACTTTTCTTTTAAGACTGTGTTGAGAGATTTCAGCAAAATTTTTGCGGGAATTTTTTCGCTGCCGACAATTACGGGTTTTCCGATTTTACTTAAAAGAATCCACTGAAGGCTTGTATCTATTGACTTTTTATCAAATTCGAAGGCTTCAATTACATCCTTTACCTCGATATTATCCGTATTCGGCAGGTTACCGGCTAAACCAATAACATCGTTTAACGAGTTTAACTCATTTTTATCAAAAATGCCAATGTTATTTGCAATTCTCGCAGCGGCTAAAATTCCGTAGCCGACGGCTTCGCCATGTTTGAAATATTCGTAGTTCGTAATCTTCTCCAGCGCGTGCCCGACCGTGTGTCCGAAGTTTAAGACTTTACGCGATTTAGCGTCTTTTCTGGTTACGTCTTCCCGCTCGTCGCCGAGAACGATTTCGGCTTTGAAGCCGACTTGCGCGGCAATTAGATTTTCCAGTTTTGACGAAAAAATTTCATCCGAAAAATGTTTCTTAAAATCGTTTGGCGAATAATATTTCAAAAATTGTGCAGTTTGGTTAAATAATTTTTTGCCCGCAATCGCGCCTTGCTTGATTGCTTCGCAAAATCCGGCGGTCAATTCACGCGACGGCAGAGTTTTCAGCGTTTCAACATCGATTAAAACGCCTCTCGGCTGGTGAAAAGCGCCGATTAAATTTTTGCCAAAATCGGAATTAACGGCAGTTTTTCCGCCGACGGATGAATCAATCATTGCCAGAAGCGTCGTCGGAATCTGCAAAAAAGCAATTCCGCGTAGGTAAATCGCCGCCGCAAAACCGGCTAAATCGCCGACCACGCCGCCGCCGAGCGCGACAACCGCATCGGTTCGCGCCAGTCTGTTTTCGCTGAAAAATTTCAGCGCGTTTTCCAGCGAGCGAAGATTTTTATACTTTTCTCCGTCCTTCATAAGCCGGACGGAAACTTCAAAGTCCTGATTTTCAAGACTGTTTTTTACCTTTTCGCCATAAAGCCGAAAAACTTTTTTATTTGAAACAATAACGATTTTTTTTGTCGAAACAGGCAGACGCTTCCGCGCCCAATCGCCGCAATTTTTCAGCAGGTCGCGTGAGATTTCGATTTCGTATTCCGAGGAAGATTTGACGGTTTTTACGCTGACTGGATTCATTAGATTTGAAAATAGATTTTTTGCCGAAAAAAAGCAAAAAGAAAAAGCCGCAAGTTTTTGAGTTATCTCGCGGCTAAAATCTTTTATTTTTTAAAGCAGGTGAAGCAACGTAGGAGTGCACCGCACCTGCCAATCCGTGGCTACTGTCCTCACCCCAGCAACCACTAGAGACGGAGGTTCCACCAACCGTCTCAATTGCTTTTAATAATACACCTCTTTTTTTCGACTTGGCAAATGAATAAATTATAATTCAGTTTTTACAGGCGAAATTAAGAAATCCGAAACTATTTCGAGCGGCGTTTCCGGGAAGGATTCTTCAATCGCTTCTCTCATTTTTTCTCCTGCCGGCATTTTTGGCGCGTTTTGAAAAGCACGCTGACGATGCGCGTCGGATTGCCATTGCGCATAGGCGTACCAAAGCCCGTCGCCGCCGCGATGCAGGCGCGAACCGAGCGCGCCGTCGAAATTTTCCAGATAATGTCCGGTAATTTCCGACCAGCTTTCGATAAACTGCTCTTCCAATTCCGGCTTGATTCGCCAGCGATAAATTACCGTGAACATTTTTACCCCAAACTTTTTTTGATAATTTCCGCAAGTTTATTTGCCTGCGCTTCAATCTCAGCCTGATTTTCGCCTTCAATCATTACGCGAGCCAGATTTTCCGTTCCCGAATAACGAAGAAGCAACCTGCCTTTGCCGCCGAGTTCATTTTCTATTTGCGACGAAGCTGCCCGAATTTCCGCAACTTCTTCAAACGGAAGCTTTTCGCGCACTTTTACGTTGACCAGAATTTGCGGAAATCTCGAAAAGCCTTCAGTCATTTCAGACAGAGTTTTTCCGTTTTCACTCAAAGCTTCGAGCACAAAAAGCGTCGTCAGCATTCCGTCGCCGACAAGGCTTCTCGAAGGAAAAATAATATGACCGGACTGTTCGCCGCCAATGGCGGAATTGGTTTTCAGAAGCTCTTCCAGAACATATTTGTCGCCGACCGAAGTTCGCAGAAGTTCGATGTTTTTTGACTTTAGCGCGACTTCCAGCCCGATGTTGCTCATCACGGTTGCGACGATTTTTTGATTTTGCAGCTTTCCGTGCTGGTGCAGATGCTGCGCCATAATCCAGAGCGCCGCGTCGCCGTCAACCAGATTTCCCTTTTCGTCCGAAAACAAAGCGCGGTCGGCATCGCCGTCAAACGCAACGCCGAAATCGGCTTTTTCCTCGACAACCTTTTTTTGCAGATTTCCGACGAAAAGCGAGCCGCAATTTTCATTTATGTTTCGCCCGTCAGGTTCACAATGAAAAACGACGATTTCCGCGCCGAAGCTCTCGAAAAGCTTCGGCGCAAGATTTGTCGCCGCGCCGTTGGCGCAATCGATGACAATTTTGAAATTTTCGAGCGAAAGATTTTCAAATTCGCCCGCGAGATATTCTAGATATGCGTTTTGATATTGATAAAACTTTGAATTATCAACTTGGGACTTGGGACTTGGGACTTGGGACTTGGGACTATTAAAAATCTCTTTCTCAATCGCCCTTTCCGTCTCGCCGTCAATCTTTTTGCCGCTCGGCGAGAAAATCTTGATTCCGTTGTCGTGAAACGGGTTATGAGATGCGCTGACGACGATTCCGGCGTCGAAATCGAATTTTTTTGTTAGAAAAGCGACGCCCGGCGTGGTGATAATTTCCGCCGATTCGCAATGCGCGTTTTCCGAGTTCGCGCCTGCGTGAAAGGCTTTTTCAATCCATTCGCCCGACTCGCGCGTGTCTCTGCCCGTTATAAATCGCGGCTCTCTGCCGAGCTTTTCCCGAAACTGCCGCGCCAGAGATTTGCCTGTGATGAAGATTGTCTGCTCGTCAAGCGGAAAAACTCCCGCAAGCCCCCGCATTCCGTCTGTTCCAAAAAGCTTTTTCATAAAAGTAATAAATTACAGTAAAACTTATTTCCATAACAAGTTTCAAACATCCATAAGCATTTATTGTTGAAACCATAATTTTTTCGCAATAAGTTTGACAACCATTTATAAAATAGGCGAATCTTTATAAAAGCGATAAATCCTTGTCGCCGGTAAGAGATTCGCTGAATAATCTCGCCCGAAATGTTCAAAGCTCAAAACTGAAGAAGTAGTATGAAGAAAAGAATTTTAACCGGATTGTGTGTCTCTCTGTGTCTTTCGATTTCCGTTTTTTCTCAAACGGCTGCGCCTTCGCCGACGCCGACGCGCCAGCGTGTCGTCAACACAAACCCGGTTTATTCGCCTACTCCTCTGCCGAAAGTCGTCGTCGTTACGGATAATCTGCCGTCGCCGACACCGACGCCTGTTCCGAAACCGACCGCCGCGCCGACAGTTGTTCAAAATCCGACTCCGATTGACCGACCAAACACTTCTATCCAGACTTTTCCGCAGGTTTACACTTCTTTTACAACCTTAAAATTCGGCGAAATCAAAAGCAAACTCGCCGAAGCAAAGCGTGAAATGTTCGCGCGCCCGATTGCGACTGCTCTGACCAGTTCGATTTTGCCGATGGAATTTGTGCGCATCGCTTTCTACGATTACGACACGAAGCAGATTGATTACGTCGTGATTACAAAAGATTCGTTTCTGACGCGCGGAGCGACTTACGCAACGACCACTTCGAAGGCAAAACCCGTAAATGTTTATATTGTTCGCGCCAACGGCGTCAATACGCCCGTAACGATTGTCGGGCAAAACAACAAGGCTCATCTGCCTTTAATGGTGCAGTATCCGGTCATACGCGACGGGCGATTTATCGAAACGGCTTATTATATGTCAACGCATCCGGGCTTGGTTACGCCAGAAGTTATCAACGCCGGAAAGCTTTATATGCGCAACACGCTCGATGTAGCGCGTGAAAAACTGCGCGAAAAAGGCATTTTTGTTACGCCGCAGGTCGCCGATATTGCCGAGCGTCTGGCGATTGTCGAGCATATCGACCACCAGCGTTTCTGGACGGAAAATCATTTGCAGCTTTTTAACGAAGTTTACGCGCTTTACGCTTTGAACGAAGGTCAGACTTATCGCTACGCGGTCAGCTCGGCAGGCGCGGGCGGAATGGTGCAGATGATTCCTTCGACTTATTATATGATTCGCCAGCGCTATTACAATGTCGGTTTGATTCCCGATTTTGTCGAAGGAATGCGCAATCACCAGAACGCGGCGCAGGCGATGCTGCTTTATATGCAGATGACCTGGACGGATTTGCTCGCCAGCCAGACCGTCTTCGAAGCCGTTCAAAGCGGAATCGCCACGCCCGCCGAACTGATGTCGGCAGGCTACAATTCAAACCCGGCAAAGCTTCCCGGCTACATCAAACGCGGCGGCGCAAACTGGCGAAACCTGATTCCGCGCGAAACCCAGATTTACCTGCAAATCAACCAATCGATGGACAGATTCGTGCCGATAAACGCGCCGAGAACTAAATAGTGAATAATGAAAAGTGAACAGTGAACAGTGAAGAAAAGAGTCTTAAACTGTTCACTATTCACTCATCTTGCACTTCCAGAATCACCTGATGAATCGCGCTGATTTTTTCGAATTCGGTTTGCACGTCCGAAAATTTCTTTCCGACCAGATTCTCGCCGGTGAAGAACTTGTCGTTTGTAACTTCGAAAACGGCGAACGGCGGCGCTTCGAAATGTTCCATTTCCTCTTCGGTTTCAAAACAGATTCGAGCCATATTTAAGCCCCAAAGCTCGCCCAGAAAAACGTCAATCGAGATTCGTTTGTCGTCAAGCTCGTAAAAATATCGATTTTTACGGATTTCGACGCCTTCGAAATGCGCGAAAACCGCGTATTCTTCTTCGTGGAAAAACATTTCGGCAATCTTCCAAATCGCCAGATTAGTTTCATCAGCCGGAAAGCGATGTTCGAGCATCCACGTTTGCTCGCGCGTCTGCGGAATGCGTACGCGGCGCAGTCGAAGCCTTGTATTTTCGATGTAATTATCGAAAATTTGCAGGTGCGTGTCGGCTCGCGTCAAGGGTTCGGGCAAATCGTTTATTAGAAAAAGTCGGCGAAATTCGGTTTGATATGTTTTGTTCATTGCGCTCTAATCGTTTATACTTTTGTGCTTTGAGATTATTTTACATATTTTAGGAGAAAATAATGCGTTTTCAAATTATATTTTTTACGACCATTTTAATTTTTACGTTTTTTCTGACCGGATGCCCGAGTAATCCGAATCCGCTGAATACGAACACAAATACGACAAACAACAGCACGAACGCGGCAAACAATGCCGCCAACAACAGCGTTCTTATCCCGAAAAAAACGCCCGAAGCGCCGACGGAAAATAATGCTCCGACGATTACGCCGGTAGTTAAAGCCTATTACGACGCGCTGAAGAAAAAAGACGATGCCGCGCTGAAAAAAGTTCTGACGGCGGATTTTATCAAATCAGTCGAAGCGGATATGAAAGACGAAAAGAAAACATCGATTGCGGCTTATATGGCTGAATACGAGGTTCTCGACAAACCCGTCGAAACCCGCAACGAAAAAATCGAAGGCGACAAAGCTTCTGCCGAAATCAAAGGCGGAACTTATGTAAACTGGACGAAATTTAACTTCGTCAAAGAAAACGGCGAATGGAAATTTACAAACCAGTTTGACGATAATGAGAAGATGAAATAAACATCTTCAAATTTCCAACGCGGCAAAATAAAAACTAAAATAAATTCACTGAAAAAGCCTGAAACTCTCGGGCTTTTTTTATTTTCCACCTTGCAAAAATTTATAAAACTGGTAACATCAGCATCTTGTTAGCAAAAAGTGAAACTTTTCGCAAACAAACATCAAGTATTAAAAATTAGGAATCAGAAGATAAAATGAAAATTAAGAACTTATCAATAGTAGGTATCGGTGCGCTTGCCCTCGTTATGTCGGCTTGCCCTGCTGCGACCAACACAAACACTGCTAATACGGCAAACACAGCAAACAAAAACACGGCTGTAGTTGTCAATTCGACAAATAATAGCACAACCAATACTGCGAATACGACAAACACGACTTCGAACACGGCTGCTTCGACAACCGAAGGTCAGGTCATTAAAATCGAAGAAGCCGGAATCCAGATGACTGTTCCGAAAGGATTCAAGTTCAGCAAAGACGGCGAAGATACGATTGTTAAAACCGAAGACGAAGGCGTTGACATTCGTTTCACCGTTCCGAAAGACGGCGACTATGCCAAAATCCTGACCGAAGCCGCCAAAGAAGTTGACGACTATCTCGACGATGTTAAAGTCGTTGACAAAGGCTCGGACATCGATGTCAACGGAATGAAAGGCTGGTCGATGAGCGGAACGGCGAAAAACGAAGGCGAAGACGTTAACTGGGATTTAACCGTTATCGACGCGCCGAAAAAACCGGTTCTCGCCAACATCTATGCCGCAAAATCGAGCATGGAAAAACACATGGCTGACGTTAAAGCATTCTTCAAAAGCGTCAAGAAAATGTAATTAACTTTTTAGTTAATTAAAAAAGGCGAGAGAATTTAAGTTCTCTCGCCTTTTTATTTGTTTTAGATATTTGCCGGTTTAAGCGGAAGCATCTTTTGCGTCAGTCGCCTGATAAGGCGGCAAAGTTACACGCGCAGCCTTCTCTTTTTTCAAGCCCAAAGCCCAATCCGCCTGCATCAGCGTGTGAATGTCGCGCGTTCCCTCGTAAATCACCGCCGCTTTGCAGTTTCTCAAATATCTCTCGACCGGATAATCGTTAGTGTAGCCGTTTGCGCCGTGAACCTCAATCGCCATCGAAGCCGCTTTTTCCGAGCGAACCGTCGCCTGCCATTTAGCCATCGACGCCGCTTTTGCGCTCGGCTTGCCCTGATTTTTCAGATAACCGCATTTGAGCCACAAAAGGTGCGACATTTCATAATCGGCTTCCATATCGGCGATTTTTTGTTTGACGAGCTGGAAATTCCCGATTTTCTGTCCCTGAACTTCGCGCGTATTCGCATAAGCGGTGGACGCGTCCCGCGAAGCGCGAATCACGCCCGTCGCGCCCGAAGCGACCGTGTAACGACCGTTTTCAAGACTGAACATCGCAATCTTAAAGCCTTCGCCTTCTTTGCCGAGCATATTTTCCTGCGAAACCCGAACGTCCTGCAAAGAAAAATAACCCGTATTTCCCGCGCGGATTCCGAGCTTTCCGTGAATCGTGCCGGAAGAAAATCCCGCCATCGAGCGTTCGACAATAAAACAGCTCATTCCCGAATGGTCGCGGTTTTTGCGTTTTTCTTCATCAGTCCAGCAGAAAAATAAAAAATGGTCGGCGACATCGCCGAGCGAAATCCACATTTTCTCGCCGTTCAGAATCCAATCGTCGCCGTCGCGTTTCGCGTTCGAGCGCATCCCGATAACGTCCGAACCGGCGTTCGACTCGGTTAAACCGAATGTCGCGAGCTTTTCGCCTTTCGCCTGCGGGACGAGATATTTCTGTTTCTGCTCTTCCGTTCCCCACGAATAAACGCTCAAAGAATTGAGTCCGACGTGAACGCTCATTGCCACGCGCAGAAACGTGTCCATCGCTTCGAGCTCTTCGCAGACGATGCCGAGCGAAATATAATCAAATCCAGCGCCGCCGTATTGTTCGGGAATGCACACGCCCATCAGTCCCAAATCAGCCATCTTGTCAAAAACGGAGCGTTCAAAATGCGACTTTTCGTCCCATTCTTTAATAAAAGGCGCAACTTCGCCTTTCACGAATTCGCGGACGGTTTGTTGTAAAGCAATATGCTCTTCGGTTAATGTAAAATCAATCACCCTTTAATATCCTCTTAAAATCAAATTTGTATTGTAGTTATTTTGAAATCCTAATTGTATTTTAATGTTTTTTATAATACATTTCCAAAATCAATTAATGACTTTTATTTTAGGCATTTAAATGATATGAAGATTAAACGCCCGAATTTGTCATACCTATCAAATCTTTTCTGGCAAAGTGTGCTTCCGATAAAGGTTTTATTAGGCGCGTTTTTCGGCTTTCTTATCGGATTGTTAGTTCTTTTCTTTGATTATTCACAGATTGAGGCGGAATTTCTTAACAAATCCGAAACGAGAGTTTGGCTTTTTCTGCTTTTTTTACAATTTATTTTTTCCGGCGCGACTTTTTTTCCTTTAATCGAATTTTTACGTAACTTAAAGAAAAATTTTAATTTAAGTTTCTCCTTTATCTTCGTAAGCGGAATTATCTGGTTTGTTTTTTATGTTCCTTTAGTTATATTTCCGAGCCAGGTTTTTTTTAAGTATCAGTGCCAGTATCCGTTTGGCGCGACTTTTTTCAAAAGCATTGCTACCGGATTATTTGTCTCTTTATCAAGCTCGATAGGCGGATTGTGTATTCTATACATTGAAGGCTCGCTAAGAAAAATATGTGAAAAACCCGATAAATTCTCCGTTAGCCAGTATAGAGAGTTAAAGGAAAAATTATTTCGAATCCTTCTTTACCTTTGTTCAAACCTGACAATTTTTACTTTGATTATTGCTGCCAAATTGAACTTGATGAGAGCAATGCCGGAATGCGCTGCCCAACAGGCTTTGAAAGAAACAAATATTATTTTATTTTATGGAGTTTTTCACACGGTTTTGCTCGCGCTAACATATCTGCCGACATATCTGCACACTTTCGATGTCGGGCGTAAATTGTCTGAAAAGCTTTTACCACCGGATTTGCCGAGAGAAGATGACTGGAATATATGGTATGAAAGAAATGAGAAATTAGAAGCGGCGTTAGGCATAAAAACCAGTTTTTTGGAAAATGTATTTACCATTATAACGGTTTTAGTTCCCATAATTACAAGTATTTATTCGCTTCTTACAGGAAAATAATTTTTGGGCTACGACCGGCAAGAAAAATTTTCCGGTAATTTTAATAACAATAATTCGTGATTTACGTAACTAAATCTAACTCGCACTCTTTCAGGCGCAAGAGAATGTGTTCTGTGATAGACCGTAAATTTAAGCGCGCGTGTAAAGTTTGTAATTGATTAGCGTTTTGTAAAAAATTGCGCTAAAACTCGAAATAAAATCATTACTAAAAATATGCCCAAAACAAAATTTCTGTTTTCTATTTTCCTGACTTGTTTCGTATTTGGAAATTTCGCTTTCCCGCAAAACAAATCGAATGAAAAAATTCCGCCGATGCCGAAGCTTCTTTCCGTGCGCGAGCAGGTAAAAGTGCGCGAAGAGTGGCTGAAAAAACGTCTTGACACGATTCTTCTTCCGATGATGCGAAAGCATAACGTGTCGATGTGGATTGTCGTCAACGAGGAATTTCACCCTGACGCCGTAACCGAATATATTACGCCGCCGCTGCCGTTTATGGGCAGACGCGATTTTTTCATTTTCGCCGATAACGGCGGAAAATTGGAAAAGTTCGCCATCGTGCGCTACGATGACGAGCATTTGCGCAATCATTATGAGGTTTTGAATCCGCCGGGAAGCAAAATAGCGGAAACTATTAAAAAAATCGTTTCGGAAAGAAATCCGAAAACAATCGCTTTGAATTTCGGCAGCAATCGCGGTCAATCCGACGGAATTACCTACGAAGGTTATAAATATTTAACCGAAACGCTCGGCAAAGATTACGAATCGCGCTTCGTTTCGGGCAAAAAGTTCATCGCCGATTATCTCGACACGCGCCTCGCCGAAGAATCGGAGCATTATCGAACGGCGGTTCTCGCCACCGATATTTTGACGCGCCGCGCGCTTTCAAACGAAGTCATCACGCCGGGCAAAACAACCGTCGGCGACGTTCGCTGGTGGCTGATGCAGCAGGTAAATAATCTGGGTTTGTCCGTCTGGTTCATACCCGATTTGCGCGTGCAAAGGCTGTCGCCGAAGGAAACCGACCCGTTGCAGTTTTTAAATGTCGCGAGCGAATCGATGGTTCTGGAGCGCGGCGATTTGATTCACGTCGATTTCGGCTTGAATTATATGGGCTTGAGCACCGATTGGCAGAAACACGCATATATTTTG
>JBARIW010000059.1:0-1688 GCA_049799955.1 Pyrinomonadaceae bacterium
GGCTAACGCTGGTGTACGGCATCATGCACGTGCCAAATTTTGCGCATGGCGCGTTCTATATGGTGGGCGCGTTTGCTGCCTTCTTCTTCATGTCAAGTTTCGGGCTCAATTACTGGGTCGCCATGGCGGGCGCCGGCGTGGTGGTTGCCGTGATCGCGGTCCTGGCCGAGCGCCTGGTGTTCCATCCGCTGCGCCACCACGAGGGATTGCACCACATGATCGCCGCCATCGGCATCCTGCTGTTTCTGGAAGCCAGTGCGCAGGCCATGTTCGGCGCCGACTTCCGCCGCATGCAGACGCCATATGCCGGCATTATCTCGATGGGCGGCGTGACGCTGCCGTCGCAGCGCCTGCTGATCATCGTCGCCGCCTTCGCGCTGATGCTGGGTCTGCACCTGTTCCTGCGCAAGACCACCACCGGCGCCACCATCATTGCGATGGCGCAGAACCGTGACGGCGCAGCGCTGGTCGGCATCGACGCCAACCGCGTCGCCATGATGACCTTCGCCATTTCCGGCGTGCTGGCCGCCGTTGCCGCCACGCTGTATGCGCCGATCAACCTGGTCTACCCGGCCATGGGCAATCTCGTCATCACCAAGGCCTTCGTGATCATCGTGCTGGGCGGCATGGGCAGCGTGCCCGGCGCCATCCTCGGCGGCCTGATCATCGGCTTTGCCGAATCCTTTGGCGCCTTTTATATCTCGACCGACTACAAGGACATCATCGCCTTCGTGCTGCTGGTCCTGGTGCTGTCGGTGCGTCCGCAAGGCCTGTTCACCACCGGAGCGCGCTGATCATGAAATATATCGATGGCAAAATCGGCTGGATGCTGCTGCTGGCGCTGGGCCTCGCCTTTCCCTTTATCGCGGCGGGCAACGACTACTACCTGACCGTGATGGCGACCGCCTATATTTTCGCGATCGCCACCATAGGCCTGAACCTGATCACCGGTTATACCGGCCAGTTCAACCTCGCGCACGCCGGTTTCATGGCGGTGGGCGCGTACACCGTCGGCATCCTGACGGTCGACCATCAGGTGCCGTTCTGGATCGCCTTCGCGCTTTCGGGCTTCGTCGCCGCCGGGCTGGGCTTTTTCGTCGGCCTGGTCTCGCTACGCCTCAAGGGCCATTTCTTTTCGATCTTCACCATGTGCGTCGGCTACATCATGTATCTGCTGATCGAGAAATGGGAGAGCCTGACCCACGGCACCGTTGGCATCATGGGCATCCCGGCGCCGTCGCCGATCGCCGGCTTCGAGTTCGAGTCGCCGCGCGCGCAGTATTACCTGGTGCTGTTCTTCCTGGTGCTGGCCGTCTTTTTCATGCATCGGATCGCCGCTTCACTGCTGGGCCGCACCTTCATGGCGATCCGCAACGGCGACGACCTGGCCGAGGCGCTGGGCATCAACCTGATGCGCAACAAGGTGCTGGCCTTCATGCTGTCGGTGTTCTACGCCGGCCTGGCAGGCGGCCTGTACGCGGGCTTCGTCCGCTTCCTCGGCCCTGGCATCGCCAGCGTCGAACATACCTTCGACATGACCATGTACATGCTGGTCGGCGGCATCGGCACCTTGCTCGGACCGCTGCTGGGTTCGATCGGCGTGCCCTGGGTGACCCAGTACCTGCAATTCCTGCAGGACTACCGCTTCGTCGTGTTCGGCCCTCTGCTGATCATCCTGGTGATCTTCG
>JBARIW010000060.1:0-9037 GCA_049799955.1 Pyrinomonadaceae bacterium
TTGATTGCCGCCGGGGGAACGGGCGGACATATTTATCCGGGAATTGCCGTGGCGAAAGAAATCGTGCGGCGCGACGGCGGCGCGGAAGTTTTGTTTGTCGGAACGGCTCGCGGGCTGGAAACAAAAATCGTTCCTGACAACGGTTTTCAGCTTTCTTTGATACACAGCGCGGGGCTGAAAAACGTCGGATTCGTCGGCAAACTGAAAGGTTTGTTTATCTTGCCGAAAAGCTTTCTCGAAGCGCGCAGCTTGATAAAAAGCTTTAAGCCCGAGGCGGTCGTCGGCGCGGGCGGATATGTTTCGGGACCTGTTCTTTTAATGGCGAGCTTGATGCGCGTTCCGACGCTTGTGATGGATTCGAACGCGCTTCCCGGTTTTACGAATCGACAGCTCGCAAGATTTGTCGATAAAGCGGCTTTGACGTTTGAAGAGGCGATGCCGTTTTTCGGAAAAAAGGGAATTGTTACGGGAAATCCGGTGCGGCGCGAGTTTTTTGAAATCCAACCGAAGGCGAGAGACGAAAAAATAAATCTCCTGATTTTCGGCGGCTCGCGGGGCGCGAGAGCGATTAATAACGCGATGGCTGATGCTCTGGAATTTTTGACGAATTTCAAAGATAAATTGCAGATAACGCATCAGACGGGCGATGCGGATTTTGAAAAAATAGCGGAATCTTATAAACGCGCCGGCATGGAAACGGCGGACGTTCGACCATACATTTCAAATATGGTCGAAGAATTCGCCGAAACGGATTTGATAATTTGCCGCGCGGGCGCGACGACCTGCGCCGAAGTTGCGGCGGCGGGACGAGCGGCGATTATGATTCCGCTTCCGACGGCGGCTGACGACCACCAGCGCAAAAACGCGGAAGCCCTGCAAAATTCGGGCGCGGCGCGTGTGCTTTTACAGCGTGATTTGAATGGTGAATCTCTGGCAAAAGAAATTATTGATTTGATAAATTCGCCCGAAAAGATTTCTGAAATGGAAACGGCGGCAAAGAATCTGGCGCGAAAAGATGCAGCAGAAGTAACTGTTGATTTGATAGAAGATTTAGCAAGAGGAAAAAAATGATTTCAGATTTGAGATTGCAGATTTCAAAAAATCCAAAATCCAAAATCTAAAATCCAAAATCGAATGTTTCGGCACTTTAAAAACATACATTTTATCGGCATCGGCGGCATCGGGATGAGCGGCATCGCCGAAGTTTTGTGCAATCTCGGCTTTCAGGTTTCGGGTTCGGATTTGAAAAAATCGAAAAACACCGACCGGTTGGAGACGCTTCATAACGTCAGGATTTACGAAGGGCACGCGGCGGAAAACGTCGGCGAAGCGGAAGTCGTCGTTTATTCCTCCGCCGTTAAAGAAGACAATCCCGAGGTCGTTATCGCCAAAGAAAAAGGCATTCCGGTAATTCCGCGCGCAGAGATGCTGGCTGAATTAATGACTTTGAAATCCTACGCCGTCGCAATCGCCGGAACGCACGGGAAAACGACGACAACTTCAATGGTTGCAACTATTTTGGGATATGCCGGAATCGACCCGACAACGGTTGTCGGCGGCGTTGTCAATACGCTCGGCTCGAATGCGCGGCTCGGAAAAAGTGAGTGGTTTGTTACGGAAGCAGACGAATCCGACCGTTCATTTTTGATGCTCTACCCGACGGTTGCGGTCGTTACGAACATCGACAAGGAACACATGGAGTCATACAAAGGAATGGATGATGTCGTCCAGTGTTTCACGGATTTTGTCAACAAAGTTCCGTTTTACGGCGCGACGATTCTTTGTCTTGACGACCCGAATGTTCAGCTCATCATTCCGAAAATCAAACGCCGCCGCGTTACATACGGATTGACCGCGCAAGCCGATGTTTCGGCGCACAACATTCGTTACACAGATAATTTCGGCGCGACGTTTACGGTCTGGAAAGGCGCGGAAGTTTTAGGCGAGATAAATTTGCCCGTTCCGGGAAAACACAATATTTATAACGCTTTAGCGGCAACCTGCGTCGCGCTCGAACTCGATGTCGAGTTTGAAAAAATTGCCGAAGCATTTGTCGGATTTCAAAATGCGAATCGTCGCTTTCAATTTAAAGGCGAAGCGAACGGAATCTCGGTGGTTGACGATTACGGGCATCATCCGACCGAAATTCTGGCAACGCTTTCGGCGGCGAAAAACGGTTCGGGCGGAAAGCGAACGGTGGTCGTTTTTCAGCCGCACCGTTTTTCGAGAACGAACGAATTGATGAACGAATTTGCGCTTTCATTTAACAACGCCGACGTGCTTTTCGTTCTTGATATTTACGCCGCAAGCGAAACGCCGATTGAAGGCGTAACGGCGGAAGTTTTGACCGAAAATGTCAGGAAATACGGGCATAAAAACGTGCGTTACATCGGCGATATCGACGGCGCGGCGGAGAAAATCATTCCTTTTCTCCAGCCGAACGATTTGGTAATAACTTTGGGCGCGGGAAGCATCACGCGGCTTTCCGACGAGATTTTGGAGAAGTTAAAAAGTGAAGTTTAAAGAAGAGAAAATAAACAGGGATAACAGGATGGACAGGGATTAAATAATTATTTTCTTATCATCCCCATTTATCCTGTTATCCCTGTTTATTTCTTTAATTCAAAAATATGGCAATACGAAAAAGAAAAACAACGACAACGACGAATAAATCGGCGGCGAAAACGCCGAAACGGAAGCGAACGGCAACGCCGCGCAAGAAAAATTCGAAAAGAACCGGTAATTTTTTTGTGCCGCTTTTCCTGATGGTCGGAATTTTGGTTAGCCTCGGCTTTTTGCTGTTTATGGGTTATCGAACCGTAACGGCTTCCGCATTTTTCGATGTCAAAGCGATTGAAATAAACGGTGTCAGTCGCGCGCCGAAAGACGAAATCGAGCGCATCGTTCGCAATCAAACCGAAAAATCGGGCGCGTGGAACGCCGATTTGAAAGATATTAAAACCGGCATCGAAAAGCTCACGCTCGTAAAATCGGCGGTCGTTTCGCGCGTTTTGCCGGACGGAATCAGAATCAATGTGATTGAGCGCGTTCCGCAGGCAGTTGTGCGGATTGACGGCGGAAATTTCTGGGCTGACGCCGACGCGGTAATTCTCGGCGAAGTCGGCAAAACCGACGAGCGCCCGCCTTTCGTTCTGAACGGTTGGGACAGAGATAAAAGCGAAAAATCGGTGAAGGAAAATCAGGAGCGTGTAAAAACCTATGTGAAAATGCTGAACGAATGGAAAGATTTTGACCTTTCAAGGCGCGTCAGCGCGGTCGATTTGTCGGATTTGCAGACGCCGCAGGCAATCGTGCCGGATTCGGGCGAAGCGGTAACGATTATTCTGGCGAAAGATAATTTCGGCAAGCGACTGCAAAGAGGTCTTGAAATTATTGCTAAAAAAGGCAAAGAAATTAAATCGGTAGATTTGAGCACGCAGAAGGAAATTATCGGTTTTCGGGACAATTAATTTTCGGGTTTTTAAGCAGAATATGATGAATCGTGAAATACATGCAGTCGGTTTAGACATCGGCACAAGCACAGTCAAATGCGTTATCGGCGAGCCTTCGGACGGCGGCGTGATGAGCATTGTCGGTTTCGGACAGGCGGAAGCTCGCGGTTTAAGGCGCGGAATCGTAACGACGACGGATTCGGTCGTCGAATCAATCAAAAAAGCGGTCGAGGAAGCCGAGCGGATGAGCGGTCTGGAAATCCAGATGGCGACGATTAATCTTTCGGGCGAGCATCTGCGCGGCGAAAATAAAGCCGGAGTCGTCGCGGTCGCGGGCGCGGGACGCGATATCACCGCCGAAGATGTCGAGCGTTCGGTCGAATCAGCCAGCGCGATGCAGCTTCCGGCGGGCTGGGAAATAGTTGACCGTCTGCCGCAGGAATTTATCATCGACGGGCAGGACGGAATCGTCGAGCCGATTGGAATGCGCGGCTCGCGGCTCGAAAGTCGTATTCACGTTGTTACGAGTCCGAGCGCGGGCAAGCAAAATATCGTCAAAGCCATTCATCGCGCGGGTTTGGAGGTCGAAAGTATGATGCTCGAACCGCTCGCGGCGGCGCAGAGCACTCTGACCGAAGACGACAAGGAATACGGCTGCGCTCTGGTCAATATCGGCGCGGAAGTTACGAGCGTGATGATTTTCGGGCGCGGCGCGATTCAGCATACGGTCGTTTTCCCGTTCGGCGGAATGCATTTTACGAAAGATATTGCGATGGGGTTGCGCGTTTCGATTCCCGAAGCCAGCAAAATTAAAGAACATTATGGCTGCGTTGCCGGATTTTTGATGGACGAGAGCGAACGTCAGGAAATTATCGAGATAACGCCGGTCGGCAGACAGGAAACCAGAATGCTCTCGAAAGAAATTCTGTGCGATATTATGCAGCCGCGCGCGATTGAGCTTTTGCAGCATATTGCTCTGGAAGTTGTAAATACCGGCGCGCAGATTTCGAGCGGCGTGGTTTTAACCGGCGGCGGAAGCTTAAATCGCGGAATGGTCGAGATTGCCGAACAGGTTTTCGACGCGCCGACGCGGCTCGGATTTCTTGAGCCGAAACATTTCGGCGGACTTCTCGACGAAGTTCAAAGTCCCGAATGGGCGGTTGCCTGCGGTTTGGCGCTGTCCTCGATGCGCTCGCAAATTCGGGAGCAGACGCACGGCGGAAAGTCGCCGACGCGCAAAGTTGCCGAGTGGTTTGAAAATTTTCGGGAAAAATTCAGATAAATTTAACATCTTGACTGGATTTTTTACCGCAAATCGTTGTATGCTGTTTCGCCATAGGCACAATATATTGTGAAAAAGCCAACTCTCTCGAAATAGCATCACCATTTTAGTTTTTGAATTCAATATTTCTTAGAGGGAATCATAAAAAATGACTACGGACGGTCTTCAAATGAATAAAAACAGATTAAATATATTTTTAGACGAGCCGCCAATCACTGGCGCGCGTATCAAAGTTATCGGTGTTGGCGGCGGCGGGGGAAACGCTGTCAACCGGATGATAGAAGCGGGGATTAAAGGTGTCGAGTTCATTGTCGCAAACACTGATGTGCAGGCTTTGAACGCCTCAAAAGCGCCTATAAAGATTCAGCTCGGCAGCGAACTCACTCGCGGACTCGGCGCGGGCGCTGACCCGAATATCGGGCGACAGGCGGCGATTGAAGACACGGACAAGATAATGGACGTTCTCGAAGGCGCTGATATGGTTTTCGTTACAACCGGACTCGGCGGCGGAACGGGAACGGGCGCAGCGCCTGTGATAGCCGCGCTGGCGATTGAAATGAAGGCGCTGACCGTCGCCGTCGTTACAAAACCTTTTCTCGTCGAAGGCAAAAAGCGTATGAAGCAAGCCGATGAAGGTCTGGCGGAGCTTCGCGGCTGTGTCGATACGATTATTACGATTCCAAACTCAAAGCTCAAAGAAGTCGAAGAAAAAATCAGTATTTTGGAAGCTTTCCGACGCGCCGACGATATTCTTCTGCAAGCCGTTCAGGGCATCTCGGATTTAATCATCGTGCCGGGAATTATCAATCTCGATTTTGCCGACGTAAAATCGGTGATGCAGGGAATGGGCGTCGCGCTGATGGGCATCGGACGCGCGAACGGCGACAATGCGGCGATAAAAGCGATGAAAGCGGCGATTGATTCGAAGCTTCTGGAAGAAAATTCAATCAAGGGCGCAAAAGGCGCGCTTATTAACATCACCGGCTCGAAAGATATGCCGCTCGACGAGATTGAAGCGTCGATTTCGCTGATTCACGAAGAAGCCGACGAGGATGCGAATATCATTTTCGGAACGGTTTTCGACGAAAATATGGGCGATGAAGTAAAGATTACCGTCATCGCGACCGGATTTGACTCTGCGTCGGCAATCCCGATGCCGCAGACGACTTTTTCCGAATCGACGCAAGCCGTCGCGCAGCCCGGCGGAATGCCGGTTTACAAACCTGCCGAGCCGAGAAATGAGACGGAAGACATAAACGTTCCGACATTTATTCGCCGCCAGGCAGATTAAAAAATTAATTTACAGATAAAATTTTGCCTCATCAAAATTTTTAATGTTATTGGAGTTGCATAAAAATATGGGCAAATTTGTAAGACAACCGCCGAACACCGATTACGATTCACGAAAAAAATCGCCGCCGCCGGTCGAAACCAACGCGGAGATTTTTTACTACAAAAAACAAATCGATTCGCACACGCTGATGACTGTTGTTTTAACCGACGGCGAGGAAATCACCGGCACAATCGAATGGTACGACATCGACGCGCTGAAAATTAACCGCAAAGACGCGCCGAATCTTCTGCTGATGAAACAGCACATCAAGTATATGTATAAGGCGGAAGAAAAAGAGTAAGTAAAAAGTTAAAAGTAAAAAGGCAAAAGTTAAATACACAGCGGATTAGCTTTTGTTTTCGTCGCCGTGCGAAAATAAATTTGTGAGCGTCGAAACCAGCGAAAATTCTTCCGGTATTTCAAATTTATCTCTGCCGCGTGTCGGGATTACGATGGGCGACGCCGCCGGAATCGGCGCGGAAATCACGCTCAAAGCGCTTGCCGACGGAGAAATTCAAAAAATTTGTTCACCAATTATAATCGGCGATGCCGATTTTTTGTTTCAGACGGCAAAAGATTTGGGATTGGAAATCGATTTAATCGAGTCAAACGAAGCGTTTCCGCCACAAACGAGGCAAATCGCGGTTTATAATCTCGACAATCTCGAAGGCGAAGTCATTCCCGGCGTGGACGCGGCAAACACGGGACGAGCCGCTGCCGAAAATATCGAAACCGCCGTAAATCTCTGGCGCGAAGGAAAGATTGACGCAATTTCTACCGCGCCAATCAGCAAAAAAGCGATTGCCCTCGGCGGTTACGATTTTCCCGGACACACCGAATTTCTCGCGCATTTAACCGGTACGAAAGATTTTGCGATGAGCTTTTTTGCCGAAGATTTGCGCGTCGTTTTGCTCTCGACACACCTCGCGCTTCGAGATGCGATTGATTTGGTAAAAAAGGAAAAGCTTGTCGAATTGATAAAATTTTCGCACCGCGAAATATCGAAGCTGCTTAAAAGAGACGCGCGAATTGCGGTTGCGGGCTTAAATCCGCACGCTTCGGAGCAGGGAATGTTCGGCGCAGAAGAAACGGACGAGATAATTCCGGCGATTGAAGAATGCCGGAAGCTTGGAATCGACGTGTCAGGCGCGTTTTCGCCCGATACGATTTTTCTTCGCGGCTTCAAAGGCGAATTCGATGCCGTTGTTTCGTGTTATCACGACCAGGCGACGATTGCCGTAAAATGTTTGTCGTTCGGCGCTTCGGTCAACGTAACGCTCGGTTTGCCTTTAGTCAGAACGTCGGTTGACCACGGAACGGCATTTGATATTGCGGGAAAAAACATTGCAGAAGCTTCGAGTATGAAAGCGGCGATAAAATTAGCGGCGAAATTAGCCTTAAAATCAGCAGTTTAAAATTAGATTCCCTGTGAAGCTCTGTGGAGTCTCAGTGTTTTCTGTGTTGAAAATATCTTTAACACGGAGAACACAAAGTTTCACAGAGTTTCACAGAGAATTTAATTAATTTATGCGTTGAGACCCAGCTCTAAACAGTTTAAGAATATTTGAGTAATAACTTTTAGTTTATAATTCGTAAAATTTAATAAAAGTTTGCTATGATATAGCCACGTTCAGGAGAGGAAAAGATTTTTAATGAGTGAAGTGCAAAGCGGCGATATACCGCAGATTCTTGTTGCCGACGACGACCCGGCGATTCTTCGTCTGGTCAAGGCGATTGTCGAAAAAGAAGGTTACGCGGTTATTTCGGCGCGCGACGGCAAGGAAGCTTACAAAATCTTGCAGTCGGGCGAACCGTTTGTCGCCGCGATTTTTGATGTGGTGATGCCATATATTCAGGGAACGGAACTGGCAAAGCACATGCAGTCGGAAAAACGCCTGATGAAAATTCCGGTGATAATTATGACGGCTGAACAGAATCCGCGACTTTCGGGCGAGAGCTTTTCGTCCGGCGCGGTCGCCTTTCTACCGAAGCCTTTTACCACGTCGCAGCTTCAGACGATGCTCAGGATGTTTGTCCAGAGCAAGTCGAAACAAGCTTAAAATTCCTTGACGTAAAAGCTTACGAGTGATAGTTTTCAATTTCAGAAAAGATTTTTGTTGATGAGGAGCGAGCGTTTTAAGTGTCAAAACATAAACTACTTCTGGCGGACGATTCGATAACGATTCAAAAGGTCGTCAACCTGACGTTTGCCGACGAAGGAATTGAAGTAATCAGCGTCGGCGACGGAAATTCCGCGATGGCGAAATTCGAGGAATTTACACCCGATTTGGTGATGGTTGACATCAATATGCCCGGTTTGAGCGGCTACGAAATCTGCGAGCGCATCAAGCAAAACGAAGCCACGCGCCGCATTCCGGTGATTCTTCTGGTCGGTTCTTTCGAGCCGTTCGACGAAGCGGAAGCGCAGCGCGTCGGCGCGAACGATTATTTGACCAAGCCGTTTCAGTCGATTCGCCAACTGGTAACAAAAGTTTCCGATTTGCTGAATTCTCCAGCCGGCGACGAAGAAAAACCGGCTGAAAGCGCCGCGCCGGTAAACAGTTTTGACGATACTTTGAAAATGGATAAGCCCTTTCCCGAATCCGAAGAACTCGGCGACGCGGGAATGGACGACGATATGATTCAGGCAAATCAGGTTGGCGCTGCGGCGTATGACGAATCGTATAAATTTGAAAGCCAGCCCGAAACGCAAAGCGAAGATTACGGCAAAACACAGCCGCTTTCCGCCGAAGAATTAAGCGAAATTAATTCGTCTCAAAATCAGTCGCCGACCGATTTATCCAATCAGTCCATTTACGGTTTTACGGGTGAGACGGAAAATCGCGGTCAGGATTATGCTGACGACGAAACTGATTTGGCGGAAACACGGGATTTTTCGGCTGATGAAAATGAATTTGCCGGCGAAACGAAAGAATTTCAGCCGACGCCGGTGCCCGAAGCCGCTTCGGT
>JBARIW010000061.1:0-3617 GCA_049799955.1 Pyrinomonadaceae bacterium
CCCGATCGATTGGCGTGTATAACAGGAGAGCAGACGATGAAGCAGGATTCCGCTGAATATCAAACTGTTGAAGCTTCTGAGGAAAATTACTACCCAGATGGGAGTTTCAAACAGCCCCAAAATCAAAGCGCGGATGCAGGAGAGGAAGTTGAGCCGATTTGGTTTCACACGCATTTTGAAGACAGCATGGAGATGTACGCGGATGCGGAGACGGTGGCGAACCATTTGAACAACCACAAGAGTTGGTTTTCCCATTGCGCTTCGCCGATGAAGGCCCAGGCGATCGGCGAAAACGGCTATGATTTATTAATCGGTCGTTTTGGGGCTTTTGGCTACCGCGTTGAAGCCAGAATTGGTTTAGAATTGCTGCCGCCTGACGCTGAAGGCTGCTATTTGATTAAAACTATTCCGGTTCCAAATTATACCTCGCCCGGCTATGAAGTGGATTTTCGATCGGCAATGAAGCTAGTAGAGATACCCTCTCAGGAGTTTGCCGCCGATTGGCCGAGTGCGGAACGTGCTAAGCTGCCGCCTGCGATTACCAGTGCGACGTGGAAGCTGGATTTGGCTGTGGGAGTTTGCTTTCCCAAGTTTATTCGATCGATGTCTCAACCTTTAATAGAAAAAACCGGCGATGCGCTTTTGGAAAAAATTATCAAACAAGTTAACCGCCGCTTGACTTATAAAACTCAGCTTGTTTTTCACGAAAGTTTGGGCATTCCTTTTCCGAAAAATCCTAAGAAACATTAACAAGACTTGCGCTCTAACTCACATTTGTAGGGTGCGCACTGTGCACCTTACCCTATTGTACCAGCTTTATTTCCGCCTTCCCCTGACTGTACCTCTTACAAAAATCGCTTTCAATTCCCTCAATTATCTGCGTTAATCTGTGTTTATCTGCCTTACATCTGCGGTTTTTGTATCAAGCAAAGACTTATGCAAGAGGTCTACTATACCCCCAGCAAGGCAAACTCGCAAAGCCCCGATTTTTACTAACCGTAACCTAACAATAACACAGCACTTTTTCAAGTAAGTGAAGTACCAAGAAACCGATTTGGGGTAGGGGCGGTGGATGGTGCGTGTCCGCCCTCGCTCAACTTTCTGAAATCTGCTGTATTTGAGCCAACAAATAAACAGTACCAATTAATGAAAAAATCAACGAGCTCAATAATAAATAAAACTGAATATTATCTGAAATTAATCTTCTCTTCTCGTTTTCCTGGAAACGAGGATATCTAACTGCGGCGAAACTGAGCGTCCACCATGCAATATGCGCGTATTGAGCGCAATCGAACCAGGTCACAGCGAAAACAACATAAGCAATAGCAATTGCTGCAATACCGCGAATAGAAGATTGCAGCGCTAAAGATGAATAATATCCCGAAAGTGCGATGCCAGCAATTAGCCATAAAATGCCAACTGATATTGTTGTATCTAGAATCCAATTGTGAGCTTTATAAGTAGGAATTTCTCGGGTGCTAATTTCACCTTTTATGTTAATATAGTCGTAGGTAAAGTCGTTCAATTTGACAACTCTAGGAATTACTTGAGGATTTCTGATGTAGGGATAGGCAATCCCTAAGCCGTCAAATCCCCATCCAAATAGCGGGCGCTTTTTGATGCCTCGCGCTGAGAGTTCCCACATCGGGGAACGGCTGGACATGACTTGTTCCATGGTCGGTTTTTGCCAGTTGAGAGGTCTGTTAAGGGTCATGATGCCCACGGCGAGGGCGCCCATCAGGGCTATGCCGGTGAGAATTTTGTAATAAGGGCGATGATCGAGCAAATAAGCACAGGCAACAATCAAAGCTACAATTGCACTGCGGGTAGAAGTTAGCAGCAGTGCGGGAACAGTTAAAAACAAAGTAATTGCAGTTAATTTAGTATTCGTAAATCTCCCAAACCAACCCACAATAGCAGTAATTGCCGTCAATGCTAAAACTATGGCTGCGTGGCCCCGGTGGGAATACAATCCTATTGGTTGCTGTCCTTAAAAAATGCTGCTGGCTAGAACATCTTCTCGGATAAGTTTGCCCATTGTAGCGGTGTAGTCAATCCGCCATTCAATGATTTGGGGAAAAATGCTCAGAGAAAGAATGATTGCGCCAATTAGCAATCCTTGGAATTGCGAATTGATGAGTTGCGGGCGTGCGATTAGGAGCAAGCTGTTGCTGAGAGTGAAGGCGGCGATTAACAGCCTGTACAGCCAACCGTCTCCCATTTGGTCTTGACCGAGAAAAGAGGTTAAAGGGAAGGGACTGTGCAGAGTAGAGATAGCTCCTATTGAGAGAAATATCGTCCAAAGTCTGAAGCTATTTTTCCAGTTTTGGGGAATCGCGAGGGATTCTTTGTGGGATAATAAAACCGTGATGTTGAGGGAAATTATCAGCCAAACAATCAATACTTTGGGCGATGTCCAGATGAGGCCCCGTGTAGTTCCCCAGGGGTTGATGAGGATGATGCTGAGGGCATACAGGATGGTGTAAAGGGTTTTCATTACTCTTTGGTTTTCCTGTTTTTGAGCTTTTTAAGTAGACCTAATCCGCTGAGTGCTAATAGCGTTCCTAATCCCTTGGTGGGTTCGGGAACGGCTTCGGCGGGGAGGGCATCGTCGTCAGGGTTTTTAGTTTGGGACGCTAGGGAGTTGTTATCCTCTGAGGCTAGTTCGGGGTCTTCCAGTAAGTCGCTGCTGATGCCTGCTAAATCAAGTTCATATTCGTTACTGTCAGTTGATGATAGTTCTGAATCTTCCAGTAAGTCGCTGCTGATGCCTGCTAAATCAAGTTCATATTCGTTACTGTCGGTTGATGATAGTTCGGGGTCTTCCAGTAAGTCGCTACTGATGTTTGCTAAATCAAGTTCGTTTTCGTTACTGTCGGTTGATGATAGTTCGGGGTCTTCCAATAAGTCGTCGCTGATGTTTGCTAAATCAACTTGGTTTTCGTTGTTATTTGTTGATGATAGTTCTGGGTCTTCCAGTAAATCGCTACTAGCGCTTGCTAAATCAATTTGATTTTCGCTGCTGTCGGTTGATGATAGTTCGGGTCTGCGAGTAAGTTACCACTGATATTTGCTAAATCTGTGGCATCGTTATTAATTGATGAGTCTCCAATGTTTTCGGATGAGTCTGAGTCGGTATTTGCTGTCGTAACATCGAGCTTTGTATCGGAAAGTGGCAACTCTGACTCTACATAGTCGGTAGCAAAAACTCTGTTGGCGTTGGCAGTGCGGTTTAGGGAACTGGGTTTGGGGGAGGGTGACGGCGCTGCGCTAGGTTTTGACGTTGAGACAACAACGACAGTTGATGATGTTGATGTTGATGTTGATGATGATGTTGATGTTGATGTTGATGTTGATGATGATGTTGATGATGATGTTGATGATGATGTTGATCCCAGTGTAGCTGTTGACCACGGTGCAGGTGTAGGCGTTGGTGATGAAGCCAAAGGTGATGGGGTTGGAAAAGCTGTTGGAGTCCAACGTGATGGGGTTGGAAGAGGTGATGAAGCCAAAGGTGATGGGGTTGGAAAAGCTGTTGGAGTCCAACGTGATGGGGTTGGCAAAGGTGTTGGAGTCCAACGTGATACCATTTTTTTAAAGATGTGATAGACTTGTGT
>JBARIW010000062.1:0-83017 GCA_049799955.1 Pyrinomonadaceae bacterium
CAAAATTGTTTCCGAAAAAGATTCATGCCACCACTTTGAATGGTTTTCTGTTGAAAATCGCCTTGTTTTTATTTGCTTATCAAGTTAACAAGGCATTTATTCAGTAACTGGCAACTTGGGTTAATTAGGGATTTTTTGATAAGAATTACTCCAAACTTTCGCCCCGCTGCTGTAGCCGATAGTAATTTCCTCGCCGTTAGACTTGCCTTTCAAAAATACATGACCGTTAGCGTAATTTTTCCCGTGACTCTTCCTGACTGCGTTTTCCGTATTCGGACCGGTCATTATTCTGTAAGACTCGCCGCTGTTGGCTGTCCTGTTCTGCATACCAATGCTGAAAAACTCGGTATCTGAAATATCAACTAATACTTTGTTTATTTGATACTTGGAAACACGCTCATATGCTCCGACTACAAAGGTCTTTACAATGTCATCGTAAAATTGGTTCGTTTTGATAGAAGAGTGTATAAAAAGTAGCTTGGTTTCTTCATCAAAATAAATCAGAAGAAAATGATGTTCGACATTTATCAGGTCATCCGAAGCAATCCATTTCGGTTTTTCTGTTTCTCTTGAAATAAATATTACAGAATTATGTTCATTACTTACTGCGTGATAAATAATTTCCTGTCCGGATGAAATATTAATCACGGCGTCTAAATCTATATCTTCAGCTTTGTAAACCTTCACATGACAATATGGATTTAAGTTGTAAAATGAAATTGCATCTTTGGCTGATGAAGGAACGATTTTCTTTTCAAATGTTTCGAGAACTTCCTTAATTTCGTCCTCTTCAATTATTACCTCTTCACTTAAATCCTTGATTATATCGTTCCAGATTGCTCCTTCTACATAAAGCTTCTTTTTACCTATTTCAATATCATTTGGAACCGCCAAGAATTTTGCTTCACCGATGTTTTCCGCATTCGTTCTTGCAAATCGCCCGATAAATTGCAGAGTATTTGCCAGCGATTTTTTGGGACTGTGAATAGCCGCGATTTTTAAATTTGGAAAATCAAAGCCTTCGCCCAGCATATCAACACAAATTATTCCATCGAGGTCTCCTGCTTTAAGGCTTTCAATTGTTTTTAGAATTTTCGAGTACGTTTGAGTGCTGTCGACTTTCTTTAGCTTTAAGCCGGTGTTTTCAGTATAGAGCGAGGTTAACGCTTTTGCGTGGTCGGTAGTTTCTGTCCTGACCATCAGGAAGTGTTTGAAGCCGTCTTCCTTATCTTTCAAAAAAACTTTTTCTGCCTCAAGTGCGATTGCTAAATCTATATTAGGGTTATCGGTAATTACCGGATAATAGCCGACATCGCCGAAGATTTTGTCTTCGTAGGCTTTTGCGACGGGATAATAGTATGCTTTTCTTGCTTCGATTTCCTTTTTATCTCGCCGAAACGGAGTAGCTGTAAAATATATTTTTTTTGCATCTGTAAACGCTTTGACAATATTGTTCCATGTAAATGCAGGAACGTGATGTGCTTCATCTACAAGAACTAAATCAAACAAATCTATCGGCGGAATAAGTTCGTCATTGATTCCTTCATTAATACTATTCGGAATCCCCACTACTACATTAAATTTCCTGAATTCATTCCACTCCTCAACGGATTTTATAGGGGACTTGATTTCATAAACTTTAGGAGCGGCTAAATTTCCTTGAAAAACATCAGCCTTTTTTAATGTTTTGAGCGTTGAAAACTCATCGACGATTTGTCCCCTCACCATCACGCTCGAACTGATAACAAGAACTCTATTTGCCTGCAATAGATAAGGTGAAAGGTTTAGAACAGCAGTTTTTCCCGAACCGGTGGGCATGATAATTAAAGCTGGCTCATCGCTGAAAAGTGTGAAATGAGAAGCAATAGCGTGTACCGCTCCCAGTTGAGCATTACGCAGACCTTCTTTATCCCTTATCGCAATCGGATACTTTATCTTTTCATAGTTTGCTGCAAAATGACTCATATCTGGACAAGTTAGGTTACAGTGAAATTTTTATAGTCTCTAGCAAATCAATTATTTTAGGATTTATCAACATTTTCGCCATAAGGCATTAAAATACTTGAAAGATTTGATGGATTGACAGATTCTATATCTTCTTCTAATTTCACTTGAGGAAACAGCTCTTCCTCTTGAGGAAATAGCGTTTCAAGTTTATCAATTGTTAGTTGATTATTCATAAATTCTTCTGCTGTAAAATTCCAGCGAATTATTTGCGAACCATCTTGTCTATTAAGGCTTAATGATTTTTCAAGTTTGGCAATCTCTTGTCGTTGGACTTCTTCTATTTCATTTGGGGGTGCAAAAACAGGCGAAATCCATAATAGTTTCATTTCAGGATTGCTATTTAACGATTGTCTGAGAATTCCATTTACATGCTCGTCAACGAATCCATAACCGATAGCAATAATCAGTTTTGCACCAAGACTCCATTTACGAAATTCCTGAAAAAGATAAAGGAATGGGTCGTTGTATTGTAATTTGTAAGATGTTCCAAAAATAATCGCTGTCTCATTTGCCGCAATATTAGCAGTACTATCCTCATATGTTAATTGACCGTCACTATGCCTTTTCCAATCAATTGAACCGTGAAGTTTGTAAAGAAGTATAGACTTTGATTCATTTTCTACTACGTTTTCATCAAGTAATTGCCAATCCCACTTTCGAGCAGTATCACCATCGACACTTCGTTTAGGATGGAAACCTCTTTCTGGGTAGGTTCCTTTCAAATTATTACAAGCGATTTCGACACATAAATCATAATTCAAGCTGAAAATTCGCAATGGATGTTCATAATCGTCGTGAAAACCAATCAAACCCTTATAATAATCAGTTTTCTCTTCCCGTTTGATTTCAACCCAGTCACGCACTTTACTTACGATTTTATCTTTAAATTTTTTTATATTGTCAAAATTTTTGTCTGTGAGTTCACTTAATTTTGGACTCCATGCCCCAATGAACGGATAAAGATGGTGGTCGTCTTTTTTAGCCAATTCTTCTAAAGAAACAACTAAACTTTCAATATTATAAAAGGTTTCCACTTGCGAATCTCTTTTTAATTTTTTTATTTCATTGCCGTAATTAATTGCGCTGCGAATGTAATAATAAAGCGCATAATCATTACCGAAATCTGCATCATTTTTATTGCTTACTAAAGTTTCAAGTTTTGTAATCATTGCACTAGAAATTGGAATGTCAGCGTCATAGCTAGCACCCGCACCTAGAAGAAAAATGATTGCATTTCGTGTCCGTAAAGCCATAACAGTTTATAAAAACCACGGGGTCAAACTTTCCCAGTCAACTTCGGAAAGTTCCAAATGTTGAAACTCTTTAACATAATCAGCCACTAATTTGGCATAATGGATGGAAACCGGGATGGATTTTGCGTTGAAACCTCGCCAGTTTGCGCCCGATAAATTAACAGCATCTTGTAGATATTTCGTTTTAGTTTCATGATTCAAATCTTTTGGATACAAAAACTGAACATGCACAGGACGTTCGATTCGTTTCGGAACTGTTGAATTGTATTGTAATCCTTCAAACCAAACTAAATACTCATTATTCGATAACTGCACGAATGAACTCTCATAAGGAATTAAACTGTTATTATTTAATGAATATCCGAAATACTTGTTTTTATCGTTAAACTTCATGACGACAAATTCTTTTTCTGCATTGGCTAAAGCTTCATTTAAAACTTCATTAATTGTGGCTATTTCTTTTCCCTTTATCTTGTATGTTAAATGAATAACAAATTTTTTATATTCGTCTTTGAAATCTAATAAAAGTTGTCTGAAATTGTCCTTAAGCTCTTCAATATAATTATCTCCGTTGCGTGAGGCACTCAAGATTTTGAGTTCTTTATAAATACCAGAAGAATCAGTTAAAACGGTATATGCGAATGATTTCTCAATTTTTTTATCTTCTGTAAGTTTATGAGCTTGTCCTATTCCAATAATTAGGCACTTTTCATTAGCAGGTTCTACCATCCATGGTTTACCGCCCAATTTAGCGAATAACTGTAAACCAATATTTGAAACTGACCACTTTAAGTCATTTTCTGATTTGAGGGTTTCGAGGCGAACACACTGAGATGGTACTCCATTTTTCAAGAGGGTATGTTTAAGATAATAATAATCCTCACTTCCTTTTTCAAACGGTATTAGAATTAAGGGCACACTTGCTTCACCGTTTGCTGATTTTTTGATATGCTCGCAAAGTCTTCCAATCTCTTCATTACCGAAATCTTTAATTTCGATACCACGGGTATTTTTGTAGAGATTATACTCAAACATTTTCTCCATTCCTGGAAAAGTATTAAATTTCTTACCTTCTAAAGCTCGATATAGCTCATAAGATAAAGATTTATCAATGCTACGATAGACAAAATAAACCTTTCCTGACTCTGGAGCATTTGTTAGGGGATGAAAATCCCTCATTCCCATAAATTGCGAATATGAATTTTGTTTATCGGAAAATATATAATTTTTTTTCTTTAGTTGAGAACTTTCTAATTCGCGTAATGTCTTTTTAACAAAAATTTGTTCATTTTCTCCATGTAGAGGGAAAAGACGATGATGAAAGCGACTTACGAAACTCTTAATCTTACTAAATCTATCTGCATAAAAGTCAAAGTTTCTCCTTCCATTCTTATTATTGAGAGTTAATTCTAAATCTCTTTTGCTAAGTGTTTCACCACTAGGAACATCCAGGGTGAAATCAACAAGAAATCCAAATTCTTTTTTCGACCACAAATAATAAGGCTCTAGCCAAACTGCTTCATGTCTATCAAAATCATGATGCTTTAAGAAATATTTAATTCTCAGAAATCGAATTTCATCTTCTTTATTATCGGGGAGTTTGTAATCACTAGCACCAAGAGTCTTAGTGGTCGTTTCAAGCAAATGGAACAAATAATGTTCAGTTAAGTCGAAATCAGTTTGTGCTGTACAGTTAAAAACTTCAAAGCCATCTCGTGGCTCATAACTTACCCAGTACTGAGATTTAGGAACTTCTTTATAATTCTTAAAATCGCAAATTACTGGCAATCGTCTTTGATGCGCCGACTCAGGTCTTCTTTCATTAGTAGCAATATATTGGCGACGGTAGACAGTAAACGCAAAATCTTGGCTCTCTAAAGGAAAGAAATTAAGGGCAATGTAAGATTTACTGGGCATTATTTAATAGAGTATATAATCTAACTTAATAAAAATATCAATCAATCTCAGCAAAAACTTTAATACAAATGCTTATCTGAAGTTTCTAGTCTATCCTTGATTAGATTATCAGGATGTGTTTTTCACTCTCTTACTCTTGCTAAAACGGAAATTTACTAAAACTCTTTATGTTTTGGATTGAATCAGAGAATAAAAATATGCTATCAATATACCCACTCCAGATATTCAACAAATTTAACCTGCGAGTATTGCAGACGAATTTAAAGCAGTATTAGAGTTTTAATTCTATATAGTGCTTTGAATTTGAGGAAATAAAATGCCTGACTACGAAAACCAAGAACCGTTCATCGATGCCGAGTTTGAAGATATTGTAACTAACAAGGCTATAATTAAGATTCCCGACCCGAGATTATTTGAGAATGTCGAACCTCGTTGTCCTTGTATCCTATTACTTGACACTTCGTATTCTATGAACGGACAACCCATCGCAGAACTGAGCGCAGCAATCAAGCAATTCAAAGAAGATTTAATGGAAGATACATTAGCTCGAAAGCGTGTGGAGGTCGCAGTCGTTACTTTCGGAGGGTCAGTTCAAGTTGTGTCTGAATTTCAAACGGCAGAAGATTTTCAGCCTCCTACACTTTCTGTTCGCGGTGACACACCAATGGGAGAAGCGATTGAAAAGACTATTGAAATTTTAACAATCCGGAAAGCTCAAATACGTTCTCAGGGCGTTCAGCTTTATAGACCTTGGATTGTTCTCATTACCGACGGGGCGCCTACTGATTCATGGCAAACTGCTGCTCAGTTGGTTCGTAAAGGCGAAGCATCTAAAAGATTCATTCTTTTTCCTATCGGTGTATCCGGCTATAATAAACAAATTTTGGCAGAAATCTCGGTTTTAGAACCCGTGCGGTTAATAGATTATAGTAAGTTCAGACAACTATTTAAATGGCTTTCCAGTTCTCTAGCAAGCGTATCAAATTCACAACCCGGTGATGCGATTCATCCTGTTAACCCAACTATGCCGGGCGGTTGGGGAGTAATTGATTAATAATGTGGGAATATGCAAACGTTTCTGTTAAAGGAACGTCTCATGAGGCTACAGGTATTCCATGTCAAGATAGTAATGATTGTTTGAATATCGAAAATGATATATGCCAAACTTTTATCGCAGTCGTTTCAGATGGGGCAGGAAGCGCGACTAAGGCTGAGTTTGGCTCAAAATTCATCTGTGAAAAATTCATCACGGATATAAAAAAAGGTCTTGAAAATAAATTATCTGTTAAAGACTTCACTCATGATTTTTTCAGAAATTGGATTGCCAATTTTCGACAGGAACTTCAAATACAAGCCGAGACCGAAGGACTACAACTAAGAAATTTTGCTTGCACATTTCTAGGCGCGATAATTGGAGAGACTTCTGCTTGTTTTGTTCAGATTGGCGATGGTGCGATTGTGATGAAAGGGGAAGAAGGTGGATACAACTTCATTTTTCTTCCGCAGCAAGGTCAGTTTGTCAATCAAACTTTTTTTGTCACCCATGAGAAGGCAATTGACCATTTGGAATTTGATTACCTCGACAAAACGGTTAATGAAATAGCTCTATTTTCTGACGGCATCCAAAACTTGGTTCTGGATTTTCAAACATTAGCTGTTAATGAAGATTTTTTCTCGGATTGGTTTCAGTGGTTGCGCGAAATTCAAGACCGAGATAAGGCTAATCAATTACTCAATGCTTATTTGAATTCGTCGAAGATAAATGAAAGAACCGATGATGATAAAACTTTAATTCTAGCGGTTAGAAAAAGTCTACCAAATAGAGTTCTGCATCTCATCGAATAAATAATTATTAACTGTGCTGGCAAATATCTTATATACAAATTCAGGGCAAGAATATCACTGTGGAAAGCGAATAGGAGAAGGTGGTGAAGGTGAAATATACGCCGTTCAAGACTCTCCGGAATTTGCAATCAAACTATATTTCCCAAATAAGCTACAAGACAAAGAAGAAAAAATTCGTGAAATGGCTAGGATTTGCCCAACTAGTTTAAGGCAATTTGCGACGTTTCCCCTCGAACCTTTGTATGACAAAAGGAAAAAATTTGCTGGTTTTTTAATGGATTATGTTGATGGGACAAAGTTTCACGAATTTGTTTCCAAGGACCGTTATTATAAATTCCCAAATGCTCGATGGAATTTTTTTGTTCGTGTTGCAAAAAACTTGGCAAGAGCTGTAGAAGCTTTGCACAAGACGGGATTTGTGATAGGTGACATCAACGAAAGCAATGTATTTGTATTAAAAGACGCTACAGTTAAAATTATTGATTTCGACAGTTCTCAATTTGAATCATCTAGCGGTCAAAGATTTCTTTGCGAGGTAGGAAAAACGGAATATATTCCTCCTGAGTTACAGGATGTAAGTAGAAAGATATGGAGAACGCAGAATCATGACTATTTCAGTTTGTCAGTATTAATATTCCAAATCTTATTTATAAACAGACACCCATTCACAGGCATACCTATTGGAGATACCCCATACACTTTCAAGCAAGCTATTAAAGAACATCGTTTTGCATTCGGGAATGATTCAAAAAGCCGCGGATTTTTACCACCACCTAATATCATAAAATTAGAAGAAATTTCTAAACCGATTGAAGAAAATTTTCGCCGCGCTTTTCTGAATAATGAAGGACGTCCTACCGCCAAACAGTGGATTCAACTTTTAGAGAATCTCGAAAAGAATATTAAAAAGTGTGAAGAAAATAATGGGCATTTCTACCCAATTTCTATTTCGAGGTGTCCTTGGTGTCGTATTGAGGATGAATCTCAAGGACGAGTTGTTCATTTTGAGCCACTTACTTTTGATTCGGACTTTAGTCTTGACGATATTTGGCGTCAAATTCTCTCCGTTCCTCCGCCCTCGAATGTGTTCGCTTTTCCTGAAAGACTATTTCATAAAGGGGATGGGTGGATAAACTTTAAAGATAAATTTACGGGAAAAATAAAACTAAAAGTTATCCTCTTTTTAGCTCTTCTCTTAATACATTTCACTTCATTATTATTCATCCAAAGTGTGAAATTCGATATTGCAATAATATCTATTTTCGGTTCAGCTTTTATTTGTTGGATAGTCACTTCAATTATTTTTGACTCATCGAATTTATTTGATGTTCAACTGACCAAACTTGAAAAGACAAGAAGCGAATATTTGAATTTAAACTCATTTCGCGCTAAGCGAATGCAAGAATTAGAACAACATATAAGGGAGATACGAGAAAAAGAATTTCTGTCTGGCTTTCGTATAGCCGATGCGAATATTCCACAAATTGGTTACTCCCGAACGATGACTCTCAGGTCATTTGGAGTTGAAACAGCGGCAGATATTTCACGATATAATATTTATTCGATAAAAGGATTTGGAGTTGCATATACATCTAATTTATTGGCTTGGAAAGAAAGTATCCGAAGCAGGTTTGTCTTTAATCCCAATCAAGCAATAACTAAAGCAGATAAACTCGCAGTTGAAAGAGAGGTGCAAAAACACAGGGTAAATTTAGAGAAGGATTTGAAAAAAGGTAAAACTTTATTAGAAAAAACCATAAATGGCGGGCGAACTAATAAGATAATAGCGATAATTGCAGTCTGCTATCTTTTAACTTCAATTATCGGTGCCACCATTTTTGCGGTAAATCAAAATTCTGCCATTAAATCGGAAAACATTCCTAGTTCCAATCAAAACAACAATGTAGGGAATCTATTAGTAAAAAATCAAGCTACGCCCGAACCTTCATCTTCTATTATGAGCAATAATACCAATGCCATACCTGAAGATTCAGAGGCGATGAGCAACTATAAGCAAGGTATTGTTTTAACAAGAGCAGGAAAATTTAGAGAGGCAGTAAACTGTTATGAAACGGCAGTTTCTTTAGATGCTAAATTCGCTCAGGCATATCACGAATTAGGGTATGCTTATTTGAGATTGGGCGAATACGATAAATCAATCAAAGCATCAAGCAAGGCTGTTGAATTAAGACCCAAAAGTGTCGATACATACAAAAATTTGGCTAATGCTTATCAGGCTAGCAATGATTTGGAAAAAGCCTGCGAAAGTTTAGGAAAAGCCAAATCCTTGGCTCCTGGCAATTCACAAATAATTTCCAGCTTTAACAAATGTCTAATCGAACAAGGAAATTTTGACGAGGCAATTAATTCTTATAAAGAATCAATCAAAAGTCGCCCAAAGAATGCGGTGTTACATTATGAACTCGGAAAGCTTTATATCAAATTAGGTAGGTCTGAAGAAGCAATGGATGAATACTCAGAACTCCTTAAACTTGATGCTACTCTTGCTGAAAAACTCGCAAAAGAATTAGAACTAAATCAATAAAATTCTATTTGTATATATCCGTTCTGTTAGCGAATTGAATATAAAAGCTGAATTACAGTGTAAAGTTTTGCTTGCAATTATTTCTAAGGTATTTTAGTTTGAAAAATAATTATGCCAACCCTTCAATTAAGTTTACTAACGTTATGATGGATGAAAAATGGTTTCCTCGATTTGCCGAAATTCCCGGTATTCAATATGAACCGCCTAAAGGGTTGGATTTTAGCTATCTGCCTGGACGCGGCAAAGTCCCCGAAATCAGTTATTACAATTTCGATGGAAAGCGCCGCAAATCAGTAATGTGGAAGTCTGGAAATGGAACAACCAGCGCATCGCCGGCTCACGAATGGGAAACCGTGCCACGTCCAGACGAAACGGAGGCAGCAACTTTATTGCGCCAACTTTACGAGACTTTAGAGCTTCCCGGCAATCTCAGCGATTATCATTTTGCGCTGCAAAATACTCACGAAGGGTTAAATAAATACATTGGAAAGGAATCCTGGGTCCTTGCTGAAATTGAAAAGCTTTGCTGGTTAAATATCCGTTTGCTCGAAAAATACCCGGAAACTATTTCTTACGAAAACGACAATGGGGTTCATTATGCCGGAGTGCTGGCATTTAACAGACTCATAAGCTTATACGAAAATGAAGGATATTTACGCGACGCTCTGGAAGTCGCTAAAATTGCGGCGCGTTTTGATTATGGCAATGATGCTATCGATGAATTAGAAGAACGAATAAGACTGCTGGAAAGTGAAGACGAGTATGCCTGACCAACCAATTTACGAAGTTCTCTCTTCCGAATCTTTTCTGGAGTATGCTTTCCTGCGCTGGATTCTTGCCTCGGCGGTTCATTCTGAAACGGTTAAATACTTAAAGGCGCAGGAAGAAGTCAGCATAAACGACCGCAGTTACCGTATCGATTACGCGATTTTCGGCGAAGAGATTAAAATTGCGGTCGAACTCGACGGCTTCGAGTTTCACGGTTCACGACAGGCTTTCAGCTACGACCGCCTGCGTCAGAATGATTTGCAGGCGGCGGGCTGGACAATTCTCAGATTCTCTTACGATTCGGTAAGAACTAAACCACTCTGCACTGAAAGTGCAGAGATTTGAAGAGGACTGAAAGTCCTAATCAAGAATAAACGTATCATTATCGTTGGTTGAGTCCTTGCGATGATGCTCGAGATATTCTTGCACCATTTCATCTGTGATATTGCCGGTTGACCACGCGCCGTAGCCGATTGCCCAAAAGTGTCGTCCCCAATACCGCTTTTACAGATGCGGAAACTCTAGCTGTAATATTCTTGATGAGCGTCCTTTCAGACGTTTTATCAGGTCTGACAGCGCCAAGCGCGGCGGATATTCGATGTGCATATGAACGTGGTCTTTTGAAACTACGCCTTTTAAGATTCGCACATCTTCGGCATCGCAGATTTGCACAATCAAATCCCGACAGCGCACTTTTATCTCGCCTTCGAGAACGTGATAACGGTATTTGGTTGCCCAAACAATGTGTGCCGTCAGGCGAGTTGTCGTATGCGACGATTTTCGGTTTTCATTCATCTTCCGCTATGTCTTAGCATAGACTTGGCGGAAGAACAACTAAAGTCTTGCACTGAAAGTGCATAGCTTCAACTAGCGTGTTTAATATAGTGAAACTGCCCGCTGCGTCGCTCAATTGCAGGCGGTTTTGATGCTGGATTCACGCTTGGCGAGTTTTATTGTTGAATCGCCAGTTATCGAAAAGCCGGAAATGAATCCCGACCCGCTGTATGCTTTAGCAAAATCGCCGTATCTGAAAAAAGCTATGAATGCCCCAAACAATGAATCATATTTTGAAATGATTCAAACTAAAATTAATCTAAAAACCTTGCGCGATTGCCAGCGCGAGGCTCTTGCCGCGCTCGGAAATTATTACGGAAACGGCGGCAGTAAAGCCGCGTGCGTGATGTCTGTCGGTTCGGGAAAAACCGCACTCGGCGTAACAGCGGTATTAGCGTTTACGCGCCGTCGGGCATTAGTTATTACTCCCGGAAGCGTTATCCGCGGCACGTTCGGAAAAGCTTTCGACCATCAGGCTTTGGGAAATGTTCTTTACGGTCTTCCGAATGGACCGCTGATTCCCGGGGCAAAGCCGCCGCAAGTTTTAATGCTCGACCGCGAAGATGGAGCAATCCGCCAGATAACCAGGGGAAATCTTCTTGCCGCCGATATTATCATTACCAACTTTCACTCGCTGGGTACGGGAGAAGACCCGGATGATATTTTAGCCAAGCTTTCAGCGCAGGACATCGATATGATTATTATCGATGAAGCTCACATCGCCGCTTCTGAATCCTATCAAAGAACCTTTCAACATTTTCCGACTGCTCGAACGCTTTTGATGTCGGCGTGTTTTCAGCGACTTGACGGTAAACCGATAGACGCGGACGTGGTTTATCGCTATCGGCTGATTGACTCGATTGCCGACGGGCATGCCAAGAATTTGCGCGTCCGCCGGTTTGAACCTAATGCTGAAGAAACTACTTATGAAATGATTTGGACGGACGGCAGCCGCGAAGAAATAATCGGGCGACAAACACTTTTGGAGATGTTGAAAGATGAAAAGAAGCTGTCTCGTGTAGTCGCAAAATCCGACGCGTCCATCCGGCAGGTAATGCGAGAAGTGCGAAATGCGCTCGACCTGCAAACCGAACTGCTTTACCCGGTTAAACCGCGAGTTCTTTTTGCCGCGATGGGGGAGCGGCATGCTGAACAAATTTCCCGAATAGCTGAAGACTATGGGATTCCCTGCTCACATTTACACTATTCTATGACCGAAGGACGAATCCGCTCAATCCGTGCAAGATATGAAAATGATTCCGGCGACCTGCAAGGCATAGTTCAGTTAAAAATGCTTGGTCAGGGGTATGATTTTCCGCCAATAACGGTTGTTGTGCCGATGCGTCCTTACGGTAGCTTCAGCGAATTTTACCAGTTCATCGGGCGCGGTATCAGGGTTCTCCAACATCCGGCTTTAATAGGCAGAGTTAAACCAGAGCATCAATTTCTGGATATTATTTATCACGACGAAATGGGACTCAACGACCATATCGAAACAATTTACCGGGAAAATGATATGGACCCGCATACGGCACATGACATTCCTGCCGACTGGCAAGATACGTCTGGTGAAAAAGGCGAGGAGATTCCCGGAACTCGCGGCATAGATACTGCCGGGCGACCGGAAGCTTTCGTATTATTTGAGCGCGGCGACATCGAAAAAAGAATCGTCCATGACGAAGTTCGGGTCGAACAGCGAAAACAGGAACGAGAAATGGAAGCTCTTGCCGGACGTTACTCGGCGTATGCTCAAACTACGGAGAACCCAATTCCCTTTGAACAATTCGTGCAAATTGCCAAGCAATTCAGCGAATAAAAAACCAATTATGACTTCATATGGACAACAGTTTTTAGCCTGTGAAACCACTGCGAAAGCATACGAACTTGAGAATATTCAAGGGCGCGGCGGAAAGTTTGCAGCCCTTGATGCTCTGATTTCCGAGCTTACGATTCGCAGCCTGAGCGGTGAACGAATTGTATCGATGTCTGTGGACGAAAGGTACGGCGGTTCAGTCCAGATTCATAATTTAACTTCTTCACAAACTCAGCTTATTAAGGAAAATTATGATTTTGCACGTCAAAGAGAGCGTGGAAGCTGGTCATTGCCGGAAAGAGAGCATATTGACGTCGGCTGGCTGAACCTAACTCACAGCTTTGCCGATTCCGCATATTTTCCGCTCAGTGCCGCTGATAGCGAGATTTGCCGTGTAAAACTTGAAACGTCTCCCGAAGCAGTCTTCCTGTGGTCGGTTTTATCTCCGCTTTTAGAAAAGCTTACTTATCCGATTAAGCTGAGAAGCGCGCTAGCCGGAGCCCATGATTTTGAAGAGCTGAAATTTATCTGGGATGAACTCGATGAATTTTATGCGGCACTCGGAATACAGGATATGGAAGAATTAAATGTGTTTCGTTTCCGAGGCGGCTGGTCGAAGCTGGCGAATCGCGCCGCCCAGCTTGAGGCAAAAAAGAAACTTCTGGCAGGCTTATCAACAAAAATAAATGCTTCCATAGGAACTTTTTACAGGCTTTACGCTCAACGCTCTTTAATTGGGCAATATTACAAAAAGGCGAAAGCTGACGGAATAGTTAAGCGCAAGCAGGTCATCACGAAGGCTTTTCAACCCTTATTGACCGGATTTTTCGGCGGGGATTGGCTTGCACTGGTCGAATATTTGGGCGAGCGCCCGCACCCAGACGAGCAAATTGTAACCGCACTGCCGAAACCGCAGATATATGCGGGCGGGGCGACACGAGCGAAGGAAATTGCCGAACAGCAGGGTGTTTCAACCGAAGAGGTGGAGAAAATTGCTGCCGCATTATGGCAAAAACCAAGCGGTGCTTCACCAATCGAAGAAAGAACCGCCTGTCTTAAAAAATACTGGCAGGAGTTTGATAAGCTGCACGCTCGCCAAAAACCGGGGATGAAATCTCTCTGGGGGCTGGTTGAAGAAGTCGGAAGAATAGATTTTGATACACCTAGAGCTGACATTTTTCATCCGGGATTATATAGCGAACTCCTACCGGATGATTTAATCCAGAAAATTGAAAAGCTCTGGGGAACCACAATGCTCAATAAATATCCCGAGCGCATTGTGTCCGAGCCGTTTCCGCACGCTGTAATGGCGGAGGTGCTCGGTCCGGCGCTTTTCTTCTGGCAGAACTGTGCTCTTACCGCCTGGTTTTTGTGTGAAGGACCCTATTCCCGAACCGACATGCCGGGGCTGGCGCATCACCAGAGGCGTTATTTAGCGGAATTGGAAGACATGGAGACGCCTATACCCTCTTCAATGTTTAACGAGCTTATAGAGGCTGAAAACCGTCTTCGACCTGAAGAGAGAATAGAAACAGAGAAATCCCGTAACACTTTGGATTTCGGAATCACGATTACAATGAGTGTGACCAGTGGAGGGCGGCGCGCAGGATTTGAAAACTTACGCGACATTATTACTCGTTATCGCAGAATCTGGACGGAAAAGCATTTTGAGCAGTATCTGAAAACCCGTTGGGAATCAGAGATAACACCGGCGGCAAATACATTCTTTCTAAAAATGAGTGAAAAGGGCGGAAAACCGCCGACTGTGAAACAATTTGCCTCGACCGCCGCTCTGCCGACCAAGCACTGGTTCGGCGGCGACATCAGTCTTTTATATACTTCAATCGGCGAGAAAATTCCGTTCCAACCGGAGGAGAGGAAGCAATTGATGCCGAAGGATAAAATTGGATTCGTTAAAAAGGTCGCCAAATTACTTCCGACAAAAGCATTCATTTACTACGACGGAAAACCGGCAGAAAATGGAACTCAGCAATACTATGTTCAGGAGCTGGCTGAGAAAGCGCTGAATTTTATGCAAATCAGAGAAGCTACCGGTAGCAATCCGACTCTTAAAGAGTTTTCGTCCAAGTTCAAATACCGGAGCGTAGTTCTACACGAGGATGAAAATCAAGCCTGGGCGATTTATGAGAAAGCAATAGAGAAAGCATTACAATCAAGCGATGTTCAGCTAAAAACCGTGCCGGCTACTGCAATCAATAATGAAGCACCGCCGACCGTTATAGAGCAACCTAAAGAATTACCCAAATCTATTGAAACTGAAAAGCCGCCTTCGATAAATTCACCTAGCAAACAGACTCTTGCAACTGCATCCTTTATGCGGGCGGAACATAAAAAGGAACAACCACCAGCTCACCGCTCGTGGCTGGACCGTTTATTGGGACGTAATAAATGATTTAAATACAGCTCAATTCTGCGAGCACAACACCAGTGGAAATACTTGAACTAAAAGATGCCAAAGATAAGATTGAGTTTTTACGAAATTCTTCTCCAGTTGTCTTTGTCGGTTCCGGCGTATCTATCTGGAAGCCGACGGGATTAGCCAATGGAATCAGCGTAACGGATTCTTTACGTTCTATTATTTTTGAAGATTTCGACCAATCGGATGAAGAAAAATATTTACTTGAATCATTAACAAAGTGGTTTCCTTTCGAGCATTTGTTCGAGCTTGCCCCGAATAAACAAAAAGCTAACGATTTATTGACTGAACTTTATGATTGCTCAATTTCCAATCCTGTTCATAAAACCGTTTCAAAAGCCTTTTCCAACGGAAAAATTTCTCACATCATCACGACGAACTACGACAAGTGTTTTGAAGACGCTTTAAAGGCATTTCCATCTTTGAAATTCAGAACAATCATTAACGAAGAACAATCACTGGAAGCTCTTTCGGATACAGCATCAAAATTTTATTTCAAGATTCATGGAACGGCGGAAAAGACCAACAAAAATTTAACTTTTACATTAAGAGACGAAGGATTATTACCTAAAGGAAAAAGAGGTTTATTAAAACAATTGCTAGCGAATAGAGTTTGTCTTTTTATCGGATATTCCGGCTTTGATTTTGATATATGTCCTTTGATAGCCAGAATTCCGAATGTCCGAATTATCTGGACAGACATTCACGGTAAACCTCAAAGCACAAATGCAAACGCGCTACTGCGTCAGACAAACGGAACTTATATAAAAGCAAATATGCTTGAGTTTCTTCCCGCATGGCTGAAATTCGACATAGGAATAAATCCAAATGAGAGACCGGTTCTCAGAAATATTACTCCTGAAGAAATCAAAGGAATTTTTTCGGAAGAGGAAATCAGTCTCTGGAGAATGGCAATCTTAAATGCCGTCGGACTGCCGAAATTGGCTAAACGAGCAACATCAGATGCAAAAGGAAAAGTAAGCGAAAAAGAGCGCTTATGGCACGAAGCCCGCGCTTTATTTAACGAAGGAAAATATCTGACGGCAGCGGAAATGCTCGGTTTCATTAGTATGGAATATTCTAAAGACGGAAATTTCAAACTCGCGGCGGATACTTGGCTAGATACTTCCGATTCGTATCGCGCCGGCGGCTATTTTATAAGGGCGTGGCAAAGCCTGTTGAAAAGCCGCATAGCCTCGCGGAAATATGATAAAGCGAAATACTTTCTTAAAAAATGCATGCTGATTTTAAATATTTCGGACGGATTAAAATCCATCAAACCTTTGCATATTCTTATAAAAATCTGGCTGAAAAGAAATCTGAAACTCTGCGCAGAATTTTCGCTTGAGCAAGGAAGCCTGCTCGACTTTCAACAAGCGGGATTAATAGCGAGCCGGTCGAATATTTCTTTGAAAGAATTAGAAAAAGGCGATTATTTTGCTCCGCCAGAACCAAAAGAAGGTTATCGACATATCGGTTATTATCTGGCGGAGGTTATGACGTTTTTTGATGAATATAGTAATGCTGATTTCGATGCTTTATCTGAAGAGCAAAAGAAAGAAATTCTCCAAAAATTTAAGGAGCATATTAAAAATTGCGAACTAACTGAACAATTTCCTAATTTATGGAAATTACTGGCGGTTTATAAAAACTTCCTTGAAAAAACAGGATTGGAAGTATTTCGTGATAACGACAAGCTTAATACTTATTTTCAATCCTGCGAATATTCAAATTTAATGAAAACTCAACAAGCTAAAAAATTTGGAATAGCTGGTAAATCATCTTAATTATACTTGAGCTTTAGCTTTGCTTTTTCTTACGAATTCCTTCACTCTTTGTTTTACAGGGAATCACATTTGGCAAATCTAAATCATCTTTGACCAGAACTTCCAACCAGACATTTGCAACATCTGCATAAGCACATAATACATACCAAGGGGGTTCTAGAATTCCACGCTCATATTTTGAGATGCGCTCCTGCTCTAGCTCATTTTCAAGACCGAGTTTCCTTATCATCTCATTCTGAGACAGCCCCCCATCCAGTTTGCTTCTAATTGTTATTAACTTTTCCGGCAATCTTTCCGGTCTTGGTCTTTTTGCACTACCCATCAAGCCCCTCCGATTGATGAATAGCGCCAATTGACTCAGATAATTTGCAACTAAAGACAAATGTCCTTATATTAGTAAGGACATTTGTCTTTAGTTCGATTTTAGAATTTGATGCCGCCGGAGATAGTTTATTAGCTTTTTGGGCGGCGTAACACATCAGATGTTTGCCACCGTGTTACGTATCATCTTCCTGCTAAAACAAAAGTTAAACAATAATTTACCAGAAATTCGCTTTCGCCGTCATTACAGACGATATTTTTGCTTTACCTAAAGGAGAAAACAATGAAAAAGATACGATTTTCGCCGATTTGTTCAATAATTGTCTTTTTGTCTGCAATAATATTTTCAATTCAAACTGTTAACGCACAAGCAGCAAGTAAAGATTGGATTGGCAGCTTTGAGTTCTTTGATGGTCAAAAAGGCGGTCCGCCTAATCGACCAAGCGATTTTATTACTTACACTTTGGTGATTTCTCAAAAAGGCGATGCTCTTACAGCCCGATTTACTGCTGACGGAACTCAAACATTCGATGAATACGAATGCCGTATTGAATCCTCTGGCAATTCAATAAAGATATATTTTCTTGAAAATTTAAAGGATATTGAAGATGATGAAATCCAGAATTTCAAGAAAGGTCAACTGCTCTTTACGCTAACAAAAACAAAAATTGGCAAGAAAATAAAATATCTTTTCAAAGCTGGCGACTATCAGATTGACCTTCTCTCTGCAAGAGCCGGGACACCTATCTATTTTAAGAAAATCAAGTGAGCTGTTTGTAAATTGCTTTCCTTGAATAGGCATTAAGCTATGAAGAAATTACTTAGGTTTGAGTTACACTTTTGGAATTATCGATTTCCTCAATCATTTTCTTTTTGTTTTGAATCAATTACATTTCCATCACTTTTCATTTTGCTTATTTTAGCTGTAGTCACTCTTTCCGCCTGCTCTACTGGTGAATTAAGCCGCTCGCAAGCCAAGTCGATGATTATCGAGTCAAATGACTTCAAACAGCCTGCAATGCTTGAATACAATCAACTCTACATAGCAGATGGCGAAGGAATAATGGTAGCCAAATCAGATGACGAGTCTGAAGAGGAAACCATTAAAAGAAGAATCTCGGAATATTTCTGGGAAGTTCCGCAAATTGCCGTCGCCAATCATTTCGGATTGGTCGAGCCGCAGCTCAAAAGGAAGAACGACAAGCCTGTGTATCCGAGTCAATTGAGAGGCTACTGGCATTTCAATGAGCGTTACGTCGTAACTGATAAAGGTAGAAAGATGTGGCAAGACATCGGATTTTCTCCAAGTGAAACATCCATTCCGATTGCACAGAGAGAATTTATCGGAGAGATTACAGGAATTACAAAGCAAGGTGAGATTAACGCACTTGTAGAATTCAAATGGCGATGGAAACCAAACGAAGTCGGCAAATCACTCGACACGTCGACAGAAGAATTCAAGCAGCTTCCCGAAAAGATTCGCAAAGACTTAGTCGAGCCGAATATTTATGTTTCTCAGGAAAGAACTCGCTCCTGGGGAAATGAGAAATTAGGCAATGAGCGGTTAGGCAAAGCAATGTTTCAGAAATACGATGATGGCTGGAGATTAATAAGTGTCGGATTATTTTAATACTTATATCGATTAAATTATGGTGAATGATGAAATTCCAATTGAACCGAGCGTAGAAAAAGAGTCTTTAAATTTGAGCCTTAATTCAGAGTTAATAGAAAAGATTGACGAAATAATTTTTCTTCTAAAGAAGCAGTCTCCAGGACATAAGAAGAAGAAATTAAATCGTTCAAAATTTTTTGAAATGCTTCTGTTCGCATCAATTCAAGACTATGAAAACAAAATATCTAATTCCGCAATTCAAAGAGTCTCCAATTCATGGCTACAATCTAAATAAAATTAATTTACATCATCCCAAAAGAATGCTTTTCAAAACTGTTATGTAGAATAGATTACTTTGCTACGAAACTGTGCTTTAGTTTTCCGATATCATCCAGTCGGAAGATATAGAGGTCGCGGGTAGTTATTAGGGTAACTGACACACCTAGTTGTAGGAAATATTGGTCGCAGTCGCGTAAAGTCAAGAGCTTAAAACTAATAGTTCTGCCGTTAAGAAGCTAGTAGGCTTATCCGATGTAATATGCTCAATATAGAACTAGCCTTAAATCTTTTTAAATTCAAACTGACCCTCTACCCACTAGTGAGTTCTATTGACTTCAATAAAATTAAAGAGTAATATGGTTGCAGTTTTTGGGACAATTTATTACTACTAATCAAAAAGTCCGCAAACTTAACTTCTAATTTACCCTAGGAGACAAGCTGGCTAAATAGCCGCAAAAAATTTGGATTCGGTATGTAGCACAAGTGCTATGTGTCGTATTTTGTAATTTGCGTTTGCTTCGATTTTAACCAGTCATTTCAAAACGCAAATTGGCTAATTGATATGGGTAAGTAGGAATAGTTTCGCGGGAGGTTAGTAGAAAAATTATGTTTCATAGCAATGAGTATTTTTTAGTTTGGTGTCACAAAAATTCTCTTCCAGAAGCGACAATAGAACTAATTACACATATTAGAAATTCTCCTCCAGCCCGAAGAGTCAAAGCTGGTTATAAAAACGTCTCAGGTTTCTTTTCAAGTAAGAAAATGGGATTAACCATCCAGTTTGAAAGCCACAAAAACGAACTCGCTCGAATATATAATCTCGAAGAAAATAAAGAGGTTATTGAATATTACGACCAACCAAATCAAATTTATTTCAACTATGACAGCATCAACGGAAAACGGATAGGAGTCAATCACATCCCGGATTTTTTTGTAATCTACGAAGATTCGGCGGGATGGGAAGAGTGTAAAACCGAAGAAGATTTACTAAAACTTGAAGAGCAGAATCCTAATCGTTATTGCCGTGACTCTGAAGGAAACTGGCGATGTCCTCCAGGCGAAGCGTATGCCCAAAAGATAGGTCTTTTTTACAATGTTGTATCTTCAAAAAATATTAGCTGGAATTTTCTGAATAATACGGAATTTTTTGAAGACTATTACCGGGCAGAGAATCTTAGCGTCGAAAATTACGGAACGAGATATTATCACTTCGATAGTTTCAGAGAATCCCGGAATTAGCCTCGAAGAACTATTTTTGCGCGCTAGTAATAAAGTAAAACGAGATGACATCTTCTCTCTCATAGTCCTTAATGAAATTTATATTGATTTATTTAAGGTTCCCGTTTTGGAATTTAAACACGTTCAAGTTTTTGAAAATAAAGAAATCGCGCTTGCCTTTGAAACTCTAAATTCAACTCCTTCGATAGAAACAATTCAAAAACCCTTGTTTGTTGATATAAAACCCGGAGTAGATATTATTTGGGACGGAGAAAGGTGGCAAATAGCTAATATCGGTAACGGAAACCTATGTCTTACAGCAGATAATAAAACTCCGATTGAAGTACCGGTTTCGTTCTTTGAGCAGAAAATGAAACAGAACCGGATTTTAATTCCCCATACGGCTCAAGAGACGGAAAATCAAAAAATCAAAAACCTGATAGCAGGAGCAAGCAAAGACTCTCTAAAGAAGGCAAACTTTAAATACGACTGTATCCAGAAGCACTTGCAGGAAGGGGAATCGGCTGAATCTTTTGATATTTCGCAACGCACACTGAGACGTTGGTTAAAAAGTTATCAATTATCAGAACAAGAATGTGGATTTGGCTATATAGGTTTGATAGAGAAAGAGCGAATAGGAAACAAAAATTCTAAAATTCCGGTAGAAACCGAAGTGTGTGTGAATGAATTTATTGATAAGCAGTATGAAACTTTAAAGCAAAAGAAAAAACAGGAAGTTTATAATGATTACGAGCTATTTTCTAAAGAAAAAGGATTAATTCCGGTAACTCTTAAGACATTTTGCGAAAAAGTAAAACAACGCAATAAATATACGCAAACATTAAAAAGACAAGGACCTAAAGCTGCTTATAAAGAAGAACCCTTTTACTGGATTTTAGAACCTACTACACCACGGCATGGTAATCGCCCCTTTCATATCGTCCACATGGACCATACCGAGATTGATGTCGAGATGCGCTGCTCGATTACGGGTAAGAAACTCGGACGAGCTTATGTATCCAAGATGTTAGATGCCTACTCGCGACGCTCTTTAGCAAAATATATCTCATTTGAAAAACCCAGCTATCGCGCGAATATGATGCTTATTCGTGAGTGTGTTAAGCGGTTCAACAGACTTCCGCAAATAATAGTTGTAGACGGCGGAAAAGATTTTTCCAGCGTTTATTTTGACACGTTGCTGGCAATGTTTGAATGTACCAAAAAAGTTAGACCAGTTGCAAAAAGTCGTTTTGGTACAGTAATTGAGAGAGTTTTTGGAACAGACAATACCCAATTTTTCCATAATCTTCAGGGAAACACTCAGATAACCAAAAATGTCCGTCATGTTACTAAATCAGTAAATCCAAGAGAACTCTCTATCTGGAACTTAGAGTCACTGGACAGTAGATTAAGCGAATACTGTTACGAAGTTTATGATACGAGTTATCACTCAACTTTAGGACAAAGCCCCCGGGAAGCATTTGAATTAGGAATGGAACTGTACGGTCGACGAGAATTTAGATTTATTTCGTATGATGAAACTTTTTTAATGCTAACATTGCCGACAACTCAAAAAGAATATGCCACTATTCGCAATGATGGAATAAAAATCAACAACATCTGGTACTGGTCGGAAAGTTTTCGTAATCAATTATTTGAAGGTAAAAAAGTTAAGGTTCGCTTCGACCCGTGGAATGTTGGGGTGGCATATGTTTATCTTAATCAGAATTGGCTTGAATTATATTCCGAATATTTTATCGAATTACGAAATCGTTCCCTCAAAGAAATAGAGCTTGCCTGCAAAGAAATTCGTGCCCGGTTATCACTTAAAGGAAAAAACTACCAGATTTCTGCTAGAAAACTGGTCGAATTTCTCCGCTCTGTCGAAAATGAGGAAATGTTCCTAACTCAAAGATTACGTGACTTAGCACAGCGCAATATTATCTTTTCAAATAACCTGATTTTACCGACGCAAAACAATCATATGCCTTTTATACAAGGAAATGAGATGGATACGACGATAAATGATAGCGCCGATTCTTCCGTTGAAGAAGACATTATTGAACAGGAATCCGAAAACACTGAGTTTACTCCATATGAACTTATTTCTTAAAATTTATGAATACCCTTTTTCCATCTGAACTTCTTGAGAAATCAGCTAAAGAGCGGATTGATTATTTTAAGCAAATAACAATCTGGCATCCAAATCTAAAAAAAGTATTTGATGAAGTCAATTGGGCATTAAAGGATGGTTTACCCGGTTCTTTAGTCTTTATATTTGGACCAACTGGTGTCGGAAAAACGACCCTTTTAAATCTTGTTGAGAAGAAAGTTCTTGAAGATTATCAATCTATAATGATAAATAATCCGGGCATATTACCGATTGTCAGTATTTTGGCAGAAAATCCGCATATTGGAAATTTTGATTGGAAAAATTATTTTAAGAAATTGTTGCGGACTATGTTAGAACCATTGATTGATTGTAAAGACGACCCGCATAGATGGAAGCAAATAAAAGACGAATATGAAAAATTAGCTGCTAACTTTTATCGAGCAACCGGCGGCAAGTATAGAACTGCATTTACAAATACTATTAAAAATAGAGAAACGAAAATAAAATTAGTTGATGATGCCCAACATTTTGGCGTCGTTGCGTCTGGACGCAAGAGGTCAGACCAATCAAATACTATTAAATCAGTCGCAGTTGCATCAGGATTGTTAATTGCTATGTTTGGAACTTATGAGATGCTGCCTTTGCGTAATCAAAATGGTCAGGTGTCACGGCGAGGCTCGGATATTCATTTTCGGCGATATGTTGCAAAAGATAAGAGAGACAGAAAGTGTTTTATAACTGCATTAGGAACTCTACAACGTCATCTGCCTGTTGAGATAATGCCTGACTGCGAAAGTCATTGGGATTTCTTTTACGAGAGAAGTTTGGGATGTATAGGAATACTCAAAGACTGGTTTACTAAAACTCTTTCTTATTCGCTAAGAAATAAAAAGGAAATAAACATAAAGTCTTTCGAGCATACTGCTTTATCTGTAGTTCAATGCTCAAATATTTTATCGGAAATTATACAAGGCGAAGCTGACCTCGTCGAATCAGCAGAAAAACGATTCCTTCTAAGAGCTAAATTATCACTTGATGAAATTTCTAAATCTGAAAATAAGGGAAAAGAAAATTCTAATTCCGACGGTAAGAAAAAAAATAATCGTAAACCGGGAGAGCGAAATCCTAAGAGAGATAAAGTGGGAATAGCAAATGACCAAAATAACATCTCCTTGTGAAATTGAATATTTTCGGGTAACTAATGAAAGCATTCCAGAAATGCCCATCAGAAGCAGATTTTACCACCTGCAACCGCTTGAAATGGGAACACCTATGTCTGAATGCCTAACAAGCTATATTTGCAGACTCGCTACTGCCCATAGCGTTTCAGTCGGAAATTTATTTGAATATGCTTTAGTTCCAAGACTAAAGAAAGATTATCTCAAAACTTCAACTGACTTAGGTCCAGCCTCAAAATTGCTCGGAACTTATAGAAATCAAATTAAAAATATTAATGGTATAGGAAAGATTGCCGGGGAATGGGTTAATGTTCTTGAAAGTATGACATTAAGAAATGAGCTTTCGAGCTTAACATTCCTCAAAATGTCGAAAGTTCTAAGCCGATGGTATGTTAACCACAACTTCCAGGCTTGGTGTCCTCTTTGTCTGGAGGAAATGAAAAATGCTAATTCTCAATTTTATTATCCGCTTCTTTGGTCATTAGCTGACATCAAAATTTGCCACATTCACGAAACACCGCTACTTGATACCTGCCCTAATTGCTCTAAACAATTTCTACCCTTATTGAGAAAAGTAAGTATAGGCTTTTGTTCACGGTGCGGATTCTGGCTTGGAATGTCAAAGGAGTTCAAGTCTAAATTTTCGATTCAATTGTCGAAAAAAGAAATTAAGTGGAATTTATTTGTATCGCAAGAAATAGGTAAATTAATAGCTGTCATTAGTAATCCGGGAACCACTTCCTTTACAAATGCAACCTTTCAAACTATTAAGCAATGTGTAAAAATAGCAACTAATGGCGGCATATCGCCGTTTGCCAGATTGATAGAAATACCTTTAATAACTTTTTACGGTTGGTATAAAGGCACAGTAAAACCACACCTGATAGATATTTTAAGAATCTGCTATTGCCTAAATTTGACACTACTTGAGTTCTTCACTCAGCCCGAGATAATTAGAACAAAAGAAATCAAAGTAAAAGAATGGTTGGGAGTTGATAATAAGTCTTCGAGACCTAGCCCAAGACCGTTTAATCCCCAATTAATAAAACCAAAATTAGAAAAATATCTTAGTGTTTATCCACCTCTATCAATGACGCAAATAAGCCGTGAAATTGGATACGATAAGCTTATGCTTGTTCAGGCATTTCCAGAAATAAACCACAAAATAAAATCAAATTACAATAAACATCAAAAGCTAATTTGCGAGGCGAGACGAAATAAATTAGAAGAGGAAATAAAATCTGCGGTTTATAAGTTGGAAGAAAAAGGAGAATTTGTCTCAGCGCGACGGATTGCAAAATTTCTAAACAAACCGAATTATGCAGGTAGAAGAGATGTTGCTCAAATAATATTTAAGACTAGAAAGATTGGAAAACCCGGAAAGATTTAAATGGGGTTAGTATTTCATACTTTCTCTTAAAACAGCAAGATTGAAATTTTGGAAGCATGAAATGTCCATTTTATAAAGGAAGCATAAGATGTCCAAAATGGACATCTTATGCTTCAAGTGACATCCCTTTTTAGAAATTGAGTTTCGCGCCGAATTGGAATTGGCGTTGGTCAAAGGCTGCGGTCGAAGTGCTGAAAAAGCGTCCGCCGCCGTCGCGTTGTCCGAGCAGATTTATGTCGCGATAGTTCGGTGATGCCGATGCTTCGTTGAAACGATTGAAGAGGTTAAAGCCCTCGGCAATCAATTCCAGACGGAAACGCTCGCCGAACCTAATCGAACGCGCAACGCGCAAATCGAGCGACATAAATTTATCCGTGATGCCGCGATTGCGTCCGAGATTACCGGAAGCAAAAACGAGCTGACCGTCAACCGTTTCGAAGCGCGAGCCGCACGTTCCGCCACCCGAAAGCACATCGCCGGGAACGCAGAGCGTGCCGTCCGCCAAAACGTTCGGACGGTCGGTTTGCGACGATTGGTCGTTGTTCGCATCGACGTTGGTGATGATGTTGAACGGGCGACCCGAAGAGATTTCGAAAATCGGCGCAATCGTAAAGTCCGCGAAAATCTTCTTCAGCATGCTGTCCGAACCGCTCCAAGATGAAGGCGTCGCGTAAACTCCGCTGAAGACGAAGCGATGTCGCTGGTCAAACAAGGAGTCGGCTTTTTCCAGATTAAACCGGCGCGGGTCCTGCGCGATAAGCAAAGTCTGCAAATCGGAAGAATCGTCAATCGAATGCGACCACGTATAAGAAGCGAGGAACGTGTAATTGTCGGCAAAGCGACGTTTCAGCTCGATGTTCATCGCGTTGTAGCTCGAATTTCCGTCGGAAACCTGTGCGTTGACCGAACCGAACGGCGAGATGATGCCCGGCGTACGAAGCGTTCCGCCAAGCTGCGAATCCAAAAGGGCTTTTGAAACGCCAAACGATTGCGCCAAGAAATAGTTTGGACCGTTCGGACGGAAGAAATTCGCCACCGCCGGAGCAATGACTCTCTGACCTGTCGCGCTATTGAGCGAAATTAATCCCGGGATAATATTAATCCAAGCACCACCCGGAGTGGGCGCGTTGCAGGTAGCCGGATTGACTGTTGAAACTTCCTGCGTACTGGTCGGCAGACGGTTGAAACAACGCTGGAAATTCTGTATTTGCAGAGCTGTATTCGGCGTATTCAAATCCGTCGGGTGCGGCAGATGGTGCGCGCCGACAAAGATATACGAAATCGAAAACGCCATATTTTTCGTTATCTGGCGCTCAAACGATAAATTCGCCTGCGTTGCCGAAGCGTATTGAAAATCCTTCGCAATCGGAAGCGTGAATGGCAGAACCGCGCCGAATCCGGTAAACGACTGGTCGTTAAAACGCTGGCGCAGGAATTGATACTGCGACGAAGCAGCGACACCCGGCGTAATAGCCGCGCCGCAAATTGCCGCCGCCGAACCCTGCACGCCGCAAACCGTTCCCTGAAATACCTGCGCGGCATTAAAGAGCGCGGTCGGACTTGGACTTCCAGCCGTCAAAACGGCTTGCTGCTGCTGCGCCGCGTCGGCAATGTCCGAGTTAAACGCGACCGCCAGAAGCGGGTGGTCGTAGAACAAACCGAGTGCGCCGCGAACGACATTTTTACCGTCGCCGAAAACGTCGTAGGCAAAGCCGAAACGCGGAGCAAAATTGTTTCTGTCTCTCGGAATTCCCTGCTGAACGCCGAGCACATCCTGCGCCGCCTTGATGTCAGCCGAGCCGAGCTGAATGCCCGAAAGCGGGTCGCGGAAACCGACCGGCTCAATCGTTTCGGTAAGCTCCATATCGTAGCGCAGACCGTAATTCAGCGTTAATCTGCGCGTTGCCTTCCACGAATCCTGTCCGAAAAAGGCAAACGGTTTGTTCTGGATTTTACTGACCGGATTGCCGAAGCCCTGAATATAAATCGACGGGAAGCCGAGTCCGTAAGACTGAACCGGAGTAAATGCCGGAGCGTTTGCCGTTGCCGCAAGGCATCCGGTCAGCGCCGCGCCGGTCAGGCTGCCGCACAAAAGGTTTGCCGCCGCCGTGTCGCCGAAATTGAAAAGTCCGGCGAAGTTCAGTTCGAAAATCGCGCTCGGAATCTTGATGGTGCTCGCGTCGCCGCCGAATTTAATCGTGTGGTTTCCGAGCACGAGATTGTAGTTATCCAGTACCTGATAGCGGGTTTCCGTGCGGTCAACCGGCGAGAAAAGCTCGCGCCCGATAAACGCCGTTCCCGAAATGTTAAAGGCGACGGCATCGCCGTTTTGCGATTTAAAGGTCGTGTCGCGTCTGCCGAACTGGAAACGAAATTCGTTGGCGGCTATCGCGCTGACGGTCGTGTTAAGACCGACCGTAAATGAAGTGTCCGTAATTCTGGTGATACCCGTTCTGGAAAAATCGTTTTGCCCCAAAGATTGGTTTTGCGATTCGACCTGAATACCGGTTAAAGTTCCCGGATTATATCCGGCGCGTATCGTCAACTGGTTAGTATCATTGAGATTAACGTCGAAGCGAAGCGACGAATATTGCGTTCCTTCGGTTACGGGAAAAACTCTCTGCAAATCGTTAAGCGGACGAAATGCGATAAAATCGCCGTTGGCGTTGCGCGTATTTACCGGAACGGGCGCGCAGGTTATAAAAAATCGCGTACCGATTTGTGTTCCGGCAGGACAGCCGCCGCCCGGACTAATCAAAGGATTTGTTCCGGTTAAAGCGGTCGTTCCGCCGCTCGAAGCCAGATAAAGATACTGGACGCCCAGAGTAGCTGTGGCGGCGTTGCCGAGCAAGCCCTGCGCGAAGGTTGCTTGCGCGGGCGTGATATTTTTGAATGTCTGCGAAGGCAGTCCGGGAACCGTGAAGGTTAAAGCGCCGTTTAATCCTCTTGCCACGTCGCTGGTAAAAAAGCCCGATTCGTTGCGCTGGCGGCGTTCCCACGAAAAGAAGAAAAACGAACGGTCTTTAGCAATCGGACCGCCGAGCGTCGCGCCGTACTGCGTGCGCGTAAAAGCCGATTTGAACGGCGCAAACGGAGCGCGCGCCTGAATGCTTTTATCGCGGATAAAACCGAAAAGATTTCCGCTGAATTGATTTGTTCCGCGCTTGGTAACGACGTTGACGATACCGCCGGTCGCGCGTCCGAACTCAGCCGTGTAGGAATTTGTCGAAACCTGATATTCCTGAACCGCTTCCTGCGAAAGCGTCGTGCGCGAAGCGTTGACTGAATTGTCCGTAAAATCCGCGCCGTCAACGTTAACCTGTGTCGAGCGTCCGCGCTGCCCGCCGATATTCAAACCCGAAGTCGGCGCCGGTCCGATTGGACGACCGTTATCGCGTCCGACGGTTGAAAGCGTCAGGGCAAATCCGGTCGCGCTGCGCTCGTTAATCGGCAGATTTTCGATTCTCTGCTGGTCAATCGTGTTGGAAAGCGCCGTTCTCGAAGTTTCGACGAGCTCCACCGAATCTCCCGTAATGTTGACAACCGCGCCCGTCGCGCCGATTTCCAGCTTGACTTCCAGCTCGGCGGTTTGCCCGACGGTTAATTTGACGGGCGAAATAACCGTCTTTTTAAAGTTAGCGGCTTCCACCGTGATTTCATAATCACTCGGCGGCAGCCCGATAAATCTGTATGCGCCCGAATCATCGGACGTAACGGTGCGTGAAAATCCTGTCGCGGCATCTCTCGCGGTTATGCTTGCGCCGGCGACGACCGCGCCGTTCGGGTCAACGACCGTGCCGTTTAAATCCGCCGAGCTGACCTGCGACTGCGCCAAAGCGGCGCCGAAACATAAAACTGCAATCATTGCCGACATCGCGATTTTTGCGGCAACGGCAGAAACTCTAAATGGAAACGCTCTCATTCGTTTATTCTCCTTAGACTAATCTTTTTGAAACTTTTTGAGATTTTGTCAGCGTCTGCCGGGAAATGCTCGTTTTAATTCGGGATGAAAAAAACCTTTCTCGACAATCAAACTTTCGTTTTTTAACGAAGCAGCTTATTAAATTTTAGCTGACCGATTTATAAAATAGATTTGATAGCTTTGACGTTTTTAACGCAAAAAACGTTTTTAAGCAAGCATTAATGTAAGATTTTTGTAATTTTACTATTTAATTTTTTTTGGCGCGGGCGTTTGCCTCGTCGAACGAGCCAGAATTTGCCGCGCAGCGCGGCTAAAACTGAGCGCGAAAATCAATGCTTTCGCCGCCGAAGGAACAAACGCGAGATGCCGCATTACCGAGCATACAAGCAGTCTTTTCTGAAATTTACGCCTGTGCCGCGCTTTATATTTTTCCGCGATTTTGTCAATCGAAAATTGATTTTCCGCAATCTCCTCCGCCAGAATTTCCGCGCTTTCCAATGCCATCAGCATTCCGCTTCCCGTAAACGGGTCGATAAAAGCCGCCGCGTCGCCGACCGAGAAAAGATTCGGCGCCGGATTTAAATTTTTCACCCCGAAACCGTCAACCGAAACCGCCAGCCAATCATAAACCGGCTTTGCGCTTTTTAGTGTCTCACGCGCCCGCTTATTTTGAAAAATTACATTTTCGAAAATTTGTTCCGAATTCGAATTAAACTCTTTTACCAAATCGGCTTTAACCAAAAAACAATGATTCGCCAGATTGTTTTCGATAAAACTCAAACCGCCGTAACCGCCGCGAAAAAAATAAATCTCGCAGCGTCCTTTTTCTACATTGGCGTTTTCAAGATGAGTTTTAAATCCGACCAGACGATTTTGGATTTTAGATTTTGGATTTTGGATTTTCTCGCGTAATTCGTAATTCGTAATTCGTAATTGATTTTTTTCCGCTAATTTATCCAAAACTCTCGCCCGTCCCGTCGCGTCAATCGTCAAACCGGCTGTGATTTCTTTTAACTCGTTATTTTTCGTCCTCACTTTTACGCCGCAGACTTTGTCTTTCTCAAATAAAAGCCCGATTGCCGCCGTTTCTTCCAAAACCGAAACGCCCGCGCCGCGCGCTTTTTCCATCAGGCGAAAATCCATTTCAGCGCGGCTGATACTGAGCGCGCCCTGCAAATCGGCGTTAAACCACGCGCTCGGAACGGAAACGCTTTTGCCGTTTGGCTCATAAAATACGGTTTCCGAAATCCTTTCGCCGCCGACCGCGAGCATTTCACGCAAAACGCCGAGTGCGCGAAAATGCGCCAGACATTCCGGCGAAACGAATTCGCCGCAAAGCTTTTGACGCGGAAATTTTTCGCGCTCAATCAAACAAACCTCGAAATTTTCCTTTGCCAGACGAATCGCAAGGCTCGCGCCCGCCGGTCCCGCGCCGACGACGATAATTTTCGGGCTTGAATTTTTAAGGCGTGAATTCATTTTCAATGACAATCTTAATTGTAGCAGTCAATCGTAAATAGGGAAGAAAGGATTCTTAAACTATTTACGATTGACGATTGCGAAAATTTATTGACTAAAAATTCGGAAAGTTTTATTCTTTTAGTTAGCTTACAATTTTCAATTTTGCTCCTGCTGAGCGAGGTTTATTATGAAAGAAAACCTTGTGAAAAAAGTTGAGGTATTCGCTAACATCGCAATTATCGCCGTCGCGCTTATAATCGGCGGCGTCATTGTCAAAAAATACTTCTTCTCCGAACAACAAAATCAACCGAAAGAAACAATCTCAATCGGCGCTAAAGTCAATCTGAATCAGGTCGATTGGGCGAAAAACGGGCATACTTTGCTGCTTGTTTTGTCGAAGGATTGTCATTATTGCGCGGAAAGCGTTCCTTTTTATCAAAAACTTGCAAAGGAGCTTTCCCAAAACGCCAAAGTAAAATTAATTGCCGCTTTTCCCGAAGATAAAGCCGTCGCGGGCGAATATCTTCAATCGAATAATGTCGCGGTCAGCGAGATTTACCAAGCCTCCGCGCCGTCGCTCGGCGTGCGCGGAACTCCGACGATACTTTTAATTAACGAGAAGGGCGAAGTCGTCGAAAACTGGCTCGGCAAACTGCCTGAAGGCGATGAGAAAAAGGTTTTTGAGCGATTAAAATCCGTTTCTTAAAAACGGCAAAATCGCCGAAATACTTGTGATAAACCGTAGGCAAGCCGTTTATCGCAAGCTCCGAACAGCAGTTGCCACGTTATAAGTTGTTTTTCCACTCGGAACGAGTAAGGAGGTTGAAAATGAAAAGTATCATTAAACTTAGCCGTAAGTTTATTTTGTTAGGCGCAATGTTATTTGCGCTCGGTTTTGTGGTCTCGACGGATTTCGGAACAACCGAAGTCGCCGCCGCGCCCTGTTGCAGTATCTGCGAAGACTATTACGATAATTGTATCGCGCTCGGACATACGCCCGAATACTGCCTGCCGCGTCAGGAATCGTGTTGGCGATACTGCAATCCCTATTGTTAGTTGAGAAATTGTTTCAAAAAACATAACCTAAACAGGTCGCCCGAAGCTAGCCGCAGCGACCTGTTTATTTTTTAAATCTATGGAAATTATTCCGCTTTCCGTTCCAACGCCCTTTTATGTCGGCGACGTTAATGTTTATTTGATAAAAGAAGACCCTTTGACGCTGATTGATGTCGGACCGAAGACGAAAGAAGCCGCTGACGCTCTGCGCGACAAGCTGCGCCGCAACGGCGTCGAATTTGCCGACGTTCGGCGAATCGTCCTGACGCACGCGCACGAAGACCATTGCGGTCTGGCAAAACAAGTGCGCGACGAAGCGAAAAACGCGGAAATTCTGGTTCACAACTGGGAAACCGGACATCTTTTCGGCAGGCTTGCGCGTGAAGAACATCATAAACTGATGATTCGCGCCGGAGTTTCCGACTCGGTTTTCCGCGACATGCAGGGTCTTTATTCGGAAATCAGTCTTTTGACCGACGCTCTCGCGGAAGGCGAATTTTCGGAATTGAGAGATGAAATGGAAATCGATTTTGCGGGCGGAACGCTGAAAGTTCTGCACACGCCGGGACATACGCCCGGCTCGTGTTCGTTTGTCCGCGAAGCAAACCGGACTTTAATTGCCGGCGACTGCGTTCTAAAACGCATTACGCCGAACCCGATTGTCTCGCCCGACCCGGTTAATAAGGAAAAGCGTTTCAAGTCTCTCGCCGAATATCTGGTCAGCCTTGCGCGCATCAGAAGCTTTTCGCCGACGCTCGTTTACGGCGGGCACGGCGAGCCAATTTATGATTTTGAAGAGATTTTTAACCGTTACGTCCGCGCCATCGACGAACGACAGCGCCGCGTCGTCTCGCTCGTTTCCGGCGACGGCGTAACGGCTTTCGATGTCGCGCAGAAGCTTTTTCCGAACGCGATTGACAAGGACGTTCATCGATTTTTAGCCATTTCCGAATCAATCGCGCATCTCGATTACGCCGAATCGGAAGGCAAAATCGCGGTCGAATTTAAAGAAGGCGTCGAAGTTTACAGAAAACTTTAATCTCGCTTATACAACTTATTTTTAATCTCGCCGCATCTTTCAGTTTAGGCTGGACTGTTTCGAACTCTGAAATCTTTTTAGATAACGGAAAATTTTATATATAAACGGCAATAATTTATTCAACCGTTCAAAAAAAATTTAAGGAGAATTTATGAAAAAACTTTCCGTCCTGCTGGCTCTTTTCTGCTTTTTAACCAACCCGATTTTTTCGCAATCAAACTTTTCGCCCGATGTAAAGCGCGTCGCCGTTTTCAAAAACGGCTATGCTTTCACGTATCGTGAAGGCGAAGCGCAGGCGCAAAACGGCTGGGTTTACACGAACAACACGCCAATCGGCGTTCTCGGAACGGTTTGGGGTTATTCCGGCTCGCCGAACGTTCGCGTGATGCAGCTTCTGGCTTCCGAGAATGAAAAGCGCGAAATGGAGCGCGTAACCGATGTTGCAGAGATTCTGATTGCCAACGAAGGCGCGCGGATTCGATTTATTGATAATTACAGCAAACAGTTTGAAGGAACTTACGAAATCGTCAGCCGCAACCGCAATTTCGCTTCGCCCGTTCTGCGCATCGACAATTACACCGACGAATATCGCGAAGACCAGGTAACAATCGCGCTGAAAACCGAAACGGGCTTGATGTTTTTCAACGCCGCCGCGATAAGAAACATCGAAATCGTCGGTCAGCCGAAGATGGAAAAGATACGGATGAGCAAAGAAAACCGGCTCGCGCTAAAAGTCGAAGGCGCGCGGGACGGCGAGCGCGTAAATCTCGGCATTGCCGCGTTGGAGCGCGGTATTCGATGGATTCCGGCGTATCGAGTCGAGGTCAAAGGCTCGCCCGTTAAAGAAGCAAAGCTTGAGCTTGAAGCGATGCTGATAAATGAACTGACGGATTTGAAAAACTCGGAAGTCTTTTTCGTCGTCGGCGTTCCGCATTTTCTTTTTCAGGAAACGATGTCGCCGCTTTCGATGAACGCGGGTTTTGCGGGCGTCTCCTCCTATTTTCAAGCCGGAACGCGAAATAATCGGCGCGATACATATTCGAACGCGATTATGAGTCAGGTTGCGTCCCAATCCGAAAATACATACGATGGCGAGGACGACGCGACGCCGACCGTTTCCGCAGAAGAACGCTCCAACACCTTTTCCGCCGAGCAGCTTTTTCTGTATCAGGCGACCGACATCACTCTAAAGAAAAACGAGCGCGCTTCTCTAAGGCTGTTTTCGCTGACTGTTCCGGCAAGCGAAGTTTTCGAATGGACTTTGAACGACGCGCCGAATACGACGCAGCGTTATCTGGACAATTCGGGCAATTCTAATTCTACGCCGCTTCTGCAAGACCTTTCGAGCAAAGTCTGGTACGCGCTGCGGCTTAAAAATCAGACCGGAATGCCGTGGACGACCGCGCCTGCCTTGAGCTTCCGCGACTGGAAACCGATGGGACAGGATATGCTTTCGTTTACGCCCGTCGGCGGCGAAAACATTCTTCGAATAACGCCCGCGACCGAGGTTATCGGCACGCACACGCTCGAAGAAAAAGCCCGCGTGCAGGCGCAGATACGCTATGCGGGCAGCACATACAGCTTCGATTTGATAACGGTCGAAGGCACGATAAAGCTCAAAAACATCAAGAAAGATGCGGTCGAAGTCGTTTTGACAAGAAATCTAATCGGCGATGTCGTTTCGGCGACCGACGCGGGCAAAATCTCACGCGAAGGCTTGAATCTGCAAGCCGTCAATCCGAATTCAGTCGTAAAATGGAGCTTGTCGCTGCCGTCGGGCGAGAAGGAAATTAAATACACATACAAAATTTACGTGAGAAGATAGGTAAAAAGTAATTGGTAATTGGTAATTGGTAATTGGTAGGAAAGATTTTACTTATTACCTATCACCTATCACCTATTACCTATCACTTTTCCTTAAGCAAATTGTCTTTGATTGATTTCCGTAGCTACCTCGTTGATTTTCGTTAAGGTTTCAAAGCCCGGAAGCTGGCGGATTCGCTGCGTGATTATTTTATCGACGCATTCCAAGCCGTCTTTGCCCTTAAAAAGCGTTCCGATTGTGTAATCGGTCTGCTTTTTCGGCTTTGCGCCCTGACCGACCGGCGCCCAGAATTTATTGACGACAAAACGCGCGACTTTTCTGGCGAATTTCGACTGTTTGAGTTCGAGCCGCGCCACGCTCCAGTAAAATTTCGTGTGCGCCGATTCCTCGCGCATAATTCCGGTTAAAATTCCGGTCAAAACCGGGTGATTGGCGAGTTTTATCAAACGCCGGTAGCCCTGCGCCGTGGACATCTCGTGTATCGCGCCGAAAGTCATGTGCGTCGCCGTGAATTTTTTGCCGACCAGATTGGTCAGAGTCGTCAGAAGATAGGCGTTTGCGCGGTAAAAGTTCGAGACATTGCGCTGAACTTCCTGTTTCCAGTCGCTGCTCGTTTCGATTCCGGCTTCATTCAGAAAACGATTTAAAAGCTCGGCGTGCGCGATTTCTTCAATGCCCCAACGCTCCATAAATTTGCTGATAATCGGGTCTTTCCCGGTCGGCGTGCGGCGAAGCTCGGCGTAATACATATCGGTCAAAATCTCTACGTCGCGCATATACATGAGGACGGGCACGAATTTTTTATCGAGCGGATGATTTTTAACGTCCTTCCAGTCGATATTACTCAAAAATTCCGGCGTCAGCGTGCGCGGCTGTTTTTCATACCAGTTCAGAACATCTCTGTTTGTCTCGAAAGTCATATTTTCTCCTGTGAATCAGGCTTTTGGTTTTGGGCTTTTGGTTTTTGCAAAAACCGAAAACCGAAGACCGAAAACCTTTTCCCCGAAACCATCAGTTTCGCTTACATTTTTAATTCGCTATACTAATTCTTTCGGATTCAATCAATTCAAAACGGTGGTGTTAATATTTAATTAATATGAAGTATTTTTCTTTGATTTTTGTTCTTATTCTAACTCTGTGTGGCAATAGTTTCGGGCAGCTTCAGGTTGCGGGCGAAAAACATCTGCAAAATATAAAGCAGCTTACATTCGGCGGCGAAAATGCCGAAGCTTACTTTTCTTTCGACGGAAAACAACTGATTTTCCAGTCAAAACGCGACGATTTGAAATGCGACCAGATTTTCTCGATGAACATCGACGGCTCAAACGTGCGGATGGTTTCAAACGGCGAAGGTCGCACGACCTGTTCCTACTTTTTCAAAGGCGGCAAGAAAGTCCTTTACGCTTCGACCTTCGGCGGCAAAAAAGATTGCCCGCCGAATCCCGATTTCTCGAAAGGCTACGTCTGGGCGATTTATCCCGATTACGAGATTTACACGGCAAAACCCGACGGAACAGGCATTAAAAATTTGACCAATTCGCCCGGTTACGACGCCGAAGCGACCGTTTCGCCGAACGGGAAGAAAATCGTTTTCACATCGGAACGCGACGGCGACCTCGAGCTTTATTCGATGGATACGAACGGCAAAAACATCAAGCGCCTGACCAACGAACCCGGCTACGACGGCGGCGCTTTCTTTTCGCCCGACAGCAAATGGCTCGTCTATCGCGGCTCGCACCCGACCGATGAAAAGTTAATCAAACGCGACAAAGAGCTTTTGCAGGAACACTTAATAGTCCCGACAATCTTCGAAGTCTGGGTAATGAAAGCCGACGGCAGCGGCAAAAAACAGGTTACAAAATTAAACGCCGCCAGCTTCGCGCCGTTTTTCACGCCCGACGGCAAGCGAATTATCTTCTGCACAAACTATTTCGCAACCGACGCGCGCAAGCGAAATTTCGATTTAGCCGTGATAAACGTGGACGGAACCGGCTTGGAAAGAATTACTTTCAACGAATCTTTCGACGGCTTCCCGATGTTCTCGCCCGACGGCAAAAAACTCGTCTTCGCGTCAAACCGAAACGCCGCGAAAACGGGCGACACGAATGTTTTTATCGCCGATTGGATTGAGTAAAAAAAACAAAAGCGGAATAGACCGCGGATAAACGCAGATTAGGCGGGTTTTCGCGGATAATTTTAAATAAATCCGCGAAAATCCGCTAAATCCGTGTTTATCCGCGGTCTATCGATTTTTATGAAAAAGCAATTATTCAGTTTCCTACTTTTAATCTCATTTGCCTTCAGCGTTCCGGCGCAAAAGGCTGATTTAACCGGGCAGAATCTGCGCAAAACGGTCGAATATCTGGCTTCGGATAAACTGGAAGGACGACGAACGGGCGAGCGGGGCGCAACGAGCGCGGCGGGTTATGTGGCAAATATGTTTGCCAATTACAAGCTCAAAGCGGGCGTTTCAAATACCGCGAACGGCAAGACGAGCAAAAATTATTTGCAGTCATTCCCGTATGTTACGGGCGTTGAGATGGCGAAGGACAATGCTTTCAGTCTCGAAATCACGAACGGAAACGGTCAGCGCGTAAAAATCGAAAATATGCTTCCCGTTCAGCCCGTCGGATTTTCGCCGAACGGCGAAGCCGCTGGTGCGGATGTCGTTTTCGCCGGTTTCGGAATTTCGGCGAGCGAGGCGAAATACGACGATTACAATTACGACGGCGATAATCTGGACGTGAAAGGCAAAATCGTTCTCGCCTTTGACGGAACGCCGGACAATTCGCCGCGCTCGCCGTTTGCGCGTTTCGACGCACGGGCGAAAGCGAATATCGCTAAAGAAAAAGGCGCGGTCGGCTTGCTTCTGATTTCGCGCGAGGCGAAATTTGAAGACGATAAGCTGGCAAAATTGAAATATGACCAGACGCTCGGCGAAGCCGCTTTGCCGACGTTTGTGATTTCAAAAAACACGGCGCAGAACATTCTCGGCGTAAAAGAAGGCGAGCTGGAAATGATTGAAGGCTTGGTGGCGATGCGGAAAGACGCGGGCGTAAAAACAAAAGTCGGTTATCGCGACACGCGCCCGCGCGCCTCGTTTAAGGTCAATCTCATCAAAAAACAGGCGCAAAGCTACAACGTCGTCGGGATTCTTCCGGGCACGGACGCGAATCTGAAAAACGAAGCAATCGTCATCGGCGCGCATTACGACCATCTCGGCAAAGGCGGCGCGGGAAGCCTCGATGTAAATTCGACCGAAATTCACCACGGCGCGGACGACAATGCTTCGGGCGTCGCGGCTGTGCTGGAACTCGCGAGGCAGTTTGCAAAATCAAAAACCAACAAGCGCACGCTCGTTTTTATCGCGTTCGGCGGCGAGGAAGAAGGCTTAATCGGCTCGAAATTTTACGTCAATAATCCCGCGTTTCCGATTGAAAAAACCGTCGCGATGATAAATCTCGATATGGTCGGGCGTTTGAAAGATGAAAAATTAACCGTCAGCGGAATCGGAACGGCGAGCGAGTGGAAAACTCTGATAGAGCAAAAAAATAATCCGTCTCTTAGTAACGCGCCTGTCCATCAATACAATGACAAAGGCGAATACGTTGTGGTTGGTCGTGTAAATCCCACAGCCGACGCTTTTTCTCTTCAGCTTAACGAAGACGGCTTCGGACCGAGCGACCATTCTTCTTTTTACGGCAAACAGATTCCCGTTCTTTTCTTTTTCACCGGAACGCACGCCGATTATCACAAACCTTCGGACACAGCCGATAAAATCAACTATGAAGGCTTGTTGAAGGTTACAAACTATGTCGGCGAAATCGTCAAATCAATCGACCAGAACCCGGTAAAACCGACTTACACGGTCGCGAAATCTTCGGGAATGGGCGGCAGAACGACGTTTAATGTTTCTTTGGGAACCGTGCCGAGTTATTCGGAAGGAAGAAACGACGGTCTTCTGCTCGACGACGTGCGCGACGCGTCTCCGGCGGCAAAATCGGGTTTGAAAGCGGGCGATAAAATCATCAAGCTTGCCGGGCACGATGTCCGCAATATCAGCGATTATGTGTTTGTTCTCAGCGAGATGAAACCGGATGTCGAATATGAAGTCGTCGTCGTGCGCGGCGCGGAAACGCTGACGCTGAAAATCGTTCCGGCGGCGAGAAAGTAGAAGAGGAGAAGAGGAGAAAGGGAGATGGGGAGAAAGATTGAATTTTCCGTACTTTTTATTTTAATTTTGGCGGTTTGCGCCTGTCAGCGGAAATCGGCTGAAAATAAGTCTCAGATTGTCAAAACGGCGCAGACCGTTTCGGCGACGCCCGTGCCGATATCGTCGATGCCTCAAAACAAAAATTACGACGGCAAAGGCGTTGTTACGAAAATCAATCTCGAACTCGTTTCCGTCGAACTCGACCACGAAGAAATCAAAGGCTTGATGCCGAAGATGAAAATGGAATTTTACGCGACGAAAAAAGACGAGCTGGAAAAATTAAAAATCGGCGACACGGTCGATTTCGTCGTCGAATACAAAGACGGTCAGGAAAAAATCATCAGTATCAAAAAAGCGAAATGAAGCCGATACCTTTTTGCAAATTTCACGGATTCGGCAACGATTATATCGTTTTTGAATCAGAAGATTTAATCGAAACCGCAAATTTGAGCGACTTCGCCGCAAAAGTCTGTCATCGAAATACAGGCATCGGCGGCGACGGCATCGCCGTTCTGGAAAAGCTCGACGGCGGCGCGGAAGCCGATTATTCCTGCCGCATCATCAACCCGGACGGAAGCGAAGCCGGATTTTCGGGCAACGGAACGCGCTGCGCCGTCGCCTATCTTTATTACAAAAATCTCCGGCAGGAAAACTCTTTGAAACTGGAAACAAAAAGCGGAATTAAAAATTACGAGCTTGTAGAAAAAACAGATTTCACCTATTGGTTTCTCGCCGAACTCGGCAAACCGCATTCAATTACGAATTACGAATTACGAATTACGAATTATGTTTTGCCGATACTGTCGCTTGATGTCGGAAATCCGGTGGCGGTTATTTTTGTCGATGATTTCGATTCGATAAACTGGCGCGAAGCCGGAAAGAACATCGAATCTCATGCTCAGTTTCCCGAAAGAACGAATGTCGTTTTCGTGAAAATTATTGACCGGAACAATATCGAAATAAGAATCTGGGAGCGCGGCGCGGGCGAAACTTCCTCGTCCGGCACATGCTCGATTGCAGCGGCGGTCGCTTCCGCTTTTACAGGCAAAACAGGCAGAAAAGTTTCCGTTCTTGCGAAAGGCGGCACGACCGAAGCCGTCTGGCGCGAAGACGATGAAATGATGATTACAGGTCGCGCGGATTTGGCTTTCTGCGGAGAATGGGAAGAGAAATGAGAAGTGAGAAATGAGAGGTAAGAAGTTTTTATTTTTTTACTTCTCACCTCTCATCTCTCACTTCTCACTTAATTTACCTCGCCGCGTTCGCGTTCATATCAGCGTTGCGCGTCGAATCGGATGTCTGCGCCGGATCGCGCATTCCGCCGGTGTGACACCAGCCGGTTTTGTGCCCGCGATTAATCGCGTACGGAAGCTGCCCGTAAGCCTGTTCGGTTACGCCGTCGTCCGGGTCGCCTAAAAACGGGTCGGTCGCAAGATTGCAGTAATCGTAGCGATACCAAACGTCGGTAAATGATGTCGTAGAATAGTTGACTTTTGCTCTTGCCCAAGTAGGAATTCCCGCCAGCCACGCAGCCGCGCCGCTATACGACATATTTGAATTCGAGCCGCAGCCCGCGCCGAAAATTTGTCCGAGCAGAGCGAGATTTCCCGCCAGAGCCGTTCCCTGATACGGCGTTCCGACCGATTGAATCAAACGGTTTCCGGTCGCCGCGTCGAGCCCGCTCCAGTAATATGTGTAAAGATGCAGGGACGCCGCGCCGCCCTGACTGTGCGCGACGATGCCGAACGAAGGATAAGCCGCGCCGAAGTTTTTGATTAAGTTGGCAAACTGGTCGTGCGTGCGGTTTTTGTTCGGGTCGCTGAAAACGATATTGTTTGCGAACTGTGAAACGGGAAACGGATTTCCGCCCGAACAATAGCCGTGAACGAGCATCAGTTTTCCGCCGACGGCGTTGCTGACTTCCTCGAACGGGCGTTTGCCCATTCGCATTTCGTCCGTAATTTCCGATGAAAAAGACTTATTTGCCGATTCTGGCAGAGCCGTAATCGTCAGAGCCATTTTGTCTGTTTCAGCCAGAGTAACGAAATAATCTGCGTCCTGAAGACGAACGTTGCGAAGCTCAAAATCGCTTTTTGCCGGGACACGCGCGAGCCAGCGACCGTCTAAAATCAAAGGAACGCTCGTGCGCGTTTTTGCGCCTTCGGCAACGGTCATCCCGCTAATCCACGCGACGGGAATTTCTTCGCCTGCTTCGTCTCTGCCCCAGACTTCGCCGTACGCGATGACTTTGCGCCCGCTTGCTAAACCACCCGTCGGAATGTTGACGCTCATCCGCGTATTGTCAATCAAATTTGTATAACTCGATTTTCCGAGCCGCACGTTGTCGCCGAGCACATCGATAACCGTTTCGCTCGTTCGCAGAAAACGCTCGCCTTTCGGCGTAATGCCGCTGACCGTAACCTGCGCCGTGTATTGTCCGGCAATGCGCGGCACGAAGCTTCCTTTGAGCTCGCCGTTTTCATCCGCGTTCAGAGATATTTTTTGCGTAGTGCCGTCCGGCAGGCGAAGCTCGGCTTCGGCGGTTTCCACAACGGACGAAATCGCGTCAAGCGGCGAAACGGTTTTTGCGGAGTTATCGAAAACGGATGTAACGATGCCGATTGATTTTCCAACTAAAGTCTGACGAGTATCGAGATAAGTATAAATTTGATACGGCGAATTGCCGGAGACGACCAGATAACCCGCCGTCGCGCCTTCGCGATAGAAACCTTTCGGCGCGGCAATCTCGATGTGCCAGTTTCCGGCGCGCGTGTAATCGAAGCTGAAAACTTCCGCCGGATAATTTACGCCGTCCAAGCCGATTTGCCCGCCGCGGTAATCGAGCATTGAAATGTTATCACGCAGATTTATTAGTTTCCCGCCGCTGTTGACGGTAATTTGCCAAGCCTGACTGTTCGGCGCAAGCAGTGTAAGTTTAAGTTGTTCGGCGGCTTCGACGGGCAAATCAATCGTCCATCTGCCTTTAATAAACCGAATCGGAATCATCGCCGAACCCGAGCGCGTTCCCAGAGTTTCGACTGCCGGAAGCCGCATCGAGTCCATTTCCTGCGCAGTTCCCGCCAGATTTTTGAATGATTCCTGCGTCGCGCCGACTATAAACAGCGGCAAAGCGAACATTAGCACAACGAGCAAAAGCGTTTTTTTCATTACCTGTTCTCCTCGAAATTTACGAAATAAAATAAAGACGAATTATATATCTTTCCGCTTGTTTAATGCTTGCCAGTGTCGAAAGATTCGATTTGCCGTCAGCGTGCGACGCATTTGAGTAGGTTTATTTTACAGATATTTTCCGGTTTAGCAACCATAAGGAAAGTAATAAGTAATTGGTAATTAGTAATTGGTTTTTGAACTTATTACTAATTACCAAACGAAATTTGAACTTATTACTAATTACCAAACGAAAAAAGGATAGACGAAATCTCTTCCGTCTATCCTGATAAGGGGGAAATCAGTTAAAGGCGATTGGCGCGCCTTAACCGAAATTGTTTTACTGCACGAGAGCCGCGCCGTTGTTCGTGCCGTTGCTGGTGTTGCCGTCAACCTGGTTGCCGCCCCACGTAAAGATGTTCGTGCCCGAAAGTCCTGTGCCGTTGCCGGTTACCAGATTATTGCCGATTCTGATGGTCGAGCTTGAGAGCGCGCTGACGCCAGTGCCGTTGTGCGTAATCTGATTGCCAACCGCATTCAAAAATGAAGTGCCGCCGGCTGCCTGAATTCCGGTCGTATTGTTGGTAACTGTTGAATCTACAATCGAACCGACCGACGCGACGCCGAGATTGACTCCAACACCGCAATAGGCAAACAGCGAGCTGTCAACCGCAACGGTTGTCGAACCGGCGCCCGTTACAAAGCTATTGATTCCGTTGCCGGTGATATTTCTGAAGCTTGAATTCCAGATAACAATCTTGGATGAGCCGGTGCTGGTTTCGATAGAAACGCCGTGGGTGGTAAATCCTGAGCAAACAACTTCGTCGAGAGTAAGCTTGACGGTGCCGCTGCCGAGAACTCTGATACAGTTTATGCCGTTTCCTGCGCCGTTGATTGAAATGCCTCGAATACGTACATCGACGTTGGCGCCGTTAACGATAATGCCGGTTGTCAGCGATGCTAAAATCGAGCCTTGCGTATCTTCGCAGTCGATTGTAAGCGATTTTGTAATGGTAACCGCGCCGTAACCAGCCGGGTCGAGACAGTTAATCTCGCCGTTGGTAGCGGTTTTTGAGATTGCGCCTGCAAATGTTTTACAAGGTGCGGTGCGGCTGCACGGATTAACGTCGTCGCCTACGCCGGATACCCATGTGCGCGTTGCCTGCGCATTTGCCAGCGTGGAAAATGCGAAAAAGAGTCCTACAATAGCGAAAGCCTGAAAAGCGAATTTGATTTTATTCATTTGATATGTCTCCTTTAAATTTTCTTTGATTTTCTCTATGGGCATTATTACCCCGTCCAAATTGCCGGTATTAATTTGGAATTTTTACCGGCTCCGAAATGCCATTAGCGCGAAATGCCATTAGCTTATAATTTGATTGACAGATGTTTGCAAGTGTTTTTGCGTAAAAAGAGAATTTTTTTTCAAAAAATTATTTTCGGGTAGTAAACAGCAGGCAATTAACCGAATAAACTATTGCCTTTTTCCATACAAAAAGGATAGACGGAAACTTTCTTCCGCCTATCCTTTTTATCCAGTTACAATCAATATTCGCCGCAGCCGAAGCGAATTTACTGCGCCGACGCGAAGCCGGTAACCAAGCCGTTGCCGCCCGAATTGCCGTCGATAAGGTTGTTGCTGTCCCACGTCAGGATTGCGCTGCCCGACAAGCCGGTTGTATTGCCGGTTATTATGTTGCCGCCGATTCTGACAGTTGCGCTCGAACCGGCGAGAACGCCCGTCGTATTATGTGAAACCACACAGTCTTTGACGCCCAGAATCGAGGTGGAACCGTTTGCCTGAATGCCGGTCGTATTGTTGGTCATGGCTGAATTTTGAATCGAAGTGGTTGTCGCCACGCCTTGATTAAAACCGACGCCGTTAAAGGCAAACAGAGAGCCGTCAACCGAAATGGTCGCCGTCGCCGCGCCCGTCAGAAACGTATTGATGCCGTTGCCGACGTTATTTCTGACGGTCGAATCCTTCATCACAAAACTCAAAGCGCCCGCCGTGGTTAGAATCGAGACGCCGTGCGTGCCGAAGCCGTCGATAACCACTTCTTCAAGTGCGACCTTTGTGGCGGCGACAATCTTAACGCCGTTCGTCCCGGTGCCGAAACCGTTGATTGACAAACCGCGAACACGAACGGTTTTCGCAGTATCGGCAGGGTCTGTCAGATTTATGGTTATACCGGAAATTGCCGTGGCTGAAATCGTTCCCTGCGTGTCTTCGCAGTCGATTGTGATTGATTTGTTAATCGTTACCGTGCCGTAATTGTCCGCGTCGACACAATTAATTTCGCCGCCGATAGAGGTTTTGGAAAGCGCGCCGGTAAAGGTCGCGCAGGGAAACGCGCGGCTGCATATGTTAACGTCATCGCCCGTGCCCGATACCCATGTGCGCGTCGCCTGCGCGTCCGCGATGGCTGAAAATACGAGAGAGAGACCGACCAGAGAGAAAGCTTGAAATGCTAATCTGAATTTATTCATTATTTTATCTCCTTAAATTTCTTTGATTTTTATCCGGCGGATTTACTGCGCCGCAGCGTTGCCGTTATTCGAGCCGTTTGCGCCGTTGCCGTCAACAAGATTGCCCTGCCACGTATAAATATTGGTGCCCGATAATCCCGTCGTATTGCCCGTGATTATATTGTCGCCGATTCTGATAACTGCGCTCGAAAGCGCGTTGATGCCTGTCGTAGAGTGCGAAATCTGGCAGGTTTTCACGGCGAGAATCGAAGTCGAGCCGTTTGCCTGAAGTCCGGTGGTATTTCCCGTAAATGTCGAATTTTGAACGATGCTTGTTACCGCGCTGTTCTGACTAAGCCCGATGGCGTTTCCGGCAACGAGCGAATCGGTAACAAAAATGGTCGCCGTCGCCGCGCCGCTAAGAGCGGTGTTGATGCCGTTGGTGGCGTTATTTCTGATGGTCGTTTTTTTCACAACCAGATTGAACGCGCCCGAAGCAGTTTCAATCGTGATGCCGTGCGAGCTAAAACCATCGATAACTATCTCTTCGAGAACGAGTTTGTTTGCGGCGGTGATTCGAATACCGTGTACTCCGGTGCCCGCCCCGTATATTTCCAGCCCGCGAAGACGGACGTTTTTTGCCGTGTCAGCCGGGTCGGTAAGACTGATAGTTACGCCTGTTACCCCGCTGCTGCCTAAAATCGCGCCCTGCGTGTCTTCGCAGTCAATCGTGATTGATTTGTTAATCGTTACCGTGCCGTAACCGCTCGGGTCAATACAATTTATTTCGCCGCCGGTGTTCGTTTTTGAAAGCGCGCCGGTAAAGGTTTTGCACGGAGCCGTGCGGCTGCACGGATTAATGTCGTCGCCGCCGCTCGAAACGTACGTGCGCGAAGCAAGCGCGTTTGCAGTTACCGAAAAAGTGAAAAAAAGTCCGACCAAAGCGAAAGTCCTGAAAACTAATCTGAATTTATTCATTATCTTTTATCTCCTTAATTTTTCTTTGTTGGGTATAACCGTGAGGATATGGCAGGCTGCTTTATTTGTCTTCAAAGTTTCGCTCAAAAAACTCTCAAAAAACTCTCAAATAGTGGTAAACGGTAAATGGTAAGTGGTGAGTGAGAAGAACTTTCTTTACTTACCACTAACCACTTGCCACTATCTTACTGATTCGGCGCGTTATCCCGACAGACGTTTTTCATCATATTATCGGGAAAAACTTTCGTCGTTCCCTCATCTATTTATTCTTTGGCTGCGTGATAATATAAAATCACTTCCGGGAAATCTATGTCCACAATTTCCGCCGTTTTAGTTTCGCTTTTGATTTGCGTCGTCGCGGCGGCGCTGGAAGGTTTGTTTGCGGGAAAGGGCGTGAAGGCTTTTCTGGCAGATTTGCGCTCGCCACGCTTTTCGCCGCCGCTCTGGGTTTGGGCGATTATCGGCGTTTTTTATTATGCGACGTGTTTTATCATGCTTTTTCGAATCTTAAGATACGACGATAATTTTTCGATAAGATATATAGCCTTTGCGCTTCTGCTTGTCGTGATGGCGGTTAATGCGTTCTGGAATTTTGTCTTTTTCCGGCGGCGAAATTTATTTTACAGCTTTCTGCTGAGCATTTTTTACTCGCTCGCGGCGCTTGCGCTTTTTGTTTGCCTTTACCAGTTTGATTATGTCGCGGCATACGCGGAAATTCCGTATCTGCTTTACCTGATTTACGCGCTCATTTGGAGTTACAAATTGATTAAACTGAATCCGAAATAATATCGACACAAAAGATGAGCGCCGCGCAAAGAAAATTATCAAAGACATTTAAAAACTTCTTCGACTCGGAGAAATCGGGCGGATTTCTTCTTATTATCTGCACGATTGTCTCGCTCGTTATCACAAATTCAAGCCTCGGCGCGGATTATCTTAGTCTGTGGCAGGCGCATATCGGCGGCTTAAGCGTCGAACATTGGATAAATGACGGCTTGATGGCGATTTTCTTTTTGTTTATCGGGCTGGAGCTCGAACGCGAGCTTTACAACGGCGAATTGTCAGATTTCAAAAACGCTCTGCTCCCGATTTTCGCAGCAGTCGGCGGCATCGTAACGCCCGCGCTGATTCATTTTGTGTTTAATTTCGGGACTAAAACGCAAGCCGGAATCGGGATTCCGATGGCGACCGATATTGCTTTTGCGCTCGGCGTTCTGGCTCTTTTGGGAAACCGCATTCCGGCGTCTTTGAAAATTTTTCTGACCGCGCTCGCCGTCATCGACGATTTGGGCGCGATTATCGTCATCGCCGTTTTTTACACGGCAAAGCTTTCGTTTTTTTATTTAACCGGTGCAGGTTTGGTTTTCGGTTTGCTCGTCGCTCTGAATCGTTTTTTCCGCGTAAAAAGCTTAACCGCGTATCTGCTCGGCGGCGCGCTGATGTGGTTTTTGATGCTGAAATCGGGCGTTCACGCGACGATTGCCGGAGTTCTGCTCGCTTTTACGATTCCTTTTACGGCAAAAGAAGACGACGAAGATTCGCTTTCATACAAACTCGAAAATTTTCTGCACAAGCCCGTCGCGTTCGTGATTCTGCCCGTTTTCGCGCTCGCCAATACGGGAATCGTCATCGGCGACGGCTGGTTTCAAAGTTTATCAGCGCCAAACAATTCGGGCATTATTCTCGGCTTAACGCTCGGCAAACCAATCGGCATCACGCTTTTGAGCTTTATCGCCGTTTCAACCGGCATCTGCCGCCTGCCGCTCGATTTAAATTGGAAACACATTTTCGGCGCGGGCATCTTGGGCGGCATCGGTTTTACGATGTCGATTTTTATCACAAATCTCGCTTTCGCAGGGAAAGCGGAAATGATAAACGCTTCGAAAATGGCGATTCTATTTGCTTCTCTGACGGCGGGAACAATCGGTTTTCTGTGGCTCAAGATGCTGAATAAGTAATAGGTAATAAATAGGTGATAGGTGATAGGTGATAGGTGATAGGAAAGAAATTTCTTACTACCAATTACTTATTACCTATTCCCTATCACCTATTCCCTATCACCTATCACCTATTTCGGCAAAGGTTGGTCTGAGTTCCAGATTTCCCACGTAATCAGCCATTTTCCGTTTATTTTTTTGCGACATATAACGTGCCTGCCGGTTTCGACGATGCGGTTGCTTGTGCCTTTCGGCGTGTAGGTGTTGATGTAGCGCGAACGCTCGATGGATACATCATCTTTGGTGATGATTTCTTCGGGAAAAGTTTCGTGTTTGGCTGCGTCCGTTTGTTCAAAAAACTTTTCAAGCTCGGCGCGGACTGCCTTTTTGCCGCTGACGGTCTGGTAGTTGTAAGGCATCGAAACCGCGTCTTCGGCATACAAATCGGAAAGATTGGCAATATCGCGCGCATTGAAAAGCCTATCCCATTCCGCGCCCGCATTTTTCAGATATTCGCTGTCGGAAACATTTTCCTTCGGCGCGTTCGGTTTTTGCTCATTGCGACAAGACGCGCCGAAAAATAACGCTAATAAAATCAGCAGAACGATTGGGTGATTTATAGAAAGAAACTTTTTCATATCATTACTCCATAATATTGGTAATTGGTAATTGGTGATTGGTAATAGGTATGTGTTTCTTAAACTAATTACCTATTACTTATTACTTATTACTTTCTCTTCCCGCGTTTTGCCAGCGCGGCGATGGTTTCGGCGAGTGTTTTCTGCTCGACGGGTTTGGATATATGCATTTGAAAACCGGCGGCGATGGCTTCCTGCTTATCGCCTTCCCTGACGTAAGCGGTAAGCGCGGCGGCTGGCACGTCGCAGCCTTGTTCGGGCGATAAAGCGCGTATTTTGCTGATAAGCGTTAAACCGTTTTCGATTGGCATTCCGAGGTCGGAGACGAGAATATCCGGTTTCCATTCAAGAAAAGTATCGAGCGCGGCGGCGGCGGAAGCGGCGGCGCGAACTTCCGCGCCGTATTCCTTCAGCATCAGTTCAAGAATCTCAAGCGTGTCCGGGTCGTCGTCAACCATAAGGACGCGCAAGCCGTTTAAATCGGGCGGCTCTGCCGGAAGACCGACGCCCGTTTGCGCCCGCCAGTTTACCGCGTCGGCTTCGGCGGCGAGCGGCAGTTTTACGGTAAATGTCGAGCCGTTGCCGTCGCTCGCGGCTTGAACGGTTCCGCCGTGAAGCTCGACCAAGTGACGGACAATCGCCAGACCCAAGCCCAAACCTCTGTCCGCCCGCGTCGTTGACGAATCGGCTTGACGAAAACGCTCAAAGACAAACGGAAGAAATTTTGCTTCGATACCGATGCCCGTATCGCTCACGTTTATCTCGATGTTCGAATCAACCCGTTTAAGGCTGACTTCGACGCGACCGTCGTTAGGCGTGAACTTGATGGCGTTTGAGACGAGATTCCAGATTACCTGCTGAAGACGGTCGGCGTCGCCGATAATCAAACCCGCATTTTCGTCGAGCGAGACGTTCAGCGCAATGGATTTGGCGTTCGCCGCCGGCTGCTGCGTTTCGACCGCGGCGTAGATTATCGGCGTCAGCTCGACCGGCTCGGATTCGATTTGCAGCTTGCCCGTGATAATGCGCGAAACGTCCAGAATATCGCTGATAATCTCCGCCTGCGCCTTCGCGTTGCGCTCGATTATGGTCATCGCGTTGCGGACGTTTTCCTCTTTCAGCATTCCTTTTTTGAGCATCGAAGACCAGCCGAGGATAGCGTTTAGAGGCGTGCGAAGCTCATGCGAGACGGTCGCCAGAAATTCGTCCTTGAGACGATTTGCGTCTTCCGCTTCGCCTCGCGCCGACTGCTCGCTTTCAAACAGACGCTCGCGCTCGTGCTCGGCGGCGCGGCGCGCGGTGATGTCGTGAAAGACGAGAATCGCGCCGATAACTCTGCCGCCGTCGTCTTTAATCGGCGCGCCGCTGTCTTCAATCGGAATCTCGCGCCCGTCTTTTGTAATCAAAATCGTATGATTGGCAAGCCCGACGACCAGACCTTCGCGCTTGATTGCCGTAAAAGGGCTTTCGACCGGCGCGCGCGTTTCCTCGTTGATAATGTGAAATACTTCTTCGAGCGGGCGACCTTCGGCTTCATCAATTTTCCAGCCGGTCAGATTTTCGGCGGTCGGATTGATAAAATTGATTTTGCCGTCGATGTCTGTGGCAATCACGGCGTCGCCGATGCTTTCAAGCGTTACCTGTAACAATTCCTGCTGCTCGCGCAGACGTTTTTCGGCTTTCCGGCGCGAGCTTGCAAATAAAACGACGCTTCCGAATAAAATCAGGCGATTGAAAGTTATCAGCGCCAGCTTAAATGTAAACTCGGGTTTGGCTGCATAGGCGAAATAAACTAATGCGGCTTCAAAAAGAATTGCGACCATCAAGCCGGGACCTGTGCCCAGATACCAGGCAGCGGCAATCATTGCCGCAATAATCAGCCAGGTCAAAGCCGGAGCCAGAAAAGGAATACCGATACTAAGCCCGATTAGCAGCACAAACGCGCCCAAAGCTAATCCGTAACGCAAAAATCCTGACTTTATTTCCCTTGCCATCGTGAATTATCTGAAACAAATATCCTGCTTCTGTTTTCCCGAATTACGCAAATTATAAACAGAACCGCGAGAGGCTTTTAGTATAGCTATTTACAACTAGTTATTGCAAAAAGCTTTGGAAATACGCGAATAAGTTTTGCTTTATAGAACGCCGCGAAAGGATTTGCAGTGAAGCGGGAAGAGTTTGTTAGTAAGAATTAGTTATTTTTCAAAAATTCTTCAACAGTAAGGTTTATATCCTGAGCAATTTTACGAAGCAGAAATGGTGAGATGTCTCTGCCTTTGTGAACGGGAACGGTTGTTCCGCGCCCATCAGAGTGTCGAAACTGCTTGTGCGAGCCGCGTTGGCGGACTTCGGTAAAGCCAAGTTTTCTCAAAATGGAAATAACTTCAATCGGTTTTAATACAGGAAGATTGCCCATTTTATGCGACCATTAATGTTTGTGTCCCAACAAAATCGGTTTCCATTTCAGGCTCTCCGTCTTCGAGAAGCATTTCGACGACTTCGCGCATATTTTCTCCTAATTCATCGAGTGTTTCAGCCTGACTATGAGCGCCCGAAAAGCCCGGAATATAGCCGACATAAAGATTGGTATCCGCACATTTTTCGATAATGTAAATATATTTTTTCATAACTTGCGCCGTTTAGGATTATACAAAACTTTTCATAAAACACCACGAAAAGATTTGCGGTGAAGCGGGCAAGCGCCGTGTTTTCTGATTGCTTCGAAATGCGCTTTCGTTCCGTAGCCGACATGTTTTGCAAATCCGTATTCGGGAAATGTTTTGTCCAATTCGCGCATCAAGTTGTCGCGGTAGGTTTTTGCTAAGATGGAAGCCGCGGCGATTGAGGCGGAAACAGCGTCGCCTTTGATGATGGATTTTTGCGGAAGACTAATTTCTTTGAGCTGAACCGCGTCGATTAATAAAAAATCGGCTTTTGGCTGGAGAGCTTCGACGGCAAGACGCATCGCTTTTTTTGTCGCCTGCAAAATATTGATGCGGTCGATTTCTTCGGCTTCGATTTGCGCGATTGAAAAGGCGACTGCGCTTTGTTTAAGCTCTTCGGCGATTTGTTCGCGCTTTTTTGCCGTAAGCTTTTTCGAATCGTTTAAGCCTTCGGGCAAAGGACGCGATAAATCCAGAATACAAGCCGCCGCGACGACCGCCCCGGCGAGACATCCGCGCCCGACCTCATCGATTCCGGCAATGAAGCTGTAACCGTCGGCGATTGCCTGTTTTTCGAAATCGATTCCTATTTGCATATGAGAAAATAGAACGCAGATGACGCAGATTAAGCTGATTTTCGCGGATAAATCTTTATAAAATATCCGTGTTAATCCGCTAAATCCGCGCTATCCGCGTTCTATTAATTTCAATAATTACTTCGCTGCGTGTTTCGTTTTTGTGCGCGTATCGCGTTCTTTGATACGTGCCGCTTTACCGCGCAAATCACGCAGGTAATAAAGTTTTGCGCGACGAACTTTACCGCGGCGCGTAACGTCGATGTGGTCGATAACGGTTGCGTGAAGCGGGAAAATTCTTTCCACGCCGACGCCGAAACTGACCTTTCTGACGGTTATGGTTTCGCGTATGCCGCCGTGTTTGCGGGCGATGCAGACGCCTTCAAAAGCCTGAAGGCGTTCCTTGTTTCCTTCCTTGATACGCACGTGTACGCGAACGTTGTCGCCCGGCTGAAAGGCAGGAATATCTGTCTTTAACTGTATATTTTCAATATTATCTAAACGATTCATTTTATTTGTCAGCGAGAGGTGAACGCCCGAAGTTAAATCTATAACCTTTGACTAATCACTTTCAGCTATTCTCCTTATCTAATAAGTCTTTTCTAACTTTTTGCGTCTTTTCCAACGCCTTTTGTTTACGCCATTTTTCAATCTCGGCGTGATTTCCGCTCAAAAGAATTTCCGGCACCTGCATTCCACGAAAATCGCGCGGCTGCGTGTAGTGCGGATAATCCAGCAACCCGTTTGAAAACGAATCGTTTTCCGCCGACGTTTCGCTGCCGAGAGCGTTCGGCAAAAGCCGCACAATCGCGTCAACCAAAACTATCGCCGCCGGCTCGCCGCCCGAAAGCACGTAATCGCCGATTGAAATTTCTTCCGTAACAAGCGCTTCGTTAACTCTCTCGTCAACGCCTTCGTAGCGCCCGCAAATCAAAATCAGATGCTCGATTTCCGCGGCAAATTCCCGCGCCACTTCCTGTTTGAATTGCCTTCCCTGCGGCGAAAGCAAGACGACTTTTGTGCCCTGCGGATAATTTTCGCGCCCGGTCGTTCCAATCAGATTTTCAATCGCGTTAAAAATCGGCTCGGCTTTGAAAACCATCCCGTCGCCGCCGCCGAAAGGTCGGTCGTCCGTCATCCGGTGCTTGTCGGTCGTAAACTCGCGCAAATCGTGAACGTTTATTTCCACAATTTCCGCTAAGCGCGCGCGGCGGATTATTCCAAAATCAAAGACCTCGCGAAAAAATTCGGGAAATATGGTTAAGACATCAATCTTTAACATTTTGTCCTTTGTCCTTTGTCCTTTGTCCTTTGCTTATCTTGCTAAGGACGAATGACTAAGGACAAAGGACTAAAATTCCAACAAACCTTCGGGCGCGTCAACACGAATCAACTTGTTTTCAATATCAACTGATATGCAAATCGCTTCGGCAAACGGAATCATATATTCTTTTTCCGCGCCCGCGACGATTAAAATCTCCGTTCCGCCCGTCCGCATTATTTCTTTAACGCGCCCGATTTGCTCGCCTTCGACGGTTTCGACCGCGCAGCCTTCAAGTTCCCAATCGAAATATTCGTCCGTCTCAAGCTCGACCGCTTCGGTTTCAGGAACGCAGATTTCCGTGTTTCTTAAAGCTTCCGCCGCCTCAATCGAATCGATGCCCTCAAATTTCAGGATGATTCTGCCTTTCTGAAACCAGAATTTTTCAATTTTCAATTCCGCGCGCGCGCCGTTCGGCTTAATCGCCAGAACCGTTTCCAGATTTTCAAATCTTTCGGGAAAATCGGTCAAAACATCGGCGACCGCCTCGCCGCGCAGTCCGCGCGTCTTGGCAATTCTGGCGATAGCGACCAAATCTTCGCTCACAGCTTACTCGACCAAATCAAGCTGGTAACGCTTGCCGTGTTTCTGTCCCGCGTAAAACAAAATACTGCGAATCGCCTTCACGGTGCGACCTTCGCGCCCGATGAGCCTGCCCATATCGCCTTCGGCAACACGGACTTCGATTTTCACGGCTCTGCCGTCCTCAACCTGAGACACTTCGACCGCGTCGGGCTGACCAACCAACGATTTTACAAGTTTTTCGACAGCTTCTTTCATACTTTTCGGGAAAACGAAAAAACGGAAGCTTTCAAGCGTTTTTATGCGCTTGCTTCTTCCGTTCCGATTTCTTCACCGCTCGCGTCGGCTGACGCTTCCGGCTCGGAAGTTTCGGCAGCTTCCGCTTCAGCAGATGCGCCGGCTTCGGCTTCCGCCGCCGCTCTTTCAGCTTCCGCCTTATCAGCTTCAGCTTTTTCAGCCGCTAATCTTTCTTCTTCGCGCTTTGCAGTTTCGGCTCGTTTAGCTTCGAGTTTCGCCTGTTTGTCGGCTTCTCTTTTCTCGGCTCTGGTCTGCGCCGCTACCGCTTTTTCCTCTTCCGTCTGCTCAGGATTATGCTTAATCAAGCTGGCAACCGTTTCGGTCGGCTGCGCGCCCACAGAAAGCCAATACTGAATACGGTCGTGTTTCAGATTGATTTCCGCCGGATTCATCATCGGGTTATAAGTTCCGACGTTTTCCAAATATTTCCCGTCGCGCTTTGAACGTTTTTCCTTTATCACGATGCGATAAAAAGGACTTTTCTTCGCGCCCATTCTCATTAAACTTATTGCTAACATAATTTTCTCGTAATACGTGATACGTAATACGCGATACGAAAACGAATTACGTATCACGTATTACGTATTACCTCTTTTTCTTGTGTCTCTTCTTTTTCTTTAACCTTTTCGAAAGAGAATCTTTCGTTTCTTCGTAATTATTATCAAAATCTTCGTCCGCGCCGCCGCCGCCGCCGCCGAGAAGACCGCTTAAACCATTCATTCCGCCGCCTAAAAGACTGCCGAGTCCGCCGCCCATTCCGCCCATCGCTTTGCCCGCGAGTTTTGAGAAAAGTCCGCCGCGATTCATCTGCTGCATCATTTTCTTCATCTGCTCGTATTGACGAATCAGACCGTTGACTTCGGAAATCGTTGAACCTGAGCCTTTGGCGATGCGCGTTTTGCGGCTGGCGTCGATAATCTTGTGATTGTTGCGCTCGCCTTTGGTCATCGAATCGATAATCGCCTCGGTGCGCTTCATCTGCGCTTCGACTTCGGCTGACTGTTCGTCTGAAAGCTGCATTCCGCCCATCATTTGTTCGGGCAGCATCTTCATAATCTTCGACATCGAGCCGAGTTTTTTAAATTGTCCGAGCTGAGCGCGAAAATCTTCGAGCGTAAACTGGTTGCTCGTCATTTTCTGCAACTGCTTCGCCGCTTCGTCTTCGTCAATTTTGCCCTGAACTTCTTCAATGAGCGACAAAACATCGCCCATTCCGAGAATTCTCTGCGCGATTCTATCGGGATAAAAAGGCTCAATCGCGTCGTATTTTTCGCCGACGCCGACAAATTTCACCGGCTGACCGATAACCTGTTTGATGGACAAAGCCGCGCCGCCGCGCGCATCGCCGTCCATTTTCGTCAAAACGACGCCCGTGATTCCGACTCTTTCGTGAAAAACTTCCGCGCTTCGGACGGCATCCTGTCCGGTCATCGCGTCGGCGACGAAAAGAACTTCGACCGGTTTTGTTTCCGCCTTGATTTGCTCAAGCTCGACCATCAGGTCGTCGTCGATATGCAGACGACCGGCGGTGTCAATCATCAAAGTGTCAAAACCCATTTCCTGCGCGTGTTTCATCGCGCCGCGCACAAGCGTCAAAGGGTCGTTAGATTCCTTATCCTGATAAACCGTAACGCCGACCGCCGCGCCGACGACTCTTAATTGTTCTCTTGCGGCAGGACGATAAACGTCGACCGAAACTAAAAGCGGGTTTCTTTCCTGATTATCTTTTAACCAACGCGAGATTTTTCCGGTCGAAGTCGTTTTACCGGAGCCTTGCAAACCGACAATCATCACGACATTCGGAATCGCGCGCGTAAAAACAAGCCGCGACGAAGTTCCGCCCATCAATTCGGAAAGCTCGTCGTAAACAATCTTGACGACCTGCTCGTGCGGCTTCAAATCCTGCCAGACTTCCTGACCTTCCGCCTTCGCGCGAACCGACTCGACAAAGTCCTTTGCAACCTTATAATTAACGTCCGCCTCAAGAAGTGCCATCCGAATCTCGCGCAGAGCGACATCGACGTGCTCAGGCGTAAGTTTCCCTTCGCCGCGCAAATTCTTCAGCGTAGATTTAAGTTTATCGGACAACGACTCGAACATATAGATACACTTCCAGCTATAGAGCCGAAACTATAAATACTAATTGTTCAGGGCAAAAGTGTCAAGAAAGCGGGCAATTTGCGGTAAAAATCTATCGCTTAATTTGTTTTTAAGATGATTGGAATTTATTAGTTTCCGCTTTTGTTTTTTTCGGAAAGCGGACAAAAACCTATATTAATATCAATTCAAGCAACTTTTGGTTAAATAACCAAAAGTTGCTGAAATGCCAAATGTATGACATTTCAGCAAGAATATATTAAAAACTCAAGAGGTTTTAAACTCATTATGGCTTGAGTAATAGCCATAAAATTTTCATATCATGCCGAAACTCGCGCCGATTAAACGAAAAGATTTGATTTATTATCTTCGTCAGCTTGGATTTGAGGGACCTAAGCCGGGCGGAAATCATCAATATATGCAAAAGGAAAATTTGAAGGTTAGAATTCCAAATCCTCATAAATCCGATATTGGAAAGAATATTCTGAACGAAATATTGAAGCAAGCCAATATAGAAAGAACCGTTTGGGAAGAACTATAAAACCTCGGAAACTTTTTCGACGGATAAATTCAACCCATTTACGACGGGTAAAGGCGTATTGTCTGAAAGATGAAGAAATATCCAGCCTTCCAAAACTTCCTGCAATTCTTCACGACATTCTTCAAGAGTATCGGCATTTGCCCAAACGCCTTGGAAACCGGGAATTTCGCCGAAAAATCCTTCGTCATCCGGTAGTATTTTGTATTTAGCTTGGCGCATAGCGGCTTGGATGTATTGAGTAAGCATAGATTCAGTTTATCTTTTAGCATCTTTTTCAGCAACTAAAATCTTTTGTAAAACTTTCAGAATCGATTCAATAACCGTTTCGATTTTCACATTCATAATACATCGCGGTTCGCCGAATTCTTTACAAAAGTGTCCGGCGCACGGCTGGCAGTGGAGTTTTTCGTAAACGATTTCGTTCGGCGCGTTTGTCCACGGTCGCCAGTGTGTGATGTTTGACGAGCCGAAGATGACGACGGAAGGCGTTTCGACAGCCGCCGCGATATGCGCGATTCCCGAATCGTTTCCGACGAAGAGTTTTGCTTTCGAGGCTAAAGCCGTAATTTCCGGCAAGGTTAAATCATCGAAAACTGCAATCGGAACGCGCGAATTTTGTTTGAGTTTTTCTAAGACTTCACGCTCTTTTCGTGTTGCGATTGCGATAATCGAAAAACCCTTTTCGTATAGAAATTCGGCGACGCGCGCGAAATTTTCCGTCGCCCATTGTTTTGTATCGAAAGCTGCAACGGGATGAATCAGGGCGATTTTAGATTTTAGATTTTGGATTTTGGATTCGGCGAGCTTACTTTCAATCGAATTCAGCGCTTTTTCCGTTACGACCAGACGGCTTTTCGGTTTGTCTTCCACCGGAACGCCCGCAAAACCGAGAAGCGCGAGATGCTGTTCGGCGGAGTGGATTTTTTCCGTTTGCCAGAAATCTTTCGAGGAAGAAAGCAGGTGATTGTAAAGAAACGAGTAGCGATAATGCGAAAAGCCGAAGCGATGCTTTGCGCCCGCCGCGCGGACGAAAAACGTCGAGGTCGTGCCGCCGTGAAGATTGAAAACTACGTCGTATTTATTGCGGCGAAGCTTCAGCATAACTTCAATCCGCGATGTTTTGCTTTTGCGCGAAAAGGTCAGAACATTATCGACCGCGTCAAAACCTTCGAGAACGGGCGCGACCCAATCTTCGAGCAAAACGTCAATCTGCGCTCCGGGCAAAAACCTTCGAAGCGCGATTAAAGAAGGCGTCGTCAAAACCGTATCGCCGATTGAGCGCAGGCGAACGACGAGAACGCGCTTTACTTTTGTCCAATCAATCGACATAACGGAAAATGGAAAATGGAAAATGGAAAATTTTTCTTTCATTTTCCGTTATCCGTTACCCGTTTTTCATTTCTCCGTTTTTGCTTCTTCAACCAGCATGACGGGAATTTCGTCGCGTATCGGGTAAACGAGCGCGCATTCCGCGTTTGTGCATTTCAAACCGCTCTGGTCGGGTTTGATTTCGACTTCCGATTTGCATTTCGGACAGCGCAGGATTTCTAAAAGTTCGGGACTGATTGCCATAAATTTCTCCAATTACAAATATAATTCTAACGGCGATGACGCGCGGGCGCAAAGGACAAGGCGACACAAAAGACAAATCGAAGTTTTGCGGATTTTCTACGGGGCAAACTTATAAAAGCCGTCGAAGCTTACACCGGCTGCGCTTTCGTCATAATTCTATTTGTCGTGTTTAGAGCAAACTTAAATCGGAACGCAGATGCCGTCAATTTCGATAAATCCCGGCGGGCAAGCCGAAACTTTATCTCTATTCGCCTCTTTTGCCAATTCCCTCAGGTCGTTGGCGTGTTTTTCGAAATCATTCGCGCGCGAAGAATTCAAATTCCTCCACATAAACTGGCGGTCGTCGGCAATTTCATTAAGTAATTTTTGTATTTTTCCCAATATTTTGCCGCTGAACTCTTCCCTGTCGCTCGGGGATATAGTTTTTTCAAATTCCAGAATCACTACATCGCTGAACGAGTTAAGCGCCTGCCTGAGCTGTATATATAAATCTTTATGCGATACGTCCATTTTTTCCAGGTCTTTATTTGATATTGCCATTTTTATATTCTCCTTTTATTTGAAATTTTCAATCATCGAAATCAATCCTGTTTTTTTCTGCTTCGAGTAATAAATCGCGCTGCCGTCGGGCGACCATGTAATGCCCGAAATATAAATATTCGGCTCGGTGTTCGAAGTAATCTTTGCGCTCGCGCCGCCTGAAATTGAAATAACCCTGATATTGTCTTTCCCGTCTTCGCGGGCGGCGTAAGCAATCTTTTTTCCGTCGGGCGAAAGCTGAATGTTATAGAAATATGCCGCGTCAATCGAAGCCAAATCGGTTTTGATATTTCCGCCGGAAATTTGAATTAATTGCACTTTTGCCGGTTTAGCCGCCGGTTTATCGTCTTCGAGCATTGCAATTATTAAGCTGCCGCCCGTTTGCGTCCAGCCGATAAGCTTTATAACCTGCCCGGACGAAAAAACGATTTCGGATTTTTGTTCTTTCAGCAGATAAACGTCGTTTGCTTTCTTCAAATCGTTTCGCGATTGCGGAGAACTTGAGACAAACGCGATTTGCTCGCCGCCGGGCGAAAACACGGGAGCGGAAAATTTAATATTTTGCTCCGCGTTACTTGAAATTTGCGTCGGTTCGCTCAAACCGTCGGCGTCTGTCTGCCAGACGTTCCACAAATCGTCGGTTTTCGCGCAGTAAATCAAGCTTTTTCCGTCGGGCGACCAGCTATAATCTTTAACCTGAGCCAGATTGTAAGGCATTTCGCTGTAGCCGGAAACCCCGATTCCTTTGGTGGTCAATTGCTTTTCCGTTCCGTCTTTTTCGGCTGTCCAAATATTAATCAGATTACCCGTATATCGAAGAAAAGCTATCTTGCGATTATCGGGAGAAAATACCGGCGAAAATCCGTTGGATGCTTTTTTTATTTGTTGTTTGTCGTCAATCGTATAAATCTCGATTGAGCCGCCGAGCAGATGCTTCGATTCGGTAACCGTTTGCAAAACTATACTTTTGCCGTCGGGCGATGCGTCCGACCCGAGTTCTTGTCCCGGCTCGGACGTAATTTGAGTTTCCTCTTTCTCATCAAGACTTACTTTCCATAAATCGCTTTCTTCTCTTGATTGGCTATAAAGAATTTTATCGCCGCCCGCCGTTACATCGTTGATGAGCGCGTCGCTGACGCCGGGAATTATCTGCTCGCTTTTGTTTTCATTCAAATACGCGACGCAAATCTGAAAAACGCCGTCGCGTTTCGAGCTGTAAATTATCCGCTCGCCGTCGGGCAGCCAAAACGGATATTCGTCGCTCGCTTTTTCATCGTTCGTTACCTGAACGGGCTGACCTCCGCCGCCGAGAGGCATCACAAAAATATGAAGCCGTTCATTCACGCCCGACACGTAAGCAACGCGGTCTTCGCCGGGCGAGATGCTGAAAAACTGCGCCTGATTATTTGAATCGAAATTCGTTAGCTGCATGGTCTGTTTGGAATTAATGTCGAGCGAGAAAAGATTAAATCCCTGCCGGTAATAAATCGTCGCGTCGTTTTTCGACCAGTGCAGCAGGGTGATGTTATTTTCCACCGCTTTGATTTGCGTCAGCTCGCCGCCGGAAAACGGCGTCGTCCAAATCGCAGTTTGGTTATCTCTGTTTGAAACAAAAGCTATCCGCTGACCGTCGGGCGACCAAATCGGATTGAAATAACTCCACTTGCCGTCGATACCTGTAATAGGATTTGCTTTGCCGGCGGAAACCTGTTTCGTCCAGATATTTCTTTGCCCGTTTTTCGTCAAAGAGTAGGCAATCATTGTTCCGTTAGGCGAAAATCTGGCTCCGGTGTTGCCTTCGCCCGCCTCGACATCCCAACTGATTAGAGACTTCATACGCATCGAAGCCAATATATTTGGTGAAGCCTGAAAGCGATTTTGGTTGGCGAATTTCCAAATTGCGACGACGCTCAACAGTGCAGCCAGTATCGCGCAAGCCGCTATCAATTTTCGATTTGAAAGCCGCGAATACGCCGTAATTACCGGAACGGCGTCGGGCGCGGGCATCGTTTCGGATGACGGCGCGTCGGCGTCATTGGCGTGCGAATGCCATTCGGCGAGCGCGACGACCTGCCCGTGTCTCGTTTCCGCGACCGTTTTCCCGCCGCCGACGGCGGCAAGCGGGGCGAACGCCAAAACGTTTTCGGTGTTTTTCGAGGTGTTTTGCGCGGACGATGTTTTTTCGGCTATTTTGACTTCGCCGTTAAAACGATAGCCGCGCCGGCGAAACGTTTCAATCAAAGGCTTGCCGTTTTTTCCTTCGCCCAGAGTCTTGCGCAGGAGATATAGATTCTGCGACAAATTACTTTCTTCGACAATCGAATCCGCCCAAACCGTCTCCATCAATTCGTCTTTGCCGAGTATTTCGCCGCGTCTCTCGACCAGAGCCAAAAGCGTTTCAATCACCTTCGGCGCGAGCGAAATTTCCTGCTCATTTTGATAAAGCATTAAATTTTCGGCATCGAGTCGGAAATTTTCAAACTCGTAAATCGTTTTGTGGCGCAAATTAGCCATCTTGATTTTAAATTGAGGAACAATTGAAATTAAATCCAAAGACACAGTTCGCAACCTCCGTTAAGTTTGATAACGGAGCGAACAGATTATTTGAAAAACAGGCTGTCTGGTTAAAGCAAATCTTGTAACTTGCACTCTAACTCATATTTAGAAAAAAGGAAAGCTATTTTTGAAATTAACCTGAACGCTCCAAGCCCTTTTCAAACGGGGAATTTATTTTATAAAAGACGAGTTCCGCGCTTTTGAAAGGAGATTCGAAATGAAAGCTAAAATTATTCAAACGATTAGGAGAATAGATATGAGATTAACGAACAAATACGTTCGAAATTTTCGCAGCGGCGCTATCGCCGTTTGTTTTGTATTCTGCGCGCTGAGCGGCGCACAGGCGCAAACGCAGGACTTAAATAAAATCTGGACGACCATCGGCTCGGACGGAACGGTTGACGAAACTGATGCCGGCAAAGTCTTTTTCGAGGGCGGCAAGGTGCAAATGGGGCGTCCTCTAGCCGGAAATCTTCCTACTTCCAAGCAAATGAAGTCCATTACAAGTCAAAACCAAACGGCTGTAATTCGTTACAACGTTACGCCCGTGGACGGATTATTCACGCCGCCTTGTAAATCCGAATTTGGCAGAGATTGTACAGGTCGCCAGTTGCAGCTGCGCTATCTGGCTACGAGCGGCGCGCGGGTAATCGCCAGGCTCATCGAAGTTGATTTGGCAACCGGCGTTGAAACTCCCCGCATAACCTTCGACAGCAAAAGCTTTGCTGCTTCCAATAATTACCAGGTCCAGCTCTCCGAATTATGTGGTGCGTCGCGGCTTTTTGACTTTAAACTCAAGGCGTACTACATCGAAGCGACGCTGACGGGCAACCGCCTTATCGGCACGATTGCAGCCGGAATTCAAATAATCAAGATAGGTAATTCCAACTGTTCGTCCATCGATTAATTTTCAATTTGAACGGCTGTCGCTTTCACGGATGCGGTGATGGAAAAAACGTTTAGTTAAAGTGTCCATAAACAAAATTTAGGAGAATTTTTATGTCTACGGATTATACAGTTATTATGGTTCAAAAACACCAGTTTGGCGATGACCCGGGTATCTTTAAGAACGTCGAAAGCGATGTTACATTTGAGGGACCGACCATGATTGACGTTTTGTTTGATTGTCCAAATATTAACCCTGCCCTAACCGCCGTTTTGATGTTTCAATCGCGCGACGTTGAATTCCTAAGAAATATCTTAAGGATTAACGATGTCGATGTGCCGGGCGCGCTTGCAGAAAGCGCTGCGGTAAAACCTACAACCTCGGAACTAGCCGGATGGAACGGCACAATTCAGATAATAGACCCTCGCCACAATTTGAAGGCGACAGGTAACAGACTGCATGTCGAAGCTCGCAATAGCGGCGGCGGCGGTGGCGGCGAGCTTGATGATTTCATACTTGATAATATGGTCATCATGTATAAAACGCTTCCGAGGCAGCCGGCAAATCAAATATAAAGTAGTGAGCAAGCACAAGCTTTTGACCAGCCCGCCGGATTTTCCCTAGTCCGGCGGGTTATTAATTTGTCTATGGCGAATGGCGTTTCAACTTGACCAAAAAGGTCGATGACCCGAAAATAAACGCAAAAAAATTACGAATTACGAATTTGATAAAAACTGCTTCAATTCGTAATTCGTAACTCGTCTTTTTACTTTTGCCTTACAATTCCGGCTCGGTTTTCGTTCCGCATTCGGGGCAGAATTTAGCGCCCGGAGCGAGTTCGTGCTGGCAGTTGGCGCATTTCTGTTTTTCCTGCGTCGAGCCGCATTCCGAGCAGAATTTCGCGCCTTCGCGGAGTTCCGCGCCGCATTTTACGCACGGAACTTTGGCGACTTCCATTTTGCCGCCGCAGTCCGAGCAGAACTTTACGCCGACCGCGTTTTGTTTTCCGCACGTCGGACACGGAACGGTCTGCGCTTGCTGCCCGCCGCCTTGTTGTCCTTGTCCGCCCTGCTGATTTTGCTGTCCGCCGAAAGCGTTTGCCATCTGACCGCCGACGGCGAATCCCGCGCCTAAGCCTGCGCCGAGTCCCGCGCCGCCGCCTTCGTTTTGCGCCGCGTCGCGCAGGGCGTCAGCCGCCTGAAACTTCATATACTGGTCGGCGTTTCCGAGCGCGCCCATCGAAGCGCGTTTGTCCATCGCTTCTTCGACTTCGGGCGGCAAGCTTATGTTTTCGACGTAGAATTTCGTTACCTGCAAGCCGTATGTGCCGAAATCTTCGTTGATTTTGGCGCGAATAGCTTCGCCGAGTTCTTTATACTGCGCGGCGAGGTCGAGCGCGGGAATCTTCATTTCGCCGAGCGCGTCTGAAAATTCCGTAACAATCGCGCGTTTGAGCTGCGCGTCGATGTCTTCGGTTTGAAATGTCGCGTTTGTTCCGGCAACTTCCTTGATGAACATCGCCGGGTCGGCAACGCGAAGTGAATAAGCGCCGAAAGCGCGCAGGCGAACGATTCCGAAATCGGCGTCGCGCAGCATAATCGGGTTCGACGTTCCCCATTTCATATCGGTAAACTGTTTCGTGTTGACGAAATAAACTTCCGATTTCATCGGCGAGTTAAAACCGAATTTCCATGCGCCGAGCTTCGACAGAATCGGCGTATTGCCGCCGTCAATCGTGTAGCGTCCGGGCGTGAAAACATCAGCCACCTGACCTTCAAAAACAAAAACCGCCGTCTGCGATTCTCTGACAATCAACTGAGCGCCGTTTTTAATTTCCTGCTGGTAAACCGGAAAACGGTAAAGAATCGTATCGCCCGAATCGTCGAGCCATTCGATAACCTCGATAAACTGGTTCATCGCCGCTTCTTTAACTTTGTCGAAAAAACTCATTTTATAATAATCTCCTTATGACACTTCTTAACGATAAAATATCTCATAAAGTTTCGTGAAATGGAAGTTTTGCCGTGTTAACTGGATTGTTTCAGGCGGCGTGCAGTAATTTATATTTACCGAATCGCTCCCGCAGAATCGTTTTGAGAGTTCTCAGAGTCATTCTAAGATACCTCAAAACGATTCTGATTGTGTTTCTTTATGAAAATCCAAAGAAACACAATCATCGTCAAACCGCCCGAAATATCGAGTAAAACATCGTAGGGCGAACCTGTTCGCGTCGGGTTAAAGCTTTGCCCGAATTCGTCAATCGAAGCAACTAAACCGACCAAACCGAGCGAAACAGCGTATTTATATTTTGTTAAAAACTCGCTGCCCGACCTTCGAAAAGCGCGCCAGAACCAGAAAGCCAGAATCGCGTATTCGGTAAAATGCGCGAATTTCCGCACGTATGCGTGATAAAGCGTGATGGTTTCGGCGGAAGCGTCGGGAAAAAGCCATTCGAGCAGCGGTCGAATAATGCGCGACGTGTGCGACATCGAACCGAGCGTGGACGAGAGAAAGAAAATCACGCAAATCCACAAAAAAAGCGGCGCGTAGCGAATAAATCGCCCGCGCCAGATTGTTTTCGACAGATTGTTTACAGTCATTACCTCGGCATCTGATTCATCATATCGGTTATCGAAGCCGACCAGCCGATGCCCGATAAAACGCTTCCTATAATCATTAAAATAACAGGAACCCATTCAGCTTTCTTCATTGCGGCGGAAACAATACCGATAATGGGCTGAACACAAATAATTATATTCAAAACGCCCCACAAAGTACCGCCCATTTTAAAAGCCGTAATAATTGTCCAAACTAACCCTATCAGCATCAAAATACCGCCAAGTCCACCCAGAATCGCCATAGTTTCCTCCTGAAAATTTGTTTTTTGAATTATAAAGAAAAAGCAAGCAAAGCATATATGAAATTAAAAATAATTTCAAATAGCCTTGCCTGCTTGTATTTTGAAGCGAATAATTCTCTTACTGCGCCGCCGCGCCGGAAACGACTTCGATAATTTCCTTTGTAATCGCCGCCTGACGAATGCGGTTCATATTCAGAGTTAAAGAATCGATAAGCTCGCCCGCGTTTTTCGAAGCGCTGTCCATCGCCGTCATCCGCGAGCCTTGTTCGGACGCGACCGATTCGATCATTGCGCGGTAAATCTGCGTTTCGACCTGTTTCGGCAGGAGTTTACCGAAAATTTCCGCAGGCTCCTGCTCGTAAATATATTCAGCCTCCGCCGCGCTTGCGGTTTCTTCTCCGGCGGAAGCCGGCGGAATCGGGAGAAGCTGTTCGACCATCGGCTTTTGCGAAAGAACCGTTTTGAACTCGGTAAAAACGAGAAAAACTTTGTCAATCGTCGTGTCTTCCGTGAAAGTTCTGATGACTTTAGCCGCAATTTCCTTCGCGTCCAAATAGTCAACGCGACCCGTTCCGGTCAAGTTGATATATTCTTCGACAAACATCATCTCGCGGCGTTTGAAAAAGTCGCGCCCTTTGCGTCCGACCGGAATCATGCTCGTCTGCCTGCCCGGATTTTCTTTCAAAAAAGCCTGTGTCGCTTTGATAACGTTGGCGTTAAACGCGCCCGCCAAACCTTTGTCGGCGCTGACCAGAACGATTAAATATCTTTCGTCGCCGCGCGCGTCCAGCAGCGGAGATGAAAATTCATCGCCGATTTTCGCGCTCAAACTGCCGAGCACCTGCGACATTTTCTGCGCGAACGGACGCGCCGCCGTTACGCGGTCCTGCGCGCGCTTGAGCTTTGCCGCCGCGACCATTTTCATCGCTTTGGTGATTTGCTGTGTGTTCTTGACCGACTTAATGCGTCGGCGCATATCCAAAAGACTTGCCATAAAATTAAAGTTTCAAGGTTCAAGGTTCAAAATTCAAGGTTCAAAGTTCAAGGTTGAAAGACAAACTTTGAACCTTGAACTTGAAACTTTGAACTAATTAAGCATTCGCCGTCGCCGCTGTTTCCGTTTCCTTATTCCAGCGTGTCGATTTGAAATCTTCGATTGCTTCCTTCATCGTCGCCTTTAAATCATCGTCAATCGATTTTTTATCGCGAAGCGTATTCAAAACCGAAGGATGCGCGTTTTCGACAAATTCGAGAATTTCGACTTCAAACCGTTTCAAGTCTTCGACGGCAATATCGTCCGCCAGACCGTTCGAAACCGTCCAGATGACGAAGACCTGTTTGCTGACTTCCATCGGCTGGTATTGTCCCTGCTTAAGAATTTCGGTCAGACGTTTTCCGCGTTCGAGCTGGTCCTGCGTCGATTTGTCCAAATCCGAACCGAACTGCGCAAACGCCGCAAGCTCGCGGAACTGCGCCAAATCGATACGAAGCGTTCCCGCAACCTGCTTCATCGCTTTAATCTGCGCCGAGCCGCCGACGCGCGAAACCGAGTTTCCGACGTTGATAGCCGGACGAACGCCGGAGTTGAACAAATCGGATTCAAGGAAAATCTGCCCGTCGGTAATCGAAATCACGTTTGTCGGAATATAAGCCGAGATGTCGCCAGCCTGAGTTTCGATAAACGGCAGAGAAGTTAAGCTTCCGCCGCCGCGCGCGTCCGACATTTTCGCGGCGCGTTCGAGAAGGCGTGAGTGAAGATAGAAAACGTCGCCCGGATAGGCTTCGCGACCCGGAGGACGACGAAGAAGCAGAGAGATTTCACGATACGCCGCCGCCTGTTTGGTCAAATCGTCGTAAATCGTCAGCGCGTGGCGTCCGTTATCGCGGAAAAATTCGCCCATCGCAACGCCCGAATACGGCGCGAGAAACTGCATCGCCGCCGGGTCAGACGCGGTCGCCGAAACGACAATCGTGTAATCCATCGCGCCGAAATCTTCGAGTTTTTTGACGACCTGCGCGACGGTCGAAGCCTTCTGACCGATGGCGACGTAGATACAAATTACGTCTTTGCCTTTCTGGTTGATAATCGTGTCGATGGCGACGGCGGTTTTACCTGTTTGCCTGTCGCCGATAATCAATTCGCGCTGTCCGCGACCGATTGGAACCATCGCGTCGATAGCCTTCAAGCCGGTCTGAAGCGGCTCTTTTACGGGCTGACGGTCGATAATTCCGGGCGCGATGCGTTCGACCGGATTGAACTGGTCGGTGATGATTTCGCCTTTGCCGTCAATCGGCTGTCCGAGCGCGTCAACGACGCGACCAATCAGCGCGTCGCCGACCGGAACGCTCATAATGCGCTTCGTGCGTTTAACTTCGTCGCCTTCCTTAATTTTCTGGAAATCGCCGAAAAGCACCGTTCCGACCTTGTCTTCTTCGAGGTTGAGCGCAAGACCGCGAACGCCGTGCGGAAATTCGAGCAGCTCGCCCGCCATAACCTTTTCGAGTCCGTGAATTTCGGCGATACCGTCGCCGACCTTGATAACCGTTCCGACTTCGTCAACGGTCATGCTGGTGTCAAAATTTTCAATCTGTGCACGAATAATTTCGTTAATTTCGTTGGCTTTAATTGCTTCCATAATATTTTAGGTGATAGATGATAGGTGATAGGTGATAGGCTAAAACCTATTCCCTAAAACCTATCACCTAATTTCCAATCATTTGCTGTTTAAGTTCTTCTAATTTTGTTTTCACGGAGCCGTCGTAAACGGTCGAGCCGATTCTCGTAATAACTCCGCCGATAATATTTTCGTCTGTTTCAAAATTTGCGCGGACGCGCCTGCCCGTCAGTTTTTCCAGATTCGTCTGAAGCTCCGCTTTTTGCGCTTCGGAAAGCGAGCGAGCCGACGTAATATCCGCCGAAACGACGCCGCTTCTTTCCTCTAAAACGCTGGCGAGACGCTCGTTGATTTTGCCGAGTTCGGTCAAACGACGATTCTGCAAAAGGACGCGCAGAAAATTCGCGGTCGTTTTTGACGGTTTCGTTTTTTCGATTAAGCTTTCTAAAACATTTTCCTTGCTTTTGTGCGCGATTGACGGATTACCGAAAATCTCGTGCAGCGAGGCGTTTGAATCCAACATTTCCTGCCACATCTTCAATTCGGTTTGAATCGATTTGGCGTCGCCTGTTTTTGTAACGACATCAGCCAGCGCGATTGCGTAACGGCGGGCAACGGTTTCAACACTCATTTAATTTAAACCTCCGATTGCCTGAATATTGTTTTTCACCAGACGCGCATCTTTTTCCGCGCTCATTTCCTGACGAATTTTCGCTTCCGCCAGCCGGATGCTTTCTTCGCCCGAAAAACGGCGCAGTTCTTTTTTAACCTGCTGGCTGAGGCGTTCGATTTCGCTCAGAGCCTGCCCGCGCATTTTGTTTATCTCGTCCAGCGTTTCTCTTTCAATCCGCGCTTTTTCAGAATCCGCTTCCTGCTTCGCCCTTTCGAGCACTCTCGCCGATTCGGCATCGAGCTGCGCGAGCTTTGCTTCGGTCGCGGTAAGCTGTGTGAGCGCTGATTGGCGTTCGGCTTCGGCACGAATCAGCTCGGAGCGAATCTGTTCGCGCTTGGCTTTGAAGGCTTCCGACAGCGGCTTTTTCAAAAGATAAACCATAATGGCGATAAAAATCGCCAGGTTCATAAATTTCCACGCTTCAAATCCGGGATAATTAAAATAACTATTCCAGAAATGCATAAACTTGCCCCAACCTGTTTCGGCGTTGGCAGTAGTCGCGTGTCCGCCTTCGGCAAGCATTAAAATAAAGCTAAAAAATGAAGCTAACATAGTAAATTTAGGGATTAGGAGATAGGTGTTAGGGATTAGGCTAAAACCTAAAACCTAATTTCTAAAACCTATCCTCTCAAAATATTCGAACTGATTTTTTCCGCCATTTTTTCGGCTTCGACAGCAAGTGCGGCTTTGGCTTCCGCCGTTTGCCGTTCGAGTTCCGCTTTTTCCTGCGCGGTCGTCTGCGCTACTTCCTGTTTGACCGCGCTGATTTCCGTCTGCTTTTTAGAAATCGCCTCGCTTCGCTCGCCTTCAATCAGCTCGTAGCCTTTTGAACGCGCTTCGAGCAGCGCCGCGTCATATCGCGCCTGCTTTTCTTCGACGCTTTTGAGAATCTCTTTCGCTTCGCTCGAATGTCCGCCTTTATTTTTCTCACGCGATTCGATAATCCGGTTAATCGGACGGAAAAACGTGCGATTGAGAATCCAAATCATCAACAGAATCAGCGCAATATGAATGAGCAGTGTGCCGTTCGGGACAAGCTCTACTTTTTGAAAAGCCAGAATAGCTGAAAAAAACATACTTTATAAATTTATATAATAAACTCTCTGCTTACAGTAGTGAAAAAAATCACTTACTCTCAAAAGGAAAAGAATATCACGCCCCGTTTTTAGTGGTCAAGCAAGCCTCGAAATTAACATTTTTGCAGATAAGCTTGACAGATTTTCACCTTTGCGCCTAATTTTGATAACACTGGCGAATAATTTGTTCCGGTGAGTTTTGTGGTTTTGAATCTATTCCGATGCATAAATCCGTTTCGAAAATATATTGTATTCTTCTCGTCGCGCTCTTCGCCGCGTGTAATTCTTCAACGCCAAAGCCGTCTGAACTAACCACGCACGATTCGCTCTATCCGGCGCATTGGTGGACGCCCGTTTCCGAAGAAGGAAAACCCGACTGGGAAATTCTCCCGCAGGCAGCCGGGCGCGGCGAAGTGATTCTTTCAAAACGCAACGAACTCGGTTTGCTTTCCAATTTCGCGCCGACGCCGTTTGAATTTCGCGGCACGAAATATGCGAGTCTCGAAGGTTTCTGGCAAATGATGCTTTATCCAGAAAATAAAACGGACGAACGCGCAAAATTTCCCGGCTTGACGTGGAAATACACGCGCGAACAGGTCGCGCAGATGACCGCTTTCGAAGCCAAAACCGCCGGAACGCTTGCCGAAGAAAACATGAAAAAGATGGGCATCAACTGGGTTACGTTCGAAGGTCGGCAGTTTGAATATCGTGCGAGCGAGCCGGGCGAACATTATCGTCTGATTGTCGAAGCGACGCGCGAAAAGGTGCGGCAAAACGCCGATGTAAAAAAAGTTCTTCTCGCCACCGGCAATCTCATTCTCAAACCCGACCATTACGGAGAACCGAACGCGCCCGCCGCGTGGCGCTATTACGAAATTCTCACCCAAATTCGCACCGAGCTTCAGCGAGAGCCTTGACAGTTTTCTCTCCAGCCGTTTAGTTTTATAAAACTGCTAAAGAAACAAAGTTGGTTTGGGACTTTAGAGCAAAATACGCGGAGGCGCATCTGTTCCGGTGAACGGCGCGGTCTTCAAAATCGTTTGTGAGATTGTGAGAGCAATCTTGGGTCGGTTCGACTCCGACACGCCTCCGCCAATTTTAGATTTTAGATTTTTGACCTTTGACCTTTGATAATTGAGCAAATTAAAAGGTCAAAGGTCAAAGCTCAAAGGTCAAAATGAAAGAATGGATTTCCCTGAATATGACTCCCCAAATCGGACCTCGCGCCGCAACGAAACTTCTTGAGCGTTTCGGTTCAGCCGAAAGCGTTTTTCATGCGACACGAAGCGAGCTTGAATCTCTGCGCCTAAAAGCCGAATCAGTCGAAAGCATTATAAAACGCGAATTTCACGAAAAGGCGGTCGAAGAATTTGAACGCGTAAAGTCGCTCGGCGGCGATGTTTTGATTCTCGACGACGGAAGCTACCCGTATCTTCTGCGCGAAATCGCCGACCCGCCGATTGTTTTGTATGTTAAAGGAAACTGGCAGGAATGCGTCGAAAGTCCTTGCGTCGCGGTCGTCGGCTCGCGCCGCTGTTCGACTTACGGCGAAAACGCTTCGGAAATGCTCGCGCGTGATTTAGCCGAGAAAGGAATCTGCATTGTTTCCGGTCTTGCGCGCGGAATCGATTCGGCGGCGCATCGCGGCGCGGTTCGCGCAAAAGGCAAAACTATCGCCGTTTTAGGAACCGGAATCGACAATGTTTACCCGAAGGAAAATGCAAAACTGGTTTCCGAGATTTTAGATTCGGGCGGCGCGCTTCTTTCGCAGTTCCCGCTCGGCACGCCGCCTTTAAAGGACAACTTTCCGTATCGAAACCGAATCATAAGCGGGCTGAGTTTAGGAGTTTTGATTGTCGAAGCGTCCGAAAGGAGCGGCTCTTTGATAACCGCGCGGCTGGCGATGGAGCAGAACCGCGAAGTTTTAGCCGTGCCGGGAAACATCACTTCGAAAAACTCTTTCGGCACGAATTATTTGATAAAGTCGGGCGCGAAATTAGTGCAGCAATGGCAGGACGTTGTCGCGGAATTGCCGGGCGAAATTTCAGCCGCGATTTTGCCGCCGGCGCTTGATAAAAAAGACTCCAAAGGCGAATCGAATCAACCGGAACTCGTCCCGGCAGATTTGAAGGAAAACGAGCGGAAAATCTGGCAGTCGCTTTCGCCCGACGAGCCGACGCACATTGATATTTTATTGGAGACGAGCAATTTGTCGTTCGGCGATTTGAGCGCGGCGCTTCTCGGTCTGGAAATGCGCGAATTGATTCGCGCTTTGCCGGGAAAATGCTACGCCAGAAAGATTTAACGAGGCAGCTATGAACAAAAACCGGCTTGTTCAAATTACGCGGCGGAGCAAAATCGCGGAAGACGAATTTTATCCGATGATTGCTTTTATGTATGAGCAAGTCTGGCAAAATCTTCTGCCGACGCAGATTCTTACGGAAGGTTTGACAACCAGAGCTGCGAATAACGTCATTACGCCGGTTGACGCGCCGATTCCCGATTGTATGACGTGCGGCGCATGCTGCGCGTCGATGCTTTGCGTCGGCGTTCGTCCCGATGAGGATAAGGAAATCTCAGCCGAAGATTACTGGGATATAGTCGTCAAAGGCGAAAACGGCGAAATTTTGGTTGACAGGTATTTGCAGAGAAACGCGGAAACTTTTGCCTGTACGGCACTGGACGGAACAATCGGCGAAAAGGTCGGCTGCCGGATTTACGAAAACAGACCGGATATATGTCATCTTTTCGAAGCCGGAAGCGATAAGTGCCGCGCATTGCGGCGGGCGTATGGACTGGAGCCGTTTTTGACGCTTTTGGAAATGTCGGAAGCAGTGCAAAAGCTTAAAATGCTGCCGGAAAAGAATTTGCCTTCGGAAAGAATTCGGCATGTAAAATTTGTCGAACAGTCAGAGGATGAGCTGGAAATTTCGGCGGCGATGAATGACGGCACGGTTAAAACGATTCACGTTTTCAATCCGAAACGCGAAACGTGGCGGCAGTTTGAGTTTGACGGATTGACGCTTTCAGAGGCGGAAAATTTGATAAAATCCCGAATCCCGGAAGCGAGCGAGAAATCAGGTAAGATTTAATCACGAATTGACACGGAACATTGCAAGTGTTAGAAGTCAGAGTGTCAGCGCACGAAAAAGCGTCTGACATATTTTTTTCAAATGAGTAAAAATTTAGTTATCGTCGAATCGCCGGCTAAAGCGAAAACAATCAACAAATATCTCGGAAGCGATTACAAAGTGATGGCTTCTATCGGGCACATCAAGGATTTGCCGATGAAATCGCTCGGCGTGGACATCGAAAATAATTTCGAGCCTCTCTATGAAGTTATTCCCGATACGAAAAAGCGCAACAATAAAAAGGTCGTATCGGATTTAAAAAAGGCGGCAAAAGAAGCCGACACGATTTATCTCGCCGCCGACCCCGACCGCGAAGGCGAAGCGATTTGCCAGCATCTGGCGGAAGAACTTCTGGCGAAAAAAAATCCGAAACCCGTTTTTCGAGTGATGTTTAACGAAATCACGAAAAACGCGATTAAAGAGGCGTTCAATCATCCAACAGCAGTCAACAAAGATTTAGTCGATGCACAGCAGGCGCGCCGTATTCTGGACAGATTGGTCGGTTATAAAGTCTCGCCGATTCTATGGAAAAACATCGGCGGCAAGTTGTCCGCCGGTCGCGTTCAGACGGTCGCGGTGCGTCTCGTCGTTGACCGCGAGCGCGAAATCGAAGCGTTTGTACAGACCGAATACTGGACGATTATCGCTAACTTAGCGGCAAAACTTCCGCCGAATTTTGATTCGCGTCTTTATAAAATCGAAGATTTGACCGTTAAAACAAGCGGTTTCGACCAGGATTTGAAAAAGTCGGAAACGCACATAAAAGACGAAAAAACGGCGAAAGATATTGTTTCCGAAGCCGAAAAGGAAACTTTTATCGTCGATTCGGTAACTACGAAAGAGCGCAAACGAAATGCGACGCCGCCGTTTATCACTTCAAAACTTCAGCAGGAAGCGGCGAGAAAATTCGGTTTTCCCGTCAAAAAGGCGATGTCCGTCGCGCAGAAGCTTTATGAAGGCGTGGAAATCGGCAGCGAAGGTCTGGTCGGTCTTATAACTTATATGAGAACCGATTCGACGCGCGTTTCAGACGCGGCTTTGGGCGAGGCGAGAGATTTTATCGGCAGCGAGTACGGCAAGCCTTACCTGCCCGAAAAACCGAATTTTTACAAAGGCAAAAAAGGCGCTCAGGACGCGCACGAAGCAATTCGCCCGACGGACGTAAACCGAACGCCGGAAAGCCTGAAAAATTATCTTTCGGCGGACGAATACAAGCTTTACCGTTTAATCTGGCAGCGTTTTGTCGCGTCGCAGATGATGCCCGCGATTTTTGACCAGACGACGATTGATATAAAAGCCGGACGTTTTACTTTCCGCGCGACGGGTTCGGTGCAGAAATTCGACGGATTTTTGAAAGTTTATCAGGAAGGACGCGACGAAAAACCCGCCGAAGACGATGAAGATGCCGAATTGACTTTGCCGAAGGTCGAAAAGGGCGAGCAGTTGAAACTGAACAAAATCACGCCCGAACAGCATTTTACCGAGCCGCCGCCGCGTTATACGGAAGCGACTCTGGTTAAAGCGCTGGAAGAAAAAGGCATCGGCAGACCTTCGACTTACGCGGCGATTATGACGACGATTCAGGAGCGCGAATATGTCGAGCGCGTCGAAAGTCGTTTTCACCCGACGCCGCTCGGCACGACCGTCAACGATTTGCTCGTGGCGAGCTTCGCAGACCTTTTTAACGAAACTTACACGGCGCGGATGGAAGAAAATCTCGACGAAATCGAAGAAGGCAAGCTCAACTGGCGAACCGCTCTGCGCGACTTTTACGATAAATTCTCGGTCGATTTGAAAAACGCCGAAGAAAGCATCAAAACCAGAAAAAAAGCCTCGATTCCGACCGACGAAATCTGCGAAAAATGCGGCGCGGGAATGGTTATCAAATTCGGACGCTTCGGACAATTTTTGGCTTGCGCGAATTATCCCGAATGTAAAACGACGAGAGAAGTTCAAAGTTCAAAGTCCAAAGCTCAAAGCTCGGCTGAAGATACCGCAACGGACAACGGCGGTCAGACAACGAGCGAGACCGAAGTTCCGGCGTGCGAGCTTTGCGGAAAAGAAATGGCTTTGAAAAAAGGTCGTTTCGGCTCGTTTTACGGCTGCACGGGTTATCCCGAATGCAAAAATATTCGCAAGATTGCCAAAGGCGAGCAGAAACCTGTCGCGCCGCCCGTAACACTCGACGAAATCTGTCCGAAAGACGGCGCGAATCTCGTCAAACGGCAAGGTCGTTACGGCGAATTTATTTCGTGCTCGAATTACCCGAAATGCGATTACGTCAAACGTGAAACGCTCGGAATTGCTTGTCCGAAATGTAAAGACGGCGAGATTGCGGTCAAAAAATCGAAGCGCGGAAAAGTGTTTTACGGCTGCACGAATTATCCGAAATGCGACGCCGTTTTCTGGGACAAACCCATCGTCGAGCCGTGTCCGAAATGCAGCGCGCCTTATGTTTTCGAGAAGACGACGAAGAAAGAAGGCACGATTCGCTATTGCAATAACGAGGGTTGTGATTATAAAATTGCGGTCAGTGATTTTTCTACGTCTGATACGGAAACTAAAGCAGAGGCTTCGGTTAAATAAGTTTGGATGAACGAAAATATTCAATTTCTGCAAGCTTTTATCAAAAACCCGCTCAAAGTCGGCGCGATAACGCCGTCTTCGCCCGAACTGGCTTCGAAAATGATTGAAGGCATTATTCCGAGCGCCGACAACGTCGTTCTCGAACTCGGCGTCGGGACGGGCGCGATAACGAAATTCCTTCAGGAAATCGTGCCGGACGAAAAATCTTATCTCGGCATAGAGCTTGACGGAAATCTCGTAAAGTCTTTAAGAACAAAGTTTCCCGATATGAAAATCGTTCGCGGAAACGCCTGCGACCTCGAAAAAATCCACCAAAAATCGGGCGTCGGCAAAGTCAGCTCGATTATCTGCTGCCTGCCGTTCGTCTCGCTCCCGAATGAAGTCGGCGAAAAAATCCTCTCGGAAATCGATAAATTTATGCAGCAGGGCTGTATGTTTCGCACATTTCAATACGCGCACGGCTACTATATGCCGTCGGCGATAAAGCTCCGCGAATATATGCGGAAGCGCTACGGCAAATCGAAAAGAAGCAAGCTGATTGTCAAAAATGTTCCGCCCGCCTACACGCTGACCTGGAAAACAATTTAGCCACGAACAAACACGAAATAGCACGAAAAAGAAAATTTATAAAAAATCTTATTTCGTGTCCTTTCGTGTTTGTTCGTGGCTAAATTTTCTTTTATTGAAACTTTTTCCCTCCATTTCTGGTATTATCAGAGCATAACTTTTCTTTCAAAAGTAATACTAATTTTCAGGAGATTTAAAATAATGTTAAGACGCAAGTTATTGAGCGTTTTTCTGCTCTATACTTTTCTGCTTCCGATGGCGGCTTTTGCGCAGACCGCAGTTTATCAAGCGCCGAAGGAAACAATCGAACAAATCAAAACCGAGGGAACGAAAAATTCGCAGGTAATGCAGACTTTGAGTTACCTGACGGACGTTATCGGCGGACGGCTGACCAACTCGCCGAATATGAAGCGCGCCAACGAATGGACGCGCGACCAGATGACGAAATGGGGACTGCAAAACGCGCATCTCGAAGCTTGGGGACCGTTCGGACGCGGCTGGTCGCTGAAGAATTTTTCGGCTGAAGTCGTCTCGCCGCAGACTTTTCCGGTCATCGCTTACCCAAAAGCTTGGTCGCCTTCGACGAAAGGCGAGATTAAGGCGGATGTCGTCGTATTTGACGCTAAAACCGAGGCGGATTTTGATAAATTCAAAGGAAAACTCAACGGGAAAATCGTGCTGATTTCCGGCGCGCGCGAGCTGAAAGCCGAAGAAAAAGCTTTGGCGGAAAGGCTTACCGACGAAGATTTGAAAAAAATGGCGGATGAAACTTCGGCAACTCCGCAGCGTCCGAATCAACCGCAAATGACGGACGAACAGCGCGCAAAGCAAAGAGAAGACCAAATGAAAGGCTTTCTTTTCGGCATCAAACGCTGGCAGTTTTTGCTTCAGGAAGGCGCGGCTGTAGCCGTTGACAACAGCCCTCGCGGAAGCGGCGGAACGATTTTCGTGCAGAGCGCGACGGTCGTTCAGGACATTCCGGCGGATTTGGCAAATTTCAATTTCCGAAACTTCGCGCAGCCTTACAAAAAAGAATCCGAAGCGAAAATGATTCCGCAGATGACGATGGCAACGGAAGATTACAACCGTCTGGTGAGAATGATAGGCTTTGGCGTTACACCGCAAATGACGGTTAATATTCAGACGCAGTATCACGACGAAGACCTGATGGGCTACAACACGATTGCCGAAATTCCGGGAACCGACCCGAAACTGAAAGACGAAGTCGTCATGCTCGGCGGGCACATGGATTCGTGGCACGGCGCGACGGGCGCAACCGACAACGGCGCAGGAGTTTCTGTGGCGATGGAAGCGGCTCGCATTATTCAGGCTCTCGGCTTGAAACCGCGCCGCACGATTCGCGTCGCGCTCTGGAGCGGCGAGGAACAGGGCTTAAACGGCTCGCGTGAATACGTCAAACAGCATTTCGGCGAAACGAAAGGCGGCGGCGGCGGTTTATTCGGCGGCGGCGGACAACAGCAGCCGGTTGAAATCGTCAAAGGCGCGGATTACGAAAAGCTTTCGGCTTATTACAATCTCGACAACGGAACGGGCAAAATTCGCGGCGTTTATATGCAGGGAAATACGACGGTCGCGCCAATTTTCAAAGCGTGGCTGACGCCTTTTGCAGATATGGGCGCGAACACGCTGACGATTTTGAACACGGGCGGAACCGACCATCTCTCGTTCGACAGAATCGGACTTCCCGGCTTCCAGTTCATACAGGACGAAGTCGAATACGATACCCGAACGCACCACTCGAATCAGGACAATTTCGACCGGATTCAAGCCGACGATATGAAACAGGCGGCTGTAATTATGGCGGCGTTCGTATATCAAACCGCAATGATGGACGAGAAAATGCCGCGTAAAGTGGCGGCGAAGTAAACGATGCCTAACGCTTTTATTCCGTAAGGTATAACTGCATAAAAAGCGTGTCATCGTATGGATTCGGATAATACGCCGGAATTGCGCGAAAGCCGTAAGACTCGTAGAGCTTTACGGCTTTCGCCATTTTGTCCGGCAAAGTGTCGAGCCGCATTTTTTTGTAACCGATTTTTCGCGCTTCGCCAATCAATTTTTCGATGAGCGTTCGTCCCAAGCCGAGACTGCGAAACTCTTCCCGCACATAAAGCCGCTTCATCTCGCAAATATCTTTTTCGAGCCTTCGCAAAGCGATGCAGCCCGCCGCCCTTTCACCGGCAAGCACCAAAAAAAGCCTCCCGTCAGGCAAGGCGTATTTTCCGGGAAGATTAGCTACTTCCGCTTCAAAGCCCTGAAAACACAAATCGAGTCCGAGCCACGCTTCGTATTCGCGGAAAAGCGCGCGCGCTTCTTCAATCTGTTCGGGAGTTTCGGGTTGAATTATTTCAATCATACGAAACCGAGTTTTGTGAGTTTTTCCACCGTAATATTTTCACTTTCTGCCGCCCGTTTGCCATAAAGCATTATTCGCTCGACATATTTGGCAATCACGTCGGCTTCCAGATTTACCGCGTCGCCGATTTTTAAGGAAGATAGATTCGTTAGCTGCCACGTTTTCGGGATGACGGCGATTTCAAAATAATCTTCTGCAAGGTTCGCAATCGTCAGCGAAATTCCTTCGACCGAAACTGAGCCTTTATAAACCAGATACTGCCCGATTTCCGTCGGAAATCCGATTCTGACAGTCCAGAAGTCTCCGCTTTGCGTCGCCGAAACAAACTTTCCGCGCGCATCGACGTGCCCCTGAACGATATGCCCGCCTAATCTTGTCTGAGCCGTAACGGCGCGTTCGAGATTTACGCTTGAGCCTGTTTTCAGACTTCCGAGAGTAGATTTATCTAATGTTTCGCCCGAGACATCCGCCGCGAAAGAATCCGATTTTACGTCCAAAGCCGTCAAACAAACGCCGTTGACGGCAATCGAATCGCCTTCCAGCGTGTTGTTTGTAACAATCTGCGCCGAAATTTTTATCCGCGCGCCGTCGCCGCGATTTTCAAAAGCCGCGATTTTCCCTAATTCTTCGATAATTCCTGTAAACACTCCGCCTCCTGTTTCAGATACATTTTTCGACACATTGGATGAAATTGCAAATATGTCTTTTTTCGCTTCGCGGCGCGACTGTTCTTTAATAGCGATGCGATGAACTCACAAAAATTTTATTTCGCGTCCTCATCAAAAGTAATGAAAAAATATTTTTACGGTTTTGCAGTTTTAATAATGGCAGTTTGCCTTTTGTCGGCGGATTCTCTCGCTCAATGCGGCGCGGTCGGTTTTGAAGTTTCGTCAATCGGAACTGTCGGAAACTCGATGAACTATCGAACGGTTTTGGATTTTAACGGCGACGGCAGACTCGATTTTGCCGGCGATTACGACAATGGGTCGGGGCAGTTAAATAACGTTACCATCCTGCAAAATAATGGCGCAGGCGGTTTTACGCCGATTACTTTGACGGTTTCAAATTCCGGCGGCGGCACTTTTTGGGGCGCGGAATGGGCAGATTTTAACGCCGACGGCAGACCTGACGCGCTCGCTTATTTTTCAACCGCGCCGACAATGGTTGTCTTTTACAACGACGGAAACGGCGGGCTGACTCGCGGAAACTCTCTCGCATTCGATTCGCCTTACGAATACGTTTCGGCTTCGGACGACGTTAATCACGACGGGCGTGTGGATTTTATCACGACCGGCGCGCCGAATCCGGGCGCTGACGAGCCGAATTATTATCTCTATCTCAGCACCGGCGACGGCATATACGCGCCGCGAGTGCATATTATTACCGAGCACGCCAATCTTTTCTTCGGAGATTTTAACGGCGACGGGAATAAAGACATCGCCATCAACAAAAGCATTTCAAATTCGAACAACTATACGCTTAAATACTGGATGCAGAATGCAGCCGGAAGCTTCACTCAGACGCCCGAAATTTTTCTCGGACATTTTCGCATCGAAGGTGTTGACGAATTTAACCGCGATGGAAAAGACGATTTTTACGGGACGACTTCGTTTTCGACGACCGTTTCTTTTCTCCTGAGCAACGCGAGCGGAGGTCACACCGCGTCGGACGTTTCGGTAAATTATAAAGACGGGACATACCGTATGTATTTCGGCGATTTTAACGGCGACGGAATGCGCGACGTTCTCGACAGCGGGCGGGCGAGCGACGCAAGCTATGGCTACACGGCGTTATTCGGAAACGGCGCGGGCGCTTTCCACACTTTTTCAAATGCCTTTTCGCTCGACGACCAGAATTATAACAGGGTCGCTCAAGCCATAGAATTTACGGGCGACGGCAAAACCGATTTGGTCAGATTTTCGAATGATTTGACAAACAATCGCACGAATATCGATTTGCTGAAATCCGTCTGCCTGCGCGGCGTTCGGGCAACGCCGTCTGATTTTGACGGCGACGGGAAAACCGACATTTCAATTTATCGTCCGGCAGTCGGTGAATGGTGGTATCTGAAATCTTCAAACGGCGGAAACGCCGCGTTTCAGTTCGGCAGCAGCGCGGACAAAATCGTTCCCGCCGATTTTAACGGCGACGGCAAAACGGATGTCGCGGTCTTTCGACCTGTCTCGGGCGAATGGTTTATTTTGCGAAGCGAAGACCAAAGCTATTACTCGTTCCCGTTCGGAACAAACGGAGATATTCCCGCGCCTGCCGATTTCGACGGCGACGGCAAAGCAGACGCGGCGGTATTTCGAGCTTCGGATTCGACTTGGTATATCAATAAATCGTCCGGCGGAACAATAATTAAGCAATTCGGCGCGTCGGCAGATGTTCCGGCAGCAGCGGATTACGATGGCGACGGTAAATCCGATATTGCGATTTGGAGAGCATCGGCAGGCGAATGGTGGATACAGAAAAGCTCAGACTCAAGCGTTGTCGCTTTTCAATTCGGAAACAGCGCGGACAAACCCGTTCAGGGCGATTACACCGGCGACGGAAAAGCCGATGTCGCTATCTGGCGACCGAGCACAGGCGAATGGTTTATCTTGCGAAGCGAGAATCAAAGTTATTATTCATTTCCGTTCGGCACGAATGGAGACATTCCTGCGCCCGGAGATTTCGACGGCGACGGCAGATTTGACGCGACCGTCTTTCGTTCGTCAAATGCGACCTGGTATTCGCAGCGCGCAGGCGCGGCAGCTTCGATTCAGGGATTCGGACAAAATGGCGATATGCCCGCACCGGGCGCTTTTGTTCCCTAGATAAAAACCAAAATTAAAGATAAGGCTGAAGAATTTAAAGACTTTAGCCTTACCTTTTTAATCTCTTGCGATAGATTGACGATTTAAGAAAGCCGCCGGATTATAAGCGAGCCGTTTTTATGTTTCGTCCAAACAATTTATCTAGAACCAGCCTTTCCGGTTATAAATGTAGGTATTAACGAATTCCTCGTCGGATTTTGTCAGATACATAATGCCCTCGATGAGACCGATGATGTGGATGACCAGAGACGGAATGCCGCATAAAAAAATTGCGCCGAGAATATATATAACAAGCATAATCACGCCCTCAGTCGTGTAGCCCATAATAAATTTATGGATACCGAGTCCGCCGAGAACGATGCCGCAGACGCCCGCCGCGATTCTTTTATCCGCGCCTTCCGGTTTTTGTTGCTGAACGCCGTAATTCGGAGCAGGCTGCATCGGCATCGGGCTGATAGGCAGCATCGCGCCGCATTTGAAACAGCTTGCGCTTAAGCTTGTGTTTTGCGTCTGACAATTCGGGCACGTTACATAATTTGTAGCCATTTTTTATACCTCTGATTTTTTGAGTGAAACCGAAATTAAGTATCAAACAGACCGACTTGTTTTGTCAAAGTTTTCAAACTTTCTCGATTTCCGAAAGCTTTCTGATGTTGATGGAAATCGGCTCGTCGATTAAGTTTTCGTTATACAAATTGGCGAATTTGTAGCTGTGATTTATCTCGAAATGTTTGTAAGACGAGCGCGTGTGAACGGGCTGCGCGAAAGTCTCGTCCATCGCGCTCAAAAGAATCAAAATCTCGGCGTCCGATTTTTCGAAATCTTCCCGCGTCAGATTATACATCGGCGATTTTTCGTCAATCGGATGCACGATTGTCCACGAAAGCGGGAAAAAAGTAACCTTATCGCGTTCGAGCTTGAGAGTGTCGAATTTTCTGGTCAGCTCGCCGTTTTTTTCGACAAAACGCGAAAACGTAACCTGCGCGCTGACCTCGATAAGCTGGTTGTTGCGGCTGTTGACGACGCGGAACATAAAACCCGTAATGCCGCGATACGGCGCGACGACCGCCACGTCGCTGAAAATAATCTTCGCCGTCGGGCGCGAAAATCTGGCGAAAACCAAGCCCGTAATCAGAGCGTTTGCCAGCAGGCTGTAATACGATTCGATTGTTACCAGAAGATTGGCAAGTATTCCGGCAGGATGGATTGTGCCGTAACCAATTGTTGCAAATGTCTGCACACTGAAGAAAAATCCCCGCGCAAACAGATTCGTAATCTTCTCATCCGGATTAACAATCAGAGCGTTTTCGCCGAGCAGAGTGTAAAGCAGCCCGAACGTAACATTGCTCAGAAAATACAAAAGCAAAACGAGCAGCAGAAACTTTTTCCAGCTCATTGTCAGCAGAAAATGATAAAGATTGCGCGTAGAAAATCTTCCGAGTCCCGCTCGCCTGACGTTAAACGAGCCGTCGCGGTTGATAAAACGCAGGCGACTTTCGCCGACGACTTTCGAGCCGAAACCCAAATCCCTGTCTTCTTCGCGCGCCTCGGGCACCGGCGTTTCTACATTTTGAAATTTGAATTCTTCTTCTCGCGTCATTTTCGTTTATTTGAATTTACAACCAGAGCCGCTGTAAATGCAAAAAGAGCGCTTAAAAACGGAAAATGAAAGACCTGTTTCTTAATTTTCCGTTTTCCGTTTTCCGTTTTCCATTAACCCACTTCCGCTTTTTCCTTAAAAATTTTATCGAGCCACATATTCGATAATTTTTCCTGAATCGAATTTGCCCGCAAACGGTCGTTCAGATTCTTGAAATCGACAAAATCGAGATTCTGGTCTTGATTAAAACACGAAAAAACGAAAAATTCCTCGCCCGTATGCGGGTTGACGTGGCGCTGGAGACACTGCGCGCAGACTTCCTTCATCATACACTGCATCGGGCTGTTGATTGAGCCGATTGCCGTGTGCTGCGGTTTCAAAAAGGGCTGCAAATCGTTGTAACGCGCTTCTTTAACGCCGTTCATCATACGGTCGGAGCCGATGGCGATGATGCGGTCAACGTCTTTCAGATTCACGGTTTGCCCGCCTAATTGTCCCTCGGCATAAGCAATCATCGCCTGCACGATATTGCCGCGAAAATGCGCATCCTGCGGTCTGTCCGGCGCGATTTCGTCGCCGAAATCGGTTGACCAGATTACCTGGTCGGTCGCGTTTTCGATTTCCTCGCGTTTATACAAATCCGCGCCGTTTTTGTATCCGGCAAAATAAATCACCTTGTTTCCGCTGTCGCGCATCGCTTTGGCAATCGAGAACAGAACCGCGTTTCCAAGCCCGCCGCCCGCGAGCAAAACGGTTTCGTTTTCGGGAATTTCCGTCGGCGTTCCGGTCGGTCCCATGACGAGAACTTCCTCGCCTTCTTTGAGCAGCGAACACAAGCGCGAAGACGTTCCCATTTCGAGAACAATCATCGAAAGCAAGCCTTTTTCGCGGTCAACCCACGCGCCCGTCAGCGCCAAGCCTTCCATCATCAGGCGTTTTCCGCCGACGGTCGGCGCGCTGGTTTCAAAATTCTGCAAACGATAAAACTGTCCCGGCTCAAACTTTTTCGCTTGAAGCGGCGCTTTGACGACGACATCGACAATCGTTGGCGTAAGGCGCTCGACTTTGACGACGTAAGCTCTGAATTGTTCATCCAGAGTCGCTTACAGCTTGTGGAAAA